>CAWIJZ010000061.1:0-66042 GCA_963836465.1 uncultured Nitrososphaerota archaeon
TTGCACAATCACAGTGGATAATCTAGGGATCTTGATTCGAGTGTGCTTGTATCGATGCTATCGATCCCTCGTGCATGTCCAGTGATGCTAGGGATTGGAGCAGCTACAACGATGCTCTTGTGAGGAGGGGAGAGATCGGCATCGAGCCTTCCATGATCGAATCGTGGAAGAAAGAGCTGAAGAGAGAGAACAGGGGTAAGGTTGGTCTGCCGTACCGCTACCCAGAGTCATTCATCAAGCTGATAGCGTGCATGAGGTTGCTCTTCCACCTCCCGTACAGGCAAGCAGAGGGGTTCGTCCTCTCCCTCTCGAAGCACATCGAGGGCCTCGCCACCCCGGACTATTCGACGATGAACAGGAGGGTCAACGGGCTGAAGCTCGACCTCGATGATTCCCTCGTAAGGTCGAACGGCCCCGTCAGCATAGCCGTCGACTCGTCGGGAGTGAAGGTGCACAATGGAGGCGATTGGATAAGGAAGGTGTGGAAGGTCAAGAAGGGATATCTCAATTACGACTTCGCCGTCAACATCAGGACGAAGCAGATCGTCTCGATGGACGTATCGTCGGAGAAGGTGCACGATGGAAGGCGGTTGAAGAGGCTTGTCAATAGAGCGAGAGAGAAGGTCAGGGTGAGGAGAGTCCTTGGGGATGGAGCGTACGACTCCAAGGCCAACTTCAACTTCCTGGCCCAGAATCACATCAAGCCGGTCATCAGGGTCAGGAACAATTCTGTACCGAAGAGCAAGGGAAGCATGGCGAGGAAGATGGCGGTGATAGAGCAGCAGGCGTTCAAGCCCAGATCATGGAGCAGGATACACCGATTTGGTTACAGGTGGAGGGTGGAGGGTGCATTCTCGGTCCTAAAGAGGGTGTTCGGAGAGTACGTATCTGCAAGGAAGTTTGTCGGTATGGCCAAGAAGATGCTGCTGAAGGCGACCATCTACAACGGATTCATCAAGGCGTTGGCGTAATAGGGACGGCACACGCATACTCCTAGAGGAAGGGGCGTCAGGCGTTGGAATTGTGCAACGGAGCACCGATATCGAATGACTTAATAATGGCCAGCGGTCTGAAGGACTGAAATAGAATGGCTCTAGATCCGCTTGAACTCATCACCATTGGGGGGATCGTAGTGGTGATTCTCATATGGGGCCCATCAAAGATTCCTGAGTTCGCGAAGATGTTCGGCCAAGCCAAGAAGGAGTTCGACGTAGCACAAAAGCAATTCCAGCAGATTACCAAAGAGTTTCAGACTACGGCTGGGTTGACGGGCGCTACTAGCTCCGCAGGCGGAACCAGCTTGCTAGAGAGATTCACCTCACTCGCTAGCCAACCGCAACAGCCACAGAAGCCTGCTCCTGCGCTCCCAAGCCAGAGTGCGGCACCGGCTACGGCGATAACCAGTTCCGTCCCTGAGGCTCAAGCAGCAACCCCCAGCCCCGCGGCTGACTCGCGGTCAGCTGACCAGGTGCTCATCGACACAGCAAGGGAGCTGGGCATCGCCACTGAAGGCAAGACGCGCGACGAAATCTCTAAGGAAATCGTTGCAAAGGCCAAGAGCGCAACACCAACAGCGTAACAACTCCTCGGAAAGATACCTTGTGATGGTTGACTCGCTCGAAGCATCTGCTCAAGTAGTCTAGACCCTGCTTCCAAAATATCGTGATATTGACATCATCGTTCAAGGGAAATCAAAATGAGCAGCTACACAACTGGTCAGACGTGGGGAGCCCTGCGAAAGGCCTGGAAGGCGTACAAGATCGCGAAGGTTCAGAACGACTCTGCAAGAATGAAAGAGTACGCGAGCCGCATCAGAAACCTCCAGACCCAGCTAGGCGTTCCTCAGTCGGCCTTTCCGAACGCAGGTCTGTAAGTAGGGGTACAACCCCTTCCCTTTATTTTGAATCCAAGGCTAGACTTGGTTATCGTCCTTCGTTCATCATGGTAGTCTCGTCAGCAAATCTCAGGATTTGAGGCGTGTAAAGATGCTGATGCGCCTGCAGCGTTCATGACACTAGATCTTCATTTCCTTGTCGAGGTCCGCGAGCAGAGTCTCGACAACTTCTTCTCGCAGGTTCAGCGCCCTTGATATCTCTCTTATGTCTGTCTCCTGCTCGTCTATGATGTGATATAGAACCTTCTTCTTCTCAGGGGGGATGTTCATTCCGCTTATGACCTCAGCAACTTCCTTCATAGTCAGGTGTCTCAGATAAAGCAGGACTGACCTCTCGTCCTCAAGCTTCGTTAGTCTCTTGTCGATCTCGCTTATCATTCCCCCCAGCGCGCCTATCTTGCTGTCCTCTGGGTGGCGGATCGCCTCGTTCACTCTTGGAATCAGGTCGAAGGCCGATGACCGCCTCTCCAGAACCTCCGGCAGGACATTGAGTGTTAGCATTCTGGCCCTGAAGAGGTTGGGTGCGAAGTCGATTGTGACCGAGACGCTCTTGTTCAGGAGGTACTCCTTTCGCATCGGACCACGCGGACTCGACTCCCTCGACGAGGAGACGACTCCAGTCTCTTCCATCGCGTCCAGGTGCTTTGCCACTAACTGCTGACTAAAGCCCAGCTCCTTCGACATTTGAAGCTGATACGTAGGCTCTTGACTCAGCCTCTTGATTATCTTCCTGCGCACCGGGTTCTCGACCGTCAGCAGTATGGAATCGAGTTCGCTCTGATCCATTTGAGACGCCTCACTCCCTCCAACCGCATAAACGGGTCTGAGTCAAATTCGACAGTAGCATGAAATGCTTTACTGAAATATAGGTCTTCTCGACTCATAGAACTTTTCAATTGAAAGTAAGACTTCGGCCTCCACGACAGGAGCGGCCTGACGAGCGCGAGAGGCATCCCAGAGAGTTCTGCCAATAGCCGATGTACACAGTCTTTGTCCTGGTGTAGAACTCTATTCCCTCTCCACACTCGCAACTGCTGGCCTTTTCTCAGCCATAAATCTGTGTCTCCAAACGGGTTCTCTTTGTGTGGGGGGTCTCGGAACGCAGAAATACTGAGCCCCGTCACTGCAATGGCGGATTGTTACCTCCACTAATCGACATCCATGAGGACATCTCGTTCTACAACGTCACCGGAGGTGCGGGACAGAGATTCCCGTGGGAGGATTTCTCCAAGGATAGCGAGAAGCGGGAGGCGGACCTGCCCAAGTTCAAGAGGGCGAACGCCAGACTCATCTTTTCGGCGATAGCTCCGCTGACCTACACAATTTCCGACCTAAGGGTCACACAACTGACCAAAGGTTATGGAATTCCAACGCGGGCGATGAGGACGAGAGCAAGCACGATGCTAGCTCTGCAGCATTTCGCTACCTACTACGAGCTTCAGAGGAGGCACTCGGACAGAATAAAACTCGTACTATCTCCGGAGGATACTCAGAATGACGGAGACCGGTGATAGGATCGGCTTCCTGATTTCCATAGAAGGCGCGGAACCCATCGAAGATGTGGAGGATCTCGAAATCTTCTACAGGTTAGGGATGAGGTCACTCGGACTGGCCTGGAACTTTGACAACAAGTATGCGGCATCTTGCATGTCTGGAAAGGACTACGGTCTAACGGGCGACGGAGAAGCACTGGTGAGCCTGTGTAATGAATTCGGAGTGATTTTGGACCTCGCACACGCGAGTAAGAGGACTTCAATGGATCTGCTTTCCATGTCTAGGTTGCCCGCCATAGTTAGCCATGCCAACGCAAGGCATGTGAAGGAGCACGTCAGAAATGTAGATGACGAAGAACTGGATGCACTGAAGAAAAACGGGGGAGTCGTGGGGGTAACTCTCATCAGTCCCACAATATCCGGAACTCCCTCTGTGAAGACGCTGGCCGACCATGTACTCTACATCCGTGACAACTTCGGCTCGGGGATGCTCGCCGTAGGCACAGACTATTTCGGCCTCGGCGAGGAAACGCCTCAGGTTGTCGGTCTTGAGGATATCACCAAGATGGGGAACCTCTGGAGTGAGCTAGAGACGAGGGGCTTGCGAAGTGACGAAATCGAGGGAATTTCATACAGGAACGCACTGCGTGTAGTTCAGCGCAACTCCGCGAAGTGGAAATAGCCAACGAAGGCGGGACTGGCGTCCGACTCTAGTTGGGTTCACATTAGCCATCTTGGACACAGACCTCAGAAGTTGGATGGAGAATCACAGCCAGTAATCGGGATTTCTGGCTCACCCAGTCACCCATCCGTCTGCCGAGCCACCGAAACCACCATGGTCCGCGAATCATTACGACTTGAGCTGTCATTGCAGTTCGGCGTCATCATAATCTATCCGCTCCACAATCTTGTCATTCTCGAATCTGTCAACCGCAATATATCCATACTGAATGAGGCGGGCCCGGTGAGATTTGAACTCACGACCTACAGCTGTCTTCGTAGGGATAGGAGGCTCGACCTTTTCAGTCTGCCGCGCTATCCGTACTTCGCCCTTGCGAGTCTGCGCTACGGGCCCGCGTTTACCGTGCGGGGACGGGTTCATATTTCATTTGGTGTCGGTTGAGACGGGCGGGTCGCACATTCACGCGGCCAGCCGAAACTCAATCTCCAAGAGTCGCTTGGAGCTCCGGTATCGCACGCCCTCTATTCTTATTGCGCCAATCTCGCCCGTGCTTTGGACATGTTTCTCCACGCAGCAATTAACCTCCCAGACTGGTACGCGAACCAGCTTCAGGCGACTAACGCCCTCCGGAATAGGGAAGTAATCGTAGATTCCCTTCCCGAAGTGTCCTTCTGCTTCCTCCCTCTCCATCTCGAACTCCAGCATCTCCGCACTCTCTGTGATCTTCCCGTTGGCCCTGCTCTCGATGAGTCTGATCTCCTCCTCCGTCGTCCTCCTCTCGCACTGCACGGTGAGTCTGCCATGATTCCCCCTGACGTGGACTGAGGTGGTCAGTCTCGCCCCGAGAACGCTGACGACGGCTCCCTTCAGGACGTGCACGGCGGAGTGGGTCCTCACATCGGGAGCGCTCAATTTCTGCCACTCAAGGCATCATCAGCTTACATCTGGAAAATCTGATAAAGATCATTCCCCCTCATCGTCAATCCGAATCTCTTCTCCCTCTGCTTCATGTACCTGTAGGTCTTCATCAGGAGTGCCGAGTGCCTCACAAGATTGAACTTCCCCTCGATTTTTAGCTTGACGAGCCTGTGGATGTCATAGAACACGGCGAACTCCTTCAGGACTCTTTTCCTATACTTCTCGAAGTCTGGCATCGTTTGAAGAAAGATCTCAGCGCACTGGAGGCTGGGTATGATTCCCTCGCCCAGAATCGGAAAGACAGTGCCTATCGACTCGCCCACTCCTACCACCCTCCCTTCATAAAATGGCTCGCAGAGCCTCGGGGGCATGAACCTTATCGGCCGTCCTATCCTCTCGACAATCTCCCCTGGATGCTCAGCGTTGTATTCCTCGGTCGCCGCGACGTGCCGCTTGAAGAAGTCACCGGCTCCTACGTAACTCGACCCCTTCTCGAGCGGGAAATACCAGAGGTACCCGCTGTAGCTGCTGAATGGCTTGACGTAGAAGTCATCGATGGGCACCTTTGGACCATACTTCATCTTGTATTCGATACAGGGGATGAATGAGTCAACCTTCAGCTTTGGAAGCAGGTCTCTGTGCACCCCCGTCGCGTCTATCACCACATCGAACCCCTCTTCCAGCAACTGATCTTTCCTCACCCTTACACCATATCGAGTCTTCCTGTTTTTCACAAGGTCCAGCTCGAGCTGATGCTTGTCGTAGGTGCACAAGCCCTTGAGAGGAATTTTCAGCATCTTCGAGCCAAGATCGACGTGCATCGTTCGCCCCTCGTGAAGCATGTACTTTTCAAAGTCAATCCCAGTTGGAGCGAGCAGTCGACGTATCTCGTGGCGAGAGGTCCCCCACGCGCACACAGCGTTGAACTTGTCGAAGGGTTGCCTTTCGAACCCCATGACCTCGTGCTCTTCGCCAAGTCTGTTCACCAGGTACGATCCCGCAACTCCCAGACCAGCGACCGCGATCTTCATTCTTGTCCCACAAGCAGAGAGACTCCTTTAATCTTTGCTTCATGCTAAGAAGATTCTGCACACGAAGGCTCCGCAATCTCAGGAGGCAATCGAGCGAGTGGACCGTGACACAGGAGAGTGGATGGTCCGATTACATTGTCCACCGTTTCTGGCCTCTTGCTCGTTATGCTTCTCTTTTCCGTGCCAACCCTTAAATAGAGTTCAGCGACGCTCAGCCGAGCAACTCTCGTGATTGGGCATGGTCCTTTTCGGTGACATCGGATCTGTCTTCGTTATGGGCGTGATCGGAATGGTCTTAATGGTGCCTGCCGTGCTGATACCGAGGCTGCTCGGGCCACACAAACCCAACCCGATCAAGAACGCGGCGTTCGAGTGCGGCCAGGTCCCCGTAGGCCAGGGTAAGATGCACTTCATGATGCAGTACTACGCCTACCTTCTGATGTTCGTTGTCTTTGACGTGATGGCGATGTTCCTCTACGCATGGGCCGCTGCCTACCTTCCCCTCGGTCTTGGTGCCCTCTCGAGCTGGGTGATGACGCTCTTCATCGGCGGTCTGCTTGTACCCATGGGCTATGCTGTCTACATGGCTGGGAAGAGAGAGATATGGTAGAGGTTCAGAGAACCGGAACTTTCAACGTCCTCGTGGGCAGAGTGAATGACGTACTTCAGAACGCTCTGGGCGCCCCCATAAGATATGTTGTCAATTGGGGGAGGCTCTACAGTCTCTGGCCGGTTCATCTCGAGACTGCCTGTTGCTCCGTTGAGGTAGGAGCGGCGGGAGGATCAAGATTCGACATGGAGAGGCTCGGGGTCCTCGAAGCCTTCGGCTCCCTTCGCCAGTGTGACCTCCTGATAGTGATGGGTACTGTGACTAGGAAGCTCGCCCCAAGGCTGAAGCTGATTTATGACCAGATGCCCGACCCGAAGTGGGTCATAGCTATGGGCGCCTGTTCCATAACTGGAGGCCTCTACTTCGACTCGTACAACGTGTTGCGCGGGATAGATGACATAATCCCGGTCGACGTCTACGTTCCTGGCTGCCCACCCCGGGCGGAGGCTTTCATCCAAGGGATAGTACTACTTCAGGACAAGATCAGGAAATCTCCGAGCCTTCGTGGGGCGTAATACGAGAATGCAAGCGGCAGGTCCAACACCATCACCGCAACCTCCGGGCGGAGTGGCGTCAAAATCCCCGACTAGAACAAGGGAGCTCGCAGACAAGATTAATGGACGCTTCCCTGATGCAATCTTCAACTACGTGAAGGAGAAGAGGCTCAAGCTTACCGTCCCAACACATAGAATTGAGGAGGTCGCACTCTTCGCTAGGGATGAACTCGGCTTCGACCACATCAGTTGCGTCTCCGGGACGGACTACATCTCCAAGAACGAGATCGAGATCATATACTTCGTCGGGAATTTGTCAAGGCCCGGCTACGAGGACCTGATAATCGCGCTCGCGGAGCGGACGAAACGGGACAACCCGGTGGTCCAGTCGCTTGTTCGGGTGTGGCCGGGAGTTGAGTACCAGGAGCGAGAAACCTATGACATGCTGGGTGTGAACTTCCAGGGTCATCCGGACCTGCGCCGTCTTCTTCTACCGGAGGACTGGAACGACCTGCCGCCACTTAGGAAGGACTACAACTCCCCGGGGAGGTAGACGAGAATGACAACAGAGACAGAGTTTTACCCAGAACCCGACCAGATCATGAACGTCTCCCTTGGGCCGCAGCATCCCGGTGCTGGCCACTTCCGCATAAGGCTCTGGCTCGACGGCGACTACGTGGTGAGGGCGGATCCGGACCCGGGCTACGTCCACCGGGGGGAAGAGAAGATGGCGGAGTACAGGAACTACATACAGAACGTTCCGCACCTCGAGAGGCCCGTAATACTCGACAGCTCTGGGATACTCTTCGCCTACTCGACAGCGGTCGACGAGCTGATGGCGAACAAGATCCCCGCGCGTGCCGAGTACCTCAGGATCATCATGGCAGAACTGAACAGGATAATCTCTCACATGTACTACGTCGGGATATACGGCATCTTCGTGGGCCACTCAACCATGACAACATGGGGCATGGGCGACAGGGACTTCTTCATTGACCTCGCCGAGAGGATAGGCGGCGCGAGGGTCACCTTCGCGTATGTCATTCCAGGTGGTGTAAGAAACGATATGCCGCAGGGGCTGACGGAAAGGGCGCTCAAGACGTGCGACTGGTTCGACAAGAGAATCGACGAGTACGAGAAGATCTTCCTCCGCAATCCGCTGTTCGAGGAGCGCACGAGGGGCGTGGGCATTCTGAGCAGGGAGGACGCGATCCGACTGGGCGCCGTGGGAACGGTGCTGCGTGCCTCGGGGGTGAAGAGCGATATTCGGAGAGACGAGCCCTACAGCGCCTACAACGATTTTGATTTCGAGGTCCCCTACTCCAACGACGGGGACTGCTGGGCGAGGCTCTGGCAGGCGATGGCCGAGATGAGGCAGTCGCTGAACATACTCAGACAGGCCTTCAAGAGAATACCAGAAGGGCCTGTGAGGCTGAAGCTAGGTCCACAGCCCAGAGTCCCTGCTGGAGAAGCATACAGTCGCACGGAGGCGGCCCACGGAGAGATGAGCTTCCATATAGTGAGCGACGGGACCCCGAAGCCCTACCGCCTGAAAATAGGCGTGCCGAGCTTCAAGAACATGCGGGTACTTCCTGCGCTTCTCAAGGGGGCGCACGTCGCCGACATACCGCCAATCTATTGGTCGCTCAATTACTGGCCAGTCGAAGCTGACCATTAGAGATTGATTCTGCCCCCCCTTTCTACTGAACTACCTCGGCCTGAAGGCCGTAGGGTCTAGAAATCCTTGAGCGTGGCCTGTGCCCTCTCCTGGGGTGCAGTCTCGTAATCGTGTTGCATCCAGTGCCTCCTCTGGCTGTTCTGGACGTAGTATTGGACGGCTTCAGCTGTGGTGGAGCCCACCGACCTGTAAAAGTAGCCGTCGCTCCAGAAGGAGTCGCCCCACAGCTTGCCCCTCACCATCTCCCACAGCTCCTGCCTGATCCTGTGTGACGAGGCGCCCTTGAACCTCTGGACGATGTAGGGGACGGAGTAGTTCTTGCAGCGACTCACGAAGAGATGGACGTGATCGGGACCGAACTCGCACGCCTCCAACCTGACGCCCAGGACATAGCACGTCTGTGCGAAGCTCTCCAGACACATCCGCCTCACCTCCCCGTCCGCGAACACATCCCTCCGATACTTCGGCGTGAAGATCAAATGGAAGTTCGATTCTCCACGACTAGAGCCGACGCTGATTAGTTGCACTCTACCAATGCCTCCTCCTCGTCGGCCGACCAGGAGGCCCCGGAGGGGCCCGCGGCTGGATACGTGACCTTGGTAGATAAGGACGGTCTAGGAGACTATCGGCTGAAGCCGCGTAGGATTCTTCTCATCACTAAAGAGCCAGAATTATCCAGTGAGTAAGCTCGTAATTAAGGCCCATTCCCCTACTGTTGCATTCCAACCAGTCCTCATCTTCGATCATCTCCGCGAGAATCCGTCATGGCGTCTGGGGACCGATGCCCTAGACCGCCTGTGCGATGACCGCTCTTTTGCCATACGAGAGGACCATATCGCGCGTGATGCTAGTGAACCGTCGTCTCTAGCACACCCTATGTGGTTAAACGTGTACTAGGTCCCGCTCATCTGAAGCTTCTCTTCCGAGAAGAATCTCTTGAGGCCATCCATCCCCGTGCGGATCGTATCGTCCGAGGGTGCAAATGATATCCGCAGATGCTGCTCACCAGATGGTCCGAAGACTGCGCCCGGCAGGAGAGCGACATTCTGGCTTTCGAGCAACCGCTTGCACAGTTCCCTCGAATCTAACCTGGTTGTGTAACTGGGAAACGCGTAGAACGCGCCCTCAATCTCTCCGACGTCGAGTTCGCTTATCTCCGAGATCCGCTCGAGCAGTAGCGCCCTCCTCAGCTTGTATTGTCTCCGAAAATCTTCAATGAACCGGTCGCCATTCTGTAGTGCATAGGCTGATGCATGCATGATGAACGGCGGAAAACAGGTGAGGGTGTTCTCGACGAACTTATTCATCAGGTTCACGATAGCCTCGCTGGCGACAACGTATCCCGCCCTCCATCCTGTCATCGAGTAGCTCTTTGAGAGGCTAAACAGGGAGATCACACTTTGGGGTCTTGTTTCGAGCGCCCCCACTGCGAAATGCGGTTTCCCATATGTCAGATTCTCGTAAGCTTCGTCGGCTATGATAAAGATTCCCCGGTCGCGACAGAACTGGTAGAGCTCTCCCAGTTCGCTCCTAGTGAAGACCCTTCCTGTGGGGTTTGAGGGGGAATTCACAATTATTGCCTTGGTCTTCCCTTCAGTCCTCTTTCGAATTTCGTCCATGTCGAGTGAGAAATCGTTTGCAAGTTTGTAATAGACGGGCCTCCCTCCAGCGAGGATTATCGGCTCCGAATAGAAGTACCCAGGGTCAGGCATCAAGACTTCAGAGCCCTGTTCCAGAGTTGCGCAGAGCGAAACGTAGACCGACATCTTCGTGGTCATGAATATGATGTTTCCTATGTCAGCACGGATTTCGTTCCTCTTAGCCACCTTTTCCTTTATCGCCGACCTGACCTCCATCGTCCCATAGGACTGAACGTAGTGCACGTCGCCCTGCTTCATGCTCTGATACGCAGCGTTGACGATCTCCTTCGGAGTCTGGAACGAGGGGTCTCCGATGGCGAGGGATGTCACCTTCTCTCCCCTACCTTTCTTCTCCAAGACTAGATTCACAACCTCCAAGGAGGGGGACTCCTTCACCTGGTCTAGGAACATGGCGTCCTGTTTTCCCAGTGTAGATTTTAAATGTTGGAAAGTTCGGTCAGGCGGCCTGTCAGTGACGAACTGGAAGTGGAAGCAAAGAGGCGCTTCAGCGTGAAATACACGAACGAGAAATGCCATTCTGCGACAGCAGGATCGTCTCCCCGAGTTCTGCTCCCAGGGAAACTTCCACTACGGTCCTTGCTGGAGCGTTAAGACTAACGAAAGTGTGCGTGGAGTCAATAGCTTCACGGACATAACGGAGTATGCCTTTTGCCGTAGTACAATGGCGGTGTTGTCAGGGTCTACTTTATGGACTGAAGTATCGAGAGTAGCTCGGGAAGATTCTCTAGAGGCAGTGATACCCCTTTCTTGGTCGGTCCGGTATAGCGCTCCCCAGACAGGAAGAGCCTAATGTCGACACGCTTTCTTCCATCCCTACCGTCAAACGTCGAGATCTTCACCGTCGTGGAGTCGGTCAGCTTTATCTCGCCGACAGGTGTTGACTTGAATCCTTCGCTCAACCGAGTTCTCCATAACTCGTCCGGAGACTCTTCTTGAACTTATCGGAAAACGCGAAAGGGACTTCGCCAGGCAGGTGCTGGACTAACTACTTCCCCGTCTTCTTCACGTTTGCAGCCCCACGAAGATAGGAGTCCCTGCCGGTCAGCCAGTCTTCACGTAATGGGGTGAAAACATCAAGGCCAATTGAATCCTCCACAGTGACCGCACTGTGCTCCACGTTGGGAGGAATGACAATAATATCGCCTCTCTTCGTCAGGCGCTCTTCCCCGCCCACGGTGAACTTCACACGCCCTTTCAGCACGAACGAGACCTGTTCGTGAACATGTTTGTGCGGAGGCACGACCGCCCCCTTCCTTGTGGAGAATTCGGCTAGCATCAGCTTCTGGCCTGCGATTATCTTCCTCGAGAGCAGAGGATTCAGCTGCTCCGCCTTAATGTCTTTCCATCGGTAGTACGGCAATCGCTTACTCGCGTCAAACGCTATTGTCGAGTATATATGCTGTAGTCAGACTGGTTGCAAAAGAACCTCTGACGAAAAGGGGTTTGCTGGAGCTACGGGCTTGACCACGAACTTGAATGTGACGACATGTAGGAAAGCAGTGCGCGTCGAATCCGTGCAAAGATAGATGTTGACTGTATGTGTTCAGGTGACTGCTGTCAGCTCGTATGTGCTGATCA
This sequence comes from uncultured Nitrososphaerota archaeon, assembly GCA_963836465.1. Lineage (GTDB taxonomy): Archaea > Thermoproteota > Nitrososphaeria > Nitrososphaerales > Gagatemarchaeaceae > CAWIJZ01. Next base: position 12,040 of record CAWIJZ010000061.1, read on the forward strand.
GATGTGAATGGCCAAAAGTCCAAGGATACAACTAACGGCCACGGGCCAATTATAGTATCCGTCATAGGCCGCCATAGCTACAGCAGCCAGAGACGTCCCCAAAATCAAGAGCACGAACGGCGCTCTCATCTCTCTTATCCAAGGAGGGGTGCTGGTCATATCACAGGTTCATCAAGTAAGCTCAGCTGTCCGTTTACCGCATCTCCGAGGATGTCTCCGCCGCTGTTGATGGCATCTCCAATGCGGACACCAATCCTCATCTGGATTTGTCTGTGCGAAGAGAGACTGGAGTTTCTCCCGCCTAGAAGTCCCTGGAACTTCTGGAACAATGGACGGAGCAAGCGGTTATGTTCTGCGAGCAAATCCATGGCCGTGCTCTCGTTCCGCTGGACGAGAGCAGTGTAGCTGACCATGTCGGTGAACATTATCCCCGCGAGTCTCCGTTGGCCCTGAGACAATGTTTCATTAGAGGCAGAGGGTTCGATGATAAAGCTGTTGCGGGACGGTGCGACATAGAAGTGGTAGAGTCGTGCGACCTTACAGGGCTTCTATTGTTGGTGGTGCTCGTACTGATTCCATCCCTATTGTTCTTTGAAAGCCACATGATTCAGCCTTCGGAAAAGGGGTTCAGGGTATACTCTCTCCAGAACAATGCCCTATTGATTTCTGATACTGATGTTGTATCATATAATTGGACCAGTCAAGAGATGGCCATTACCCCTGCAGCCTCTGAGAGATTGACAGGGATGGCAGACTCTATAATTGGACAGGGTTTGTGATAAAAATAGACGAAGAGGAAATATACCGCGGCATATCTAGATTGCCAACCATGTCAGCAATACCGCCTCCTCCGAAAATCTCCATAGAATTCCCTTCTGTTCTAACTCATCTTCATCGCCAAACTACAGCGCTATACGGATGTTCTATCCATTCTTTCAGCCACCGAGTAATCAGCCATCGTCCAACGCGAAAATCCTTCACTATTTCGAGAAGGTCAACAAACTGACGTACTAGCACGAATTCCGGGCAACAGCCGACCGTCTCACTTTCTTGCCGCAAGAATCTTGGGAAATGGAGCTCGCATCAACGAGGGCAATTGCCCTAGACCCTTCCCGAATTCGGTCGCCGGGAAGCGCAACCCAGCAAAGATGGGGGGAACTCCGTTCCACCGAGTGGAACGACCTGTTCTCATGAGTAGACTTAAGACAAGTAGGCACCAGACTCTCAAGTGGTTCGAGATGAAGTCGGGCATTTCAATACCTGCGGTCATCTTCCTGGCCTTGATCATAGCCGTCTCGGCAGCGATCGGAGTCATCTCACGTGTTGGGACATCGGCCCATGAAACAAGCACTGGGGGCTCGGTCATTTTGCCCGCGAACACCAGCTTCAAGGTCACTTCAAGCGCCGATTGCTTGGCGGGCCATTACTCGCTGAACTTCAGCGTGGCTGACCAGTCCAAGCTCACCGGCGGATTCAGCGCCGAAGCGCCCGGCGTGACGGCATACGTCGCCACGACTCAGCAGGCGGCCTCCACCTTCCAGGGCCACCCAGCGAATTGGGTCTATTCAACGGGGCTCGTGAATTCATCACACTTCGCAGTCGTCCTCTCTCCTGGCTCGTACGTGGTCTGGATCGAGGGCGCCGACCAGAACTGTGGCTCGGCGATAGTCATGCCGTTGGAGATGCTGACTCAAGTCAACATCACTGAAGGCTTCACGCTCACCAATCAATCTGCGGGGGGCTTGCTGGTACGATTGGAGCTGAATAGTTCGAGAATAGCCTCAGGAGCCACGGTCGGAATCAATGTGAGCGATTACAACCCATCGCCCATGGAGCTGAACCTCTCGAAGGAAGCCGCCTGGGCCTTGGACGGCCTCTCGACGGGAGGATGTCCCTCGCTCTACTACCCCTTCGGGATCGCCGTCTTCCAAGGCAGGTACACGAGCGCGAACGTATCTCAGGCTGTACCGCTTCGAATCTTCCCGGTGGTTGCCTGCCCCATGCTTGTCAGATACATCACCGGATACCTGTTCCAGCCGATGAGCGACAACGCGACAGTCCTTCCTGGCACGGGAGAGGTCCCAATGGCGACAGGGGTCTCGGTGAGCGGGACGTACAACACGACTGGGAATCAGCTGAACCGGCTGACGCCCTTCACGCCCGGGACCTACACCGTCGTAGCCGGTGACGAATGGGGGAACCTGGCGTTCGCCTATTTCGTTGTGGCGTCGTCGTCGAATGGCGTTGCGGAGTACGTTTACCCAAGTTCTAACCTGACCTCGTCCATTTCTGCAACGGTCGGCGAGACCTTCATCATTCAGCTCAGTTCTAACGCTGGTTCGACGGGATATGACTGGAATGTCAGTACAAGCACAGGCATCCAGTACCTCAATTACACAGTTGTGTCCACCAGCACACTGATAGGCGGCCCCCAGGTAAGGAACTATTTCTTCCGCGCAGTCCAAGCAGGAACCCAAACCATAACTCTACGGGACGAACGATCGTTCGCACCTTATGCAATTGCTGCGACAATCAATCTCCAAGTGGTTACCCAGACAACTACGACAACGACCTCGACTTCCATATCATCCACCTCCACTTCATCTGCAATCACGACTACGTCCACTGCGACGACCCCCACGTACGCCGTGACCACCACCGCAGGTCCAACTTCGACTGCGTCAAGCACTTATTCGACCACTGGCAAGACTACCCCGACTTCAAGCTCCTCGACTACTTCTGCCACCAGTACAGCCACCACTTCAGCAGGCGGATTGCCTGACTACGTTTTCTATGTCGTGGCTGGCGCAGTCGTGGTGGTCATCATCGTAGGGTCCGTTTTCGCTCTGAGGAAGAGACGGTAAGCGCCCTGATATCTACGACTCAGTCGCCTACCTGGGCGGAAATCCGCTCGGCAGAATCCTACCTCGAACGAGTATGAGGCGCTCTGTCATACAAGGTAGCTCTCCGACTTACCCTGGTCCAGTAGCCTGAAGACTTCGGCTGACTGCCTCCTCCAGGTTTGATTTGCTGATTCTGGCTTCGGTCATCATACAATAAAACAGTTTGATTGACTCGGTAGTGTTCGAAGGCCGGTTTGAGGCGTTCGTGTTCTGTTCATCGGGTTCCATGGTTTGATAGGCCGAAACTGCTGGCCCGAGGGCATGGGGCGGCTGGTGGTTGACTCCCTACTAGTACTAATGATCCAGATAGAGAGAGGGGGTAGAAGCAGGCGCTGTTACAAGTGGGTGTGACCTACCTTAATTCTGAACCTTTGGTTTGAGACGTTCGGAATATCTCCCACAACGAACAAAACGGAGGCAAACACGAAGCCAAGACCGACGGAGCGACTGGTCGCCCCCTCACTCCTGACGCGAGTTGCAATTGACAAGCTATGCTTGCAATTCGGTGGGCATGGGCGGCGTGGGCGGGGTGGGCGGCATTTGGCGCCATCTTGTACCCACTGGAACGACGGCTAATTCTAGCAAGCACCAAAATAACGCCCACAAACACGCGCCGCGTAAACGCCCACGCCCACCCCCTCCGCCGCCACTCCGCCGCCCGTAGCTGACGGGGCGAATCCGCCGCCCACGCCCCCCCCTCTGGCCGACCCGCGCGGAGAGAGGATCCGCCAGCTTGAGCACGACCTCGCCATTCTCAAGGTCGGGTTTAAGGACAAGAGCGAAGCCGCCTCACGGCGACGCCCCGCCATGACGTCACCTCACGTCGGCGCCCCGCCATGACGCCCCGCCATGATGGTCGAGGAAGGTGCCGAGGACGAAGGAGAGCGAGAGGAAGCCCGCTTCAGCATCCAGTACGAGGCTCAGCAGAACCAAGGGATAATCCAGCTTCAGGGCACGGGCATGGCGCAGAAGATTGTGACGAACCCCAAGAACATGCTGTAGTACGACTACGCATTTTACAGCGTGGTTTCTATGAACGTCGCCGTGGCTGGTGGCATCCAGCCGTACACCAAGTACGTATGGAACAACCTACCTCTAGGATGTGGTCCTGCTGAAACCGAGACGGCAATACTCATCTGCACTCCTTCAGCGGCAGGAGACTACACGATATCTGTAACCGTCGTTGACAGTGCGGGCAACTAGGCGACCGGGCCTCCGGCTACGCTCTATGTTGCACAACCAAAGATCACGGTTAGCGTGGAAGCCAATCCAGAAACCATCACGCTAGGCGACAGTGTTCAATTTACTGCCACAGCCGACAAAGGGGTCGAACCTTACACTTATTCATGGTCATATGATTCTACGGATGGTTAAACAACCACAGATCTGCCTTTTTCATCGTTGAGAATCGTCTCCTAGGTTTATTAGCAAATGGGGGAGGTCGAAACTGGTAGATCAGGGACTTGACACAGCCGTCAGGAGACGTGCCCCGAGACCGCGACAACGATTCACGCATAGCGCGAAGCATAATCCTGAGGCTGAAACGCGTGAAGTCGTTCCCGTTTCCAAAGTCAGACCCGGAAGCTAGGAGAGGTAACTTCTCCGAGGTTCAGCAATCGTACACCCTTGAGGAGGTGATGGCGGAGGCAGATAGGTGTGCCAAATGCGGAAACCCGATCTGCATCGGTATCTGTCCCGTACATACTGACATCAGAGGAATGTGCGACGCCGTCGCGGCGGGCGACTTCAAGACGGCTTACCATAGGGTGAGGGAGACAAACGCGTTCATGGGGGTGACTGCCAGATGTTGCCCTCAGCTGCAGGGGCTCTGTGAGGAAGCGTGTGTGCTGGGCTCGCGGGGCGAACCAATCGCCATAGGTATGATTCAGCGGTTCGTTGCAGACTGGGAACGGACGCAGGAGAGGCAATCGGATCCAACAATGTTGAAAGAGACCGGGAAGATCGTTTCCATAGTCGGCGCGGGCCCCGCAGGACTGGCTGCCGCGGAGCTACTGAGAAGGTATGGACACACGGTGAATGTTTACGACGAACTTCCAACGCCCGGAGGGACCGCTTGGTACGGAATCCCTGATTACCACCTCCCGAAGGAAGTGCTTCAGTACGAGATTGAGAGGATACGCTGGATGGGCGTGGAGATGAGAACAGGGATTAGGGTTGGGAAGGACATCTCTCTTTCGGACCTACTCGCCGAATCAGATGCAGTGCTTGTGGCAACTGGCTCGAAGGACGTAGCAACGGCAGATACACCGGGCGCTGACCTGACGAGCGTGTATGATGGCTATGAATTCCTTGAGAGGGTCTTCGTTAACGGTGTGAAAGAGTATCAGAAGAATCCGACGTATGATTTTGGAAAGGAGATCCTTGTCATTGGAGGAGGCAACAGCGCGCTCGACAGCGCCAGGACCGCGCTGAGACTGACACAGGGGCATGTGACCATTGTCTACCGAAGAACCGAGAAAGAGATGCCAGCAGACCGCGCCATAATTGAGGAGGCGAAAGAAGAAGGGATTGAATTCAGGTATTTGCTGAGTCCGAAATCGTTCAACGGCATCGATGGAAGATTGCGCAGCGCGACGATGACGGTGATGAAGCTTGGAGCACCGGATGCTTCGGGGAGAAGGAGCCCAGAGCCCGTCCCAGGACAGGAGATTGAGATGAAGTGTGACTCAGTGATAGTAGCCATAGGGAGGGGACCAAACTCATTCCTCCAGAAACAGTCTGGGTTGAAGACAGGGAAGAAAGGCTCAATCCTAGTGGACGACCACTATCGAACGTCGGTCACTGGGGTCTTCGCCGCTGGTGACGTCATCACGGGCGAGAGCCTTGTGGTGAAGGCCATGGGACAAGGGAGACAGGCAGCCCAGCGAGTGCACGAATACTTGATGAACTCTGAGGGGAGGTGTGTTTCCCTCTACGACTATTACTACAGGCGCAGGACCTTCAAGCGCTTCTATCAAGACATGCTCACGGGAAAGGAAGATGCCCTGCCCCCGCTGTAGATTCGGATTGACATGTGTGGGTAACTGAACTAACCGCATCTCCTTTTGTTGATTTGAGTTTGCTTCGGCCTAGCAATTGTGAGGACGCCTATTACGTGGAGTGCGACTATTCGGAGTGCTAGTGCTGAGCTAGCCTACGATTATCTGAGAGACCAACCTTGACCGCGCACACAGCTGTCAGGCACGGGCCATTCTGAGCACAACCACAACAATTGCAATGAGTGCCAGGGACAGAAGGACAGATGCCCCGAAGATCGGCGGATTCAGCACTACGTCTATTGACAAGTAGGCGGTGACTGCGGATGCAAGCAGGGTGGCGAGCACAACTCCTGAGCTCGTCAGGAATTGGCGCCAAAGCACAGTTGAGACCTTCCTCTCCGATGGTGAACCCTCCGCCAGTGTCTGTGTGCGTACTACGGGGTCAATGACGAGATGGAGCCTGTTGAGCTCAAAGCAGAACAGAAATAGAGCAACGACGACAAAGAGGCTCAGAGGGTTCGCCAAGGGGCTCGCGAGAAAGAGGAGAACGTAGGTTGTTCCAAGAGTCAGCCAGGCGACGGCCACCCACCCGGGTCTGTCAAGGCGAAGTCCAACGAGTAGTAGAAACGCGGCAATAGCAAGGAACAGGTAGGAAACGGCCACGTATGGTATTCCCGCGCCTAGGAAAAGCGCATGAACGAGGAACGCGGCGAAGGAGCCGTACCCTAGAATCCTCAGATAAGCAGTCCTCCTCAGGATTACCTTGCTGCTCTCTTCCATGTAGACACCGCCTCGCTGAGCGCGACGCTTAATGGGTTGTTCGTGTTCCAGTCGACAACATAGGCGAACCTTCGAAGAGAATCGAGCGTGTTCTGCCTCTTCAATCGGGCCAAGTGCTCGGCCAACCGATACAGCCGATCTTCGCCGTCTTTCGCCGCTGAATTCCCGATCTCCAGCGGAGAAGGGGAGACAACGAGAACCTCGTATCCACGGCCTGCTATGTCGATTATCGAGTTGGTTGCCCTGTCATCGGTCAAGGGGCTTATGACTACCACCTGCAGCCTCGTCGAGAAAAACATGGAAAGGAAGGAACCGAGCAGCCCAATGTCCCAGACCTCAGCAGGCCTTGTCTCGGCTAGCGCCACGAGAATCCGATCAAACTGCCTCCTGCCAAAACCTGGGAAGACCTTGCTAAGGGTAGAGCCGAGCACTATCATACCCACACGATTCCTATCGCGCAGCAGTCTGTAGGCCATGACGGCAGCAGCGCGCACTGAATGAGTGACTGTGGAGTTTGGTGGAACACCCACCTCTGAGACAGTCCTCGCATCCACAACGATTATTGTGTCTCCTCCAAGCTCGCTCATGAACTGATTCATGAATAGGGAATCTTCGGTCCTTGCAGATGCCTTCCAGTTTATTCTCTTGACCTGGTCTCCCGGGTAGTACTCTCTCAGACTGTAGAACTCAAGTCCGGTCCCCGGCAACCGGGCCACAATCTCGCCGGGCCAATTCCGAGTCCTTGGCTGCCTGACCTTCAGCTTCGGCACGTAAACTATCTTGGGCAGAACCTTCAGAGTCGAAAACTCGTCAAACGTTCGATCCTGAACTCTTGTCAGCTGCGAATCGCTCACCTTGACTACCAGCGGACCCATGCGATAGTTCCCATACATCGCGGCGCGGACGGTGTACGAGAAGGAGTAGGTCTCTCCGGGTCCGAGCCCAAAAACTCCGTTGCTTGATCCAGATGCTACCCTCAGGCCGTCAGGAACTGTGTCGATCGCTTCCACAAGATCAAGCTGAGCTCCCTTGTTTCTTAGGCGAACAGTGACAAGCACCTCGTCATCTTCGTATGCCGTTCTCGCGGAGAGGCGCCGTTCGACGTCTATGCTGCAGTGAACGCCAGGAGAGACCGCGACGGAAATAATCAGGTACGCGACTAGCGGAACCGAGACAAGAACGAGCAGGGAATTCCTCGCCACTGTGCCGAAGATGAGGGAAAGCGTGGCCAGGCTTGCCACCGCCGCGCTCTTCCTCGAAAGCACGGCTAATCGACCTTCGGCACAGGCGTCTTGGCCAGAACCTCGTTAATGATGTTCGAGGCCGACTTCGCACCCTTTAGCCATTGTTCGGGATTCAGAATAAGACGATGGGAGAGAGCCGGCACCGTGACGACCTTGACGTCGTCTGGGACGACGAAATTCCTCCCCTGCAGCCAGGCTCTGGCGCGCGAAAGCTTCATGAGAGCGAGCGAACCCCTCGGACTGGAACCCACATCAACACTGGGGTGCTCCCGAGTTCTGTTGACTATCTCCACCATGTATCTCAGGACGTCCCGTTCCACGTGAACTTCCTCGACGGCCCTCTGCATCTCGCTAACGAGAACGGGGTTTGCAATGCTCTCGATGACTACGTCGTCCACCTTCCTCTGGATTCTTCTCTCGAGTATCTCAACTTCGTCGCTTGCGGAGGGATAGCCGACGTCTATCTTCATGATGAACCGGTCCAACTGTGCCTCCGGTAGTGGATACGTCCCCTCGTACTCTATTGGGTTCTGGGTGGCAAGAACTATGAATGGTCTCTCCAGCTTCATGGTCTCGTTCTCCACCGTGACCTGTCTCTCCTGCATTGCTTCGAGCAGCGCTGATTGCGTACGGGGTGGAGCTCTGTTGATTTCGTCGGCCAGGAGGATGTTTGTGAATATCGGTCCTTTGCGCAGCTCGAACTGCGAGCTGGCTCGGTTCAGCACATAGCTTCCTGTGATATCAGCTGGAAGCAGATCGGGAGTGAACTGCACCCTCTTGAACTTGCACCCCGTCGCCTGGGCGAATAATCTTGCGATAAGCGTCTTCGCGAGGCCAGGGTAGTCCTCAAAGAGAAGGTGGCCGTCAGATAGAATCGCAAGAAAGACCTTCTCTAGCACCTCCCGCTTGCCCACGATGATTCTAGAAAGCGCTTCAAAGATGCTCTGCGCGACGCGGCTTAGCTCGGCGTCTTTTTCCACTCAGATTTCCCCCTCTTCGAGGAAAGATAGAGCTCTTTCAAGCTTCTCAACGTATTCCACATCGAGTCGGGACCGCCTGAGGAACCTCTTGCGAGGCTCTTTTCGCTCGAGTGGTTCGAAGACATCGACGAGATCGGCCTTGTCGCCAAGGATGTCGACTAGGAGTGACCTTCCTTCTTTGGAGGTGGCCCAGGCCGGTGGAGGAGTCACAATGCCGTAGTGCTTGTTGACCAATCTCTGCCTTAGTATCGCTGCCACCCCCACCCGAGATGACGTGAAGCCGGCGACAGCAGCCTCCACCTTCGGGCGCATTTTCATCACTTCGTCACGATTAGAGTTCCAAGTTGCCTTGGTGATGGGACCGGTCCTGGTGGGAGATGAAAGGATCCAGAAGCTCGCCGAGAGCACTAGTCCTACAATGAGAACGATGGCAGACACAGGATAGAAGGCTATGGACGATGCGAAGTAAGCAATCGACGACAATGCAAGCGCTACGCCGATGACGAAAAGAAGAACTCGACTTGATCTCAACTAACTACCTACCCCCATGTGAGTGCATCATGACTCGAGAGACGGGGATTCGTCCTGAGCTCTGAACTCAGCCCGCTCAAGCAGGACCTAGCCTCCTCGGCCTGTCGTGGGGAGAGCTCCTCAACACTGTACCTCGCAAACTCGAAGAGTGCCGTGAGCTCACGAAGATACTTCGAAGATATCCCAAGACTCGTCCTCACCCTTCTCTCGAATTCGCGCGCAGTGAGGTTCGCCTGGTCCGACCAACCTGCCTCTTCTAGAAGGGAGACGATAGCCCGGTAGCAATCAATGATTGTTTTCCTGTATCCGGTGTACTCGTTCATGGAGTAGATCGTATGGTCGATTATCTTCCTGAATTCCTTGATCTGCTGCTCGACTCCGCCTACTGGAGGAAGCCTCGTTCGACTCAATCCCCTGGCCCTAACCAGATAGAGCAGGCCGAAAGCAGAACCACCTATCATAAGGGCCAGAATGACGTTCCAGAGAATCGACACAAGATCCACAAAGATACCGCCGTAGTTCGTTCCCCCGGCAACGAACCCCCGTACTGCGCTCAAGTTCCAATAGTTCCTCAATGCTACGGATGGAAGCGGCGTGGAGGTGCTGTTGCCTGATACCCTCGGAAGCACTAGGTTACCGATTTTGGGGACCTGCAGATCTTCAACCGTGAACGACAGGCTAAACGCGACGATAGCGAACGCAGCGAAAGCGACGAGCAGCAACCATCCGCGTTTCAATCACTCGGCACGCGAAGTGTTGCGGCTTTTAGGTTTGACTGTCGTTCTGCGGATAATGCCATGAGCTGCAATGGGAATTAGTAAGCTGAAGTCCCCAAGACTCGACTTCATCAATCCTGGTCTAAGTGTTGTCCGACAGCCTATCCCGCACCTCGCCTCTCCTCGACCTTGAGCTCGGGGGACTCCGCGGTCCATCGCTCGTAGACCTCCTTCTTCCACCGCTCAAGACCCTTTTCGAGGTCTTCGATCGCCCGCTGGTTGAACAACGCCTTCTTGGTGCTTCTCTTTTCCGTGTGCTCCTTGAGTTTCCTACTCCAGTACCGATCATTCCCCCTATGAAGCAAGCTGAAAACTCGCGAATTGTCATGCAGACAAAGGTCGCCGTGATATTTTCGTCAGGGCAAGTAGTCGTCAGAAACGGGTGCGATCCTGTTCCTCAGAATCTTGTCCAGTCCTCGCCCCCACTCAGAGTAGACCCACTCAAAGGACTCAAGGATCTTCTGACTCAGTATCTCCGGGTCAACGAACAGGGTGTTCCTTGGCCATGGTGAGTCGGCAAGAAGGTCACCAAGCTGTTTTGAGCGGATTCTGCAATGTGCCCGCATGCCCAGCAGCACGATTGGCTCTGCTCCATCCATTCTTTTCACACTTGAAAACGCATTTCCAACAACACGCCCCTCAACGAGGGCAATTCCCGGTGGCTGGATCCGTGCAACGACCCCGGTGGCTTTCCTCACGCCTTGCGCGATGGAGAACGCGCCGACCATAGGCAGGATTTCCAGTCCCGACCGCCTCCGAGGGCGGAGAATCAGCGACATTCTCAACTCCGCTGAGCCGGACGAGTTACCCGTCGCCCCGGATGAAATGACGACTGTACCCTCCGTTGCCCCCTGAGACGCGAGTTTTTCGGCTACGGAGCCAGGCGAGGACACGCATGTCCGCCTGAGTTGCCATCGTATTCTCTCCATGAGAAAACGATTGTCGTGAAGACATTCGAGTTGGATAAGGATTTGTGAACCCGAGTTAGGCCAGCTTTGGTACGACTCCTCGCAGCCCTTTGTGAGATTGAAAGGATATCTTGCCGAAAGCCAGGGGCTCGGGTGATTGGCCGGATGACCCTGGCGAACGAACTCAGTGAATATGCGTGGTCGGTAGGGTACAGGGACCTAAGTGACGAAGTGCTCCACGAACTCAAGAGAAGAATCTTGGACAGCCTCGGCTGTGCCATCGGCGCGTACAACGAACAGCCAAGCAGAATCGCGAGGACGGTTTCAGAAAATGTGAAGGCGATTGAGGGAGCCACAGTTCTCGGAACCAGACACAAGACCTCGCCCGACCTAGCCGCGTTCGTTAACGGGATAATGATCAGATACTTCGACTACAACGACACATACCTTTCGAAGGAACCAGCTCATCCCAGTGATAACCTGTCCGCGTGTCTCTCCGTTGCTGAAGCAGAACAAGCCTCAGGAAGAGATTTGCTCCTAGCCATGGTGATAGCGTACGAGGTCCAGTGCAGGTTGTGCGATGCGGCAGACATAAGGCACAGAGGGTGGGACCACGTCTGTTACGGCCTTGTCTCGAGCGCCCTCGCGGCTGGGAAGCTGATGGGACTTCCAACTGGAAGAATGGCGCACGCTGTGAACATCGCGCTGAACGGACACATAGCGATGAGGCAGGTCAGAGCGGGAGAGCTCTCGCATTGGAAGGGAGCGTCCTTTGCGGACGCAGCCAGGAACGCAGTGTTTGCATCCCAGCTGGCGAGGGGAGGCATGACAGGCCCTTCGCCAATCTTCGAAGGTGAAATGGGCTTCTTCAAGCAGGTCTCCGGTCCATTTAGTGTGGACGTGAAACGTTTTGGAGGAGGTGGAAGGAACTTCAAGGTCCTTGAGACGTACATCAAGTACTTCCCGGCAGAGTATCACTCGCAGAGCGCCGTCTGGGCTGCGCTCGAAGCGAGAAAGGAACTCAGGGACGTGAAGGAAATAGAGAGCGTGGAAATCGAAACGCACGAAGCCGGTTACACGATACTCGCCAAGGACAAGGAGAAGTGGGCTCCTGAAACGAAGGAGACCGCCGACCACAGTCTCCCATACATCGTCGGAGTAGTCCTCCTGGAAGGGAGGATAGACAACTCGAGCTATTCCGAGAGGAAGATTCGAGACCCCAAGATCCGAAGCTTCCTGAAGAAGATAGCGGTGAGGGAGGACGCCGCTCTCACGGAGATGTATCCCCGGAGCGTCGCGAACAGGGTCACTATTAGGACAAGGTCCGGAGAGAAGATCACGAAGCAGGTAGACAATCCCAGAGGTCACCCATTGAACCCCATGACAGACCAGGAGGTGGAGGCGAAATTCCTGAGCCTCACGAGAGAGTTCCTTCCGGAGGACAGGGCGCGTGAAGTCTTGAGACTGGTCTGGAGGCTTGAAAGGGAGAATAACCTTGCCGAGCTTTTGCAGGCGCTCGTCGTCAGAAGATGAGACTCGGTAGCATCTATCTCTTGTCTATTGAGACGTAGGTCAATCCCTTCGGCCCGACGTATATGGCGTCCGGCCTGATGATGATGTTCTCTGCCAGCTCCTCGTTGTAGTGGGCCGTCCACCCTATGATTCTGGCGGCGGCGAAGATGGGCGTGTAGGCTTCAATCGGGATTCCGAGTGTGTAGAACACGGGTGCCGCATAGAAATCCAAGTTAGCAGGAAGCTTCCTCGCACACCAGACTGCGTGCTCAATCTCGTCGCAGAGCTCGTAGAGCTTCTCTCCCTGCCCTTTGCGCTCTAGCATTGTCTTGAGCAGACTCTTGCTGAGTTGTGCCCGTGGGTCGACCTTCTTGTACACCCTGTGGCCGAAACCCATTATCTTCTTTCCCCAGGAGAGTTGCTCGTTCACGTAGGCTCTCGCCTCGCTCGGCTCATTGATGCTAAGGATCAGCTTCATCGCCTCTTCGTTCGCACCGCCGTGGAGGGGGCCACCCAGAGCCGCGATTCCCGCGGTTACTGCAGCAAAGATGTCTGCGTGAGTTGATGTGACCACACGAACAGTAAATGACGAAGCGTTAAGATCATGTTCTGTGTACAGTATGAGTTGCCTCTCCAGGACCCACGAATCGAACTCGTCTGGTTTGGTGCCGCGAAGCATGTAGAGGAGGTTGGCTGCGTATCCGAGCGTCTTGTCGGGCTTCACCACTCTCTGCCCGTGCTGTATTCGGTAGCAGTTCGCCACCAGGTTGGGCATCTTCGCTATTATCGCGAGCTGCAACTCCTTTGCACCCAAGCGTGCGTAGAATGTCCCAAGGGCTGATACGGCTGTGGCGAGGACTTCCATTGGCTCGGCAGTCTGATGGAGGATTCCGATGATGTTGTAGATTTCTTCGGGGACATCCATTCCGGAACGCAGGCTCGAAGTGAATTGCTCGAGCTCCCCCCTGTTGGGTAACGTGCCTTCCAGCACTAGATAGGCTGTCTCCTCGAATGAAGCGTGCTCGAAGAGGTCCTTCACATCATAACCGCGATATGTGAGCGAACCGTCGGCGCCGCTCTTCGCAATTTTTGTGTCTGTGACTGCCACTCCATAGAGGCCGTTTGGAACACGGATTGGCTCAGACACGCTCCACATTCCAAAAAGTACTCGTATTAATCGCTGTCGAGTAGCTTCTTGGCCATCGCTGTGACTCTGCCGTCCGCAGCCTCGTAGGTGTAATAGTCGATGAGTTCATACACCTCCTGCCTCGTCATCACCCTTTCGAGCCAGTCTCTCTGAGTACCCTTGTTCTTGAGCTCGCGAAAGGTCTCCTGGACCGCCTTCAGCATCGCCCTGAGTCCGGTCATGGGAAAAATGACGACCTTGTAGCCCATGGCACCGAAACGGGAGACCGTGATGTAGGGGGTCTTGCCGAACTCCGTCATATTTGCGAACAAGGGGGCGTGCACCTTTCTGGCGAACTCCACGAACTCCTCCTCGCTCTCCAGTGCCTCGGGAAAGATCATGTCCGCGCCGGCCGTCAGGTAGAGGCGAGCGCGCTCCACGCTTGCATCGAAGCCCTCAACCCCTCTGGCGTCGGTCCTGGCGACAAGCACCAGCCCCGACGCGACAGACTCTTTCGCGCTCAGGAGCTTCTTGGTCATTTCTTCGACGGGGACAACTTCCTTTCCCGAGAGGTGCCCACACCTTTTGGGCATCACCTGGTCCTCGATGTGAATTGCCGCTGCTCCGGCCCCCTCCATCTCTTTGACGCAGCGCATTACGTTAACCGCTTCGCCGAACCCCGTGTCCACATCCACGATCAGCGGAAGGTCGACTAGCGACGTTATCCTCCTCACGGAATCACTCAATTCAGAGAGCGTCGTTACCCCCAGATCTGGAAGCCCCTGAAGGTTAGCGTAACCCCCACCGGAGAAGTAGATGCACGAGAAACCCGCCTTCTGGGCGAGCTGAGCCACAACGGGGCTGAAGACCCCAGGAGCAACAATCACACCGGCCCCAGAGATCATCTTTCGGAAGAGCTGCCCCGGGCTGGACTGCCTGCGCATCACTGACCACATTTACCGCGTCTGGAGCGGTGTATTAGCTTATGCGCTGGCGCTCTTCATCAACGATTTATATCGACTAAGAGTCTCCCGGTGTGGGCTCGCTTGGTCGGGAGAAGAAACCCGAAGGAGGACATGATTTCCAAGATCGACTTGCCGGTGTTCAGACGGAGGAAGGTCGCGAAACTGACCTCACTCATGAAGAAAGAAGGCCTCGACGGCCTGCTTCTGAACAAGATCGAGAACGTCCGGTACGCTACAGATTTCAGGCCAGTGGTGAGCATGTGGTTCCAGAACAGCTACTCCGCTTTTGTCACTTCCGGGGGCGACGTCGTCCAGTTGACCGTAGCGGGGGATTACACCAGAGCCAAGTACTACATGCCCTGGATCGAAGACATGCGGATAATGCACACGGTGGGCCGCGCTAGAGAGCTGGCTGGCCTCCTTAGGGATTATGTCCGGGACGGGAGAGTAGGCTACGACTCGCTGAGCTTCGAGGACTACCAGGCCCTAAAGGGAGAAGTTGGAGGCACGGAGCTTGTCTCTGTTGGTGGAAGGGTTGCGGAAGAGAGAGCCGTGAAGCTCCCGGAGGAACTCGTGATCATGCGGGAGGCATCAAAGGTCACCGAGGCGGCGATAAGGGCTGCGCTACGCTGCGCGAAAGCGGGGCTACGTGAGTATCAAGTTGCTGCTGAGGCCGAGTATGCAGCAAGACGACTGGGGGCAGAGGGGATGTCCTGGAGTCTTGCGACATTCTCTGGTCTGAACACCGGGCTGATGCTAAGATACGATTCTGACAAGGTCATCAGGACGGGGGAGTTTCTCATAATGGGGTACGCCACAGTTTATCGCGCCTACAACACAGACATCACTGCCACCACTGTAATCGGGAAGCCCACGGCCGAGCAGAGGAAGGTCTACACAGCCACCTATGACGCATTCTCGGCGGCGCTGAGGAGGGTAAGACCTGGCGTCGAAACGGTGGAGTTGCACAATGAGGCGCAGAAGGTGATCAAAGAGCACGGTTATGAGAAGTACTCGTTCAGTCACCTGCAGCCCATCCTTCACGGTATTGGACTCAACGTGTACGAGCCGCCCTGGTCGCCGGAACCTGGACGGAGTGAACCCACGATGAAGCTGCTCGCAGGTCACACGCTGGCAATAGAGCCGTGCATCGCTCTCTATGACAACTTCAAGGTGGGGGGATGTAGGATCGGTGAGAGCCTCGCCGTGACGGAGAACGGCTACGAGCTACTGACTGACGGGAAGCCAGAGGCGCACGCCTCTCTATACCGCAACTGAGCCTACAATGGGAGGCCCAGCACGTCCATCATGGTGTAGATGCCGGGTTCTCTGCGCCCAACCACCCATTCGGCAGCCACTAGGGCCCCCGTCGCGAAGGCGGACCTCGAGAACGCGACGTGTTCAATCTTCAGCATTTCGTAGGGGCCGAAGGCGAAGAGCGTGTGGATGCCGGGCACCCCGCCTCCCCTCAGGGAACTCAGTTCTAGCTCGCTTGGTTTCCTCTTGGAGATACCGCTTCTCCCATGGATCGTCTCGGTGTAACCCCGGGCCTTCGAGAGAATCTCTCCCATAATTAGCGCCGTTCCGCTGGGGGCGTCCGCCTTTCCCGAGTGATGGATCTCGGAGACGCTGAGGTCAAATCCGCTGGGGAGGTTCTTCATCGAGGCGGAGAGGGCGAAGAGCATGTTGGCGCCTACAGAAAAGTTGGAGGTGATGACCGCCGGTATTCTGGAGCGGACAGCTGATTCGACTGTTTCTCTCTGTGATTGAGTCAGGCCAGTTGTTCCCATCACGATGGGCCTTCCACTCGCGGCTACGACTGCTATGTTCTTCGCTTCCGCCTCCGGCTGCGTGAAAGAAATGCAGACGTCAGATTGCTGGAGCACCTCGCCAAGGGCCGAGGAGTCCTGAAGCCTTAGCCGACTCTCGCTCAGCCCGGCCTCAGCCAGGGTCATGCCGAGCTTGGGATGTGACGCTGTCTCTATCGCCCCCGATATCTCGAACCTCCCCTGCGCCGCCTCCTTGATCAGGGTGCTCCCCATCCTCCCCGCTGCACCCACGATGCAGAGGCGAATCTTAGTAGCTAGCATACGTCAGGACGCTCCAGTCAGTCCTTGAGAGTCTTTCTTCAACAGAGACGTTGAATGCGCTCTCGATGGGTCTCAGGATCTCCGGGTTGTTCCTCCAGACTTGACGGAGAGCGCCAAGCACAACGCTCAGCCCTTTCGCTGTCATCCTTCCCAGCGGCTTCCTGCACGGCCCGCTTGGCATCCCCAGGATGTTCATCATCGCCTTGATCGGTAGAGGGTTCCTCGCCTTGAAGGAGGCGGGTCCATAGGGGGTCTGCTCGTCCACCTTGACCGTCACCAGACCGAAGAGGGGCTGAAGCGCTGCTGCTATGCGCTCCGCCTCCTGCCAGTTCGAGAAGAGGGCCGCTTGCACCATGTCAGCCACAGGCCTGGGGGCGATGTTAGAAACAACGGAGATCACCCCGGAGCCGCCGATCGTTGGGTTTTTCATGAGCGCCAGGGTCTTGTCATCGTCGCCGGAAAGAATCGAGAAGTCTTTCCCGCAGAAGCTTCTGGTCAGTCTCGCGTTGTCGAGGCTGCCCGTCGCCTCCTTTACCGCGCTCACGTTTGGATGCTGCCTGTGGAGCATTGCTAAATCCTGTGGAAGAAGCTGTGTCCCCGTTCGTCCCGGTATCACATACGGGATGATCTGCATCTCCGAGGCCGCATCAGCGATCGGCTCGTAATACTCTCGCCTGATTTCAAGGGAACTCGGACCGTTATAGTACGGGTCGACAAGAAGTGCGGCGCGGATACCGAGATCAGCCGCGTGCTTCGTGGCCTCAAGCGACTCCTCGGTGCTGTTCGACCCAGTCCCCGCTATTGTCACCGCACGAGAGCCAGCGGTCTCGAAGACCGTCTCTATGACGTGGTTGTGGTCGTTCCAGTTCAGCGTCGGGCTCTCTCCAGTCGTGCCAGCCGGGACTATTCCAGTCGTGCCCTGACTGCACTGGAATTCTACCAGAGTGCGCAAACCAGGCCAGTCCATGCCACAGCGATCATCGAATGGCGTCACTATCGCCGTGTAGCTACCTCGGAATTGAAGCGCCATGCGACGACGCTCGTAGCCAGTTCTTTCTTAAGCGTTGCGGTTTGCGCGTGTCTTGCGACGAAAAGTTCCCACTATGAGTCTCGAGACGCCGAAAAGATAACTTCTGTTGCGATTTTGTTCTATTTCTGTCGTGAGGCCTGGGTGATGCATATGCACACATATCTGCGGGGTCATCTTCCACGGTAAGGAATCCATGCAAGTCGGCAGAATGAAGCTTGGGCCCGGTTTTGCCATATTCGTCATATTCTTTGTTGTCTCCATGAAAGTGGGCAGCGATGTGGCATTCCTCGCTCTGCGTGACGAGGTTGTCTAGATTTACGGTCAGGTCTGGCCTCTGCACTTTGGGCCATTCTGATGTAGTCTTCCGTGGCTAGTCCTCGAGTTCTTCTCCCGCCTTGGCTATCCTCGAGATCTCGCCCATCAGTGCCAGGAAGCCTTCTCCTGTGAACGACGAGACCGGATACAGGTCCACCGAGAATGAGAGCTCTTTCAGTGAACGGTAGAGCCGGGAGAAGAGCGAGTACTCCTCCCCAGACTTCAATTTGGCGAGAGCATCCTCGAAGCTTGCAGAGTCCTTGCTCCAGCGGATTATTTCTCGTACACCTTTGGGGGCCAAATCCGTCTTTGAAAGCACGGGTATCTGCGGAAGGTTCATCCGGAGTTTCACGGCGGCAGAAAACATGGCGAGAGACAGGAAGTTCGCCGGCGAATTCGCGACTAGCGAGTCGATGAGAAAGAGTGTTAGTTTTGAGTCCGCCTGGAGACCCTTCGCGATGAAGGGACCGCTCTCCCTGAATGCGAAGAGCTCCATCTGTCCTGGCGTGTCCACGACGACGTGCTCGGCGTTCAGTGAGTCGATCTCATCCTGAATCTGGGGAAGCCTGTTCGCTATGAGATCGGTGGCGAGGATGAGCGCGCCGTTGGGTCCCAGCGAATAGGAGTTCATTATCGACATTATGTCGATGGTATCTCTGATGTCAACGTCCGGCTCGTACGGGAGCGACTGGACTCCGGGGTCTAGGTTGACGGCGGCTGCACTGATGGATCTGTCGCGGTACCATGTCAGTATAGACGCCGTTAGCTGGGACTTACCAGAGCCAGCCGTGCCGGCCATGAAGATCAGGTTGCTAATGCGTCATCCCTCCTCACGGCAGGCCTCTCGTTCGCACAATCGTACCCCCGGCCTGAAGAATGTTCTTCGAGAGCGTTGCAGCAAGCGAGCGTACCTCGGTCGACACCTTCCCCTTGACTCTGCCGGTAACCACGATGTCGAGTTCAATCCTCGAGCGTCCTTCTTTGATTCCCTTGGGATGAGATTTGATGTAAGCTTGTGGGAATTCTCTGCCGGCTTCCTTCAATATTGGAGCGAGTGAGGATTCGAAGATACCTTCCAGGTCCATCACAACAGTGTGGGAGAAGATTCGGCCCATCCTCATTTGAATCTCCCTCTCCACCGATCTCTTGAATATAGCCCTCATCTCTCTCGGTACCCCAGGCAGGCAGTAAATCACAGTTCCCTCATGCTCCATGCGCACTCCAGGAGCGGTGCCGACTGGGTTGTACTGAGGAATCGACCCCTCTGGGAGACTGGCCATCTTCTTCCTGGAGGGTGTGAGCACCATCTCCGCGTTCCAGACTTTCTTGTAGTGGTCCCTGATCATCTGGATTGCATCATTGTTGACCCTGATCCTCTTGCCGAGCGCCAGACCCAGTCCTTTCAGAGTCATATCGTCCGGCGTGGGCCCCAGTCCACCAACGACCACAACGAAGTCTGGTTTTCTGGTAAAAACGTCACGAAGGGCGGATGAGATGTCCGCGAGCGAATCGGTAACGGTGGTGATCCTGTCAATCAGTCCTCCCATCCTGAACAGCCTCGCACCTATCCAGTGGGCATTGCTGTTCACCGTCTTGCCGATCAACAACTCCCGTCCTACCGTGAGGACTTCAACGGAGACCAAGTTACCATCTCCCTCTCACCGTCTCGCCAAAGATTAATAGCTCATTCGAAATTCCCATGAGGTCTTGGCGTTGGAGAGGGAATATCCAGACCGCCCGCTCGTTGGTGTAGGCGCCATCGTCCACAGCGAAGGCAAGATTCTCCTGGTCAAGAGGGCGAAGGAGCCCAACAGAGGCGTGTGGATTATCCCTGGGGGACTCGTCGAACTCGGAGAGGGTCTCGAAAAGGCGGTGGTTCGCGAGGTGAAGGAGGAGCTCGGTATTGACGTATCTGTAGAAAGCCTGCTGGGCGTAGCCAGCGAGATGGTGGTGGACGAGAATAGCAACATAAAGTACCACTACGTGCTGATCGATTTCGTGGTTGCCCCAGTACAGAATGAGATAGTTCTGAACGACGAATCCGAGGCTTACGGGTGGTTTTCTCCCGAGACGGTTTTGAGCATAAAGACGACAGACAATACGAAGAACATGATACGGAGATACATCGCGGTTATGGCCGCAAGCTCCGCTGATGCTTCGAGCGTCCGTCCACCTCGAAGCGTCTCGAGCTGAGGCCTACTTTTCTTTCTTACTCAGCCACCAATCCAGGTAGTCAGCCTGCTGCCTCTGCCTCTTCCTTCTCTCGTCCTCGACCGGCGCCTTCAGCTTGTACCTCAGGTCCGACAACTGATCGCGTGTGAGGTAGAGACCACAACTCTTGCAGGAGAACCTCTTGTTCGGCACATCGTAAGTCAGTAGACCAGCACACTCAGGGCAGAACTGATCCAACGAGACTCCAGTGAAGCGGAAAAAGCCCTGTTCCTTAAGGTTTTGGTTGGCATTCCGCGCGGCTCTGTTCAACCAGCGGCTCGCGTTCTGACTGTTAAGCATCGGCTCTTTCTTGCCCTGATGCCATTTACCGTGACCAGAAGTGCAAGCACATCTTTGCGGTTGAACTCTCGTTAGAACTAAGACGACGAATAGAGAACGCTAAGCGGATTGTGCCACTGGACTTCCAGTCGTGCCTTTCGTGCGGTTCTCAGGACATAATCAGGCACGGAGTCCGCAAGAACAAGAACGCGGAGATTCAGAGATACTCCTGCAACGCTTGCGGCAAGTGGTTCGTGAAGAATCTCGGATTCGAGAGAATGGCCGCGAGTCCTCAAGCGATAACTTCAGCTATGCAACTCTACTTCACGGGCGAGAGCCTAAGGAACGTCCAGAAGTTCTTGAAGCTCCAAGGAGTGAATATCTCTCATGTCACGGTCTACAACTGGATTGGCAAGTATGTCAGTCTGATGGAGAAGTATCTTGCACAGATTACCCCGCAAGTCGGTGACACTTGGAGAGCCGATGAACTCTATGTCAAAATCAAGAAGGACAACAAGTATCTCTTTGCGATGATGGATGACGAAACAAGATTCTGGATTGCCCAACAGGTCGCGGAGAATAAGGGAACGAGCGACGTAAGACCGCTATTCAGAGAAGCGAAAGAAATTGCTCAGAAGATTCCTAAGACGTTCATAACCGATGGAGCGAACAACTTCCACGATGCTTACCGTAAGGAGTTCTGGCCTCAGTTCGGAGAGAAGGAGAGCGCAACCCACGTCAGAGAGATTCGCATGGACGGAATCGTTCACAATAACATCTATGACGCGCTAAAAGGATGTTCCTACTGATCACCTCTCGGTTCTCATCAAGAGGCTGGCACACATCTATTCGAGGATCTACCTCACTTCCCTGATTCGCCCCTACGAGGCGCGCTCCCTACTCAAAATGACGAGGATCGATTGCCCCATGTTGTTGTCCAGGGAGACAGCTCCTCGTAGGTCATCTTCCTCTTGATCATCCAGTAGGCATAGGACACGAGCTTCCTCGCCACAGCAATCCTGGCCCTCCTCTCTCCTCTCTTGTGCCTGAGTCTGGTGTAGAACTCATTGAGGTGAGCATCCTTCCTTATCGCGATTGCCGCGCACTCAACAAGGTTCCTCCTCAGCCACTTGTCCCCCTTTTTCGTGATGTGGCCCAGGTGCGTGGTGTCGGCCGACTCGTCCAGCCAGGGGACCAGGCCCAGGTATGCGCAGGCATGCTTCGAATCAGGGAAGCGGTCCACGTCATCTAGGGCGCAGGCAAGGAAGAGGGCAGTGTAAGGTCCCAGCCCGGGCAGCGTATCGAGAAGCCTCGCCCCGCGGTCCCTGGACGCGATGTCAACTATCTGCGCGTCGAGCCTCTCGAGTATCGACTCGACCAGGTCGAGCTCGGCAAGCCTGTTGTCGACCTCCTGAAGACAGAGTTCCCTGAGCCTCGCCCTCCCCTCCAGGCCGAAGGGCTTCTCCACCTCGATCCCTCTCCTCTTGAGGAGCCACCTTACAGATCCCCTCAGCTCTCCGCGCTTCAGCCCATAATTGACCCTCTCCTGGACGACAGCGAGCTTCTCTCTGGTCTCTTGGTCCCGCATGTGGGCCACCGGCAGGTAGTTGGTCCTGAGCAGGTCACCCAGTATCCTTGCGTCTGCACTGTCATGCTTGGTGCTCGACCTGGATATCAGCTGCAGTTTGTTCACATTCGCGACGGTCACTCTGCAGTCCTGAAGTGAGGACAAGCGGTCGTAGACAGGATATACAAACCCGACAGATTCCATCGCGACACGCTTCTCGCCAGGGAGGGAAGACAGGAAGGAGGCGAGCTCCCCGGTAGGGAGCCTCCTCTCTTCCACTAGAGACCCATTTTGCTCAAAGACTGCAACCTGGGACTCCTTCTCATGCAGATCAACTCCTACGTAGAGTACGCTGCTCATGCCTCCAGATTTGACTCGTCTCCTCATTAACCCACGTCATAGGGTCAAGATGGAGCGGATGAACGGAGAAGTCAGAGACAGAGAGAAGGTGATGCGCTCACTTAAGAAAATGGACTCGCCAATCTTGAAAGGCTATCAGATTTACCACAACTATGTGAGGCCGCACATGAGCCTAGACGGGAAGACACCAGCCGACAGAGCGGGAATCACAATCGAGGGCCAAAACAAATGGATAACCATAATACAGAACGCTTCTTAGGAGACAAAGAGAGATTGAGCAACCAAAGGCCTCCAAAGATGGGCGAAATTTGTCCGAAATGCGGGAAGGGTATGATGCGCCCCGCGTACGCAAAAGGTGTCTCTCCGATGCGTATGGAGTCTGCAAGTGGGTCGCAAGAACGACGCGCTTTAGAGTGCGACACGTGTAGGTTTCAGTGGAGTTTCGTGAACTTGTCACCTACCTTGGAGAGTCCATCAGTATCGTTCAGTAATCCACAACCAAATAAGAAGAAACGAAAAGAGCCGCGACCTAAGAGGGAGAATAAGAGCCGATGATTGAACAGAACCTTCCGCGCAACGGGAGGATTTGTTAAATAACCAAGACGGAGGTGCCTCCCTGAAAGATTTGGAGAGTGTAGTTGTCGGGGGACCAGCGTCTACCGATATCGCCCTGTCGCTCTCGAGGATGCTGAAGCTTCCGCTCATCTCTGTGAGGTACACGGAGTTCCCGGACGGTGAGTCGAAGGTTACAGTCAGTGAAAGAGTTGACGGCTCGACGGCGATACTCGTCCAGTCGACCTACCCCCCTGTTGACAAGCACCTGATGGAACTTTTGTTCCTGGCGCACCATATGAGTCAGGAGGGGGCGAAGGTTCACGCGGTCGTACCTTACCTCGCGTACGCCAGGCAGGACAAGCAGTTCCTCCCGGGAGAGGTCGTCAGCCTCGGCGTGCTTTCGCACCTGCTGAGGTCGGCTGGAGTTTCGAGGGTCACGACCGTGGACATTCATTCGGCCGAGAGCCTCCGTCTCTTCTCGATCCCAATCTACAGTGCTTCAGCGATTCCAAGCCTGGCCCAGTACGCGAAGAAGAACTTGAGCGTCGCCAGTCCGATCATCATCGCCCCAGACTTCGGTGCGTCGAAGCGAACGGAAGCCTTCGCAACGCTCTTTGGGGGACAGTATATGCAGCTGGCCAAGGAAAGAGACCGCGTCACCGGGGACGTAAAGACACAGCATGGGAACCTCGATGTGAAGGATAGGGACGTGTTGATTGTCGACGACATCATATCGACAGGCGGAACGGTCAGGGCGGCGGCGGAGCTACTCCGCAAGGCCAGAGCGCGGAAAATCTTTGCTCTCTGCGCACACCCCTTACTGGTGGGAGACGCCTACGAGAGACTGCTCGCAGCCGGAGTCGATGAGGTGATAGGCACGAACACCGTACCCAGCAAGGTAAGCAAGGTTGACGTCTCAGAGGTCATCGCCTCACACCTCAGAACCCTCACGGAATAGCCTCCTCGTGCTGCTCTCGGGTGAAGCTTCAACACTCCCCGAAGCAGAGGCAAGAGCGCTGATTCTAGCTCAGGACCAGAATGCGAGAATAGAGAAACCTGAGGAGCGTGTGCTCATCGCGCACACCACCGCCGACCCCGACGCAATCGCGAACAGAGTAGCTTTCAGCCGAAGGGTAGGCGAGCTCATCTTCGAGGAAGAACTGAACGAGCGCGTATCTGGCAGGCTTAGGGGTTCAACCTTTAGGATCAGTGTGTTTCATACTCACAAGGGAAAGACGACCAACGGCGATGTACTCACCCGCATCGCGAGCAAGGTCCAGGGCGAGGTCGATCTCGACAACCCCGACTACGAAATAACGGCTGTGTGCGGAGACGGGAACTACTACGCTCTTACGACACCGAGGCTCATGCGCCAGGATTGGATCCACAGAAGGCCTCGAGGGAGAGCATACTTCCACCCCACGGCGATATACCCCAAACTGTCGAGATGCCTAGTCAACCTGACCAGAGTGAACCCCGGAGAGATCATTCTCGACCCATTCGTGGGCACGGGCAGCCTACTCCTGGAGGCTGCAATCATTGGCGCGAACGCCGTCGGAATCGACATCAGCCGGAGGATGACAAGAGGGGCACTCGCGAACCAGAGGAAGTTTGGCCAGGAATGGCTGGGTGTAATCCAATCCGATTCGCGCAGAATGCCTCTGTGGAAGGTGCACTCAGTTGTGACTGACGTACCCTATGGAAGGGCTTCTAGCACAACAGGTTCTGCAACTAGCGTGATTATGGAGAGCCTCGTCTCACAATCGGTGGTACTTCTCGAACGAGGCAGAAGACTCGTGATGATGCATCCCCTCGGAGTGCCCGTGCCGCGCAGTCTCGACTTCGAGGTTGAAGAGCAGCATCAGCTTTACATACATAGGAAACTAACTCGAGCAATCACGGTGCTGAGGAGAGCATAGGACTGACTAAGCTAACCGTAACATTCCTTGGGACCAGCTCCGCAACCCCCACGAGGAGCAGGAGCCTGCCGTGCATAGCGATAACCCGCGACGGCGAGGTGATCCTGATGGACTGCGGCGAAGGTGCTCAGGCGCAATTCGTCAAGCATAGAGTCGGCTTGGGAAGGAGGATGCTGATTCTGATTACTCATCTCCACGGAGACCACATGAACGGGTTGATCGGACTTCTTCAGACAATGAGCATGGTTCAGAGAGGAGTCCCAGTTACCATCATCGTTCCGCACCCGCTTCTGAACTGGCTGAGAACAACTGTCGAGGTCCTCAACATAGGGCTCACATTCGAGCTGAAACTCGTGCCCGCGAAACAGGGAGTGGTTTACAGGTGTGAGCAGTACAGGATAAGGGCGGCCAAGGCGCGTCACTCGATAGAATCATTCGCATACCTGCTCGAGGAGTATCCTAGGCCAGGCGTCTTTGATCCACAGAAGGCGCTCAAGCTGGGAATCCCCGAGGGAAAGAAGTGGTCCAGCCTTCAGCGCGGCAGGACAGTAATTGTCAACGGGAGAAGGTTCAGGCCGAGCGACGTAATGGGAAGAAAGAGGCCCGGGAGAAGGGTGGGTTATTCTGGCGACACGAGGCCGGCGAAGTCTCTCGCAAGGTTCTTCGAGGGGAGCGACCTGCTGATATTCGACTCGACATTCTCCTCAGAGGACCGCGATAAGGCGAGGGAGAGAATGCACAGCACATCGGTCGAGGCCGCCGAGCTGGCGAAGGAAGCACGAGTGAAGAAGCTAGTGCTCACGCACTTCAGTGCAAGGTACAGGAGCGTGGGCAAACTTCTTCGGGAGGCGAGAGCAGTAATGCCGAATTCCGCCGCCGCCTTTGACGGTCTGACAATGGAAGTTCCTTACCCCCAAGATTAATGAGCGGTGAGCCAGTCAATCACGGCGTCCGCCTCATCCGAGGTAATCCGTAGAATGATGGGACCCAGCGGGGACTCTTCTGGAGTCGAACAGATCGCCACCGTGCCCACGGAAGCGGCCTGCCGGTTCAGGAGCAACAACAACGAGTTTCCCTCTCTCGTCTTGAGAAGAAATCGCCTCGCCGCATCCCTTATCCTTCTATCGCGAAGTTGGTCGTGAACAAGTCGAAGGCAGCGGATGTCGTCCGACACCAACCTGATCTCGTCGGCAGATTCGTTGATTTCGTAGCCGCACTCCCCAAGCACATTCTTCGCAGCAGCCAAGACATTCTCTGGGCTCTCTGATGGAGAGATGGTTGCGATGAGTATCACGCGCACCGAGCGAGGCTCATTTGGCAAGAGACTGCCTCCAGCTCTTGACCAGGGCGACAATTGTTCTGCCGAGGTCCTCAGGAGTCGAGTGCTCGTTTGACACGACCTCGTCAGCCAGAGCGATTACCCTGCCCAACCCGATGCCAAGCTCACGCTCGTCTCTGGAAATGAACGCATCCCACAGAAGCGGGTCATCACTCCTTCCCCTTTCCTTGAGAAGATGGAACCTCCTCTGTCTCGACGCGTGAATAGCAACGAGGAGAAGGTCACCTGCCTTTCTGAACGCTTCCGCCTCGGCAACCGACCTTATCCCGTCAACCATCACAAACCGCTCCCCCGAGGCGAGAATCTTCTGCAGACACAGTTCCGCAACGGCTGCCTCTCCGGACTTCTCCCGAAGCTCCCGCATCACCTTTCCTGTGTTCTCCTGGTCAGGCTGCAGACCTCTCCTCTTGGTCTCCTCGCGGATGATGTCTCCCATCACTATTCGTAGGACACCCAGCGACTCCAGGGCCTGTCCCGCGGTGGACTTTCCAGCTCCAGGCATACCTGTGAGTCCCACCATGATCAAAGAACCTCTGACCTGGCGAGATCTGGTCTTGCATTACCAGCTTCGGCTCTGCTGAGCACTCGTTTTAATACTGTCTCCCATCGTTCCTAGGTGAGCTGGATACCAATGCGGGCTTTTCTCGCGCTCGAGGTCCAGGAAAGCGTAATTCAGAAGCTTGTGGAGGCTCAGGAGGAACTCAGAAAGACTCAGGCTGACCTAGCGGTGGTAGACAGGCAGAACCTTCACCTTACTGTCAAGTTCCTCGGAGAGATTGCAGAGAGCAGAGTAGCGGAAATCGACTCAAGGCTGAAAGGCTTACCCCTCAGGTCGGGTGACGTCATGGTCAAAGGTGTGGGAGTATTCCCCAACCTTGGAAGGCCGAGGGTGGTGTGGGCGGG
Organism: uncultured Nitrososphaerota archaeon; assembly: GCA_963836465.1. GTDB lineage: Archaea > Thermoproteota > Nitrososphaeria > Nitrososphaerales > Gagatemarchaeaceae > CAWIJZ01. The sequence goes on from CAWIJZ010000061.1 coordinate 39,332, forward strand.
GGTAGCCCGAGAACATCAGGACAGAATTGTCCCCTTAGCTGAGGCTGTGATAAGGGCGCTCGACGGTATCGGGGAGAAGGACGACAGACCATACCATGCGCACGCTACTCTTGCCAGGGTCAGGTCGGGGAGAAACCGAGAGGGGCTGGCGTCCTTCGTCACCGCTAACACGACACGCGAATTCGGGGTAGTGCATCTCGGTGTTCTCAAGCTCAAGTCGAGTACCCTCACTCCCCAGGGTCCTAGCTACAACGACGTGAGAGAGTACCAGCTGGCGTGATCAACTTAATCGACCCACTTCCGGCTGCGAGTAGGTTAGTCACGCCCACCCGTGATGACGAGAGGATGCTGACAGAGATAGCGGAGAGGATATTCAAGAAGACCGTGCTGGCAGCCAAGAAGTATCCAGAAGTCACCGGGACGCTGCTTGCGGGTTCTCTGGCGAAGGGTACCTGGCTCCCAGGCGAGGCGGACGTCGACATCTTCGTGAAGATATCACCCCGGGTCGACGAAAGGAGGTTCGAGGAGATAGGCCTGAAGGTCGGAAGGAAGGCGGTGAGAGGATACCCGTACGGGAAGAAGTATGCGCAGCACCCGTACACAGAGGCCATGGTGGATGGGGTCAAGGTCAACGTGGTCCCGTGCTACGACGTAAGGGCGGGCGAGTGGAGGAGCGCCGCCGACAGGTCCCAGTACCACGTCAGATTCATCCTGGAGAACTTCGATGACACCAAGAGATTGCAGGCAAGACTGCTGAAGAGGTTCCTCGGCGTCATAGGCGTCTACGGAGCCGAGATAGAAACCGAGGGCTTCAGCGGCTACGTGGCCGAGGTGCTTGTTCACGAACACGGGAGTCTCGAGGGAGTGGTGAAGTTCTTCGCCAACCTCAAGCCCGTTTCTGACGAAGTCTTCTTCACTCTTCGGGACCCCATCGACAGCAAGCGGGACTTGGCAAAGGCGATCTCGATGGAAAGTCTCGCGAAGATGGTGATAGCGTCAAGAGCCTACCTCAAGAACCCGAGCATCGAGTTCTTCAGCGGGAAAGGCAGAATCGTAAGAAGATCGCTCACAAAGAAGGTAATCGCTCTCAGATTTGATCACGCCGAGTTGAGCGAGGACACTCTCTGGGGAGAGCTGAAGAGAACGAGCAGGCACCTCATGAAACACCTCGCGTTTCACGGTTACAGGACCGTTCGCACCAGCATCACCTCAGACCTGAGGACAAAGAGTGCGATACTACTCCTGCCCGAAATGGAGGAGCTTCCCGAGCTGGAGGAGAGAATTGGGCCCCACGTGAAGTTCGCGAAGGAGTCTGAAGAGTTCACGGCGAAGAATCGGGACAAGTCTGAGATGATCTGGGTCGGCGAGGACGGCAGGCTCCATTCGCTACAGAGGAGGAGGTACCGATCTCTGATGCGCCTCCTTGAAGACATTGTAGGAGGGCAGATATCTGAGCTCGGGGCTTCAAAAGACATCACGGCAGCCATACTAGGGACAGGAAAGCTGCGCAGGGGGAGCACTCTCGCCAGGGAAGCAAGGAGCGAAAAGTGGTTGAGGGAGGGACTTACGGAGCTTGTCTCTGATACAATTGGAACAGATCTCGGTTGATGAGTTCGGGAGAACTCCATACCTGAACGTTCTGACATACCCCAAGCCCAACCTGCGTGTTGCAAAGGGGAGGATTGCGCAACTGAAGAAGCTCGGCGTGAGCAAAATAATCTTTGAGGGAAAGACGAGGATCGGGAGGCTCGGCCTCCTCGGCATCGGGACTGTGGGGCTTGTGGTCAAGGTTGAAGCGACAGGCGTTGTCTATGCTCTGAAGATTCGCCGAACCGACGCAAACAGGGAGAGTATGGACTCGGAACGCAGGTTGACCCAAATGGCGAACAAGGTGGGCGTGGGACCCCACGGTATCGGCGCCACCAGGGACTTTCTGCTCATGGAGTTGGTGCGGGGGGCGGAGGTGGACGACTGGCTCATGACGGTCCGGGGAGCGGGTTCTCGGGCCAGGGTGAGAGAGCTGATGCACTCTATCCTGAACCAGTGCAGGAAGATGGATATTGTGAACCTCGACCACGGCCAGCTCAGCAACCTCCGCAAGCATGTCGTAATTGCCGACGATAGACCGGTGATAATCGATTTCGAGTCCGCTAGTCTGAACAGGAAGCCAAAGAACGTCACGACCGCCGCACAGTATCTTCTGATCGGCGGGAGGGTGTCAAAGAAGATTCGAAGGATACTCGGGATGAAAAAGGTCGACTCTGTCCTGAAGGCATTATCCCTGTACAAACGGGATATGAGCGACGAGAGCTACGCCTCACTGTTGCACACCTTTGGGATACCGTTACCGATTTCTTGGGTGCTGACAGATCGATAGAAAAGCACCTCGAAGGCCAGCACACGAGGCTTCATTCAAGACTGAGGTAGAGGAAAACCGCGTACGCGGCGATCATGAAGACGTCGGCTATTGGGGACGAAAACCCCGGCCGGAAAGAGACGCGTTCTATGAAACCGAAGGTAATTGGGTAGGAAAGGGCAGCTTGAAAGAGGAGAGCGCAAAGCACCACCAACAGGCCGAGTGCAAAATTGCCTTTCGTCTCCGTGTATGTCCTTGCGTACACCACCAGAAGCGCGATGAGTAGGGCGATGCTAACGGTGGAGAGAATCACGTGGGAGTCTCCCACTAGCTCGTAACCGAGTGCGTAGGGCTCGAATGGGGGTCGAGGACCCCCAAAGTTCGGACGGGATAACAAATCTATTAGCAACCCGATCAACACACCAACAAGGACCACGACGGGAACCCAGATCTCGCGTGAAAGGCGCCCGCTGCTTCCTTGACTCGTTGTCATGATTCATCACTCCTCTTTTCCCGACCAATCTTCTTGAGGATGTTGTCGAGCTTCGTCCACTGCGACTCCATCAAGTCCGAGAGGAAGTACAGCTTGCCGTATTTGTCTCCTTCCGTCACGACCAGTCTGTTGACCTCCAGAACGCGCAGATGGTGTCTTACAGTGGTGTAATCCAGTTTTAGAAACTCAGACAACTGCTGCGCGTTTCGTGGCTGTTCTCTGATGGCATGAAGTACTTGAGCTCTCGTAGTCGCGCCTGCGCTACCTGCAAACAGCCACCAAAGGACCCGCTCGAATGAGTCCACGCTAGCGGGAGCGGGTGGGCTCATCAATAATCCTATCGCCTCGAGCTGACTCCAGTTAGATTTCATCTGACACGAAATAGACCTTTCCATGCGAGCTCACGACCTGTGGAGGGCCTCGACCGGGGTGAGCCTTGAAGCCCTCCATGCGGGAAGTAGTCCGCCAAGTGTGCCTACCGCCGTCGCGATTAGAATTGCGATTACGATGATCTCGGGGGTAATCACGGGCGATATCGTCAAGGCCGTCGCCGAGGAAGACGAAGCGCCGCCGAGGAAGCCCGCTCCGCCAGCTGCTCCTGCTCTTGCGACAGTCGCGGCAGACCCGCCGCCACCTAGTCGAAGTCCACCGAAGCCGATCGACCCGCTGAGAAGCGAGATGACAACGTATGAGAGGGCTGCTCCCGCTCCCGCACCAATGACCCCGCCGATCAGACCTGTTACCGACGCCTCAGTGATGAACACCAACATGATGCTCCGACTGCTGGCTCCGAGGGACTTCAGTACGCCAATCTCTGTGGTTCTCTCCAGGACTGAGGTGAACATCGTCGTCATGATTCCCACGAAGGCCACTATCACTGACGTTCCCGCTACCGCCTCCAGCAAAGTCGTAGTGCCCTGGGTTACTGACTGGATCGTCGAGAGGAGAGAGGTCACAGCGGTTGTCCGGATGTCCTGCCCGAATCTGGTGGTGAGCTCGGTCGTTACTTGATTGACGGTTCCGGCGCTCGAAGCCACAACTATGATCCCGTTGAACGTCGTGCTGTGGAGCAGCTGCTGGCCCACGGACTGCTGGACGAAAACGGAGTTATCGGGGTTGAGAAGGTAACCCTGACCGAACGCGTCGAAGATTCCCCGCACCACGAAGGAGCGCTGCGTGCTCTCGCTTGAGGGTCCTCCTGGTGATGAGAAGAAAGCGAACGAGGAGGTTCTCACGCTTGCGATGGTCAGAACTTGGCTGACCGTAACGTTTACAGAGCCCTTGATATTCGGATAGGCAATCGAATTGCCGATGACCGCGCCAGCCGGATCGGCACTCGCAGGCAGCGAACCCTGCCCGAGTTTCAGTGACGGGAAGACTTTGTTGAGCTGATTCAAGTCGAGGGCCAGGGACTGGACGTTTATCGTCTCCCCACCCTGGGTTATCTGGCCGCTCGCCTCCTGGTATGGTATGGCGTAGGAAACGTCTGGGAGGCTCTGAATATCTTGCACGGTGCTGGTCGTCAGCGAGAACCCCCTCCCCACCGGCGACACGAATATTGTCGTCGCCCCGAGGCTCTGGAAACTCGAGGTACTGGCGCTGCTGTAGCCCTGGGTTGCCCCGACGAGCGCCACTATGGTAGCCGGCCCGATTACTATGCCTATTATCGTCAGAACGGCTCTTAACTTGCGCTCCCTGAGCGCCTTAAGGGCGAACTTGAAGAGATCAAGAGGTTTCATTCTTCTCGGACACCAGCGGTCTAGATCACCTTCTGCTCTTTCTTGGGCAGAGAGGTATTGGACGTTGAGGACCTCCTCCTACGGACCATTAGCGCACCGACTACGGCAGCGATAACGATCACTGCGATGATGGAATAGGACACGAGAGTCACGAGTCCCTCGCCGGAGTTCTGCGTGCTGGCACTGGTCGTGGCCGTGCTAAGAAACAACTGCTCAGCGGACTCCAGGTGTGTGGTGTTGGAACTTGTGAATATAGCCACGGTGCCGAAGCTGTCCTTGTAGGTGACGTTGAGCCTTATGACCGCATTCGGCTGAGCGCTGTTGGGCGCAGGGTAGGGTATCGTCACGCTGAATGGAGTCGGCGTGTTGGCGTCGACTTCGCCGACGTAGTAAGCCGTTTCGCTTCCGATCGGGGCTTTGTTGATGGTCCTGAGACTTCGGCATAATACGCGGGGGAGTTTCCTTCGTTGAGCAGGGAACCGCTAACGGTGACGCTGCTGGAGCTCTGGGATACCTGCTCGTCCTGCACTATCAGCACGACGGCCCCGCTCAGCATGAATCCAACTGAGAAACTCTGCGTGTGCTGGCTGCCGCTGAGGTCGGTGAAGGTTACCGAGAGGGTTCCGCCATAGGTCCCCACCGTGGCGCTGGGGCTGCTCGCGACAACCGCGCTGTAGGGAACATTCTGTCCTGGCCTGACCACGGGCTGAGGCACAGAGGGCGAGTTGGCGATCACAAGCGGCGACGAGACGGTCAGGGAGAAGACAGGGGAATAGATGCTTTCGGTCCCCACGTTTGTCAGGACGAACGCTATTTTCGACTGCGTCCCTGCGACGACCGAGTCGTTCACCTGGCTGAGTGAGAGGGAGATCCCGCCGGAGCCCGTGGACCGGCCGATGGCCGGAGTCGAGACCGTGACCTTCTCGCTGAGCCCCGACGATGTGGCCGTAGTCCAGGCGAGGTCGAGCGGGAAGTTGTAGCTGCCAGTCGCTAACGTACCGTTAATGTTGACGTAGAACGTCAGCTGAAATGCCTGGTCGATGCTGACCGTCGGAGTGTACGTCACCGCGCTGGAGCGGCCGTTCTGGTCGGTGAATCCAGAAGGAAGATCCAGGGTCGCCTGGAGGTTAGTGGCCGTGGCCGTACCTAGGTACTGGAGGTTCAGAACCAGAGGAACGTTCCTGTCACCCGGCTGGGGCGAGAGGTTCGACGTCCCCCATTGCACACCTTCGATGACGAAGGGTGAAGCGGGTTCCATCGGGGAGACGTAGAAGCCGATCGTCTGGTCGAAGGATGAGTCTTTGAAGTTAGCCGTGAAGGTGAGGGTCACCGCGGAGCCCGCGAGCGATGAAGGCACGAAGACCTGAAGAATCTGCGAAACCGCAGCACCAGGATTCAATGAGGGTGCAGCCGAAAGCTGGTTCAGGATGCTGACCTGGGAGGGTGCCGTTACGGTGAATGAAACGGACGACGCCTTCCCTGATCCGAGGTTCGAAATCGAGATCGTCAGGTTGTTGACCTCGCCAGCCGAGAGGTATTGGACGTTGGACGCGAAGACCAGGTTAACGGGAGACTGGCTAGTCGAGACCGAGAAGCCCAGACTTTGGGTAGTCGTCTGGCTGATGGAGGATGAGTCTTTGAAGTTAGCCGTGAAGGTGAGGGTCACCGCGGAGCCCGCGAGCGATGAAGGCACGAAGACCTGAAGAATCTGCGAAACCGCAGCACCAGGATTCAATGAGGGTGCAGCCGAAAGCTGGTTCAGGATGCTGACCTGGGAGGGTGCCGTTACGGTGAATGAAACGGACGACGCCTTCCCTGATCCGAGGTTCGAAATCGAGATCGTCAGGTTGTTGACCTCGCCAGCCGAGAGGTATTGGACGTTGGACGCGAAGACCAGGTTAACGGGAGACTGGCTAGTCGAGACCGAGAAGCCCAGACTTTGGGTAGTCGTCTGGCTGGTTGAATAGGCATCGTAGTAGCCAGCTGAGAAGGAGAGCGAAACGGTCGAACCGGAGAGAGATGATGGAACATCAGATCCTCAACGTTTCGCTGACCGTCGCGTTTGGAGAGAGCTCTTGAACGCTAGATAGCCGATTGAGGATACCGACTTGCGCTGCCGTGGAGACTGAGGGTGTAATCGAAGCTGCTGTACCAGAGCCTCGGTTGGAGATTAAGATCGTTACGTTGTTCACAGTTCCCGCATACAGAGTGTCGACGTTCGATGCAAAATTCAGTTGAACGGAACCCCTCAGCGTTACGATTGCACTGGTTGACTGTGAGAAGACTCCGAGGAAGTCGCTTGTATTGTATTCGATATGCAGTGGGATGGTGTAGGTCGATAACGAGGCGTTGGGCTTGAGGTTTACGTAGTACGTCTCGCTGATAATGCTATCAGGCGCGATGTTGACCGCGTACGTCGAGACGTTAGCATCCCCGCCAGCTCCCGTGAATGGTTGAGACAATATCATCTCGAACTGCGACGCTGTCAACGTGCAGAGACCAGTGTACAGCATGGAAACAGTTAGAGGAACGTTCTGGTCACCAGGACCTGCGCTGAAAGGGGATCCGGAGGTTCCCCATGCCGCTCCCGTCACGGTGAACGGACTAGCCGACGGCACACAAAGCGTGGTAGTAGAGGTTGTCGAGGATGGTACCGAAACCGGGGCCCCGTAGATCGTCGCCGCTCCTGTTATTATAAGGAACAACAGCAGAGCTGATAGAATCGTGTGTGTTCTCAAGGCCTCAATTCTCCACTATCCTTTCTATCATTCCATCCCGCATCATGATCGTCCTACCTGCTTTCGCAGCTATATTCGGGTCATGAGTAATGATTATCAGCGTCTTTCCAAAATCCGTGTTCAGTTTCTCGAGGAAGTCCATCGTAAGCTCGGCGTTCTGCGAATCGAGATTTCCAGTCGGTTCATCGGCCAGTATTATGGACGGATCGTTAGCCAGTGCGCGGGCAACAGCGACACGCTGCCGCTGTCCGCCGCTCAGCTTGCTCGGGCTCTTTTTCGCCTTCTCGGCGAGACCGAAACCCTCCAGGAGAACCATGGCCCGCTCCCGCCTCTCTTTTGGGGGCACCCCGCCAATGGAGAGAGGGAGCTCGACGTTCTCCACGGTCGATGTCCTCGAGATCAGATAGAAGTCCTGAAACACAAAACCGATCTTCTGGTTCCTCATTCTGGCAAGCTCAGCGCTTGAGAGTTTGGAGATGTCCACTCCGTCGAGAAGTACTCGCCCGGAGGTGGGCCTGTCGAGCGCTCCAATCATGTTCAGGAGGGTGCTCTTTCCAGAACCTGACGGACCGCTTATCGAAACATACCCTCCGCTCTCTACCACGAAGCTGACACCCCTCAGAGCCAAGGTCGATTCCGGGCCGTCACCGTATCTCTTCTCCAGATCAACCACTTCAATCGCGTTGTCCGAACTCTCGTAAGCACGCTTTGACTGCATAAGGAAACATCTTTACCCTGCTACGGCCGGCGTCGCCTGTTTTTGCTGTCCCTGCCAGAGGAAGATGGTCATCACTTCCAGCACGAGCCCGACCCCGACGAGCGCAATGGCCACCAAAGTCTCTATGGTCCCGTTGGTGTTGACCGATCTCCCGGCCAAGCCCCCGGTGGGGAAGCTCCCAGCGGTGAAGTTGCCGCTGCCGGGACTGAAAGTCACCGTCCGACTGCCTGTTGTGAAAGTCCTGGTAACGGAGGAAGTGAAACTGAAGGTCGGGCTGGACACTCCGAGGCTGAGTCTGGCGAGCGGATCGGCGTAGAGTAGGAGGGCGACGCCCGCCAAGAGCAAAACTGTACTCAAAAGCAGAATCTTTCGACTCATATCGGACACGAACCGGCCCCCTGGTTTTTATATATCGATTTTCCGAAAAGACTCCCTAATCCTTAGCAAATCATTCCAAGATTCTCCCAACCTACAAGCTGAACAATGCTTAGAGATAGCGAAAGTCTTCAAGCCTGCACCGTGGCAGCCAACCTGACAGCTGGTCTCCCCCACACCCTCTGGGCCCCTCTACAGGGACTAGATGATCAGGCACTTCGCAGGGTTTGCTCCGAGAAGGATATGAGTTACTTGCGTGCGAGCGAAGATCTCAATGCTGCTCCTGTTCATCTGCCGCCTTCACTGGAGTGCTCTCTGCAGAAGTCGTTGACCTGTTCAATACAGTAGTTCATCACATCCTTCGGAGCTAGAGCGACAATCCTGAAGTGGTTCGGGGAGCCGAAGCCAGAGCCCCTCGTCATGTGTATGAGTTTCTCCTTCAGTAGTGCTTGGACGAACTCCCTGTCATTCTTGAAGTCCGTGTCCCTCAAGTGAATCCTAGGGAAGATGTAGAATGCGCCGTTCGGCCTCACTGCGCTAAGGTGCTCATTCTCCTGTAGCAGCCTCATCGCCAAGTTGACGCTCTCCTCTATCGCTTTTATCATCTCTTCGACCGTTCTCCGGTGCTCCGTCCAGTTCCCGATCGCCTTCGCTACCGCGTACTGGGCTGGGGTATTCGCGCACAACCTCGTCTTGCAGTAGTCGCCTAGCTTGCTCTTCAGCTCCTCCGAGACCTTGTCGCTCTCGGGTATCAGGACGTACCCAATTCTGAAGCCGGTAGCATCGAAGGCCTTCGAGGCACCATTCATGACAATGTAAGGCATTCCTCTCGCGAGCTGACCGATGCTTGAGAAGCTCGCTCCGTTGTAGACGATTTCGTCATAAATCTCGTCGCTTATGAGCAGAAGCCTGTTCTCCTTGGCTATCTCGACAATCTCCTCGAGCACCTGCCTCGGGAGTACTGTGCCGGTGGGGTTGTTCGGGTTCGTTATGAGCATGTACTTCGGCTTCTTCGAACCCTTTCGCGCTTTCCTGAGCAACCTGACCAGGCCGTCAAGGTCCACGTTCCAGTCGTTATTCTCTTCGTAGTCGCCCAGCAGGATGTTGCCGCCGAACATCTTTATCGCCACTGGATACTGGGCGTAGTACGGTCTCAGGATGACGGCTGTATCATTCGCATTCATCATCGCTGCATTCAGGAACATCAATGCCTCTGAGAGTCCGTTCGTCACAAGCACATCATTCTCCCTCAAGCTGAGGCCGTACATGCGCCCATAGCGCTCGATTACAGCGTTCACGAGTTCAGGGATCCCCTGCGACCTGGAGTAGGATGTCTTCCCTTCCCTGAGCGCTTCCACGTAGGCGTCGATGATATACTGAGGAGTCGGATAGTATATCGGCGGGTCTCCACTGCTCAGCTTGATTACCTTTTTTCCGCTTCTCCTCAGCTGGTCGGCTAGCTCGTCGTCCTCCCTGATAGCAGAGGTCACGTACCTGCTGTTGGCAGACAGCAAAGAGGTTGCTTTCATCCCCACATAGCCACAGGCGATTCGCCAGAAGCATGGACCTTTTAGCTTTCCTGTTTCATTAAGAAATCAAAGAAGTGACGCGAACAATGAAGGGGAGACGTGAAGAGGAGCTGAAAGAGAATGCGACTACTTAGTGAGAACGGGATAAGATACGTCTATGAGAAAGGCGCTCAGACTGACGCCTTGATCTTCAAGCAGACCTTCGCATCTGACTTCTATCTCTCAGATTACAACGTGTATGTGGAATACTGGGGACTCCTAGACACTAGCAAAAAGTATCAGCGGAGCATGAAATGGAAGATGGCACAATACGACAAGAACGGAATCAAGTTCATCAGCATCTATCAGAATAATATGAAGAACCTCGATTCAATCTCAAGACTAAGTTCAGAAAGACGATGGGGTTCGATCTCCCCAAATCATTTCGGAAAGGCCAGAGCACTGTGCGCTACTGTAGCTGGTGGGACGCCAATCACACAACTCGCGAGATTCTGCACGAAGTGCGGAAGGACGATTCAATGATGTCTAGCGCCCTACATGTCGACAGGTTTACCATTCACTTCCCCTCATACTTCCACATGCCTTGGTGAAGGGCAACCTTCTCATCATTTCAGGTGTTCTTTTCTACGCAAGTAGCAACCAAGCGGCAAAGATGACCAGTGTAATGATGAAGAGTGATGCCCAGAGACGCCTGCTGTGGTCGTAAATGTCTTTTCCGCTCAGGGGCGACACAGGAAAAGTGCAAAAGAAAGAGCCAATCACGCACATGGACAAGCCTGCCCCTCCAACAGCACGTAACCAACCTCAACAGCAAGAAGAATAAGCCGGCAAAGGCCAGACCAATGAGGAGTTCAGATACGGAAACTATAGGGCCGAAATGTTTCGTGAATTTCTTGGAGTGAACGTTCCGCGTAGGTGAGGAGAAAGGCACTTTCAAAGCGAAGGTCGTGAAAAGAAAGAGAACGAGTCCCAGGGGCCAAATCAGCATTCACTCCACACGCCTTGCTTCGCAAGTATGCTATCGAAGAGTATTTCTGAACAAAGCCGACGATGAAGCTTGTAGCAAAGAAGACAGGAAGTAACGCCCACATCTGGCTGAGTGTGATGACCTTGACGTATGAGAAGGAGACCGCTAGGACGACTATCGCCACGATGTACGCCAAGGTTTCAGTCTTGGTGGGCTTGAAAGAGAACCTTTTTTTTCGATTGCTTCGAGCTTGCGCCTGGAGGAAACCACTTCTTCCAGCCACTGTTTCATATTGTCAGGGATTACGCCTCTGACTTTCTCGGCGAGCGCTCCACCAAAGCCACCGAGGGGGTCGCTAATGGCGGCGAAAACTTAGCGAAGCCGCTCCTACTATCGCTGCGGATACGCCGACCGTGACAACAGCACTTGCTGGATTGGGAACCAAGACATGCTGCACAATGTTGGGCGCAGACGATGGCGATGTCGTCTGAACCGTACTTGATGTGGTATAGTTGGTTGCGACCCTGACGAAGCTAGAGTGCTAGACGTGGATGTGCCAAACGAGTCTGATATGACTGAGATTGTGCCATAGCCTTCATTGGCTACGAAGACTTCGCCCTTGGCGGAATCATAGGCAGCGCAATATGGATTGGTGCCCACGGAGAAGGTGGTTAACGACGGTGTTGCTATTATCGGATATGACCGAAACCGAAGCCGAGCCTCTATCGAGTAGAAGATCTCACCCTTGCCAGAATCATAAACCGCGGCTCCGGGACTGGCTCCCACCGGCACGGTTGCTACGACACTGTTGGTGCTATCGGATATGACTGAGACCGTGCCTGAGACGGAATTGGCTACAAAAACTTCGCCCTTGGACGAATCATAAGCTACGCCGAGGGACCGCTTCCCACAGTGACGGTTGCAAGCACTTGATTACTGCTGTCCGATATAACTGAGACGGAGCGCGAGTAGGCATTGGCTACAAAAACCTCACCCTTGGACGAATCATAGCTCAAATCGTATGGACCGCTTCCCACAGTGACGGTTGCTACGACGACATTTGTGCCATCGGATATGACCGAGACAGTGCCTGCATTGGAGTTGGCCACGAAGACTTCGCCCTTGGCGGAATCATAGGCAAAGGATGACGGGGAGGCTCCCACAGGAACGGTTGCAACGACGGCGTTGGCACTGTCAGATATGACTGATACGGAGTTGGCACCGTAGTTAGCAACGAATATTTCTCCCCTGCCAGAATCGTAAATGTCTCTGTACGGTGACTGTCCCACAGTCACTGTTGCCAGCACAGCATAGCTGCTGTCCGACAAGACCGAGACGTTACCTCCGGCAGAATTGACCACGAATATCTCCGCCCTTGCCGGAATCGTAAGCGACTCTCCAGGGAGCACCTCCAACGGTTATCGTGGAGGTTGCGTAACGACGTGGACAATGCTTGTTGCTGAAAAAGCGACAATCACGACGAACAACGAAACCAAGAGCTTCCAAACTCTGACCTCCATTGACCCTCACCCGAACCCTCCGCTGGCATGGGCACTTCTTGAAGGGTTTATAACCTGCGCATTAGTCGGGAAATATGACTTACTAACAGGCGCGTACCAATTTTGTAGTGATTCCCGAAGGAAGCGGGAACCAGCAGTGGACTCTTCTAGAACAATCTCAGAGCTAAGCACTCACAGAATACCAATCTCTATTCATACAACAATGTCAACCCAACCAATCATCCGAAGGAGATGAAGAACCAGATGACCGTTCCCAAGGCCATGAAGCCGATTGACCAAATCTCGGCATTCCCAATGAACGCCGCCGTTTCCCCGGACTGACCTGTATGGAGTTGAAGTAGCGAATAGAGTGTAAAGATGGCCGAGAATATGAAGAATACCGATATTCCAAATGCGAAAGACCTCGGGTCTGACTTCTGTTTGAGCGAAGACGAGACTGAGAATGGGAGAATTGTGACGGCTATCATAATACCGCCAAAGGTCAGTATGCCCGTCAGGAACTCCGAAGGAACCTCGGTTGCGTTTCCGATGATATAGGATGGTAGACGATAGAACGCAGTTACGCCACGATGAAGGTGATTAAAAGCCAAGCGACGATGTAGTAGATTTTATTGAATCATGACTCCTTCCTTAGGTTCGTTCCCCCTTGGTGGCGTTCTTTATAGCACAAGCCATTTGACTGATACGTAAGACGTTCTGGTTGGCTGGCCCTTCACTAGCGACTCATGTCAGCGCAACAGGAGTCGCTACTGCCTCATTCGAGGTGAGAAAAAGAAGATGAGAAAGAAGAGTTCTCTCCCTGAATCCCGATGCCTGCTTCTCCGCTGGCGTTTGTCCTTCTAATAAGTATCGCAGCAGAAGCAACAAGCTCTACCCATGTCAAAATGGAAGGAAGACCAAGAAATGAAAGAGTTTCAGGAGAGGATGAAGGCAGTTCACAAGAACTTCACGGCAGCGCATAAGAAGTTTGAGGAGATTCGCGGCTGGTGCTCCCGTTTCGATGACTCGTATGTCTATGACCAACTACTTGCTGTAGAGTAACCCAGCCCACCCAATCCTTGCAACGAAAGGAGCAGGCAGAATTCTTAGAGAGAACTGACAAAGAGAGAGATACCCGACTTCTGGAAATTTCTGAACGGGGTAGTAGGCTTTTTTTAGTATGTGTCCGAATCTCAGCTACTGCCGACTAGTCAGCCCGAGTCTTCAGGGACTCGAGATACCTCGGGTTAGTACGAAGGGACACAGTCACTCATCACAAGATCTTGGCGTCGAAGCGTAGTGTATTTTCATGTGAATCCTTTTCTAGCAGGCAATGTCTGAAAGAGCGCATGTCCGAAGAAAGACTTGCAGGCGTTTTACGCGAGTTCGTTGATGCAGTCAACAAGAAAGATGTAGAGAAAGCCCTCTCCTGCTTTCAAGACGACGCCTCCTATCAATCAGTCGAAGGAACATTCAAGGGCAAGAGCGAAATAAAGCGCTACCTTACCTGGGCGATCCAGACGGCCTCGAATCTCAAGATAACGGAGACTGGAATCGGCCTGTTAGTAAGAGCAACACAGGCGTATACGAGTACAACATGGAGGGAACCAACGAGGGCAAGAATTTTGTAACGCGCGGAGTGTGCATAGCTGAATTCAAAAGCGAAAAATTCCAGAATGTTAGGGACGTGAACGATAAGCTATCGCTCGCGAAACAATCGGTCAAGGGATGGATGAGCTACAAGAACCGTTAACTCCATCGTCAATGTTATGGAAAAAGGGCTGCATTAACCGAAGAAAACTCGTACAGACTCTCCATGGTAGCGGTGTTGCCTAGTGTGCACGGACATGGTAGCGCTGCTGACTAGCGCTTCGCTCAAGTTCTGTCATGCTACCGCCCGCTTTTTCCTCATGCTGAGGAAAAGAGTGTGCCTCCGCATACTATCGCAAACGGCTGTTTGCTGCTCTCACAGAAATGATTAGAATAATTGCGGATTTGGACTAGCTAAATTGTAATTTACGGAATTTTTGTTAACACCTATTGCCATGCTCTAGACCATGAACATAAGTCATTAGAAACGCCACATGACAGCAACACGCAACGCCAATCCAGCGAACAAAGTGTTGCTATACTAGGATAAGTGCTAGTTGAGTCTCTCTCCTAGCTGTTGCTATACCAAGATAAGTGCTAGTTCGAGTCTCTCTCCTAGCTGTTGCTAACAAGATAAGTGCTAGTTCGAGTCTCTCTCCTGGCAGTTTATGGCAAGATAAGTGCTAGTCCGATTCTCTCTCCTAGCAGTCTGCGTAGGCTCAATGGCACCTTTAAACCCAATGAACCGCGGGAACCCCCTGACGAGCATCTCGGTCGACAATGCGATGACCGTGCTCAAACCTAGTTCGCGTGCCAGCGTCTATCGGACTACAAGAACCGAACAGTGCGCATAGCTCACCACTCCGCCTGCCACGCTGCCGAGGAGAAGCCTACTGAAACCTCCCAATCCTCTTGTCCCGACGACTATGAGTTCAATCCCGTTTTTCTCGGCGTAGTGGGTGATCTCCCACACAGGCGATTGCATATCCTGAATGGTCTCTTCCTTCGCCTCTACTCCGTGCTCCTTCGCTGCAGAGGCTGCGGCTGAAACGAACTTCTCAGCCTCCAGCCTTGCTTCCCTTGCTATCTTGTCGATGGGAACTAGCCCCACCCCACCACCAGAGTAGATTGCCGATGCAATGTGTATGACGTGCAGTATTACAAGGTCAGCTGCCAGTCTTTTTGACAGATCGACGGCGACCATGACAGCCCTCGACGCGCTCTCAGAGCCGTCAACACCTACCAAGACACGCTTGAATCGTACCTTGTCTTCGGAGGGAGTCATCCTAACGACCAGCACTGGGCACCTGGCATGCGCCACTACGCCGCTTGAGACGCTGCCGATCAGCATCCTCCTGAAACCACCCAACCCCCTAGTGCCAACAACGATGAGATCGCTCTTCGAAGAATCAGCGTATTCTGTGATTGTCTGGACAACCGAGGCGCGAGCACGGAGGATCTTTCTGGCGACTTCCAAACCCTCGTTCTCAGCCAAGGATGCAGCTTTCTGGACCAGCTTCTCTGCTACTTCGGTGGAGATGCTGGCAGCTGGGATGACGTGGAGGACTGTCACCACTGAGTTGTAGCTCTTGGCCAAACTCGCTGCTACGCTGCAAGCTCCTAACGCATTCTCAGAACCGTCAACAGCGACAAGGATGCGACCAAAACGCAATCGCACCAGAGGCTCTCATCTAAAACCAAGACTAATCTTGCTGGAGTTCATCTAATAACGATTTCGTGTCTTTGCCAATGTGATCTACTGAATCCCTAGGTGCTTTGAGCCGGGAAACCAACCGGGCTACATTGAGTGACGTAGACCATCAATACAAGAAACTCTGCGATAGTTGCCTGACCACTTCGGGCACAGCTGAAAGACCAGGCCACGTTCGCCACAACCGGTCGTAGGATGCCCTGTGACCCTGGTGGTCACGCCATCTGGCCGCTGGGAAGGTATCATGCCGCCCAGCGAAGGCTGCGACAAGCTCCTGACCGAATTCAAGTCGCTCCCAGTGGAGTCGAGGATGAACATCGCGAGGCACCTAGATAGCTTCGATCCCCTGATTAAAGCCAAGATCGAGGAGTTAAGAAAGAGGTAAAATTACCCTTCCACAACCAATAACTCCTAGAACTCGTCCTTCAACGCCTTTGCAACCGTATTCTTCCTGAATCTTCCCCACGTTCCCAAATACGTCGTGTTTCTGCCCAATACACCCAATTCGAAGGCATATCGGTATTACTGGTATTACTGATGGGATCCAGAGGACCGAGCAGAAGCCAGAGTTCAGACGGGGCTCGACTACGTGCTGAAGGTCTACTCCCAGATAGACGGCTCTCGCCTTGCCATCGCTGGAGGCTCCTACGGCGGATTCATGACGAACTGGGTCGTTGGGCACACGGACAGGTTCAAGGCTGCCGTATCCGACAGGAGCATAGCGAGCTGGGTGAGCATGTGGGCAACTTCCGACATCGGACCCTACTTCACAGACGACCAGATAGGAGGCGACCCGTGGAAAGCAGAGGAGAAACTCCTGAACGACTCACCCCTCCGGTATGCGCCGAGCGTGAAGACTCCCGTCATGCTCGTCCATTCAATGGAAGACTACAGGTGCTGGATGGTCGAGGGGATTCAGTTCTTTACTTCCCTCAAAAGGCTGGGCAAGGAAGCGGAGCTCGTTCTCTTCCCCGGGGAGAACCACGACCTTTCCCGCGTCGGCAAGCCGAAGCACAGGGTCACTAGGCTTAATCACTACATACGTTGGTTCGACATCCATCTGAAGTAACAGCATCAATGCAAGGGATTACCGTAGGGGTGTTCACTTAAGCCATGGGTTGAACTTAAGTGCCAATTTCAGGGAAATCGAGCAAAAAATGTCAAAATGCCCATGTGGTGGAGACAATGAAAATCAAAAGCGAGAGTTCACTGCCTGTCGCAACGTTTACAGAACGCGGCGCCTACAGTCAGACACACATGCTCATCAGGGTTCACGTGACTCCAAACGCAAGAGAGGTCAGTGTAACCAAGGTCGACGAATCAGTCTTCGAAGTAAGGGTCGATGAAAGGGCGATACATGGCCGAGCCAACAAGAGACTTCTGGAGATCATGGCCAAGCATCTTGGGGTTCCGAAATCAAAGGTCTTCATCGTAAGAGGGGCGAAGACGAGAGACAAAATAATCGAGGTGGTCTCTTGAGGATTCTTCATAATGTGAAACAGCGAATTGAGAGACGAGGATTCTTTGGCAGAAATCTGCGTGAGAATGGGGGCTGAGAAGTGAACCTTGTCACAGGAAGAGAAAGATGTAGTAGCGTCGTGCATTGGAACATTCTTCGGACAATCTCCTGCCGTGGTACCGAAATCGTGTAGCCATTGTGTACTCTGGTTCAGGGAGATGTCTGGAACACTTAAATTGAGAACGACGGACAGTGATATGGATGTCCGTAGGAAGAGGACTACGGATATTTGGGGCCGTAGTCTAGGATGGTTTAGGATTCCACCCTGGGGACTGGAGCTACACAGACACTAGCCAGTGCGGTGGCGATCGTGAGTTCAAATCTCACCGGCCCCATCCAAAACAGCTAGACCTGCTTTGTTCAACTGAGAAAGGACTGTTTATGTTATTACAGGCCCAAAACGCCTGAAAGGTAATGACAAGATACGGAAGGCATCATGAGGTATTCTCGGGATCATCCTGTATGACCCCACGAAGCAATAGAAGAGTACGAAGTCCGGGACTGTCCATTTTGTGGAGCAAAGTCCCTAATAGTCTGTTTCGATGCTGATTCAATTCCGACGATTTCCACACTAGAAATGGTGCTAGAAATGGTTCCGTCTCACTAGTTGGCTATGCCACGCTCGCTTCTGTAATTACAGGGAGCTAAGTCACGTAGTTTTCTTTTGGATACTCAGGGAAGTATCTGTCCCTACTGTCGTGGCATATGGTGACTACGTTTGCTCCCTTGGGGAGCCTCCTAGCGATCTTAATCGCCGCGTAGACGTTTGCAGCTGATGAGAGTCCGCAGAAGAGACCCTCCTCTCTCGAGAGACGATTGGCCATCTCTCTCGCTTCATCATGCCCGACATGGACTATCTCATCAGGAAGACCCTTCTCCACAATCTCCTCGACGATGTACTTCCTCTTTGGAACTCCCAGCTTCGAAAGAAAGTCGTTCAGGAAGCCTGACTTCGCCCACTCTTCAAGCACCATCATATCCTCGGGTTCGACACCCACAATCCTGGTGGAGCCCGCCGATGACGACTTTTCTCTTATGGCTTCCGTCACACCCAGCAATGTTCCCCCCGACCCCACCGAGCAGACAAAGGCGGAGACCTTGTTGTCGGTCTGTTCCATGATCTCCCTGCCGGTCCCCATCTTGTGAGCCAAAGTGTTATCGGGATTCGACATCTGATCGGCCCACCAGAACGACTTATTGTCCCGCTCAAGCTCATAGCAGGTTTTCATCCCCAAGCCGTAAGCAGCCGCTGCGTGCTGTTGCTCCGAAAGCCCAATCAGAAGATCTTTGTATTCGTCAAGGTCTATCGGACTTACCTCAGCACCAAAGATCTTCATAATCTTGATTCGATTCTCGGGGCTGTAGGAGGCCGTCCACTTGGAAAGGATATGCATGCGGACCTTGTAACCCTTCACGCTTCCCACGAATGCAAGAGCAGGACCGCCGTTTCCACTACTCATGTCAATTATGGTTCCACCGGATCTGAGCCTGCCTCTCTGCTCTGCACCCTCAATCATCTTCAGAGCTATCCTGTCCTTAATGCTTCCACTCGGATTCATGAACTCGCACTTTACGAAGACACTCGAATCCAGACCCGAAGTCACCTTTCGCAATTTCAGGAGTGGAGTTCCCCCGATCATCTGAAGCGAACTCTCAACGAATCTCATGCCTTCCTTGTTCTCTTACGAGGGCTTTTAAATGCCACAGCCCCATGAACACCTTGGACAATCGAGTAACGGTCCGCGAGATACGAGAGTCCACAGCGATACATCTCCAACCTTGTTTCTCTTGTCGTCGTTAATCATGCCTCTGTAAATCGGCACGTCCCCTTTTGCCGGGGTACACGAGCGCCACCTTCAAGACGGGACTAATATTATTAGTAGCCGTGAAGCTTTCGGCTCATCATGTAGGTGTTACCAAAACCGAAAAGACTAGCCTCCACCTATGTTGCCGTGCCCACACCACCCGAGTTCATCGATACGATTTTCGCAGACTGGACAGGTCTCTCTAAGATACTTGAACTCATCTGCCCTCATCCCGTATAGCCTAACGTGGTCATCGAGCTCGTATGGGTATGATATCATCTCGTCTGTCATTGATATCTCGTTCTTGGCTAGAATCATCGTCCTCTTATTATATATTCGGGCCTGGTAGGGTCCGTCGTTAGGTAGGTCAGGAAAGTTCTGAGCCCGACATATGAGCACTTTGGACTTCTATTGCCATTCAACTTGTGCGCCCTCTCACTCCCAACATTGAGCAAGGTTGCCCACGAGCTGAGAGGGGTTGGTGAATCGTGGGATTCACCGACCCTCTGGGCACATCCAGCGAGAACTTCCCTCGACCAAGGTAGTCAAGTGCTTCAATACTGTTCCCAACTCACAGATGGTCGATCCGACCTAGAGGATGCCGGGATGCTGATCTGCGGTAACGTTGTTGCAGCTAAGCGAGAGGTCACTCAGATCCTCAAGGTTGGAAAGAATCATTCTTCGAGCTAGCCCGTCGTAAAGTCCTGCAAGTTCTTTGACTCGTCGGAAATGGACCGTAGTTGTTCGAGCGTTGGTCGGCGAAGTAGAATGCTCTTCGCAAGATTGATCTCTTCAATAGGTCTGTTTATTGAAAGGAACGCCTGCAGTTTCCCATCAGCGAAGAAAAACCGAAAGAAACCTCTGGTGCCCAACTCACCTCTCTTGACAATTGCGTCTCTCCTGCTCATGTCGCCATATGCCTTTGTCGTAAGGTCAAACATGTAAGAAAAGAAGTAGGGCATCTCGATGAACGGCTGCTTCTCTCCGGCCATGTTTGCTCCCACGAGTCTACCATGTTTCACTGCAATGTCGTAATGCTCAACTCTGAGGTGGTGCCCGAAGACCGGATGGTAGAACCTGGCCACATCTCCAGCAGCGAAGATATTGGGGACGCTTGTCTCGAGAAATTCGTCAACTACGATGCCCTTTTCGACTTTGAGCCCCGCCTGTTCCGCCAGCTCGGTACGCGGAATGATCCCCACACTGACAATCACAAGATCTCCGGGGACGAAGGTGCCATCCTTCGTCTTGACCCCGTTTACTCTCCCGTTCTCTCCAACAAACTCCGCAGCGGGTGCTTTAGTAATCACCTTCACCCCCTTGCTGACGAAGTAGCCCTCAATCCATTTTGCTGTATCGGGGTCGAAGGCAAGACTCAGCAGCGACGGAAAAGCCTCGACTATCGTGGTGTCGATGCCTTTGGCTACGAAGGCTGCAGCGAGCTCGCATCCGATGAATCCTCCACCTACGACCGCCGCCTTCTTTGCCCGCGACACCTCCTGCTTGATTGCATCGCAATCGTCGACTGTGCGAAGGTAGTAAATCCCTCTGAGGTCTGAGCCTGGAAGAAGAAGCTTCCTCGGTCTACCTCCGGTTGCCAACAGAAGTCTATTGAATGTGAACTTTCTTCCGTCGTCCAGCTTAACCACCTTGGAGCGTGCATCAAGTGAGGTGGCCCTCTGCCCCATGATGGCTTGTATCTCTTGCTTCTCGAAGAAATCACTTCTCCTCGGGAAGAGGCTTTCCTGTTTGACCTTGCCAATGAGATAGCCCTTCGAGAGAGGAACTCGGTCGTATGGGAGGTGTTTTTCGTCTGTCACCAAGATTACACTGCCCGTGGCATCGCGTTCCCTGATGGCCTGCGATGCATAGACTGCTGATAGCCCTCCCCCTATGATGAGATAGTCGGTAGACTCCATTCTCATTCGTCACTCTCTGTCAGAAGGTCATACTTGAGCTTGGTCAGAGATTGTACGTTATGAAGTTAATCTATTGCGGTGATACTCATCTCAGGTAAGAGAGACTAAAACTAAGACTACATTTCCAATAGGAGATTCTTTCCCGCGAGCTTGTAGTTAGGTTCAGGATTCAGCAGGTCCGCTGGTCACATCGGCCTTCTCTTTTGGGAAATGTTCGTAGTTGGGGATGTCGTCGTTTCCTTGAGCCAGCTTATTCTGCCACACCCATCTCTTGTACAATGGCCTTGTTGGGCAAAATCCTGCTCTGCAGTTCAGAGGCAAGCCTCTCGGCTTCCTCTCTTGTCAGACCCCTATACCGTATCATTCGGGTCCCAGCTTGGCTTTCGATGACTACGCTATATTGAACCATCTATGAAATCTGACACTCATTAGTCTTAAAAGGTTTGTCTTACTTTTCTTAGATAACCAACATGAAGGCACTTGAGGAGGAAGTTCACCTCGCATGCCAGACGAGGTCTGTCATTGATCTTCATACCGCAGTAACCACACATACTATCCTGCTGAGCCAGAGTGATGAGAACTAAAGCGTAAAATGACTCCCACTATACTCGTGCCGTTTCAGATATCCCACAACTTCATTAAAGGATATGGCATTTCTACCCGTAAGCCGAGATGAGTGGCAACTTGGATTTCGCATCAGGCTTCATGGAATAAACCTCCTTAGGCGTGAATATCCATGCCCTTCCTGGTTCGGCATCGATGCCGTTCTCCTTGAGCTTGGCGTGGGCCTGAGCAATCAATACGTTATCGGTTACCTCCTCCGCGTCGCCCTTGAGCTGGAAACCACCCATCGTTGCTTTGTCCATTATTGCAATCGTCACCTTCCTCCATTCTTTCAGATTGGTGAAAGTCTTGTTCTTGAACGCGTCTGCGAACAGTAGCTTCTCGTCGTCTATCACGCCCAGCACGTACCTTGGAGATATGTTGGGAGTTCCTCTCCCGTCGACAGAACCGACTAGTACTACGTTTCCGTTCTTCACGATGATGGTCAGTGCTTCTTCCGGAATTCTTGCCAAGGTGTTTGTTAGGGGTGCCCAGTCGTCTATTTAGCCTGTTTTCACGCTCCAAAGCTATCGCGAAGGAATTGGTCTGAACTACGTCCACATTGGGAGTGTTCCAGACAATCCGTACGGACGCACATACTGCCGCCTGAACCTTTTTTCTGAAAGACTTCCACTCGCTGGAATCTTTGGAGGTAATGAGATGGAACTCATGCAAATGACGTGCACCGCGTGCTGACGGGGAGAACCAACTCTCACCGATGAGAAGAACAGGTCCACCCTCAGGTCATAGATCAAACTATGTCGGACTATCTACGCCTTTAACAATCTCCGTAAGCTCAAAAGTGAATTCGGCGGTGACCTCTGGTGCAGAAAGGTAATACCCCGAACCATTGTTTTTTAGAGGAAAGAGGAATCTATCCCAATGGCCGTCACGGTGCTGATTCGTGATGAGTGTTTCTGCAACTTTTTCTGCATAGTCTTCATACCTCTTATCCCTAGTAACCCGGTAGAGCTGAGCTACTCCCCAACCAGACTTGCAGTGTTGGATCCAGCTTAGTGACCTGGCATTCAATCGCAAGCAAAAATCTGCGTACTCTCTCGCGTATTTCAAGTACTTCGAGTGACCACTCGCTTGTGCCAATTCAGTGAGAAATCCACACGCTGAGCCAGGTTCATAGAACCAACCCTTTGTCATCCTTGTATCAATTGAGTAACATATTGTTTCATCACTCGGAAATTCATTTACTACGTCGCCTCTTGTGGTGTCATACACAAAGTAAAGCTTGTCTTGCGGGTTGGGTTGTTTTCGCCAGAGCTCGATCAAGAAGTCGCCAGCCTTAAGAGCTCTAGAAAATTGACCAGAATACAAACACACCCATCCGCCTAGAGCCGTATTGCAGGGATCAATAACTCCTTCTCCTGAGTCGGGAGCAGCGCCGCCAAAGAATCCGCCACATTCGTGCTGGTATTTTTTGACGTAGCTGTTAATCGCCTCTCTTGACGCTATGTCAAACCTTCCCATCTTCCAAGCTCCGAGCAGTATGAATGAGTTGCGATACCCAAATTCAAGCGCTTCTTTCTCTCCTTCTCCAGGAAGATGAAACTCTCCAGGCTCAGTCATCGCTTTCCTATCAAGAAAGTCAAGTAATCGGGTCGCAGCACCAATCCTACCGGTATTGTAGAGTGCGTATACTGCCTTGAACATCGCTCCGATTCCCGTCGACTTGTGAATCGAGCCATCCGTTGCCTGATTATCAACCAGCCAATCTGCGCCCAGAGCCGCTCTTGAAAGAAAGTACTTCGTGATGTCTTTGGTCCTTTCTACTCTTCCCGTCATGGTTCAGTTATCGTCCTCTGTCTCCGCACTAATGAAACCCGGCTTTGCTTTCACCGATTTGATGGGTTGCCTCTCAAGCCAGGACTCGTACGCATCGAGAATGATCCTGCTTTCAATTGCGGCCTCTTTCTTTTCTCCTTTCTTCTTTGGCACATTCCACTCATTCATCCCTCGCCATTTAATCCTTTGCGAGAGCAGTCGCAAGACGCTCTCTGTTTCAGGTACAGCTCATTGGCTTGTGGTCTTCTCTTAGTTCGTCTTGAACTCGCGAATCCGGAACGTATCAGGGATACATTACTCTTTTAGCTGCAAGAGTTTTCTGGCGGTCTTGTGACTTCTAATCCGGAACCAAGTACAAGAGCCGAGATACAAACTGGCCTGGTCACAATTGGCGATATCGCCCAAAGGTGGTTGGCGTACGTCATGAAAAGACAAGGTCGAGTGAGAGTTGCCAAAGCTTTCCTGACTGGAGCCCTGATGTTTTTCCTCCTCGCGGGGGCGACGATTGCATACGTCATGACACGATATTCGCCATTATATTTCGACCAGAATCGAGACCTTCTCCTAACGGTCGTAGGCTTTGAACTGCTCGGAGGGCTTCTAGGGTCCGGGTTGTCCCACATAGCATTCGGAAGGTCGAAAGACCCGAACTTGGCAGAACTGTCAGACCTTGTGGGCCAGATGAAGAAATCCAGCGAAAGCGAGCGTTCAGCGGAAACGGCCTTGCATGTCACAGAGAAGTTTCTCCAGGACCTTCCAAGGTTGGTGAGGAAAAGGAGCCAGGACGCTCTCCTGTTCGGGTTGGTTGCATTCGTTCTGGTCTCCATTCTTGCGCGACCTCCAATCGGAATAGTCGTGGGCATAGCGGTGTGGCTCTATTTCAGATATGAGACCAACATGACGTATAACAGAGAAATCTCTAGACTTGAGGAACAGAAGAGGTTGTTTGAGCAACGAAAGAAAGACTTCATTGAGACATTGTGATGCCCTCCTTGGAGAAACCTGATTTGTACGTAGTCGCACGATTTCTCGATATCATGTACCGGACAGGTTCCCCAATGAAGAAAACAAACATACAAATGCTGCTGGGCGTAAACTATCCCCGATTTACAGAATACCTTGAATGGCTCCTCAATCATAAGCTGGTAGAACAGGTAAAGGATGACGATGGAGCGGAGAGGATCGCTCTCTCGATGCAGGGAGTCGAGGCCTACCATCGGCTTGTGGATTGGATTAAGGAGACCATGCAGGGAATCCAGTTGTAGCCCCAACAAGTTCCTTTTCAAACGAACCAACGTACCCAAGACACGTACTGAGAGCACGCGAGCCTTTTAACGGGCATCAAATGAGGGCGTTCGTAAGAAGATTGCAATCGATTGAAGCCACGAACCTCTCAAAAACTTACGGATCATTCACAGCGTTATCGAACTTGAATCTCAAGGTTGAAGGGTCGAAATGCGTTGGCTTTCTTGGCCCGAACGGTGCGGGAAAACCACAACGCTGAAGATATTTACTGACCTTATCCGCTCGTCCTCAGGGCAGGCTTTCATAAATGGGTTCAACGTTCACAGCGAGAAGAAGAAAGCGCTCGCATCCGTCGCTGCATTAGTCGAGACGCCGGAGATTTACCCTTCGCTGACTCCAAGAGAGGCACTAACGATGATAGCGGAGATGAGGGGGGTACCCTCAGACGAACGAAGGAAGAGGGTCGAGGAGTCCGTCGCGGAAGTCAGGATGGAAGAATGGTCAGACAAGAGAGTGGGAAAGTTCTCCAAGGGAATGAAGCAGAGGATATGCATAGCATCCACGCTTCTGAGCGATCCCTCCGTCTTGCTGCTTGACGAACCGACTAACGGCCTTGACCCGCGTGGGATGAGCGAGGTTCGAGGGATCGTAAAGTCGCTCAAGAACAAGAAAAGGTTGATTTTCATGAGTTCACACCTTTTGGCCGAAGTCTCTGACATATGCGATGAGGTTGCGATCATTGACCATGGGAAACTACTTGTCTATGACACCATAGCAGCGGCAACGTCAAAATTCTCGGGGGGCGGAAACATCGTGGATGTTGGGTTACTCCGGGCACTTGACAGGGACCGATTTGACAAGACGTTGGGAACAATTCCTGAGGTCATCACGACCGACAGCATCGACGAGAGAAACCTAAGGATAGAGTTCAAGGGAGGGGTCGAGGTCCAGGCCAAGATTCTGTCGAGTCTAATAGAGAGTGGGATTGGAGTCGTCAGTTACAGGCCAGCGGCATCAGCGCTCGAGGATGTTTATCTGAACCTAGTCAAGGAGACTCTCTGATTGGGTATGACTGAAACAGAAGATACGGGGCAATTCAAGGTACCGAGCAGTCTTTCCCACGTCTTCGTCACTTTCAAGTATTCATTTCTTGAATACTTTAGATCGCGAAGATTCTTCATCTTACTTGGCATAGGTCTTCTGATCGGGGCGCTACTCACTGCCGTGGTCGGTTACTACCGCCCGGAGAGCTTCGTCTCGGATAGTCTCGGCTTCTACTCCGGCTGGTGGGGAATGTCAGTGACCTTCGTGGTCGTGCTTTCGGCCATTTTCTTCGGCGGAGATGCTATTTCTGGGGAGTTTCAGAATAAGACTGGCTACTTCACTATTCCTAATCCCATAAGGAGGTCGTCTGTCTACATTGGAAAGTGGCTGTCCGCGCTCACCGCCTCGTCGGTCGTATTCGCCATATTCACAGCGATAACCCTGGCAAATGGTATCTTCTACTTCGGCTTTAGCGTGCCGTACCAGTTCGGCTTGTCGGTTCTTTTCGCATGGTTCTACCTTATCGCCGTCCTCGGATTCACCTTCTTCTTCAGCTCTCTGTTCAAGAACAGTTCGTATTCTATTCTCGTAACGGCAATACTCTTCCTATTCGCTTTCACTCTGCTTCAAGAATTGGTTTCCGCCTTGATAAAAATCGAACCGTGGTTCATCCTTACCTACGGTGCGGGGATAATCGGGAATGTCCTGTCCGCAACCTACCCTCCGCACACTCAAACCACCACGCTTGGACCACGTTTCACACTTACAACCTACAACGCGACTATTCCAGAGGGCCTGGTGATCATTGCGATATACTTCATTGTAACCGCGATAGTGGGTCTAATACTGTTCGAGAGAAAGGAATTCAACTAAGATCGCGGGTTCGAGGTCAGCAGCGAGCGAAGGCCGGAATTCAGTTCGGGACTCTCTCAACGTTACCGAGCTCTTCGTCCGCCCGCTGCTCTTTTCAACTGGCTGGTAGACCCCCGCAGAGCTTGTCCCGACCTGTTTCGTTGTCGCCAGAAGATAAGTGTCCTTGGTTCATGTTTTAGATTTGGATAGGA
>CAWIJZ010000062.1:0-16297 GCA_963836465.1 uncultured Nitrososphaerota archaeon
CAGCACTACTATACCCTAATGAATGACAAAGCCATCCAAATCTATCTCGCAAGATACAAGAAATCGGATGGCACCACCTCACCGGGTACAATAAACAAGACCCTCCTTGCTTCGGAAAGATTCCTCACATTCAAAAAGCTGCCAATAACAGACCACGCAATAAGCGACCTAGTAGCCTTCAAAGAGGCGAACCCACATGATAGGTCAATAGAAAAAGACCTTACCTTGTTCGCCTCAAATCCTAACCGGAACTACATCAGTCTAGCAGCTTACTTGTGCGGAATCTTCCATTACAACTACGCAAGACTAGCGATAACATTCCATGTAAAGAACAGTCACAAGACCGTCCCAATAGCGGAACCAATCCTCCGAGCGATAAGAAAGAATCCAGACCTCCCAACATTCTTAGGTACAGTCATGGACTTTATCGCTCACGTTGGCGAGAGACGACACGCGGCATTCACATGCCCACACTAGGGAACTGAGTTACATACGGAAAGACTCCCGGGCAAAGAACCGGAGGACTTCGAGATGAGTGGACAAGGAAAGCCTGCAAGCAGTAGAAACATACACGCCACCATTCTGGCCCTAATAGGAATAATCGCGGTGATCATTGGGGCAGCAATAGCAACTATTCCCGGGACCCACCTACGCGGGTCAGGCCTGGGCACAGCGTTCATTGTGATAGGTGTCGTGCTACTGTTCATTGCCATACTCAGGTTTTACTACAAACGAGCCTAGTTTCGTCGATATGCCCAGAGTGCTTCTGAAGGGATAACGAAGGTTAAATAGAAAAGTCGCCTCTTCAGTCACATGGCATTCTGTCCCGGTTGCGGAAGAGAGGTACCGGTCGACTTTACTTTTTGCCCTAGTTGTGGACGTGACCTAAGAACTCAGGTCCCGCAGGCTACTGTAACCCCTCAACCAACCTTACCGACTGTAACGCCTCTACGAATCGTGGTAATCCTCTTGATAGTCATCATACTCGCAACCGTCATTCTGCTTGCCAGGCGTTAGAAAGAACTCCTCAGGAGCCGGAGGGTGGCGGCATCATGCCGCCCATCAATTGGTTCAGGTCGGGGGTGGCCATGGGGTCATCTTCCACGATCTTCCCCTTGGCGAGACGGTAGTAGGTGATGATTCGGGCAGTGACCTTCTTCCCACTGGCGAGGGTCGTGTTTATGGTGCCCCGAAATACGACCGAATTGCCTTCGGCTACCAGATCCTCAATCTTGAAATCGCGTACTGGCATGGCAGCCTTCAACCCGGAAACCACGTCCTTGAAAGCAGCACGATTGCTGGCTCCAAAGGCGCGGTTCACGTAATTCGGCGCGAGCAATTCATCGACCAGGTCGACGTTGCCGCCACCCAAAACTTCTTTGATAAACCGACGGACGACAGCTTTGTTCTTGACGATAGACATGACTGTCTATCCCCTAGGCGTGGCTACCCGCCGCAGACATCATCGCTCTTGCCTGTTTGAAGGATGCCTTGTCCTGTTCCACCGCTGACTTGAACGACTGGATGGGGAAGACCGTCCATTTCATCGCTCCCCAG
This sequence comes from uncultured Nitrososphaerota archaeon, assembly GCA_963836465.1. GTDB lineage: Archaea > Thermoproteota > Nitrososphaeria > Nitrososphaerales > Gagatemarchaeaceae > CAWIJZ01. Next base: position 1,558 of record CAWIJZ010000062.1, read on the forward strand.
AACGGCAGGTTTCTCAGGAACGTGCCGACCTCTTCGTTGGACGAGGCCTCGAGTATGAAGACGCCCTCCCTGACCCCGGCGATCACGCCGCCCGTGACCTTCCTGTCGCCGACGGCTCTTCTCCAGCGCCTCGAGGCTGGGATGAATCACTGTCTCGATCCAGCTCATGACGTCGGCAAACGGCTTGCCGGCGATGTTCTCCTCCACAAACTCTGCTCTGACGAAGTATTGCATATCTCTTGACCTCTTCGTGCTCAGGTATTTATACCTAACAGGTTAGGTTCCTCACTAGGTCATCCGCGTCATGAGAACGCATGCAAGTGTGGGGTTTCTATTTAACCCCGAGTTAGGTGTCTGGAATCCATTCTCCGGACCCATTCGGGGGCGTACCCGTCCTTGCAGCAGTGCCCTTTGGATGCCTAGGTGACCTTGAGGGGTGGCGGAAGCCGACCCTCGGCTGTGTCTACAGCCCGAGAGTTCTAATCAGCGGAGGCTCTAGGTCGAGTATCTGCCTCACATCGTAGACTGATCTCAGTGCTTCGTTGCCCTCAGGCTGCGAAGCGCCCTGCTCCTCGATGTCCCTGACGTCCAGCTCTGCCCACAGCGAACGGAGACCTATGCCGACGTCCGCGACCTGCCTAACCTCCGTCATCTCGCTCTTACCCTCTCCAGCTCATGTCTTATGGCCCGCTCCATCAGCTCAGACACCTCGATGTCCTCCCGTATCGCCTGAATCTTGACCTCCTTCCAAAGGTCGTGGTCCACCTTAATAGACGTCGCTTCGCGCTTCTTCACTGGCATCTTGCATTCCCCGACTCAGTAACGATTAGAAGTGCATATAACACTAGCGGTATGGCCATATGCTATCGCGATAATCATGGTAGGGAATACGCTCAGCATTATAGAAAAGTAGTAGTAGCGAGGTCCACTAGCGATCCTGAACCAGACAATAGCCAGTCAGAATACACTAATCGAACAATTGAACCACAGAATATCCCAACTTTGGGCTATCACAAGAGATTGATGCAGCCGTTTACCGGTTTTCTCCCACACCCTCTTTCTAACAAATTCATTCTGCGAACCCCTTACACTTCGACCCTCTTTTTTGCTAGTTGACATGCACCAACAAAGCCAAAAACCTAGACGATAGACGCCTACTAAGTGCGCACGCTCAGAATCGCTGGTCTATGGTCTTTCTGACCGAATAGGCTGGTCAGTATGATTACAGCTGGGGCCCACTGGCACAGGGTTGGCACTGATTCAATATACTTCCCAAAAAGAAAAATGGCCCCGTAAATAGCGGTTTGGCATACCGATAGAGTGGATATGGATAGCGCGAAGTTCACGATAGGCACCAAGGAAAAACATGTTGTCGTTGTCGACTACTCAGACGGTCTCTGGTTCGGCAGGATCAAGGTCGAAGTCGATGACAAGAAATTAACAGACAGCCAACACTGGTGGCTGGGCCCAAAGAAGTATCAATTTAACGTGGGCGATTCCGAACCCCACAAACTCGAGCTACGCATCGGCACCTACGGCCACAAATTCGAACTGTTTGTGGATGGAAAGATTGAAGGAAGCGCCTGATTCGATGAGGCTGTATGAACAAAATGCAAACTCTAACACAAGAATCCTCTAAAAACACAAACTCTAACAGTGTTCCTACTATAGCAGTAATAAGTAACTACAATAAGTTAGTCGTATGTGAGCCGAGGGAGACGTATTAGCCATTCAGACGATGTTACACGCATGTATGCATCATTGGATCTCCACAAGGTCTACTCTCAGGCTGCTGTAATGGATGGTGATGGTGTGGTCCAGAAAGAGGAGAGAATAGAGAACACGCCAGAGAATCTCGAGGCCTTCTCGAATGACCTACCCGCAGGAACCGAGGTCGTAATCGAATCCTCTTCTACGTGGTACTGGGCGTATAAGATACTCTCGAAGAGGCACAAGGTCGTCCTATCGAATCCAGTCAAGACCAAAGCGATCGCGTCTGCGAAGATAAAGACGGACCGCATCGACGCTCTCACCCTGGTCAATCTGCTGCGGGGAGGCTACATAGCCGAGTGTTACATACCTCCCCGCCCGATTATGGACCTGAGGGAGCTGGTCAGGTATAGAGCGAACCTTGTCAGACAGAGGAACCAGCTGAAGAACAGGATTCACGCTTACCTTCTCATGAACAACATCAGGATAACTGCGAAGCCATTCACCAAGGGGTTCGTCGAGGAGCTGAAGGAGACTGGAGACGCGAGGGTGCAGGGCTACCTGAGGATAATCGAGGCAGTCGATGCAGAGATCCACGCGGCCTCCAGCACGATATCGAGGGAGGCCATGAACAACGAGGATGCGAAGCTCCTCATGACGATCCCGGGAATATCGTTCTACTCCTCCCTGTTGATAGCCAGCGAGGTAGGGGATATCAACAGGTTCTCAGACTCGAGCCATCTCGTCGCCTATGCTGGGCTGGCCCCATCCACCCACTCATCTGGAGGGAGTTCGTACCATGGTCGGATAACCAAGCAAGGGAGCACCTACCTCAGGTGGATCCTCAACCAGTGCGCCAGAGTGAACATTAGGAGCGAGCCTGAAGGAACGATAGCGATGTTCTATGGTAGGCTTGCGGCAAAGAAGGGCGACTCCAAGGCCATCGTCGCCGCATCGGCCAAGCTCCTGAAGATAGTGTACTGGGTCCTCAAGGAGAAGAGACCCTATCGTGGTTAACCGGGTAGGCTGCGTCATCTGTTATGAGGGCAAGAGCCTCGATAAGTTAAGCGCAGGAAGACCCCGTTAACAAGATACCGGAGGAACGATAGTGAGGATAACCAAGCCTCGTATGGGTAAGTGGCATAAACCTCCGATGGGCACCGAGAGGTGATCGATGGAACTTATATCAGGCTCACATGGGTAACTCATTATCAAGATGGTTTCACCCCTCAACCACAAGTGTAGTTACGTTTTTCTCTTGCCTGCTACTTCAGCTTGAACAGCCTAGCCGCATTCCTCCATTTCACTGCCTCCAACCGCTCCTTGTCGAGCCTAGCGTTCAGGACCTTCTGAATTCCAGATTGCGGAAACTGGACTGGAAGGGCTGTTCCGAGCATGACATGGTCCGTCCCGAGAGTCTGAACGAGCATCTCGACTCCTCCCACTATCTGGAAGCCAGACGTTTCGACGTACAGGTTTGGCGGAAAGAGGCGAATGAGGAGGGCACTCAGAATATCGTAGTTGAACCCGGACAGGACGAATTTCACCCTCGGATACTCCTTCGCCACTGCGAAAACCCCCTCTAGGGAGAGGGCTGGAAGGCTCCAGCTCATTATCAGTCTGTACGCGATGACGACGGGCACCTTCTGTTCCTCTGCGACCTCGTACAGCCTCGTCGCAGTTGAAATGTTGAAACTGTGGTGCTGTGGGTAGATCCTCATCCCCTTGAATGCTCCAGTCTTCACTCCCTGAAAGCCGATGCCCTTCGGGTCAGATAGTGGAGTAAGAGTCGCGAGCCCGTGCAGAGTGCCATGGTGTTTCTTGCAGGCGTCCAGAACCTCCTGATTCCCATCCTCGGTATGATAGAACACAGACCTGAGAGAGCTGACGATTGCCTGGTCTATGCTGTTCGACCTCAGCACTGCAGTCAACCTGTCAGCCGTCTTTGCTTCCATCCTCCAGTAGGGCCAGCTGCCAAGGTAGGCGTGTGCGTCAGTTATCAAACCGCACGCCTCCTCACGAGCCTCGCCATGTTCTCGCCAAGAATCAACCGTTTGTCCTCCTCGCTTATCTTCGAAGACTTGATCTTCTGGATCTGGGCGTTTGGCTCGAGCAGCGGCCAGTCGGTTCCAAAAACCACCCTGTCTGCCCCGACCACCCTGACTGCCTCTTCTATCATGTTTGACTCAAAATGCGAGGAGCCAGTGTCGAGGTAGAGGTTGTCGTACCTCTTCGCTTCGTAGATCGGGCCCGTGATTCCTTGCAATCCTCCTCCACCGCCCATATGTGCCATGATGATGAACGCGTCTGGATATCTGTCGGCCAGGCTGTAGATCGCTTCCAGCGGGTCGGCGTGAATCAGGGCCGTCACCCTGTGCTTGGTAACCTTCTCCATCACTGGATAGAAACTCGCCTCGTCTGCACGCCACAAGGGAAGCACTGGGTATATTTCGCCCAAGCCAATCATGCCTCCCTTCAGGACGCACCTGTCGAACTCCTCCAAGGCCAGGTCCCCGAACCGCGGGTTGATCATGCACTGACCCCAGATGAGGTCTGGAAGCTCCTTCGTTAGGGCCAGCAGGTCTGAGTTGCCCTCCACGAAATCGTACTCGATTGCCTTCACAGAAGAAACGCAGAGCCTGTCGATGCCAAGACTCTTCGCGTACGCCTTCAAGTCCTTTTTGTTTCCCTGCCTGACAATTCCACCCAAGGAGGGCCATGTCCAATCACTGTGGGCGTGGCAGTCCACTATCATTGTGGTAGGATTATCCGGCGCGCTATTTAACATTGAAGCGGTGATGCGATTGCCCTCGAATCGAACGCAGAAGTACTTGAGCTGCGAATCAGTTAATTAGTTGGCGGTTAGTGAGCGAGTCCGTAGTGAATCGTATGGCGTCAGATGAGCTCAAAGCAGCAGAGGAGACGGCGAGGAGGGCAGTTGGTTTTCTCGAGAGCAGGCAGAACAAAGATGGGAGAATGTTGGTAGAGAAAGACGAAGTCTCGCTTAACGTGGCCTGCTATTATAAGTCACTCTGGGCATTCGCGTCCGCCGGGCGGCTGAATCGGGCCAACATGATCGCAGACGTGATCAGCAGCTCCATCCAGCGGAAGAACGGCGATTTTGCATCTGCCGAGCAGAGGAAGGGAGATGAGTGGTTCGAGTGGAGGTACTACACCTACGCCAACCTCTGGATAGTGATCGGTGCCCACAAGATAGGAAGATTCGACATCTCGATACCAGGAATCTCCTACCTCCTGACCTACCAGGATCCGAGGACGGGGGGGTTCTGCAACGAAGCTCCCTATCCCAGGGGTGTGAAGGTCGAGGACTCGATCTCGACCGCGGCCATGGGACTGGTGTGCCTCTACACCGGGAGGGTGAAGGAGGCGGCGAAGGCGGGCGGTTTTCTCGTCAAGCTCCTGAAGATGCAGCCAGAGATCAAGACGAAGTTCTACACGGCCGTAAACGGGAAGAAGGGCCTGATTACGGAGTACGCTGAGACAGACGCGGTCTACAGAGTCGTCGACCCGAGCCAGAAGGAGCAGTTCTACTTCATGGTCGGGCTACCGATTGCACTGCTCCCGAAGCTCTACCTGGCAACGGCCGAGAAGAAGTATCTCGACGCGGCCAAATCGTACTTCGAGTTTACCACGAAGTGTAACGAGTACGCCTACAGCTACCCAGCGGCCGGCAAGTCGGGATTCGCAGCTGCGGTTCTTTCGAGGATTACAGGCAGGAAGGACGCCCGTGACGCTGCTTTGAGGCAGCTCGCCTTCTATGGCCGAACCCAGGCATCTGACGGCTCATGGAAGAGCTTTCCGGGGCTGAAACTGTACGGAGATGGTTCAATCTTTCCGGGGACGGGACAGATCGACATTACAGCGGAGTTCACAGTCTGGATCAACGAGGCACTGCAAGAACTGAAGTAGGATCAGTCCAGACGTGCCGACGGCGAAGAGCCCTTCTCCTTTCACTAGGTGCGTCAACTTCAGGAGTCCGATGGGAGGTACTCTATCCTGACGTTCTCTGCCGTTTTCGTGAGTTCTGTCCATTCTTCGTCGGTGAGGCGCCAGCCCAGTGCTCCGTAGCTCTGCTCCACCTGGGAAGGGCGCTTGACTCCGACGATCGGGTAGACCGTCTCATCTCTGAGCGTCCAGTTGAGCGCTATCTGGCTGGGTGTTTTCCCCCGTCTCATAGCGATTTCTTCGAGCTTGAGGACCACGGGTTGTACCCTGCTCAGGTTCTCCTGTGTGAAATAGGACATCATGGTCGACCGAATCTCATCGGTGGGCCTGTGCTGGCCATCATACTTCCCCGTCAACAGACCCTGTGCGTGCGGGCTGTAGGCGATGACAGTCAGCCCTTCCTTCCTGCAGTAGGGGATAAGTTCCTCTTCCACCTCTCGCTGGAGCAGGTTGTACTTCACCTGGTCGGAGACCAGTTCTCCCCTGGAAAGGTGTGACCGTGCTTCCTTGACATAGGGGACCAGAAAATTGCTCACCCCGACGTGCCTTATCTTGCCCTGGGAGAGGAGACGGTTCATTGCCCTCATGCTCTCCCTGATGGGAACGAAGGAACTCGGCGCATGGATCTGGTAGAGGTCAATTACATCTGTCCTGAGTCGCCGCAGGCTGCCTTCGCACGCCTTCAAGAGATCGTCGTAGTGCAGGTGTCCCGGACTGACCTTGGTGGCGAGAAAGATTTTGTCCCTCCTGCCCCTCATTATCTCGGAGACGACCTCCTCGGAGACCCCATTCGCGTACGCCTCGGCGGTGTCAATGAAGTTCAGCCCGAGCTCGAACGCCTTGTCGTAGGCTGCGAGGATTGTCTTCTTGTTGTAACCCCTTCCCCAGCTCCAGATGCGGGATCCGATCTGCGCGGTGCCCAGTCCTATCTCTGAAACCTTGAAGTCGACCTTGAGCATTGGGCTGCCTCCTGGGGCACATCTATTATTCTTTGGGGAGATGACCGGCTCTTGTTGGCTGCTCCGGCCCTACCGTCGGGCTCAGGAGTTGATTGTGAGGGGGTTTACGGGTTTGTGCGCCCTCGAGTGCTTCCACGTGTGGATGTAACAGTAGGTTGCACCACATATGTGACAAGTGAAGTAGTACTCCTTTCCAAGCGTCCGACCGCAGAAGGAGCAGGTCGAGACGTTCTTCGTCTTGGTCTCGGGGTACATTCACTATTCCCTCTGAATAATCCATATGGATGGTAGGCTTTAAGCGTATATATTGAAATTGTGGGATAATGGTGACTAGCTTGCAAGAATTGCAAGAACGTGGTTTTCAGCCCAGAAGCTCCTGCACTACGGCAGTCCAAGCTGCCGCACAGTTCTGCTTACTGTAGCCGCCTCCACCCAGCCCGACAAGTTTGCCATTACAGAACTCGTGAGCCAGTCTGTGAAGCAGGCGAGAGACCATTCTGTGTGCCTCACAGGTGTAATCCAAGCCTCCGATTGGGTCCCCCTGCAACCCGTCGGCGCCCGCCTGCAAGATAATGAACTCCGGATATGACAACTTGGCAAACAGCTCGAGCTTGGGGAGTAGGTTTCTTATTCCTTCATCTCCAGTCATCGGAGGAAGTGGCACGTTTATCTTCGTCCCTCTGGCGGGCCCGACTCCCTGCTCTGCCTCCCAGCCAGTTCCGGGGTATAAGTACCGTCCATCTTCGTGGACGTCGAAGATGTGCACCTCGGGGTCAGAGTCGTAGGCGTAGTATACTCCGTCACCGTGGTGGACGTCTATGTCGACGTACAATACGCTCTTAATGGCGTAACGCTGCCTGAGGACCTCAATCGCCACTCCGATGTCGTTGAAGACGCAGAATCCCGCTGAGGAATCCCTTGAGGCATGGTGGAGTCCACCGACTGGGTTGAACGCGTGATCCAGTCGCCCGTCGGCTACCCGCTCGACGCAGGCCAGTGTGGAACCGACCGCGAACTGGGTCGCCTCGAAGACACCTTGGAACGCCGGCGTGTCTCCCTGGTCGAGGGCCCCATAGCCGAAATGCGAGGCTTTCTTGACGAACCCGAGATGCTCCTTGGAGTGGAAGAGCTCGATAGTCGGCTCGTCTGCCTTTTCGGGGCGCACATTTTCGACCCCTAGTTTCAACTGATCGATATTCTTCCAGAACTCCTCGACCCGGTCACTCCTAAAGGGGTGAGGACTGGGGAAGGAATAGGAGAGGAGCTCGTCTCCCCTGGCGACACCCACCTTGCAGGTCAACGAACCTCCTGAGCCAATGCTATTGTCGCGGCTCTTGTGAAATCGGCATCGGTTCTCACCCTGAAGAAGGAGAGGAGGTCAGGATCGAGGGGCTTAAGGGTCTCCTCAATCTGGACAAAGGTGACCGCGCAGAGGTCATCGATCACTGACTCAATCCCACCTCCGCGCTCTTTCGAGGCTGCCTTCAGGAACGGCTTCTTCCTGTAGACCGCGAGAAGTGGCTCCTGCCTATTGTCAGCCCACCGGGGTACAGCTGCATCGTGACTTCCGACAGCCTCAAAGAGCCTAAAAATAACGTTCGGTTTCACAAAGGGCCTGGAGACCGTAGCAACGAGACAGTTCTCCGAGTTGCAGGCCAGCATCCCGACGACCACCTTGGAGAGCGTGTCTCTACTTCTTTCATCCACAGCCACCTTAACACCGAATGGCGCAATCGTTTCAATGAGCTCGAGTGGAGGCTCCTTCTGGAAAATGACCAGAATCTCATCGACCACGGTCCAGACGGAGTCGAGGACGTATTGTATCATCGTCGACGTAGCATCTCTGGACTCGAACCGTCCCGGTAGAAGAGCGTCCTCTCGTCCGTCGGCGATAATCAGCGCGCACCTGCTGGTCTGCCCCATTGGACGAGATGTCACACCTTTAGTGTCGTCTTATAAGAATTCGTTCTCTTGAAAATACGTATATGGTGATAATACGTTACTAGGCATCTTACTTACGCTGTTAGGCTCTACGGGCCGTTGACTGTCGATTGACATTATTAGATCGCTCCGAGGAGTGATTTGATAATCTTTGCAGGTTTCTGGTTTGCTGACTGGGTCGGTGTGACGACTTATGTATGACTTAGGTAGGGACTCAGAGATTGTGGTAGTATACGCTCATGTAAGGTTGACATTGTTGTATGAGGGGATAAGGGAAGTTCTTGGGGCTCTGGTAACTCATTGTGCTATGCAGGGACGTGCTCACGACAATAATACTTCTTCAGAATCAAACCCTTTGGAATAGCATGATTCAGACAGCGGAATCTTCCACAGATTGCACATGGTCTCCCATGTTCCTTGCATGCCAAGCCTCCACACTCCCGGCAGAGGAACAATCCCTGACCAAAGTGTATCTGACCGATGTTACAATATACCAAATCGTCAGCAAGAACTCGGTTCGTTGATGACTGGATTATTCGCCGATAATTTCGGTCCTTGAATGCAAAGACACCTGTGACAATTGGGACGTGTTTCAGCTTTGTTGATACAATCCTGACCTCATTGGCGTATGGCCGGATAGTCGTTGTAGAAACAGACCCATTCCTCAACTGACGACTATAAGTCTGGCTCAGGTTCTTTGCTATCTCTACCTGTGCTGTTCTTTCTGCGTCGTACTTTGTCGCCTTTACGGGAAAGGCCTCGAACCGACTGAAAGTATCACCGAAAGCTACTTTTGACCTAGGCGTCTCTTTCGGTTCAATTTTCTCGCACCCTACAAGGAATCTTGATCTTTGGATGTTGGGCCAGACTCCAGATTTTACTGCCAGGTCGACGACCTGTCCCCCCTGTCCATCAATGACAAGCGTTCCGTGGCTCGCTAAGTTCACTCTTTGATAGTAGAAGTTTCCTTGTGTGAAGCAATCATACTCGACAAAGTAATAGGGTCGATACTCTAACTGAAATTCCTTCAGTCCTAAGCCCTCAGGCACTGCAGCTCCGATGACCTGCTGGTAGTTAAAGGAAATCGGAAGTGCGAAAACGGAGGCATCGTTGATGGGGCCGGTAAGCCAATCTTTTTTCATGACCTTCTTGTATTGAGCTGTAAATGCTCCATCTATGTCGTCGAGGTGCCACGGGTAAAGTGGAATGAACTTGATGCCATTCTTGAAATATTGGTCCATCTTCCAATGCATGTCCCTACGGTACTTCTTTCGCTGTTCCGAATCGTCTACGTCAAACAAGCCCCAATACTCGACGTACACGCCAAGGTCCGGCAGATAGAAGTCCGGCTTGCTTATTCGATTCGTGATGGCAGAACCAGTGGTCTTTGCCTGGTCCTCATACACATGCTTGATTCCATGAGAGTAGAGGTAATCGGCTATCTGCTTCTCGCCACGGCTCTTGACGATTTCGCCTTTCACTGTCTTGCTGGGTACTCCGTACTCGTTCCCATGGCTCGAACCGCTCTCCAATAGCCGGGTGTGAATGCCTTTGGGCTATTTATCTGATTTTGCCTTTTGGGCTATTTATCTGAATGTTGCAGATGCGAGTGGAGGAAAAGAACAATCTAGAGCCTGAAGTAGACATAGGGATGACAATGAGCTTGGGCATGGCTCAGCGAGTTAGCAGAGACTGCCAACATAAGACGATTGGTATTAGAGTATAGATTCGTATTCCATATGCTGTAAATCTGAGGAGAAACAAAAACAAAGTGATGGATGAGTACGGGAACCCTTCCAAGACTCTGCAAGGCGAGGTAGTGAGGAGTCACGCCGAACAGCAAATCGCCGACTACTTCACGAAGAATGGAATTCGCTACGTGTACGAATGGGGTGCTCAGACAGACGCGCTAATCTTCAAGCGTACGTTCGCACATCCCGATTTCTACCTTCCCGATTACAACGTTTACGTCGAATATTGGGGCATGCTAGGCACCAGCAGGCAATATGAGAAGACCATGAAGTGGAAGATGGCCCAGTATCACCGCAACGGCATCAAGTTCATCAGCCTTTATGAAAAGAACCTCGAAAACCTGGACTGGGTCTTCAGAGCTAAGTTCAGAAAAGTTGTCGGCGTCGACCTCCGAGCAAGATCACCGACTGAATCGAGCCAAGCGAGATACTGCACAAGCTGCGGCACACCCCTCGCTTCTCCGGCTAACTTCTGCACAAAATGTGGTCGAGCCGTGCCTTCAGCCACACGCTAGTTGAGAGCTTCGAGGAAGTAGAGTGAAAGGCTGTCCGCAATTTGCGCATGCGTATTCTCGCGGCGCGGCTGCTAGGGCTGTCTTTGTAAACGGCTTTGCGGGTAGGCGTAGGTGTCTTTGTGAATGGCTTTGCGGGTAGGCGGCTGGTGGTTGCCCTGTGGGCTGTATGCCGCCGTTGTTGTGTTTGTTAGGGAAAAGATTAGAAGAAAAACCGAAGCAAAAGTGTAGGTTTGTCTTGTGTAGAGCTGGAAGCGGGCGGGCGGAGCCCGCACGAGTTATTGATTCCTCTGTCGTGTGTTGTGGGTTTGATGTAAGGTGTAGTGTCAACAAGAAGTTGTTAGCCAGAGGTGTGACCGACATTAAGGCGGTTAGCCGAAGTGTCGGCGGTAAGCTGTGGTTGGTTCTTGTTAAGAGTGAGAAGCTAGCCGAGCTTTAAGTTCGGCGTTCTCTCTCTTTAGGCGTTCGAGTTCTGACTCGATTGGGTTCGTGTTGAATAGGTCTAGCTTTGCGGTTATTCCGGATAGGGTGTATTCTTGGGCGAGTTCGTCCCAGAATCTTAGGCTTGCGTTGTAGATTAGCGGAAGGTGTCCGGTTGCGTTTAGCTTCGTCTTGTCGCCCATGACGAACGCTGCGATAGCTGGCGGGAGTGTAGTCTTTGAGGCGATTGATTCGAAGAAGTTGCGTAGGGTCTTTGACTGGAGCTTTACGTGGTATTCGTCTTTGGCGAATTTGGTTATCTGTTTCCATTGCCATACATAGGTTGGAAATGGACAGTTGAGGTTAGCGGCTTTGGCGCTTTCGATTATGTGCTTGGCGAATTGGATGGGGATAAAGCATGGGTGTTTTACTCGGGCTTTGTTGATTCCCACGGTTGGTTCTATGGTTGCGATTGCGTAGTCAGAGCGCGAGAGGTCAATCTTGTTGAGTGGGATTAGGTAGGTGGCTTTAGCTCTCTGTGGGAGGTATAAGCCCCATTGGACCATGTCTTGCTGTTGTGGTGTGAGGTGCTTGAATATCTCTCTGAGTATTCCCTCTGTGCAGTTTTGTTCGGCGGGTTCTGGATGAGTGTCAATGCGTAGTTGTAGTGGCACGTAGTTGCCTCTGTTGAATATAGCGAGGACGTATGAAGCATGGGCGATTTGTGTGGAGTTTCCAGCTTGTGAGAACGCCCTTAAGGCTAGTTCGATTTGTTTGGAGTCTGGATGCATGCGTTTGTATTGGATTAAGTCGGTTAGAGCGTGATCGGTGAGTGGGACATCTGTGTAGTGAAGGAAGTTTCTTACCGCGGCTGCGCGACTGCTGAGTGTGTTATGGGATACTTCACCATGATTGTTTCTGATTCCCTTTAGATATTCTACGTAGTTTTGGAATGCGGGGTCAGATGTGATTACTCTAGTTTCTTCGCGGATGGCGGTTGTGGCGCCCGTCTTGCGGCTTATCCGTTCTCTCTTCCTTTGGTAGAGGGTTAAAGGTTGGGATGTCGGTGTTGTGGGGGTGGCTTGTGCAGGGGGAGTCGTCAGTATTTGGCGTAAGCTGTGGGTTACGACTCCCTCTCTACGCTGTGATACGCTGGATACGTTATACGAGTTTTCTTGAGAATTGAGAACATTAGGTCATTTCCTATCCAGGCTTCTTACCTTCTTGTTTTCGCCTTCTGAAACCGTGAAGGACTCCTTCAGTATGGCCAGGAATGGAGCTCTGGATTTTCCAGAACACCGAGCGCTGTAGGACATGGCGTCCATTGACGCAGCCGACATGTTGACAGTCGTCGTTCCCCTGTCTACCTGGCCCGTCTGCCAGGTGTAGTTCCCGGTCCATTTCAGGCTGACGTTGTAGGTGTCTTGATTGGGAACCTTGATCGAAAAACTTCAAGATTGAAGTTCGAAATCGTCGCTCGACAGGTGTTGTCCTTCCCTCGCACCTTCAACAGTCCTCTAGCGAGCCGCCTTTCGGCGTGAGGGACCACTAGATTTATTCCTAGAGCAGTATACAGGGGAATTATTGCGCAGATTCATCGGAAGGTCTAGAAGTCCAGTTCTCGGGGTCTTGGAGTCTAAGAGAAGATGAGCAACTCCCGAGACACTTCCAGACGGGTTCTGGTGAGGGAAAACATCTCAGGGTCCGCCGTCGCCGGTATAGTCGAGTTCCTGCAGAACTACTACCTGACTCCAAGCATCTCCGCATCGACGATCGATTCCTACTCAAAGAGCGGCCCCGAGGCAGACGAAACCTTCGAGCTGCGCTGGAGAACGAAAGGCCCCAAGGTTGGTGGCACCACTCAGACTCAGCAGCCCATCTCGGTCCACCTAACCATTGGGCCTGAGCGGATTGAGATGGATTTTGAGGGAACAGATCCAGCTGCACCACCAGATGCGCAGACCTGTAGGCGCATCGGAGATGAGGTCGAAGTGGTCGCGACAACGTTTCTTGCGAGAGCAAAGAAGACCAGCCTCTACTTCGTGTTCGCTCCTGGGAAGCGCAAGAGCATGGAGGCGCCGCAGGCGGCAGGGGGCAAAATGGCTCGTGAGATGCGCAAGCGAATCTTCGCGGGCAACACCGTCAACCTCTTCCTCACAATGATGCTCTTGAGCTTCCTTCTCTCGATCTTCCTTGGCTCCTACGCGATTTTTGCAATCATCGCAGTTCAGGTTCTTGTCCTCTTCTATTCTGACAGGCTGGTGCTTGGAACCGGGAATGTCAGGCCAGACAAAAACCGACCAGAGGTCGCGGTGGTCAGGGTAGCCTCCACACCTGAGACCAAGAAGATTCTCGCCAAGACCGGACACACCCTACTGTCCCCGATCAACGAAGCGTTGGAGAGAGCAATCTCGGAAAGCGCCATAAACGACGCTGGGACGAAGTCGACGATCTACAACATCCTGGTTCGATATGGAGTTCCGTGCTCCCTCAATGATATTGATATCACCATCCGGAACCCTTACCTCATAGTTCAGTCGGCGGCCGAGAAGTTCCACTTGCCGGTTCCGAAGATAAGCATAGTGAACACCCCCTTGGACAACGCGGCGGCCACGGGTATCTCATATGGCCGTTCGTCGATTTCGATAACGGCAGGCGCCCTCGAGGACCTCGACGATGACGAACTGACCTCTGTCGTCGGCCATGAATTGGGCCATGTCAAAGGTCGCGACCCTCTCTTCCTCTTTTGTGCCAGCATGACGATATTTCTAGGAGGGCTTTACCTCTGGACGCCTCTCCTGCTCGATCTCGGCCTATCTTACTTCATCCTCGCCTTCTTGCTGATATACATGGTTGGGAAGTTTCTCGAGACCAGGGCAGACACACAATCCATGATCGTCCTCAGAAACCCGGGTGTGCTGGCATCGGCGCTGACGAACATTGGATTCAGACAACTCTATTTCGAGCGTTACTCTCGTCCCTTCAGGATCCTAGACTGGTTGAGATTCGATCCTCATCCGCCGATATATTTCAGAATCAATAGACTTGCAAGATTTGCAGCAAATGGAGGGCAGGTCAAGCATGCTCTGCTTGTCTCCATTAGAGATTGTGTCGCTGGTTTCTTCCGAGCACTGATTGGGAGGGGCTAGACATCGAAGGGCCTAATTCACAAATGCGGCTTGGTTCCTTGAAGGGAGTCGTCTCTTCTCGGGTTGATTGCTGACGCTCTCTTACCAAGCGGCATGTATTTTCCAATCAGGGCGTTGGTCATTGGTCCAACTATCGCCTGCGCCACATTATTTAGGGAATAGAAATAGAATGGAATCGAAATCAATCTTCAACTTGTACTCTGCGACTCAAGATGAGTATTGCGCCATATATCACTAGGCAAACCCCACCGAGCAAGGCTAGCGTGTTTACTGTTGAGCCAGACGCTCGGCCTGACAGGGCGACAACCGCCGCATAGAACAGAAACGCAAGA
>CAWIJZ010000063.1:0-79608 GCA_963836465.1 uncultured Nitrososphaerota archaeon
CAGCAGAGCGAGCTTTTTCTTGTAGGAGCCTAGAATCACTTCTGTTGTTTCGACTGTTCTTGGAGTGCCAGTCGCTTCAGACCGCTCTTCTTCGTCTCTAAGAAACGTTGCTCGTCAGGAGTCAACGTATAGACAAACTCATTGTAGTTCTCTAGCGTCTTTGGTATCATCAAACAATCAGCTTCTCAAGTGCCTTGACGTTATTCAGTTGCTTGGATAAAAGAATTCATGGTAGAATCAGGAAATTACGATGCAAACAGCAGCAAAATGAGGAAAACTGCTTGAATGTCGAAGTTCGAGAATCTAGAGGTCTGAGTTATTCTCATCTAGAGAGTACATAGTACCACCATCATGTTCATTCCGCCGTTCAAACGTTCATTCGTTCATTCGTTTGTTCGTTCATTCAGTTGTTCAATGTTAGATCTTAGGCCCATTACACGAATGCCAGTGAGGGGCATGGGGCGAGGCTCAGGCCGTCTTGTCAGAGCTTCTTCCGGCCTTGGATGGCCACCAGTTGAACCTCTCGGCTAGGGCCATCAGGGACGGCACGAAGAAGAGGATGACCACCGACACGTCGATCAGCACGGCCGCCGAGACCGCCAGGCCGATCTCCTGGAGCACGGCGATCCCGGTCACCAGGAGGGAGGCGAAGACGCTCGAAAGTATGATCCCGAGGCCGAAGATGGTCACCCAGACCTTGGTGGTGGCGGTCTTGATCGCTTCGTCGTTGGTCTTCCCGTTCAGGATCTCTTCCCGTATCCTCGTCACGTAGAAGATGTCGTAGTCGATGCCGACACCGAGCATGGTCACTATCACGAAGAGCGCCACGTAGTTGAGGATGGGCAGCTTCAGTATGTAGTCGAAGGTGACGGCGAGCAGGGCCAGAGAGAAGGCCACGCTGCAGAGGATGGTGAAGATAAGCCTGAGGGGCGTAAAGGCGGACCTGAGCTGGAAGAACAGGATCACGTAGACCGCGATGACGAGGATGATCATGACCTCTGGTATCAGCCCATTTATGAACTGCTGGCTGTCGTACGTCTGCGAAGCATCTCCTCCGTAGTGCACGGTGACTCCCTGGATGAGAGGAGCGGACTTCACTTCGGACTCTAGATTCTCCAGTGAGGCGACGGACTGCGCGCTCTCCGGGGCGGAATTGAACCCGACGGATATCAGTGCGGTCGTGTTGTCCTTTCCGATGTAGGAGAGCATCCCCTCGAGGTACTGCGAACGGAGGGGCTCGGACATGTCCCCGATGGAAGAGAAGTTGAACGGAGATCCGTAGGGCCTGGTCGGGCCCGTGAGGCTGGCCACGTCTGAGGAGCCAGCCACCTGGGACGATATCAGCTCGATCTGGTTCAGCAACGTCTGGTTGAACTGGTTGTCTCCGTAGACTATGGGAGAGGGCATCGTAACCAGAACCAGGGTGGGGGAGACGGTCCCGCTGCCCAGGCTGTTCGTGATGACCGTCAGGCCCTGGTTGCTCTGGAAGTTCGGGATGAGCTTCAGAAGGTCGAGTCCGGTGGGGGTGCTGGCCGTAGCGGCGACCGCGCCGGCGGCGAAGAGCGATATCACCAGCGCGACGGCCAGCTTCCTCTTGAGGGTCGCATCGGATATCCTTGCCAGGCGGCCGGGCTTGGATTCGTGGCTGTTGACCTTCAGGCGCGGCCAGAACAGGCGGTCTCCAAGCAGTAGCTCAAGGGAAGGAAGCAGCGTCACCGACGCCAGAAGAAGGATGGAGACCCCCAGAGCGATGGCTATCCCGACGTCGTTGAATACCGGCACGTTCGCCGCCGCCAGGACGACGTACGCGACGACGACGGTTATCCCCGCGGTCAGAACCGCCTGGCCAGCCCATCTGACGGATGTCGCCACGCTCTCCTCTTTCGACCTTCCGTTCGTCCTCTCCTCCTTCATCCTTCGGAGCTGAAGGACGGAGTAGTCCACGGCCAGCCCCAGCATGAGGAGCGTCGCAAGCGTGGGGGTGAGGAAGGTTATCTTGCCGCCGCTGGCGACCACTACGCCGAGGTAGATGGCCGCGTAGCCGATTACGATGGAAATGCCTCCAAGAAGCAGCGGAAGGAGGGCCGCGAGCGGCGCCGCGAAGAGGATGCCGACGATGATTATCGAGACCACGATTCCGGCGCCCAAGATCACTCCGAAGGCAGGGATGAAGGTGTTCTCAAAATCATTCGAAATCACAGCTCCGCCGGTGACGTATGTCGTCGCCAATGACGAGAGGTCGGAGGCTTTCACGTCCTGCTGGAGCGCTATGATGGCGCTCGGAGCTGGGAGCAGAGGAGAAGCTGAACACTACGATCATCGTGTCGTTCTTGGCGCCCACGAAGTTCTGGGTCAGCGACCTCGACAGGACGAGGGGATAGTCGGAGAAGCTGTCCTTCGAGATCACGGTGTTGATTGCGCTGGCTACTTGGGCGGCGGAGCTGGTTGTGGTGAGGCCGGAAAGCAGGCCGCTGAGCGAGGTCGCGTTGACCGTAAAGAGGGGTGACGCCGCAAGGGCGCTCGCCGTCGTGTTTGAGAAGAACTCCGCCGCGAGGCTCCAGACGGCGCTCTGGCTTGGCGAGGGCCCAAGCGAGGAGGAGGCCACAACGAGGTCGGTGACCGAGAACCCGGAGATGGGCACGGAGAGGCCGCCGAAGCCGTTCGCGATCAGCGGGATGGCGAGGTTCGTGAGCGCCGCGACTGACGGAGAGGGACCTAGGTTGTAAATGCTGAGCACGAGGTCGCCGGGCGCAATGCCAAGAGATGAGGTCAGGCTGCTTGGGACCTGGGAGGCGAACGCGTTGACCGTAAGGTTCCCGATGGCGCTTCCCTGGTTCCAGTTGGTCACGTTGAGCCCGTCCGCCACACTCAGAATCAGCCCTCTTGTTGCGTTGTCCAGGAAGGGGCTGGAAGTGACCTGGCTTACCGCTCCGCTGACGGCAGCCGCCTCCCTCTGCGTCGGCGTGAGGCTGGGGGCCGTCTGGAAGCTCGCGCTCCAGTAGCCGAAGAACGCGGTATAGTACCCGATTGACTGCTGGTCGCCTCCGAAGCTGCCCGTCTGGGCGAAGATGGTCACGTTGGCCTGCTGGTTGGCGATAGTCATGTTCGTCTGTCCGGCGGCTACGATTCCCGCCCAGATCCCCGTGAAGGCGGCAGGTATCCCGTACACCAGCTGAGATGTCTGGTTGATCCCCTGCTGCATCTGGAAGAGGCCGGAGCTGAGGGCCGAAAGGTTCTGCTCCAATGAGAAGACGGCTTGGTTCACCGTCGTAATGTTGGAGGCTATGGATGCCACACCCAAGATGAAACTGGGCAGCGTGGAGTTCAGGACATCGCGCTCGGTTGAATAGATGCTCGACATCCCCGTGTAGTTGACTAGACTGTGATCGGAGCCTATGCTACGGTCGAGCTGGAGGATGGCGTTCTTCACAGCGTCCGAGTATACGCCGGAGGTTGGGTTTTGGATTACCAGTATGATGCTATCGTTCCCGGCGCCGCTCAGGGAGGGAAACTGCGCGTTCAATATGGTCTGGGCGATCTGAGATTCTGTGTCCTTCGGGCCTCCGGAGTTGGCTAGGGCAGTGATGTCGTATGACACGCCGGCGAAGAAGCTGAGGTATCAACGTGGCCGAAAGCACCAGCACCACGATCCATACGACTATTATCAACCGATGGAATCGTCTGATGAAAGAGTTGAACGGGTCGAATTTGGAACTAGACACTGCCTACAATCCTCGTAGCATCAATGAACGGGCATTCTTGTTACGGCGTACGTTGCCTCATCGCTCAAGAATGCTCTCGCCGTGAAATCAGTTCATTTAAGGTTTGTACCATGCTCTTGAGGTGTCACTATACGGCGGCATTGGTAATTCCAGGTTGAAAGACTACTTGTCCGAGAAAGAACTTCAGCGGAGTCAAAATTGACCACAGTGGGTTTCGATTGTCTCACTCTCAAGGTCTTCTTCCTCGGGAGATTGACACGCCGGGTCAGCATCCAAAGTGCACAGAGGCTGTACTTGCTGGAGGGTTGGAGCAGGAAGTGCGACCTTCTGAAACGGACGAGTTCTTCTGGGCTCAGTCAATAAATGATCTGGTCGATCATGCTCACCGTGCCGTCCTCCTATGTGATGGTCCTGAAGTGAAGAAGTCGGCCATGAATGGCGATCCAGCTTCTATGTCTCAAAAGCATTCCGTTGCAAGCTTCAAATACGGTGTGCGGTTCGTGACTAAAAGGAATCAAATGGAAAGTCGACCTCCATCGCTCGGTCAAGGAGATGGCGAAGATGGATAAGGAGGCTGTAGTTGCTGTAATCGAGCGGCGCGGCGAGGTCATTCATTACAAGGTGAGCCGGGCAAGATTCTGGGTGGTACAATGAGCCTCCGAGCTGGAGTAGAGATAGTCCGGCCGATCAACAGCGCCATGATCGGCTTCGCCGTGATAGTGGGAGAGTTCGTCTCAAAGCCTCCGCAAATACTCGTCGGTCAGAGCGCCCTGGGGTTTTTCACCGGCTTCTTCTTGTGCGCGTACTCGATGGTGGTGAACGACGTCTACGATGTGGAGGTCGACAAGGTGAACCAGCCGGGGCGGCCGATACCGAGCGGAAGGATGTCCATTCGGACGGCGAACAGGCTATCGATCCTGTTCCTTCTGGCCGGCGTTGCTTGCTCCGTCCTCAGCCTCAATTCGACCGCCGTCGCGATAGCAGCTTTGTACGCCTTCCTCACATGGCTCTACAGCTACAGGGCCAAGAAGGCAGGAATCGAAGGAAACCTAATCGTCGCTTCCTCGCTCGCCATTTCGTTCGCCTACGGTGGGGTTATTTCCGGCGGCAGCATCTTCAGTTCCCTTCTCTTGCTCATGGCACTCACCGCCTTCTTTTCCGGTGTCGGCAGGGAGGTGGTGAAGGCCATGGCCGACACCGAAGGGGACGAGAAGAGAGGGATTAACTCCCTCGCAAGGCGAAGGGGGATGCGGACCGCCGCGGGAGTCGGCGCAGCGTTCTTCCTGTTAGCCGTATTCACAAGCTGGGTGCCTTTAATCTTCGGACTCGCCAACCAGCTGTACACCTTGGGCGTGTTCGTGCCGGACCTAATCTTCGTCTACCTCG
Organism: uncultured Nitrososphaerota archaeon; assembly: GCA_963836465.1. Classification (GTDB taxonomy): domain Archaea; phylum Thermoproteota; class Nitrososphaeria; order Nitrososphaerales; family Gagatemarchaeaceae; genus CAWIJZ01. The sequence continues at coordinate 5,109 of CAWIJZ010000063.1, forward strand.
CGGCGTCAATCGTCAGGAGCCGCGACCCCGCCAACGCCCACAGGGTGAAGAAATTAGCCCTCGCAGGGATGCTTGCCGGCCTGTTGGTCTTCATCGGGGGCGGGTACTAGCATGTGGAGCGAGGTCTACAGGCCGAGGACCCCATGCGCAGTCCAAGTCCTCGTCTCTGGTGACAGCTTGGCTGCGTGTGGGAGGAAGTGCTGCCGGGCTCTGTCCCAATCGGAGATGCTTGCGAATCTCAAGCTCAACTTCTGAGGGAGTTCTATCGGCGTCGATAATTGTCCATGCGCCGATTAAGGCGAATGATAGCCCCTTTGCCCTCACATCCTTGAGAGAACCGATATCCTCGAACATTTCACGCATCTTGCGGCCTTCATGTATCCTCCTGTAGGCAACTTCAGGAGTTATGTCGAGGAAGAACATCGCGTCTGATTTGGGTACCAAGAGCGCGAAGAACCTGTAGGCGAACTTGTGCATCGGAGATGGCAGGTAAGCCGTGCCCATCAGGTAGCGAACGAAGATGACGCAGTCATACCGTTGCCAAGAGTAGACAAGGACCGAGCGGATTACGTCGAGCATGAAGAAAAGGGCGGAGGCAAAGTGCGCACCTCTGCCCCTCGAGTAGAGGAAGTGCCTCGCCTCGATGCCGAAGAGGTTATCGTCAGCAGGGATGAGAGCGAACGCAGACAGTCCTACCTTCGGAAGACAGGAAGCTAGCGAGGAAATTAGCTTGAGTACTCTTTCCAGATGCATCGAGGCCATCAATCACAATCAGCCGCGAGCTAGATCACCCCGCTCAAAAACAAGAAGGCAAGAGCGCTGAGAAGCGGAACCGTTACGTTGTCGAATCCCAGCGGAGTAAGCCCTTCAGCTGCGGTGGCAACGAAAGCGACGCCAAGTGCAGCCAACAGAAGACCAAACAGAGTGAAGGAATAGAAGATAGAGAAGAAGAGCCAGGCCGACAGCGACACTGAGGAAGCTCACTACGAACATGGCCGCCAAACCTTCAAGGCTTTTCTCTGCCAAAATACGAAACCGCCTCCTGCCATACCTCTCGCCGACTATGGACGCTGAAGCGTCTCCGTACGCCATCGGCAGTATTCCCGCAGCAATGACGTAGGGCTTGGCAGTAAAGAAGAAGGCTAGAACAGTGTAGGAGACGGCGTAGAAGACTAGCCCGAGTTGGTGACCCTGTTCGGTTATTCCGCTCAAGCCTCTGAGCTTACTGCCCAGGCCCTTCATGGGCGAATAGGGTGTGGCAAGAAAGGTCACGAGCATGAAAGGTGCAGCGACAAAGAAGGGAAAATTCATGGGAAAGGAATTGAAGGTGAAGAAGGGGATGAGGAATGGTAGGTTCCCTATCATCATGTGCAGAAACTTGCGGGCCAGCTTGCGAGATATGCCGAAGAAAGAGTCTAACTTTCCAGAAGCCGCTATGACCAGCAGTACGTAGGCGTAGCAAATCAGGAGCAGCGCTAAATTTGCCAGGAAATCGTTTTCGAACATTCTCTGACCAGTGAGCTCCGAGAACGTGCACTAACAAGGCAACCGCAAAGCAGTGGAAGAAGAATCATTCTTGGATTCTCCCCCTCAGCTTCCAAACGTAAGAAGTGTGAGAAGAAGTTGTCACTCACTATGGAGAGAACCGCCGGTTTCCCCCATAGTGTGCATCGTTCCGCGGGGGAGGGTAAGTCTACTCACAACTGGCGGATAGTCATGTGATTGATTCCTTAAGCCTTGCGCAACCCATTCAGTCACGTGCAACTATGAGCACGCTAGCAGGGTTTCAGAAGGACTCGAGAGGAAAGACGCTCAGTTTGCTCTTGTTGGGTATTCCTGGACTTAAACCTAACCTGTTAGGCATAAATAGCTGAGCGAGAAGGGGTATAGCATGCGATTCATCGTAATAGAAAAAGCAAAGTCCGGTGTTCCGATCGATCCCAAGCAATTCGCCGACCTTGCAGCGGCCGATCTGAAGTACAAGCGGAATCTCGAAAAGGAAGGAAAGATAATCGGAGGGCCATGCTTGGATATTCTTGCCGACGCCTATGTCCTTGAAACGAAGACGCTCGAAGAGATGGGCGAAATCTTCTTCAGTTCACCGAGCAACTTGGTTATGGACAGAGAGGTTCATCCGCTGGGCACTTTTGGGGACAGCTTGGAGGGTATGAAAGAGATGAGGAAGAAGTAGAAGATCCATTCCTCAAAGACTATGAACGGGTCCAGCCAAGAGCCTGAACTTCCTTGAGTTCTGATTTCGCTTCAGAGCCGGAGATGTCAGACGATCACTTCAAGCTCTATGGGAAGAAGGCGGAGGACTTCAAGTATCTCGACGAGACCTGCCCAGTATGCGAAAACCGAATAGACGAACTGGGATGGTGTGGGCATGGCAACATGGGAGGGGACTGACGGCCGCCGCAATTACTATGGCATAAGCAATGTGTCGGTCAGACTATTTAACTGCCGGTCAGGACCGTGATTGCTCTCCATGCTGCGAAGGGTACCCGTGCAGAATAGCCTGATTCCAGCTTATTTCGAGCAAGATAGCTTGTAACCGGTTCGATTCTCCGCGTGGGTTCGGGCCCGATGAGTAGCTCTATTTTCTTCGTCCGCTATTCGCCTAGCTTCAGCCTGACGAACTCGACAAGCCCGTCCCTGAACCTGATGCTCGCGTGGCTACCGTTGCAGAACGGCTTGTTGTTGGACACCCCGCAGCGGCAGAGCGTTACGCGATTTCGCTGTTCATAGGGGGTACCGCATTCGGATTCGATTCTAATGCCTCCGCGAACCCACAGTGGTCCACTGCAAAAACGCCACGGTCACTGGGTTATCATCGTTGGGGGCGAGAGGGTTCAGGTCCGGAGGGGCCCGCCCCTAAACAGGTTCTGAAAGTGGATTCCAATCGTGGATGCTGACGGTTGGTTGATGTGAGCGCCCTGGCCGGGACTTGTCAGTCTAGGTAGGCGCCCCTATAGCGAAAGGATGTCGCCCCCCCGGGAAGAGTCTCCCCTAGGTGTGGCTACCTGCCGCAAGTGTGAAGCGCAAGCTAGGAGAAACAACATTCAGGGAAATCGAGTTTCGAGAAGATCTGAGGGTTGCGCTTCAGGTAATTTTCACACTAGGACTTGCGTTGAATCCTCTGGTAGCAAATCCCCTTTCGGCGCCAACCGAGGGAACCACATCAGAAGACTTGGGCATTGATTTGCTGCTCCAGAGGGCGCAGGTACCTACGGCAATCAAGACTGAGGAAGGTCTTCTCAAAGCTGCGAGGACCTTGGGTCTTGAGGACATTGTTGAGAACTACTCTAAGCTGCAGCAACTTGTCAAAGAAACAATAGCCGAAGAGTCCAAAGTCAGGACGAGAATAGTGAACAACATATACAACAATCGCCTTGTTTGGTACGTTGGATACGGTTCAAACCTCTACTTGCATAGATTTTGACTGTACCTTCGGGGCGGCAAACCAACCAGAGTGGCCAAACGGCGGCACAACCCATGCCCTGCCGGGTCTGATATCAAAGACGATCAGCCCTTTCCTCTGCCCTTTAGGTTGTATTTCGCGTGCAACTCTCCAGGCTGGTACAATGGGGGTGTGGCTTTCGTCGATCTCGAGGAAGTCGGGCGGTTTCATGCCTATGGTCGCGCATACCTGATTATTCTTTCACAACTTCGTCACATTGCCTTGGAAGAGAATGGGGGAGAGGGAAAGGTCAGCATCCTACCCTCGGATCTTGATGGAAAGAGCATCGGGGAAGTTACCAAGATCAGATCCAATGGATGGTACGATCAGCTAGTTTCCCTCGGGGTGGGCCCAGACCGAACAAACCCCGCTGTCTCACTCACCGGGGAATGAGTTGAGGTTCTGGCTCGCCCACGAGAAGATCCATCCAGAGCTTACCTTGACAGGATCAGGAAAGAGCTTGTCGAACTCAGACCCAGATGGCGACCATCAGGTCCTACATCCGCGAGGCAAAGTCTGCCTTGAAATGATATCGCTCTGGATCTTTCAATTTCCATCAAAGGACACTTAAACGAACAGGCCCAAGACCACGCAGCGATGGCGTCTGCTTCTCTCTTCCACTAACTCTCTAGCTCAGAGTGGTGTAGCCTGTCAAAGACTCCGAACTTTGCCAGAGCTAGTCTTCAGACATACAACTAGAAGTTTTCATTGCTGCAATTCGTGGCAAGAAATACCTTCTCTGTAAATATAAGAAGCAGCATCAACCATGGAGAGATAAACGATGACTATGAATGTACTTGGTTACGCTGCACCGTCTACTAAGGCTCCTCTGGCCCCGTATCGCTTTGAGCGTCGCAATCCACGCCCTGACGATGTCGTTATCGAGATTCTCTACTGTGGCGTATGTCATTCGGATGTACATCATGTCCGCAATGACTACGGTCGCAACACTTACCCGATGGTGCCGGGCCACGAGATAATCGGCCGCGTGATAAGTGTCGGGCCAGATGTCACTCGCTTCAAACCAGGTGATCATGTTGGTGTCGGTTGCATGGTCGATTCCTGCCAGCAATGTGCGGCCTGCAAGCGAGGGGAGGAACAGTACTGCGTAAAGCGCCCGACACTGACTTTCAACGATGTTGATCGTCGTGATCAGATGCGTACCTTCGGCGGTTATTCCGAGAAAATCGTCGTGTGGGATAAATTTGTCCTGAAAATTCCTGATGGTTTGGACCTGAAAGGAGGCGCGCCATTGATGTGCGCCGGGATTACTGCCTGGTCGCCACTATGCTACTGGCAAGTTGGTAAGGACAGTAACGTGGCGGTGGTCGGTCTCGGTGGCGTCGGTCATATGGCGTTGAAGTTGGCGAAAGGGCTGGGCGCGAATGTCACGCTGTTTACCCGTTCACCAGGCAAAGAGCAGGACGCACGTCGTCTGGGTGCCGACGATGTAGTGATCTCCACCGGCGCTGGGCAAATGGCCGCTGTCAACGGCAAGTTCGAGCTGATTATCGATAGCGTACCCTATGCCCACGATCTCAAACCGTATCTTCCGACGCTGTCGCTTGACGGCACACTGGTGCTACTCGGGTTCCTGGGCGATCTGGAGCCGGCATTGAACACCGTTCCGTTGGTGATGGGGCGCAAATCGGTGGCGGGTTCCAACATTGGTGGCATCGCCGAAACCCAGGAACTGCTCGATTTCTGTTGTGAGCATGGCATCACCGCAGATGTCGAGGTGATCAAGATCCAAGATATCAATGAAGCGTATGAGCGTATGCTGAAAAGTGATGTAAAATATCGCTTTGTGATTGATATGGCATCGCCGAAAGCTACTTTTCTCAAGGGATGACTTCACCAATCGGGGCTGTATCCAAGAATGACACCTACAGAGCCTCAATATTCATGAAAAGGGAGATTACAGTCAGGGTGGGCTGGACCTGATGAATAGGGCTTTCCAGCACATTACATCAAAAGCCATATTGCAATTTCTGCAAGAATAAGTAGGTGAGCCATTATCAATCCAGCATCTCAAAGCTGAATGTATCATCCCAAAAGTATCCTCTAAGTTCTCTCTATCCACAAGCCTTTTGATGTATCTGCAATTGCAATGGCATAATCATGTTTCTGCTTTGTTCTCATTCATACCCAAAGTTTGCCAGTCTAGCTTTGCCGCCTTCTTTACCTTCTTAACCCTGGCCTAGAACCCTTACTCTTTCATTCTACTTCTTTACTCTCTGTTAGTTGTGTGGGTAAGGAAGGTAAAGAAGAAGGTAACGCAATGTGAAGGACAAAGGGCCACGAACTGGATAACATTCTTACCTTCTTTATCCGACCGACTCAGGATTTCGGCCGTGCAGGAATGAGGCGCCCTGGCCGGGATTCGAATTCCCGGGCCATTCGGCATGGCCTCCCGGGTCACAGGCGTGACAGGCCCGTATACTGGACCACTATACGACCAGGGCTGTCCGAAGGTCCCCCGCTGGACATTTTAAACCTCACCGAACGCAGAAAAACGCGTTCAATTGTTTCGTTGTCCTGTGACTTACTCTTTTCACTATTTCGATATCTCGACTGGTTTCCCAGTTCTGCCAACTCAGATCTTCGATCACGCGCGTTTCCTGAGGAGACGCGCAATTGCCAGAACAATGGTAGCTGACATAAGAACTATCGTGATCAACAAATACAGCTGAATACTTCCTAGAATCTCCTGTCACCTATCGGTTCACCGCTCGGCTCGTCAGATATACTCGTTTCGCCGGTCCATAGGAGCCGTTTGTCAAAGGAAATCCTATTATTCGCACCATCAGGGGCGAGTGACTGCGGGCCCGTAGCTCAGAAGCAATCCGAAGGCTGGGCAACCAGGTAGAGCATCGGGCTTTTAACCCGAGGGTCAGGTTCACCCCCTAAGCGGGTTCAATTCCCGTCGGGCCCGCTAACCTTACTATTAATAAATGGAATTATACTCCACCCGACGATGCTCGCCCTAGAAGAAGAAGCCGTGATATTTCCTTGGGATGCTGTTCCCAGCAAGTTCACAGCGAATGACTATCTGAGAAAGAGCCGATACTTCTTCGAGTTCGGCGGTTTCTTGGACCGAAGCTGATGCACCATAAGCGCGGGCCCGGATTTGCCATAGAAAGGGAGAGGAATGAGATCAAGCGTGGGATGGCAGCATTCATCTCTAGAGCACGTCAAATACCGAAAGGCTCGAGGGCGATCATCATTGGCTTCATCCATGCGGAAAGGGCAAGGATTGATAGGAAGGAGATAGGCCTCTGGCCAATCTAGCATTGGACAATCTAGCATTGGAACGGGTTACATACGGGATGAGGCACTTCCAGCGTCCTGTCGTGGTGAGGGTCAGGCGAGGGGGATCACACGCGTAAGACTCGTGGTGACCGGAAGAGTCCAGGGCGTGTACTTCAGGTCATCACTAAGGGAGGTCGCTCGCAGGTATCGGGTGCAGGGTTGGGTGAAAAACAACCCTAACGGATCGGTGGAAGCACTTCTCCAAGGGAGGGGTGATAGTGTCGGACACGTACTGGAGTGGGCGCGGCATGGCCCACCAGGAGCCGTGGTCACCGAACTCAAGACTGAGTTCCTCGAGCCTTCAACGGAGCTGAGCGACTTCCAAGTCCGTTAGTAGTCAAGAGAGTTCTGACCCCATGACCTAATGAGCAAGCGAACGAAACGGAAGGGCATGATGAACCATCGTGTACTGTATGTCGGGGTCGATGTGCACGAGCTGTGTCTCGGACCCTGAGGACTCGAGGCGAAATGATTTCGTGAACAGCGAGCGCAGGACGTTCGCGTAGGCGATCGAGAGATTTAGAAGCACGAATAAATGATAGACTACCTTAAGCGGAATGTCGTAATGCGAAAAGCGGTCCCGGTAGGGTTAGCGTCTAAATGGGTTCTTTCTTGCTTCTTGGGGTTAGCCCGACCCACGACTTCTAGTTTCCTGTAAAAGGGCCAACCTCTTGGGCATGAATCATGTAGCCCAATTCGTCGGTAACTACGCTCAGTGGGGGGTTTCGGCCTGCACATTGTAGCCGTCGCTCTCGAGTTGCTCGGCAATCTGATTCGAAAGGTTCTCGAGGTCCCCGTACCTGCCTTGGAACCTCAGCTTTTTCTCAGGTGTAATTCTACCTCTATGGCTCAGGTTTACCCTGCCTACGAGGCAATCTTCGTTAAAGCACATCCAATCGTGCCAGAACTTCTTCATTGGAAAATTACAGGCCGGACCCGTAGGAATTTCTGACACTGGACCCGTAGGAATTTCTGACACTGGACCCGTAGGAATTTCTGACACTGGACCCAACTTGTGTTTTCCCTCCGGACAGGACGGGTTGGTGCACCGCCATCCTGGACGAAAACTTGTTTGACCTCGCTCTCCAGCTTGCCGAAGTCGATGATATGGGTTGGATAATTCGCAGCGACCTCGTCGACATGCTTCAGACGAAGGCTTGCCGGGGGATTCGTAAAAGTCGCCCAACGCGTCCTGAGTGATTCTATCACTTCTTTTTTGGCTTCCCTTCCGATGAATTTCACGCTCACCTCGTCACTCTCGAATTCCAGCGGCCAACTGTATTTCTTCAGCAAGCCCTGCTGCCTTAGCAGGATGACCAAGAGCCAGAAAACGAGTACAAGAAAGACCAGCTCCGAAACTGCGAAATAGCGCCGAGTGAAGGCAAAAATAAGAGCGTCGATTGCACCGAAGAACACCATCGTAATGAGAAGCGATCCTAATATGAGGTTCAGCAGGTAACTCCTTCTCGCCCTAATGGCCCTCTCCCATGCTACGGAGTGCCACAATTCGTGGACCAGCGTTGCGCACCACGCCTTTGCAGAGAGCGACATGAGCCACCGCCGGTCAAACGCGATGTAATGGTCCTTCAGATTGTGCCGGGCTTTCATGCCCCAGGCGGAGCCAAAGCAGTAGCGTTTCTTCTCAGCAAGCGCGACCCCTACCTTGTCGGCAACCAAATCGAATTGTGCGCAACCGAACCAATCCTTCTTCGGCCACAATTGAAGAATGAAAAAGAAAGTGAGCCTAGGTTTGTGAACCTAGGGGTTGTTAGAGGATGGTTTCCTGTTGCTGCCCCTTGCGCTTGTATTCTTCGTACCTCAGCAGAGGTTTGACCGGGCGGTTGGACCTCGGGTTCATGCCAACCGACCCCGGGTTGGACCTCGGGTTGACCCGGGTTGCTTTCGACCCATGGGACCGACCCGGTGACCCCGAGCGGTTGCCAGGACCCCGTATTCAACCTCGCTGACCCGGGGTTAAACCGGACCCGGGGTTCTCCCCCTGGGAAAATCCTGAATCGTGCCTGATTCCAGACTGAATCCCTCGTAGAGTCCTAGAGAGGAGTTGACTTCTTGGTCTACAGGCAAGATTTGGAGAGAGAAAGTGACCCCGGGTGCACGGACCCTGAGGTTGTTAGTGTGTGTACCTAACGTATCATCCCAGCCTCTTCCGCAGTCGATGCCTTCTGCTCCCCCGTCAGGTCAATGATGTGGACTTGCACGCGATCAATGGTTGTACCTGTGGAACCTTGTGGGGTTGTGGCCGTAGATTTCTTCGGTTCCTCGGTTCATCCCGTCGCTGCTTCTTGCACCCATGTTCGTCGCCATGATGCTTTGTATTCATCATTATGCTTCAGACGGTCCGTGCCGCCGTAGGTTCCGACCATCACCACCCCGCCAAAATCCTTATGATACATTCCGTGGCACGCGATATCTGCCCATCCCTCGTCTTAGAGCCTCTTGATTGTTGGCTGTACCACCCGCCCAGTAAAGCTGAAAACCTGAGAAGGAATTTATACGGCTCCCACGGCACTTCGGAGAGTGACCTTCTGGCGTTATGTGACTCGAAGGGTACTTCTGCTATTCCTTGTCATGTGGGGAGCCGTTACTCTGACGTTCCTAATATCAAGGGTCTTGCCAGGCAATCCGATCGCCGTGGTGATCGGCGAACACCCCACCATTGACCCAGCAGTCGTAAAGGAACTCACGGCGGATTGGGGACTGAATAAACCCCTGCCCGTCCAATACTATGACTACTTGAAATCCGTAATCCAGGGCAACCTGGGCGTATCATTCTCTGACGATCGACCGGTTCTGGTTGGACATACAGACTAGGTTGCCCGCCACTATCGAACTCTCCATAGCCGCATTGATTTTCACTCTTGTCATCGCAATCCCCGTGGCAATTGTTTCAGCAACTCGGAAGAACTCGATTCTTGACCACGCCGCACGGATTTTCGCGATTACGGGCTTTTCGGCTCCATCATTCTGGATAGCAATTGTACTACTCTCGATTTTCTTGAGAGATCTTGGATTGGTGGGTATTGGACGGTTAAGCCCTCAGTTCAATCCTCCACATTTTGTGACCGGACTGATGACAATCGACACACTGATAGCTGGCAACATCCCGGAATTCTTCGATGCCCTGGTCCACCTGATTCTTCCAGGAATAACGCTTGCCCTCGGGGGCGCCGCCATAATTATGCGGTTGCTGCGATCATCTATGCTCGAGGCGATGAGTTCAGATTACATCAGGACTGCCAGAATGAAAGGACTTAAGGAGCGAGTTGTGATCTACAGACACGCATTTCGTAACGCGTTGATACCGACGACCACATACATCGGCCTCCTCATAGGCGGCTTCCTCAGCGGGGCTGTGCTGACCGAGACTATCTTCAATTGGAACGGCATCGGACAGTATACCGTCGGCGCCATTTACGCGAGCGATTACCCAGCGCTGCAGGGGGTCGTTCTCATTGAAGCCTTCGTATATGCGACCGCCAATCTAATCGTCGACCTTGCATACGCGATGATTGACCCTAGGGTGCGAATCGGTTGAACTCGAACAAGCCAAGGAATGTACGTTTCAGGGAGCTATCCTTCACCCTTCAGATGATGAGACGGAGCAAGATTGTGATGACCGCGACGGGTGTGGTCATCGGTTCCTATGTCGTGGCCATATTTGCCCAATTCCTTTCACCGTACAGTCCCAATGCACAAAACCTCGACCTGACATTCGCGGTGCCCAGCTTCGCCCATCCCCTCGGTCTCGATGAGCTGGGCAGAGATGTCCTCAGCCGACTCATCTGGGGGTCACAGGTGTCGATGCTAGTTGGGATCATTGTGGTAGTGCTCAGCATCGCCATAGGCCTTCCCGTTGGTGCAATAGCTGGCTACTTTGGGGGGACCGTGGACGAGGTGTCAATGAGAATAGCCGATGTCGTACTCTCGTTTCCGGGCATCGTACTGGCAATTCTGTTTGCGTACATTCTAGGTAGGGGCCCTGTAGCAGCATTCATTGCGCTCTCGCTCGTCAACTGGACTTCCATAGCGAGGATAATAAGGGGCGTTGTCATGCTGGAAAAAGAAAAGGAGTACACCATCGCAGCAAAACTGATTGGTAAGGGGGACTTTAGCATACTCTTCGGAGAGATACTGCCCAACTCAATACAGCCAGTAATCGTGTGGAGCACCCTGTCAATTGGGAGCGCGATAGTTTCACTGGCCGGACTCAGCTTCATAGGTGTGGGGGTCCAACCTCCCACTGCCGACTGGGGCAGCATGGTCGCGGAGGGGTACGTGTACCTGATTGAACAGCCTCTCCTAGCGATAATTCCCGGCATCGTGATCATTATCGTAGTACTAAGTTTCAACTTAGTCGGTGACAGTTTGCAGGATGCGCTGGACCCACAGATCAGGAGAGCGATGCAGTAATCAACTCTCCAAGTTCGGAGAGCTAATCCTTCGATGCCGAAGCAGGCAGGGTTCCCATCAGTGACTAGACGCTATTCAAATCGTTTCCCTCCGAAAGCGCCTACTAGGTTTCTGACGCTGCGCAGTCGTGGCTGGGCCAAGTACTAGGCGACTTTATCGAAAGATATGTTGATGAAGCCTCTGAACCCTGAATCTTCGATGAAGGCAGCCAGGACAAGATTGTGGAAGAAGAGCTAACGATGGTACCTCTTTGAGGACTGCACCCTTCATCAGAATCTCGTAACAAAAGAGGAGAGTAGAGGCCGTCTACTAGGTCTCTACTGTCAACTGAAGCTCAGGTAAGTTATGTCGGGTACGTCTTCGAAGGCGTTCCAGAGCATTCCCTGAATATTGAGAGCGTATGCGGCTTTGGAAGAGATCTGTATCAGAGGTTCATAAGGTCCGTACTTTATGTAGTACGTGTCAACTGCCTGCATTTCCTGTATCTGTTTTGTTGCGTTGGTCTCCTTTAGTGACTGCTGGTAGGTGTTGAACAGCCAGGTGAAGTTGACGCCCGGGCCCTTCTCAGTAGTGGTACCGTTCACGTACCAATTGGTGTACATGAGGCGCTGGGCTCCGAGGGTTGATTGAAAGTTGGACTCTGGGCTGAAGATTGATAGGCTGTTCGGATTGTTCCAGATTCCTGGTATGGTTACGTTTTCGTCGAGCGCATAGAACTGGCCGCTCACGTACACATTGATAACCGCTTTCACGCCTATCGCAGCCCAGTCGGCCTGTAGTATCTGAGCCACGGTAACGAAGGTGATTCCGTATCTTTCGCTTGGTCTGGTGTAGAGGTTGATTGTGAAGCCATTGGGGTACCCAGCCTCAGCGAGCAGCTCCTTCGCTCCGGTGATGTTGGGGGCTCCTTGTGCCCAGTATGTTGCGGTGGCGTTATTGAATCCCGGCATGCCCGCGTAGAACTGTGAGTCGTCGACGGTGTCGAGCCCGAATGTGGCTGCTTTCAAGATTCCCTTGTAGTCGATTGAGGCCTTCAGCGCGTCTCTGACCCTCCAGTCCGCCAGAGGTCCGACCGTATGCATGTTGAGGTTAAACGAGAGGAATCCTGGCGCGTGAACAATGCCCCAACCTCCCTCATTGATGAGGGAGGACAAGACATCGGGAGTTGCGTCAGCGAGTACATTGATTTGGCCTTTTTCAAGCTCAAACCTGGCAGTCGTTGGGTCGGCGATGGGTATGAATGTCACGGTCTGTACCGGTGTGTTGACGTTATAGACTCCGCCCCAGTACTGGGAGAACTTCGTGAACGATATTCTCTGTTCCGTGGTCCAGGACGTTAGCATGAATGGTCCGGTTCCAACGTCTTGACCTGCGTTGAGCCATGCGTAACCGAGGTCGCTAGTACCGTTGATGGTCACGGCATGAGACTGAAGCACCGTACTGTCCATGATAGGGACCTGCTCGCTGGTGAGTTCACTGTAGAATAGCGGGTCGGGGTAATTCAATGTGACTGCGATTTGGAGTGGCGCGGTGACGCTTACGTTCTTCCACGATGCATATATACCGCGCACGGACCATCCGCTACAAACGGAGGTTTGCATTGATTCTGTCAGGGGGAAGAAGATTGCCCTGTCGAGTGACCACTGGACGTCCCTCGCGGTCATAACGTTTCCAGTGTGGAAGTGAACCCCCGATTGGAGGTTAATGACATAGGTCAGCCCGTCTGCTGATTTGGTTGCGTTCGTAGCGAGCCATGGTATTGCCACGTAGGTTCCGGCACTCTTCATCTGTGCAGGATCCATCTGGAAGATCTCCTCGTAGTTTGCTTGAGTCCAGCCGACATTACAACCGGAAGCGTCATCAGGGTCGGTTCCTACTGGAGCAGTTCCCCACTGAGGGCTGGTCTGTCCTATTACAAGTGTGTTTGCCGGAATGGACCCCGAAGACGTAGCAGAAACCGTGCTTGTAGACACCGATGTCGTTGTAGCAGTAGTCGTGGCTGTGGAAGTTGCCGTTGAGACAGAGGTGGCTGTGGAAGTTGCCGTTGAGACAGAGGTGGCTGTGGAAGTTGCCGTTGACGTAACCGTGCTGGGAGCCAGTGTTGTAGTCGCTGTCCGAACGCTCTGACTTTCGACGTATATCGCGGCTGCAGCCGCAACTAGTATTAGGATAATGACGATTGCAGCAATAGTTGTAGAGATGCCTTTCTTACTGCTTGTTTTCACGCATGGTCGAGGGCTAACACATCTTATATGTTTTCTCCTGTCGACGGCTTAGTCCCATATCTCTACCTCCTGCCTGATCCTGTATCGTATGAGCTGCCTGATGTTGTAGGTTATGACCTTCAGGCCCGCTTCTCTCTTCTGTGTGCCACGCCCTGCTGTAAAGAGATTCTCCGTATTTCCCCTTGAGTGACGCGTTCGTAGATTCTGCGTTACTCCTCTTGTGGTATCTGTTCTTGAACTTCCTCGGATGCTTCTTTCGGTAGGTCATCATATCCTTCCAGGGCTGGCAGCCTCTCGCCTTGCTTGACGCGTTCTCCTTCGGCATGAGGAAGGGTCTTCCTCCCCGGGATGCGACCTCCCTCACGTTCTCCCTGCAGGAGTACGCCTTGTCACCGCATACGTCACCTAACCTTCCGTGCACCCTCTTCAGGAGTGTCCTGAATCGAGGGGAATCGTGTCTGAGAGCCGATGTCAGAGTCCATGAATAGATCGGCTTCTCCTTGTGCCTGCACTCGCTGGCAAGGTGGAGCTTCCGGAAGTCTCTCCTCTTCGATGGATGCGAGTGGGTCCTGATGGTGTACCAGACGCTCTTCCGCCTTATGCCGAGCCCGGATGAGTCTATCGCTACGTGCTTCTTCCGAGGCGGGCCTAGCTTTTTTTGAACTTGGCCGTGACCGCATCATTCACCCTTACCAGGGTGTTGATGGATATCTTTGCGCATGCCCTCTGCATCGTCGATTTGCCCGGCGACCTATCCAGCCCCAGCTCCTTCAGAAGGTGTGGGTTGTTGTTCAGGTGAGCCTCCATCTCACGATACTCTTTCCGGTGATAGACCATGAGCAGGAGTATCAGGAGCATGGTCCTGAAGGGGTAGGCGAACGGTCTCCCTCCCGGATGCCTATCCGGATTTCGCTCTTTCCAGTTCTTCGGCTCCTCAATCTCGTTCACGACCTCCTTAGCGGTGTTGAGGAAGAGCCTCTCCTCATCCCTTGAAGCCCTCTCGTAGACTAGGTAACTTCTCTTGCTCACTTGACCTCAAGCAGATCAAATCGAGAACGATAATCCATGAGTTCCGAAGACAAGAGACCCTGACAAGCGGGTAAAATGTAGTTATGGGACTACGCCCCTGTCGACGCATGGATGCGGCTCTTGGCGTTCGTCCTCATCCTGTCCAGGTTAACCCTGTACCGGACGAGTTCCTTCAGCTCTATAGTGCGTCTCGAGAGGATGTACAACTCGGCTATGTAGCCTCCCCTGAGCAGGTCTGCGAGCTTCAACGCGTCGATCCTGTCAGTCTTCAGCTTAGCGGACGCTATCGCTCTTGTCTTTACTGGATTGGGAAGGACCACCTTGTGTTTCTTGCCGAGTATCTGGTATGCCCAGTAACAGGTTGAAGAGGATTCGATGACGACCTCGGCTCCAGGGGGAAGTCAGTCGGAGAACCTTTCCATGTTCTCTGTGCTGTTCTGAATTCTCTATTCCTTGTTGATCGTGCCGTCCTTTTCCATCACGACAACCTGAGAATACATTTTGTGGATATCGAGAGATGCGTACATGTGCATACTATCGTCTGAACGGTTCTTATGACGATGTCTTCTGCTACCGTTCACATCCGACTAATAGACTGTCTCACATCCGACTAATAGACTGTCTCACATCCGACTAATAGACTGTCTCACATCCGACTAATAGACTGTCTCACATCCGACTAATAGACTGTCGATGGTGGCTTGCAAGGTTAACTTCGTTCGTTGGCCCTCCCAAGTCAGGAAGAGATATAATCTGATTCCACGCACTGGTGACACATGTTCAACGTTGCGTTGACCAATCAGACGATGAACCCTCCATTGGTCGAAAGAGAAATTCTTGGAAGCATTGCGAAAGTGTATTGCCCAGACAAACGATTGGGGTCCGATGATGAACTTGTTGCGTTCGTTAACGAGGCTGATGCGATCATCTACTCCTCAGAGCTGGTTTTCAAGGGAAGCATGATGGACAGAGTCCCGAACCTCAAGATGATCTCTCTCGAATCCATAGGCTCTAACGTCGTGGACGTTAAGGCCGCGACTGAGCGACACATCCTTTGTTCGAATGTTCCCGACTACTGCTTGGAAGAGGTTGCAGATCATAGCATATCCCTCATCCTGGCACAGCTGAGAGGACTGTTCGCTCTTGACAGATGCGTCAGAAAAGGGGATTGGGAAGTCGAGCTGGGTAAGGTCATAACACTTCATAGACTATCAACTGATGTCCTCGGGCTCGTGGGTTTTGGCAACATCGCGAAGAGGGTTGCGACCCGAGCCAAGGCGTTTGGATTCACGATAATTGCGTACGATCCGTACGTACCAAGATGGGACTTTAGTCTTCTCGGAGTGGAGAGGGTAGATAGCTTAGCTGAGCTATTGAGCCGATCGGATATTGTGTCAGCCCACCTGCCCATCAACGAGCAAACGAAGCATCTCATAGGAGCCAGGGAGATCGACCTGATGAAGCCATCAGCGTACTTTGTGAACACAGGCAGAGGCAAGACGGTCGATCAGCAGGCACTAACTGCGGCCCTCATGTCAAAGAAGATAGCAGGTGCCGCGCTTGATGTATTTCACGACGAGCCCCTATCCCTGGACGACCCACTCTTGAAACTCGACAACGTTATCGTAACTCCTCACATGGCGGGGTACAGTGAAGAATCTCTGATTGCAGTGAGGAGGGATGCGGCGCAGGCCGTCGCAGACGCACTGTCCGGCAAGCGCCCGCAGTTCCTTCTCAATCCTGAAGTATTCAAATGAGTGGGGGCTTGTAAGCCACCAGTGCAGCGCTGTCAAATGACATTTCCCCACATTCTCAGGCACCCGCGTTGCTGATGCTATTTCATGCATGTAGCAGCATCGATGCCGAGCTGGTCACACTTTTCGACGATTTTCTTCCATGATGTCTCGTCTACGGGCAGGCCTTCCTTCTTTCGCTGATCCATGATCCTGAATTCTCGCTCGCCCGGAAGCAACACTTCATCAAATCCCTCCCTGACACCTGACGACTTGACCTCGGCAACGTATTCGTCCACCTCCCTCTTGAACTCCTTTACCGGGACGAAGGCTCCAACGTCGATCGCGATGGTAGTCAAACCCGACAGTTTCTTCTGCCTCGACGCCGTCCCGACCATGTTGAGGGCTCCGGCAATCAGTTCAACCGTTACAGCGATTCCCCAGCCCTTGTAGGTGCCGAACGGCAGGAGGGTATTTGTTGTCACGAAATTCTCCCAATCCTCTGGTGTTACAAGTTGCTCCTTGACCGGGTTCCCCGCCTTGTCGATCAGCCACCCCTCAGGAATCGGCTGATGCTTCAGAGTCCGCGACTCTATCTGGCGCTGGCTAACGATGGTTGTCGCAAAATCCAGAATAATTGGGTAGGCCTTCCCTGCTGGAAACGATATGCCGAGAGGATTGGTCCCGAAGACGGGCTTGATTCCACCCCATGCAGCTCCAGCGGGAGATGTTCTCACAAAAGCCATTCCAATCATATTGTTCTTGGCTGCCATGTGCACGTAGTGGAATAGGTTGGTCACCCAGTCCCCGGCTCTTACACTACAGCAGGCAATGCCATACTTCTTCGCCTTGTCGATCGTTTTCTGCATGGTGTAGGTTGCGTAGACTGGTCCCCACGTGTCGCCCGGCTCGAGGAGTCCGGTTGCGGCTCTTTCTTTCAGTACCTTCACCCTACCCTTTGGCTTCCTCGTCGTGAAGAACGGGATATTTCTAAGTCCGTGAGAGTCGATTCCGGTAAGACTGCCCGTTACGAGCACATCCATTATTGCTTTGGCATCTGCCCGGGAAGTTCCCGCCTTGGTTATCATCTTCATGCCGAGTCTCCGCCACGCTGCCTCTGGACGGACAATTATTCCATTCTCATCCAGTGAACGATTTGTCAAGCGTATTTAGAGCAGCACACAGCCATTATAAGTTTGTTAGACCTTTCTGCTAGAATCCATCTTTCGTCCAGAAGTGAGCACCTCGTCAGACTGTCTGCCCTCGATGCCTCCATGGAGGAGAAACTGGAGTTGTACGACGAAAGTCCTTTGCGAGCTTAAATGATGGGGTTCGCGATTGTGGCGGTGGCAACAGCATGAGTCTTGATACTCTCGGTGTGGCAATCCTCGGTTCTGGCTACATGGGAAGGACATACGCGGAGTGCCTAGCAAAGTACGCTAAGCGATGCAAGTTTGTCGCTGTGTGGGGAGGAACGCGCGCGCCAAAGCTGGCCTCGGACTACGGCGTGCAACACGCGGAAACCTACGAGGCGGTTCTGAATCGTGCGGATGTCGACGCACTTGTAATCACGACACCCCCAGGTAACCATCGGGAGCATGTCCTAAAGGCCGCTGCCAGGAAGAAGCATGTCTTGGTGGAGAAGCCCATGGGTGCGTCCTTCCGTGAGTGCGATGACATGATTGCTGCCTGCAGGAAGGCAAACGTCTACCTGGAGGTCCTCCAGACCCAGCGGTTCCGCGGCGCCTTTGTACGAGCAAAGAAGGTCATCGACGAAGCCAGACTCGGCAAGATAAGAATGGTGAGGGGAACCTCTCATTACACCAACTACGAGGCTCAGGGCGCATGGGCAGCGTTGCCGGAGAATGGGGGTCCGATGCTGGATTTGTGCGTTCATTGCTTTGACATGATGAGGTACCTAGTAGGGAGCGAGGCGAAGGAGGTGTTCAGCACCATAACCTCCTACACCGGCCACCCTTTCCGGGACCTTACTTCAATGACACAGGTCCTTTACGCCAACGGTGCGGTCGGGCACGAGTGGGCTTGCATGGAGATGACCGCTCCTGGTCTTCCGAACTCCATGTTTCATTTCGTGGTTGTAGGGGAGAAAGCGATGCTTGACATCGATGGATACGGTAAGATCAAGATTGGAGAAGGAAACGAGTGGCAGACACTCTGGGAGATGCCCCCGATAGAGTACATCAACAACCCCATGGACCCCATCAGGCTGCAGTCGTTCACAGGCGCGCTTCAGGCGTTCATCGATGACGTGCTCGACCACAGGCCACCTACGGTTTCCGGCGAGGCGGGCAGGGATGCTGTGGAGACCGTGGACGCAGCGAAGCTATCTTCGCGTACGGGCCAGTCCGTCAAATTGCCTCTTCCTCGGTAGCTTGTTTCAACAACTCGGAAGAACTCGATTCTTGACCATGCCTCACGGATTTTCGCGATTACGGGTTTCTCGGCTCCGTCATTCTGGGCGGGGGACTCGTGGAGAACTATTCCCCCGTTGGTATAGAGACAAGTATCCGTGGTCGTGACATTCTCGTTCCATATGATGATTCCAACGCCCCAGTCTAGAATGGTGTGATTCGTTTTTCCGTCGTAGCTGGGGAACGTCTACTGCTGTGGCCGTTGAATTGTCTTGGAAGACAGTGCGAACCGAATCACGTAGGTGTCACCGCTTATTGCTTCGGAATGCCGTTGTCCGTTGCTAACACCATCGTCATCATCAGAGGATCCCTATTGCATCTTTGATGCCCAACCCATCCGACATCTGTAACAGTTCTTCGTATGTCTGCACGTTCTCCTTGCCTCCGCAGACTTCAATCATCCTCGACAGGGGAAGATTCTTCAGGAGCTGGACTTTTGACTTGCAGAGTTCAAAGCTATAGGAAGTGAGTCATAATTTGGTCACAGAACCACCATTTTTCTGATTACCGAAAGTCTTTTCTTTAATTACCGAAAATCATCAATCCCCAGCTGCGGTCAGATAGTGGTCCACAAGTAGTGATTGGATAGGATGCAGGTCGTAAACGGAGATCAAGTGATTTTCGTCACTGAGAGCCGCCCAGTGTGGCCTTGACATCCCGTGGTTCACAGCGAGATTGAATCCATCCTTGAACACTTTAGTTGACAATTCCCGTCGGGCCCGCTCCTTTAGCTAGCCTAGCTTACAGCCACGATTCATAGGGGGAAAGACAGGACACAAGACATTCTCTTGGCGACCCTTAACTGTGAATCTATTTCTGTCCCAAGAGTATGGCTGCAATCGAGAGGATGTTACGTGGCACGGAATACTGTGTTCCGCAATACTTGCAGACCCCTGATGATTCCTTCCCTTGAAGTGGCAAAGAACCCCCACAACTTGGACATTTCAGCATAACTGCACCATTCTCACCGACTTCGAACTTAGACACGATGTCATACCTGACTTGTTCTCTATTAAGCGCGTACTTACTCACAAATTGCGTTTCGTCGAGGAGGCCCTCAATCTTGTTGTTACCAATCCAGAGTTCGATGAGTTTTCGACTGTCGGCTTCACTTGAAGGCATCCCGTGTTTTGCAAGGATCGAACTAACCTCGCTCACGAGTACTTTCTCCCTAGTTTTCAGGAGCGTGATTGCTTCGTTCATTGCTCTGTCCTTCCTTACAGCGTAATCATCTTCTTGATTCTCTGCTCCCATCCTTCCTTCCAAAAAGACCAAGCTTAGAATAGCTATCACACCGTAAGGAACACGGCGAATGGTTTGGAACATAAGCGGCTGCGTTCCAGAGAATTGACCTTTGCCGGCTGAACGACTAATCCCCTTCGTTTCTAGATGTGTGCTTTGTGGATCTCGAAGTCCTCTCCGTCCGTCAGCAGGCAGCGATTCGAACCTGTCGGGTGGCGGTGTCCTAAGTGCAATCGTGTAGAATGGGACACGTCCTTGGTAATACAGACAATCGTGTGCTGCATTTGTGAAAAGAAGCTCGGACGGACAAGGGTAGAGCTTCTTTGTCCCAAGCACGGTTCGGAGTCTTGTGAAGCGTGTGGGCCATGCTCAGAGGCCAACAAGTGGAGACTGAGAGCCCAATCTGGAGTTCTGCATGCAGACCGTTTGGGCTCTAGAAGAGCTTAGGCCAAGTAATACAGTACGAAGAGCGAGGCCATCAGTAGGATGACTAGCACGAACGCTGCGACCTTAAAGCCATCGCCAGTCAACCCGTGAAATCTGTATTTCAGCCTCAGCGGGTCTATCTTCTGAATCAATTCCTTGTCCAAGTCTTCAAGGGTTCGGCTGTCACTTCTCAAGCTTCGCATGGCCTCCCCTATGGCCTCGTATGCAACCATTACACGTGTCGCAATCCAAGCAGTGAATAAAGTCAGCAGAGAATACAACACGACAATCCCCATCCCTTTCACTGAAATGAATGAGAAGGTATTCGGCTGAAAGAGCGTCAGAATCGTCAGGACGAGAACGGCTGAAGCTAGGACTAGACCTGCATACAGAACCAAGTCCTGAGTATAGGTATCCAGGACTGACTTCCAAAGGTCTTCGTCGCGCATGGTGACGACAATTCAGCTGAGCAGTTACTTCAAACTTTGCTTTCTCACGAACCTATCGGGACAGGTCAACCCAGAACCAAGAAAGAACCCATATGGACACGAGCCCGCCCTCTGGCAAGGAGGTGAAAAACACGAAGGCCATGAAGTTAAGGCTCCTGTTAATGGGGTGCATCATAACAGCCATAGGGGTGATTCTGCTCGCCGCGAGAGGTTTCGCAACGAGTTTCGTCGGATTATCCCTAGTGGGAATAGTGCTGCTCGTGCTAGGGCTACTTTGGAAGTAGCCCGACAGGGAGAACAGCGTCAGCAGGGAGTTGATGCTCAATAGCTGGAAGCCGCATCGTGGACTTCGGTGCGGCAGCGGACGCAACCGATCCATCCGATAAAGACTACAAGACGAGGCAGGAGTATCTCAACCGTATAAGAGGGAGAGATTTTCTTGAGGTGAGACTGGGACGACTAAAGAGAGATCATAAGACTGGAAGGAAACAGAAAGGTGTTGACACTCTGATAGCGATTGATATGCTAACCAAAGCGTATCGTGACCACTACGACATTGCGGTGCTCTTGGCTGGTGACGATGACTTTCTCGACCTCGTCACAGCAATCAAAAATGCTGGGAAGACTATCTGTGGTGACCTCGAACAACAACGCCCAGCAGCTCCAGCAGATCCTGGGCGAGGACGCTACGGTGGACCCCGACAAGTACAGGATAGACGTGATTGAGTTCGCGAGTCTGAACACGATAGAACCGAAGAAAGGGGAGGTTAAGGGTGGAGTCAAGACACACTATGACCCACATCCCGAAGCAGCGCGTTCACTTAGCTGAGCGTGTCGATCAGGTCCCTTTATGGAAAAGGCTCATCAAGGAATTCGAGGGCGCTGCCGCAAGACTCATACAATTCGAAAAGCGTGTAGGACTAGATGTCTCGCATTTCACTTAGCGTGGCCCAAAGGCATCATTTTTTGGACTTTCTTGTCGCTTTTCCTATCTCTGCCCTGGCCTTTCCTTCAGCTTGTTCAACCTTACCTTTGAGCTGTTCCGTCTTGTTGTCCGTCAGCTTACCTACCTCTTCACGAATCTTGCCCTTTGCTTGTCTGCTTCTTCCCTTTATTTCCTCTTCGCTCATATCAAACACAGATGCTTCGGGCCTAATAAGCAAATGGCTTTGGTTGGTTTTGATTTCCCGGGCACCCTGAAGGGTTCGCTTGACCATGAATCCATTCGGTCAAGTTTCCCATCATCTTTTCGTTGCATCCGCCGAGGTCTTGTCCGTCGATTGTCCGTGACGAAGCAAAGCTGACAAATCGTGTGCCATAGACAACTCAAATTTGCTTTGTGGTAGAAAGCTGGAGGGACTTCAATTTCTTCTTTGTGATGAAGAAAAGCACCACGAATAGTATCCGCCAGCCACGCCTGAAGTCAAACCCATAACGCCCCACCCCTTCCATTCCGGCATCGTAGTGCTGCGATACTTCAGCGACCCGATTTCCAGGAAGAGGGAAGCAGACTGATGAGCATCATGTCCGATTATTGGGCAGAACAATCGCTCCTAGCAAACCACACGTAGAAGAGTGAAAAATAGTAAATACGCACGCCTTGTTCATTACTGGCATGAGTGAATCTGATATAGAACGTCAGAGAAGGTCCAAGGCGGGACGTAGAGGCACCGAAGGTCGCCTGAATGCGACGAACGATACCACTCCCGATATCCAGTCGCCCGGAATGACGAAGGAGATGGGCAAAGAGCAAGTTAGCGAGCAAGCTGAGAAGAAAAGGGCTTCAAGCAGAGGCAACAGATCTCGCCAGCATTGATGAAATGGAAGGTCCTCGAGTGCGAACCCGACCATTTGATAAGCGGATGACCAGACAGTAAGGCCAGGATGACCATCCGGTACATTCAGTGCGCGGTCGAAACACTTGGACTCAGGACGGGGGCCAATGGGATGTTGCGAAATCCCCTGCAAGGGTAACCACAGTAAGGCCGAGGCGCAGCTATTGATTCTACATCCTTGTTGTGGGGAAGCGATTGAGAGCATGAAGCTATGTCTCAGAAATCTGTTCCAATGGCCCGGCGACTGTGTCCTTCTGATTGAAGGTGCTTCCAGGTACTGTCAAATCTTCGTCGGATTAGCCTCCCTGAAAAACTGTTTACTTTCGTCGGACTTGGCGGAACGATAATCTTGAGTCGCCTCAAGCCTTGAGAGTGCTGGTTCAGCCGGTTTATCAGCGTGCAAATAATGGCTCGGCGATGCCAGAGGACCGGAGCCATGGCCAAAAAGCTCGGATTACTCAACCGCACTTGAAAGTATAGCCGCTACCGACTGGCACGGAGCCCGATACGCTGCCTCCAAGTGAGCCTGTCACGTGGGTGCCATAGAACGAACCACACTGAAACATTAGGAACGTAAGCGACGCGTTCGTTGTGACCGACACACTCACGCCGAAGAGAGAAGCAGACGAGGTCGTGTCGGGGAAAACGGGAACAAAGAAGGCAAATAGGAATAGCACGACTACAACGATTCCGACCTTTGTGCCTGCATTCAAGCTGCCACCTACGCCATCTTTCAATGATTTATAGTTTGGTGGGGTTGGTTCTATTGCCTCTTCGTTTGATGGAGCATACAATCGGGTCTCCATCCCGAGAGGCAGTTCGAGCAGGGTACATGCAAGCGATGCTTCCGCTTACTTTCCCAGTGACTCTTGCCGGCGATTTTGCGGGAGAGATTAAGGAAATCGGACAAGGTGTTTCAGACCTAAGAGTCGGCGACCGAGTGTCTGGTTTCGCCCCTGTGATTGTCGGAGGCTCTGGTGCAATGGCAGAATACGTAGCGGCGAGCGCTTTGATGGTTACTCGCATGCCAGCCGGAGCGAGCTACATCGAGGCTGCAGGGCTGCCTCTCGCGGGAGTAAGTGCGGTGCAGGCACTCGAAGATTACATGAAGGTCAGGTCTGGGGAGAAGATCCTGATTCACGGTGGAGCCGGAGGCATAGGCTCGTTTGCTGTTCAGTACGCAAAGTACCTCCGTTGCCACGTTGCGACCACGGTCAGAGGATCCCAAGAGGAATTCGTCCGCAAGCTAGGCGCAGACGATATTGTCAATTTTGAACTCGAGCGATTCGATGCAACTCTCAAGGAGTATGATGCCGTCCTTGACACCGTCGGTGGGGAAGTGTACAAGAGATCGTTTAGCACGGTGAAGAACGGTGGAGTGGTTGCCTCAATGGTTCAGAACCCTCCTGATCAAGAGCTAGCATCGAAGTTCGGCGCAAGGTCTGTCACTGTTACCGCGAAAGTAAACTCCGCAACACTAAGCCATTTGGTCGAACTTGTCGACAAAGGCGCGCTCAAAGCCCAGATAAGCTGGGAATTTCCATTAGAACAAACTCGTGAAGCATACACGTATTTCGAACAGGATCATCCAAACGGAAAAGTTGTTGTTAGAATCAAATGAAGCAGTATTAGTAGAGATTGAAAGACAAGGATTCTATCCCTAGGACCCTTCCTTAGAAGAATCCACTTTTCAAACCCATATAGACCCGAGCCCCGTCGGGCTCACCGTAACGTCGGGGCGCCTACATCAGATGACAAAGCCCGGCCAGGGCGCTTGCTCGTCCAATCGCCCCAGGCCAAGGAAAAGAATCCATATGGACACGAGCCCCCTCGGGCCCGCAAACCTTAGTATTTGATCAGCGCGGTGATCGCTATCTTCGGTATTCCCTGTTGATTCCTTCTCAGCAGATCGTCTTCACGCAGACCAAAGCCATCTAGCCCAAGTAACTCGTGAACTGTCGCTGCGGGGATAGAGCCCAGAGGAGTTAACGGAGCCGGAGACCACTTCGAGTTTGGACTGCTTCAGAGCAATCTGCAACCATACGACAACGGCCTGAAGAAACACCCCTATGGCCCGACGCTCAACAGTGAGAAGACAGGGTGCTTGTTCATTTAATGCCGCTCAGAGGATCAGAGCCCCGATTCGATGCATTGTTATAAGACGAGATTGTCTTCCCAGACGCGACAGACATTGTCAAAGCTCGGAGAAGCAAAGACTCTGGGCGGAATCGGTTCAATCCTTCTTCTGATTCCTGGCATCAGCATCGTCGGTTACATCGTTGTCCTGATCGCGAGCAAGTACATCTCAGACGAACTGGGAGACAAATCAATCTTCGACAACATGCTCTACGCCGTCATCACTGGGATTATCGGGGTCGCGGTCGGCGCCTTCATCCTTTTCACCGGCGCTGTCTTTAGCGTCTTCACCCTGGGCATCACGGCAATACTGGGAGTGATAGGCGGGCTCGCAGTTATCTGGGTCTTCCTCATCATATCATCAATCTTCATCAGGCGCGCCTTCCACACCATGGCGAATCGGCTGAACGTCAACTCGTTCAAGACTGCCGGGACGCTCTACTTCGTCGGTGCTCTGCTAACGATAATACTCGTCGGTTTCGTCATCCTTCTCGTCGCCTATATTTTCCAGATCATCGCGTTCTTCTCCATCCAGGAGGGTCAGCAGACCACACAGGCTCAACCCGCGGCTGCGCCTGCGGCCACAGCAGGAATGAAATTCTGTCCCAACTGTGGCACGCAACTGGCCTCTTCGGTGGCATTCTGCCCCAAGTGCGGCACCAAGCAATCCGCCTAGCGCCGTAGCGTCGGAAGGAAAAGGAGGTAGAGTGGCCCAAGCCTCCTCACACAAGACTCCGCGCGTTCGATAGCAGCGAACACTTGAGTTTCCCTGTTTCGATTTACTTAGGTCCGCAGGGACTGCGCCCACGATTCGATTTGCTCAAAATATGCCTGGCGCTCGGCTCTTATCTCCTCAATTTCATCGTTCAGTGACACATATTCTTCTGCATATTCTGGCTGGTTCGATTGGGTGAGGACGGCGGCCTCGTTAACGAATGTCAGCAGGTAGCTCCGATGAAGAGCGCATAGTCGGAATCGGTGCACAGGATGTCTCTTCCGAGAGACCAGTTTCTAAGCAAGTGTCAATTCGACGGCATCAATGGTGGTCCCAGAAGAACTCCTCGATTGACATAGACTTCCGGGCCCTCCTCGATTTCGTTTGCTTCAAAAGACAGGGCATATTCTCGCTCCCTGCCGACTACCGTTGGCTCTACGGATACCTCGATCCTGTTTGGCTTAGAAACATGAAGCTTATCGAATTTGGGATAATCTCAGGGAGGGGCTCAATCGGGGTCGGGCTAAACGACTTCCCGGCGTGGCACAAGAGGGAGCGGGAGCATCTAGTGCAGACGCTTGGCATCAGTCATTATGAAGGCACATTACGATCCGGGCTAGTATAGAGGAAGATCTTACCAACGATTTTCTCTCCTGCTTTTGCAGCATGGCTAGAGGATGCTATGTTAGACTCAGCAATCTCATTGATTAGGGTATGGACGTGCCTTGATTTAAGATAGATAAGCCTAGCCTGCAAATTGTCTCTCATTATTCCCATTCTTCTGAATTGCGGCTCAACATAGAGGCTATGCGATCTTGCTACTCCACCGACAATGGTCATCCATGCAATACCCACGATTCTGTTTGCTATTCTGACAACGAAGCATTTGTCCCCATTCCTAAGGGCAACACTGACCCATTGTCTATTTGTTTCAGGTTGTGTAGAGGCCATAAAGCGTTCTATTTCTCTGACGTTATGGTCCATGCTAACATGATGCTTGAATCTGTGGTTCAAAGGAGCCTTATCAACATCCAGCTGCCAGATATTCCAGACCTCTTTAGGATGTTCTGCTACCTCAAACTCTGAGAAAATGTAACTGGAAGGCTTCAGCAAATAGAAGTAATCGAATACCTCCCTAGATTTCGTAAAGATGGTTCCTGTCGCTTCGTAGCTATCGTATATGAATAAGACCATTCTTATCTCCCTCGGAGTTCTGGGAGATGAAAGCTTCACCTCCTGCTTCAAGAGCCTCTTTAACCTCATGACGGAGGAGTGGGTCAAAGAACGACAGGCCCTTTCGGTAAATCACTAAGTTGCTCATCTATGGTCTTTATCTTTGATACCTGAACGCCATTGCTATTGCTCATAAGCCTCTTCCCATGTGCTCCTAATTTTCATTTATGCGTATCTTCATGCTGCACAGTACGCTGTCATCATCTACCAATCCAAGATCGTAAATTTCTTGGTTAGTCTCTCTTCTCCGAGGATATTGCCTATGACCAATTCAAGGCTATCATGACTGCGATGAAGGTCAACAACCTCATCGTCCTTCAAGGCATCCCTCAGGAGGTATTCGAACTGGGTCTTACGGTCGGTTATGTGACCAAACCTCCTAACTCGCTCCCTTTCTATCTGCTCATAGGCATACATGAATTCGTATAGGGATCTGTATATCTGATGCTCCATATTCTCTTCGATGTTGAATTCGAGATCAGCCCTGTCCTTGCCTCCAATCGTTATTGCTTGGAGTCCTTCTAGATCTGCCCAAAAGATGGTGCCATCTGGAGCTAATACTGCATCCTTATCGAGCCAAACATCGTAGAAGTCCAACCCACTGTATGTGCCATTACCATTGTTGCTCATGGACCTAACGAATAGGGTAAGAATCGCAATTCCACTCTTGACGAAGTTCTTCAGGAAACCATTGCCTTATCATTATTGTCTATACGGAAGAAGTCAAAAAGCTCCCCCGTATCATCCCCAATGGTCCAATCTGAATGGAAATAGATCCTGATATTGGACGGGATTAGCCTTGCTTCCTGAACCATCTCTTGTTTGAACCTCCTATACCAATACACCTGAGTAACCTCCTTTTGGAGAGCTTCTGGCAGCTTGACGATCTTCACCAAAGGGGCAATCCTGAACCCATGAATGGATGTAGTGCTAGCATCTGACATTTCCGTTGCTTTCATAGCAATGGATGCGAATTCGAGCCCTTGGGATCCATAAGGACATCCCCTCGACCACAACTCCCCAGTAAGATACCTTGGAAACCTCATCTCCTTCTCCTTAGCATTCATGATCCTTTCCTTCATGCTATTGCTCTTGAGAAGGCTGCAAATCTCTTCCTTCTTGAAGAGTTGGCGGCTAAATGGGCTGGTTGTTGATCCTATTCCTTTGACGGAGAAGTAGAAATCAGTGCCATCAATGGTCATGTAGGGTTGTCTACTAACAGCACTCCTGTTATCATCAATCAAGAGCTCTTTGGTTCCTATTGGATCCACGTCTGTGAAGGGCTTTACACTATCAGGGAGGTATATCTTCTCGAATTCTGGCATTTGGAAACTTCTGAAGATACTTGTTAGTTATTGTCGCAGCTCCGTCGTATACATTGAGACTGATCGGCATCCCTCTAAGCTTGATGGGCGCTGGTTTAGCGATTGCCAATGTCAAGGCTTCTTTTCAATGCTTGAATGCTACTGCCTAGGCCCTCCACAATATGGGCACCTATCAGCCGTGGATGGAATTAAGGTTCCACAATACTTGCAATTCACCTTGGCAACATCCCTTATCACAACCTGTTGCAGGTGGCTTCGAGCCCAAGTCAATCTTAGATTCCCAAGGTGTTGAGGATGGAGCAGAAGGAGGCGTATACGGAGTGTACGGGTGCTTTGGAAGAGAATCTTTGCCTCTTCTTCGTGTTGCGGCATAAATGGCAATTGCAACGATGAATAGGACTACTACCGGTACTACAAGATAGCCAAGATACGGACGCAAATCCTCCTGTAACTCCTTGGTTAGTCTGATGCAGTTACAGTATATAGGAGCACTTGCTAACCCAAAGCATAGCTGGTTGATGTGACGTAAAGATTATCAGTGTAAGTAAAACTTCCAGCTTGCCCTTGATATTGCCCATTATCCTGCTCGACATAGTTGTAGCCAACGATATATCCGGTAGATGGATCGAAGTATTCGTACCAAGTATACGATGCTGTAAAGACACCGTATGAGTCATTACGTTGATATTGACCAGTCCCTTCAGTCTGAATTGTTTGAACGTATTTGTTCTTCTGTAGGTAATTGCAAGCTGTAATTCTTCGACAGCACCGTAAATTGCGTATTCAGGACATAGAAGGTGCTTCCAACCGCAAGCGAAGGATTCATAGCAAACCAAACATAGAGTGGGTCTCGAATAGTCCTACCTTGATTATCTGTTCCATTCACATACGTGAAAGTGCTTGATGACCACGTATAATTGCCAGAAGACGAACTTGAAGTAGAACTCCCTTGGTTGTTACTGTATTGGTAAGAATAACTGTAGAAGGCTGACACAAGACTTCCGTTAACAGAGTTCATCTGCTCCATTCCGGTTGTCTGGAGTTGATCCGTATATCCTGTATACGACCCTTGACCATTGTTCACGGTGATAGTTTCAGAATACTCTGAAGTAATCACCTTTCTGAGGCGTATACGCTGAAACCGAATGCATATTCGCTGCAATTGCAATTGCTAGCAAGAATGCTGAGTAGCATAGCTCCAAAGATCTTTGTTATTCAATTGTTCTTTGCCTGCTCCAATTCAGTAATACCAAAAGTGTCTTGCAATTCATCGGCACCGTCATCTCTCCACTATTTCCTCAACTTTCATATGCTCTTACCTTTGAAGATGTCTTTCTCTAGTTTAGTAGCCTTGTCCATTTGACTTCCTTCTCTAAGTCTGTCTGCTGATAGATGCTCAACCTGCAAATCCTCCAACCCCATGACTATGAGCTGGATGGAAACCTCCCATCCCACTAAATGTTGAATGGTAGGACGAATGAGCTACGATTACCGGAAAATACCAGATGAAGAAGCCTGGATGTGATCCGTACGTGAATTGTACTGGAGTTTCTGTAATCTTGGCTGTAGAATCAATCTCCTTTACTAGCTCATTTCGAACTCCATGGATCATTCTGACTGCTAAAGCAACCAATTCGGATCGCTCTAATCCTGTAGCGTAGCCAGAGAGCAAAGTAACTGCTTTCTCCATCAAGTCGAGGACCTCGTGGGACTCAAATACAGGTATAGAAGCAAGTATTGCGGCTGCTACTAATGGATATTCCAAGTAGTTCTTCAACTGCTCTACAATATACTTCAACTTCTCCTCTACTTCGTCTGCATTTAGTTCTCCAATTGCTAGGAAGGCCGAAGCAATCTCAGTGTCCTCCGATGCCATGTATCCCCAGGAAGTGAACATCGATCTGAATGCCTGGAACTTGGAACTCAATCCATCATATGGGACATTCATTACAGCCAGTATTGCAGCAGCTTCATATGACGAAGTTAGTTGTCTAAATTGAGTAAATCGATCTATCGGATAGGTTCCATCGAATCTTCTGCCTGCCATAATTGTAGCAGCAACTCCAGCGGATAGCTCTTTAGGAACATCTTGATTTCTTAGTTGTTTGTCGAGATTCCTTAGGACGGATTCAAGGCTTTGAACGTCCTGACTACTAGCTGCAGTCATAATCTCAGCGGCCATTAGTTTGTTAGGAGTTGTGGAGTCAAGATTCTGAAGAACATTAAGCGCCTGAATGAACCTTTCTCCTATTTGGTTAGTATCACCCTGGAGCTTGGCTAACCCTATTGCTGTGCTCCATAACAATGATGGAGCTTGAACCACAGGATGCCTCCATCATCATGTCGTTTTCCGAGTATTCTACATCTTCTACCTTAGGGACCTCAGGTTTGAGCAAAATCACGTAAGAAGCAGCCTTGTCAGCAATAGATCGCAACTCAGTATAGGTTGCCTTGATCTCTGTTAAGAAATCAGGGAACTCTTGATCAGCTACTCTATAGTTCCTGACATTGAGATCGTTTAGAGACAACAGTTCCAAGATCAGTAAGAGACAAGTATTCTCCATCGTATGGCACCATTCGATCGATCATGGACTTCTTCTGGATGAGTTCATTCACATTTGCTTCCATTGCACCTAGTTCGGATTCTTCTCCAGAAACAGCAGCCGTTTCATTCTGAATCCTTTCACGTAGCTCATCCTTCTCCTCCTTTCCTTCAAAATGGAATAAGAATGAGTGCTCTTTTCGCTCATCTTGCCGTAAGGCTACATCTGCTTGTTCCTCTTCTGCTTTTTCAGTGTTCACTTCAGTAGTCATCTGAGATAATCTGGCAACATCGTCAACCCCCTTGTCGTAATCCTCCTTGCTTGTCCTCAAAACATAGCCATTATCGGATAAGTAATCCAAATCAGCTGATGGAATAGGAGTAATGGGCTCTTCCCTATCATTTATCTGAGATAGAAATGTCCTTACTCCACTACACTTCATAATAGGACATCGGGATACCCAGAGTACTGTGACTCTTAAGCGATTTGCAGCGTTAGCAAGGAGGCATCACGGCTGAACCACTCCCAGCAAACATACCAATGCTTACCGAGCAAAGTTCCGGCTCCCTCTCCAGCTATTACGATCAGTCGCTGTCGATAGTCAGCTAATCTTCTCGAGATGTTGCTGCTGAACTTCGACTAGCTTGTTGACCCATGCAGCTCTGGGTGAACGGGCAGATGTGTCTGAGGATAAATCGGCTTGTTTTCCGTCGCAAGAATCATCATCTGTTTTTCGCAGCTAACCTCCGGAGGAGAGAAGGTCCAATTCACCCCTAGGCTAAAGAAAAGAACTCATGTGGACACGAGCCCCGTCGGGCCCGCTAACTCATTTCGCAGAACTCTCTGGGAATGCAAGTCGAGAATTCAAGCGCGATGTTTCAAAGTTGGCAAAGAACAGATAAGCATGATG
Source organism: uncultured Nitrososphaerota archaeon (assembly GCA_963836465.1). GTDB lineage: Archaea > Thermoproteota > Nitrososphaeria > Nitrososphaerales > Gagatemarchaeaceae > CAWIJZ01. The sequence goes on from CAWIJZ010000063.1 coordinate 36,545, forward strand.
AAGATCGACGTGAGGTATGATGAAGATCGGCGTACTATCAGATTCGCACGCCAGTTCAATAGACCGTCTTCCAAGGAGGCTTGTCGATGAACTATCAGGAGTGGACTTGGTTGTTCATGCAGGCGACTACACCGGGAAGACGCTCCTAGAAGAACTCCGAAAGTTGGGTAACTTCAAGGGAGTGCATGGCAACATGGACCCGCCGGAGATCAGTCAAGAGCTTCCAGCGCTGGAAACCATTGAGGTTGGTGGTTTCCGAATTGGTATCAACCACCCCGCGGAAGGGGGAGAATCATTAGGTATCGAGGAGAGAATTAGAGCCAAGTTTCTGAACATCAACGCGATCATATTCGGGCACACTCATAGGGTGAAGAACGAATACAAGAACGGGATCCTTTACTTCAACCCAGGAAGTGCCACCGGGACCTTTCCCGCCTTGACGAAGACATTCGGTATTATCAGGGTCGAGCAGGAAATGAATGGCGAGATACTAAGAGTATGAACGCTTCTGCTGGAACTACCTGATGGAGACAGCCTTGGCTTTGGCTATGTGCAGTTCGTTGTCAGTCACCCGCGGAGGTGATTTCGACGATATCCTCCACTGGGAGTTGCGATGAACCAGCATAAAGGTCGTGAGAGCGGTGCTTGTCAAGTTCAGAGACTGGGATAGTCTCGCGACAGACACTGCACCAGGCGAACTCTCCTCGTTCCAGAGAGCGCTCCTCAAAGCAGGCTCCGGAGATATGGTCCCACAAGGCGGCTTTCCTGTATCTCGGGCTCGCAACATTGTGACACACCCCCATGTAAGGCATTGTACCTAGGGGATACCAATTGTGACACTCCTCGCACCTTCTCTCGATGGCTTGGTTGAGAGCGAAATACCCGCATACTTCATTCGACACTGAAACGCCGCGGCTGTAATACCCACTGTCAGAATTCCCGCATATACCGATCTGCTCAATCAGGGGATACGATTGCCAATACATACAAGCCGAACAATTCTTTCCACGACTGGACATATGTCGTTGTTTCGCGGACTGTCTATTGAGCTTTTCTAATCTGCTTAGCTAACAACGAGAACAGAGGAAGCTCACTCGAGTGAACGCTCAATTACTTCACGCCACAGCAGGCTAGCCTATGATGAGAGAGCCTCTCTCAGTTGACTAAGAGATATGTTGGAGCCGCTCATGATGAGTGCTACCTTCTTTCCTTTCAGATCGTTCTTCAGCTTTAGCGCGGCAGCCAAGGGCGCGGCACCGGCTGCCTCAACCAGATTGTGCGTCTTCTCAATCGTCAGGATCATGGCTCTCCGAATTGCATCATCTGAGACCAAAACGAAATCGTCGAGGCTTTTCCACAGTATCCTTTGTGTCAGTTCAAAACCAAGGCGGGTTGCAAGTCCTTCCGCGAAGGTCCTCGTCTTGTCTGCGACCAGACTCCTCTCCTTCCACGAACGATAAGCGGCGGGAGCCGCGGAAGATTGGACTCCGATGACCTTTGCTTTCGAGTGCATCGCGTCGGCGACTACGCATGCGCCCGATGCCTCAGACCCTCCCCCTATCGGGGCGACGATCACGTCAACGTCAGGTAGGTCCTCGAATAATCTCCAAGGCCAGTGTTGCCACGCCAGCTATCAGTTTTGGTTCGTTCGCTGCATGCACACACCGAAGATGTCGTTTTCCCGCCAGTGTCTCTGCGTACACTCTTGATTCATCGAAGTCTTTCCCGTAGAGTATCACCTTCGCCCCAAACCTCTTCGTGGCCCCAACCTTCACTGGGTTTGCATCACTCGGCATTACGACTGTGGCTCTGACCCCAAATATCCTCGATGCGTAGGCTATTGACTGAGCATGGTTCCCTGATGATGCAGTGATCAGACCGGCGGCCTTCTCGTTTGGTGGCAACGTTGAGACCAGGTTTATCCCACCCCTGACCTTGAAGCAGTTCGTGGGCAGATGATTCTCGTGTTTGACGTAGACCTCAGCGGAGAGAAGATCGCTTAAGTTGTCGTACTTGATTAGTGGTGTCCTAGGCAGATACAATGCGATCGTCCGCCTCGCTTGAAGCACATCCCCTAGCGTCGGAATTGAAGTGTTCAAGTATTCGTTGACTCACCGACCGATTCGTTCTCGCTAATCATACGTTTCGATACCCAAGGCATGATCGATCAATTAAAATCCCTTTTGAGAGACCGGCGGAGCAACCTGCGCATTCAGGGAGGGTTTCAGCACCGGGTGGCGAGTTCGCGACTCTTGACGTTCGTGTCTGACTGGGTAAGTACCGCGATTACTTTATAATATGGATGGATGAACCAGCCAGGGTTGCCGACAACACGCGCCATCGCGGTAGTGGCGGTCTTCACCGCGGCGATAACTGCCAGCAACTTGGCCCTGAGCGACATCCCCAATGTGAAGCTCCTTGATGCACTAGTTTTCGTAGCAGCCTTCGCGTATGGATTCAGAATTGGTGCATCGGTGGCTGTCGTTTCAGAGCTTGTATGGGGCATCATCAGTCCGTACGGCTTCGGAGGCTACATAATCCCGTTTCTCGTCCTTGGAGAGCTGGTGTACGCGGCATCGGGGTCGCTTGCCGCCCGAATCTGGAAGGACGACTTACACGCTTTCTCCACGAGAAATCTCGCAATAGGTTCCATAATGACTGTGTGCGCGTTTCTCTGGGACTTCGAGACGAACGTCGGGACAGCCGTGATTGCATTCTGGCCCAACGTGACCCTGCAGAGGATTCTAGCTACGGAACTCTTGGGAAGCGTGTTCATGTTCTTTCACGAGTTCAGTGACTTCCTCATCGGAGTTCTGGTTGTGCCGCTCGTAATCGCCTACGTCGTGCGTTCACGCAGTCCGGGAGTTCGACGGTCCGCTCCTGCTTCCCAAATCGAGGTTAGCTAAATGAACCACCAAGGAACATCCGTGGTGATCCCGGTTGCTGTCGCAGCGCTGGTTATCACCGCCACGCTCGGCGCCTATTACTACGGCCAGTACAATCAGGAGCTCGCGACCAATAGAACCTACGCCGCGGAGATCAACGACCTGAACTCGAAGTACAGCTCTGTTGCTTCGTCATACAACTCGCTACTCTTGCAGTACGATTCAGCCGTTTCGAATTACCGGGTCGAGGCCAGCCGCTTCAACGGGTCACTAGCTTCAATGGGACAGCTGATCTCCTCCTTTGATGAGGCTGCGTCCAATTTCCGTCACCTAGCAGCAAGCTACCAGAGCCTGCTGGCCAACTACAACGATTCCCTCTACCTACTCGTACGCGCGGTTTCGGCGATGAACACGAGTGAACCAGCATACAAGAACGCGACGGCGGCCCTTGGCAGACTGTCTGAGGCCTACGACAACCTGACGCTTCAATTCCAAAGTACGGTCGCGCAGTACGACTCGCTAGTCTCAAGCTTTCAAGCGGCCGTCGCGAAGTATCAGAGTGCGAACAACGTAACACTCTCCAGCCAGTACCTGCCCGCTCCTACAACAACTACGGCCACAATCACGGAAACTCAATCTCCTACAGCAAGTACAATCACGCAAACTCAAACTACAACAACTATTCCACCTGTACTGGTATCCCTTCTTACAGCGAACATTCTTGTGAGCTTTGGTAACGGGACAGCTCACTGGTACAATAGCACGCGAATCCAAGCGGGGTGGACCATGTACATAACAACAGCCGTCCTCTTCGGAGGAAGCCTGGACGCGACCTGGTACCCGCAGTATGGGGAGCATTTCATCAACGGAATCGATGGACTGAAGAATACAGGTTCGAACGGCTGGTTCCTGTGGACTCACAACGGGACCGGATGGCAGTTAGCCCAGGCCGGTGCGGACATGACAATAGCTACAAACGGGGCCAGTTACGCGTGGACCTACTGCCCCTTTAACACATCATACCAGCCGACCTGCACGCCCTAGTGTTGGCGAATCCACGCCGAGAGCCCATCTTCTCTTTGAAGCCATCATAACTGCGTTGGAGGTTGACCTCTGGAACCTGCAGGAAAGCTCCTATCTGTTCGACGGTGCACTGCAAACTCTCCCTCCCCCTGGGCACTAGTGGCGCAAGCTATTCGCAGAAGGTCGCCTGCAGCCACTCATGCTTAAACTACCAGAGTATGGGCGTACCTGTCGCTAACCTTCAGTCTATGGTCTACCTCGATCGCCAGGCCCACGATCACATCCAATAGGAGGAGAATCCAGTAGATTTTGCTAATGTTCCTGACAAGGGCCATTTCGAAAGACGGGGTCCTTCCCCCATCCACGGTCACCCTCAGTCCCATTATTCCCTTGCCAAGGCTCCTTCCGTACAATGACTCTGTGACGCTGAAGTACAACACGAGGATTATCCCGATGAGAAGGCTGTAGGTTCCCGCCGCGAAAGAGAGGGTGTTTGCGAATGTGCTCCAAGTGAAGGGGGTAACCAGGAAGCTGCCCACGGACGCCGAGAGAAGGATAAGTCCAAGCACCACGCCAACGAGAACTGCATCGATGATGAAGGCGATGAGCCTCCTGACCCAGTATTCCTGAGCTGAGGTGTTCCTCATCAGCGCGTCTATGCCGCTGCGATATCCTGATGTTGGCGTCGCTCCACCGACCCTGGTGCCACAGACCGGACAGTACAATCCTCCCTCTGGAAGCTGTTTCCCGCAATTCGAGCAGTATGCCATCTCTTCTCCCCCGAGAGTCCAGAGCGGGTGTCCTTGAAAAAGTGTTTCAATCCATGTGCCCACCACGCTTCTCCGGTGTCAGAGGTACGCCACGAAGAAGGAAAGACTGCAAGCGGCGCAAGTGTCACCCGTAGGCCAATTCCGATGATTCGATGAACGAAAATGGTGCGTGTGTCCTACACTCGGCCGCATTCACGGCTGCGATACTGCTTCGCTCGTCTCGTTGCTCTCGCTGCGAGCGACAGTGACAACCCGGATCGGCGCATTCCACTCCCCGTGAGTCCCTTCGACCCACTCGAACTTCCTCTGTAGCGACTTTGTGTAGAGCTTTCCCCAATCGAGTCCGACGTATTTACACCAGGACTTGTAGACTCTTGGATCGATGTAGTTCTTGAGAGACGTGTTTAGATTGTAATCCCGAGTCTTGACTGCGAGGTCGATGGTCGTCTTCATCTTCCTGGCCCTCTCCTCCTTTCCGTTCGTTTCGTATTCCTTCAGTTTCTGTTGTTTTTTCTCCAGTGACTTCTCCCAGTTCCGGGGTGGGGTCCTCTTGTGATTGCAGAACACTGCAGCCTCAAGGTTCGCCATCTTGGCATTATACAACTTCACAACATCGTCTTCCTTGCCGACATTAACAGACCTGAGATACGCTTCCGTCGTCAGCGTTGCGTGGTAGGTCCTGAACACCTTTGCTGTCAGGCCGTCGAGTATGCCGGAGAAGAACCTGTTCACGGTCGCCGAATTGATCCCGTCGAAGATTTGTTCACTCGCACCCTTTCCTGACACAAAATCTATCAGGTTCTTCACTAGAACCTTCTCCGGATTTTGGATCACTTTGACCCACTTCACGCTGTCCTTCCCGAGGAAATCGAATTCTATCCTTTCGTCACCTATCGTCACATGTTCAACCCTGAGAGTGGTCGCGCCGACAGTGTCAGCCTCATCTTCGTCCTTCTCGTCCCCCACTCTCATCCCCAGTCTGTCTATGAGATAGCAAACCGTCGCCGTCTTCCTCTCTCTGAGATCCCGGGTCGACATCGATTTGAGGATCCTCTTCCTGATTCTTCCCAAGTGCTTCCCTATGCGGGCTGCCTTGTCGTACTTCTCTCTGTTTCTGGACTGCTGTATGTGAGAGCTTTCATGCGGCCAAACATACTTCTCTTTGTGGGTCAGTTTGTCAATCCACTTGGCAAACCAGACGGACTCGTGGTCATTGACGACGGCACCCCATTCCCCGGGAGGTACCTGAGCGTCTTCTCCCATGTTGAGAATGACGTCCCTTGAGGTTACTCGGGGTTTCCAGTGACCGCGCAGCGGATGGTTTCCTCTACCCATGAAGAGTCCGGGCGGTTCTGCCATCCAGTTGGCAACCTCGACCTTCTTACCGTCAACGATAGCATGACCGTATTTCTGTTTCAGTTGTTCTCTGAGCAGCTTTCTCTGCGCGGCAAGAGCCTTCTTCTCCTCTTTCCCCATGCTCTCCTTGCGTCTTTTCTCCTGGTCCACAAGCTCGTAGAACCCAGAAAAATCCACATCCTCAAACCTGGCGTTTCTGTACTCGGGCGGTAGCTGCTGAACAAAAGCACCTATGAAGTTGGCAACAAACACAGGGTCCTTGACATAGGGCGTGTCCTTCTTCTTCGCGAAGTGATAGGCCATCTCCTCAGCCAGTGGTGAGATCTTTACCTCTTGCCCTCTCACACTGATCTTCAGACCTTGAGCCGGATACTCTGGAGGAAAAACTATTCCATTGTGTTGAAGCTTTTGCCAGACAGACTTCAAGTAGTCACGAGCCTCTCCGAGACGTGCTTAAAATGAATTTGCTGGACTCGCTTCATCCGGAGCAGGAGAACGAGTCTGACAATCGGGACCACTGCCGTCACTTGAGCCGAGCCTGCGTTGTCGGGCAGCATCCATGAATCACCGTGACGCAAGCCTTCTCACGAGTCTGAGTTCTTCAGCGCTGTCCATCCTTCCATCTGCGGGCGTCTCAAGAATCAGGAGGCGCCGGGCAATCCCTGGATAGTGAAGCAGAGCTCTGAACCCCCTCGTGCCAATGAACCCCATTCCGATGTGCTCGTGTCTGTCGAGGCCGCCGCCGAGTGGTGCCTTGGAGTCATTGAGGTGGAAGACCTTGATCTCACGAAGACCGACCAATTCATCAAAAAGACCTATCGTCCGCGAAACGGCATTTTCGGAGGCCAGGTCGAAGCCTGCTGCAAAGGCGTGACAAGTATCAAAGCAAACCCCCACTCTGCTCCTCTGTGGAATTCCATCCAGAATCAGTTTTATCTCCTCGAACCTAGCCCCGACACAGTTTCTCTGTCCGGCCATAATCTCCAAGAGAATCATTGTGTCGTTGTCGTTCTTCTCGATTGCTTCGCGGCAGGCCTCCGAGACGTTCTTCATCCCCACCATGGATCCTTTCCCCATGTGACTGCCAAGGTGCACCACAAGATAGTCTGCACCGACAAGACCACACCTTCTTACTTCCTCGACGAGTGAGGCACGGCTCATCTTCATCGTTGCTTTCTGAGGCGAAGCGAGATTGGGCAGATACGGCATGTGAACAACCACTTTTCCGAAGCCCGCCTTCCTCCTTTTCTCCTTGAAACGCTGGACTTCCTCCACTCCAAGTTCTCCGAGCTTCCATCTTCTGGGACTCCTCGTGAACATCTGGAAGGTCGTGCACCCGAGCTCCTGAGCCCTATCTATCGCGAGGTCCAACGATTCGGATATGGATACATGAAAACCGAGTAGTAGTCCTTCCATGCTCAAAAGATTCGGGGTGTGGGCTTAAGGCTCTATTGCCAGAAACCCACTCGAGCACAGTCTAGCGCTTTCGGCTTCTCTGGCTAGACCTAGTGTGTGTCCTGCTGGATGCCGTCGCACTACTTCTTTTTCTGCCGCTGGCATGCACGCGGTGTAATGGCACCGCTGGAGCCTCGACCGCTGTGGTCTCGGCCGTCGCCGCGGATGCCTGCGTCTCCATCGTTACAGTCGGTTCAACGATGGGAGTCAGTGCTTCCGCTGGTGCAGCAACAGCTGTCCCTTCGGTCGGTGTTGCAACCTCGGATGTTGCGGATGGAATCTCAGTTGCCACCTGCGACTCAGAGACCGAAGAGACATCAACCACGGGTGTGTCGGCTACCGCAGCCTGAACTGCTTCAGAAGGTATGTACGTCTGCGCGACGGCGCTTTGCACTCCCAGACCGGGAGCCGCACCGTGCCTTGAACGGGCGAAGTACAGAACTATGGCCACGCCTACACCTGTGGCAAAGAAGATAGTGAGGATCTGTTCGAATACCACTATCTTTTACACCTGAGCGCTCAACAAGATGTGGCAACTTCTCATATCGAGTCAAACCGATTCAACAACTCTATCAAAAAGAAAGACACGCTCTAATGGCCGGGAGCGGGTTAAGTTCTTATATCAACGGGCGCTTACACAGCATATTGATTACGGCTCAGCTGGAGAGACTCTGCAATCAGGTGTTCAAGACTGACAGAAGGGTGAGGTACGTTGGAGTACTCGACGAGACTGGTAGGTTGATTGCTGGCGGAATGAGAAAGGGCGTTCCATCGCTCGAACCGATGAGCGAGGACCTCAGGCTGATGGCTAATCTGACAATTCAGTTGAGCACAGACAAGACGTGGGACCAGTACTTTGGAATAGTCCAGTTCACCTTCGTCCGCAGGGAGAAGGTCAACATCATGATCTTTCCAATCGGCGATAAACTATTCCTCATATCCGCGGAGCCAGACTTCATGCTACAGCAAGCGCAGGCTGTCAGGGACAGCATAATGACGACGTGGTCACAGGGATATCTCCAGCAGAGATGATTCCTGCTTTAGGACTTCCTACTCTAGATTGAGATCGGGGAACTTCGAGAGGGGAAGGCCGAGCTCATTCTGCAGAGTCCTGATCCTCTGTGCATACTTCATCATATCATCCTTCTTGTTCTGAACCTTGGCTATCTTGTAAGCTCTCCACGCCTTCTTTAGAGCCCCCCAGGTCTGACCCTTTGTGAACGACAACGCTTTCCACCAACGAAGGAATGACAGGGGCTTGATATTTAAGACTGATGCCTCGCTTCCAGTCGTCTCGAGTTCCGTTCAGCAGGCCCCGGAAGCGAGATATCGAGATTCAAGGGGCAACAGGACGGGGAACTGGACGAGAGCCTCTTCACACGTTACTTTTCGGTCGCCAAGACGTAGCTTCGCTAACTCACATCGAAAGGAAGTTCTTTCCCATTCAGGTCGTACACTTTCAGGCATGATTCATTCGTGTAGGGATACCCGACTATCACCATAATCCTTCCCGTCGCGTGGAGTAGGTCTTCGCTGGACGGTACCGCGTGGCCCGAGGGATGAGAGTGGGCGACTCCGATGAATGCTAGGTCTATCGGGAGCATGTACCAGTTGAAGCTGGAGAAACCTTCTCCGTGAACTGCGTTAGGGGGGATCACCACCGTCTCCACATGAACCACATCCTTTCTTCGCTTTCCGCGTAGAAGGAGAATGCCTTCACGTGGGTGCTGAATGCGTGAATACGTGAGCAGGCTATCGACCACTTGCCTCGCCATGACCACTCTCTGCACAGGCATCTGTTTTCCAGACTTCTGAAGACTAAGGATAAGGTTTGCTGTCTCGCAGACCAGGACGGGGGTGTCCAATCTACGGGACATGGCCTCTCTTCTCCGAGCCGTCAAGTCGCGGGACACGGCTCGCGTTCTGAATCAAAGTAATCCATCGGTTCTCCCCTTGAATCTTGATTCCTGATGCTTCAGCGGGAGTCAGTCCGTTCAATCCCATGTGTGGCCTGAAGAAGTTGTGGTAGATTTGCATCCCCTTCAGAATCGGAGTATCAGTTCTCTTCAGTGAACGCATGACCTTCTCTCTGTCTCTTAGCTCTCCGTTGAACGCTTCCATCTTGTTATTGTTGTGGTCTCCTTGGAGCGTGATGTGCGAGATGTGCTCGGTGCTCGTTGCATTTCTCCGCGTCCAGTATTCCTTCTGATAGGCTTCGTGAAAGTTGTGCGCTCCGTCCGTGATGAACGTCTGAGGCTTCTTGCCCGCGACCTCTTGGCTCTCATGGAGTAGCGGCCTTACGTCGCTCGTTCCCTTCGTGTCGCTCACCTGTTGAGCAATCCAATACCGCGTGTCGTTATCCATCATCGCAAAGAGATAGTTGGGGTTCTTCTTCACCTTCAGATATAGCTCGTCGGCTCTCCAAACCTCCGAGAGTTGAGGCGTTATCTGGTCGAGATACTTCTCCATCAACCCGACATACTTCGTTATCCAGTTGTGGATTGTCTGAGGGGAGACCTTCACGCCTTGGAGGGCGAGAAACTTCTGAGTGTTCCTCAGACTCTCCCCGCTGAAGTAAAGCTGAAGCGAACTCGTCACCAACTGAGGAGTCGCCTTCAATCTCTCGAAGCCGACGTTGCGCGTGAATCGTTTGCCGCAATCTCTGCATGAGAACCTTTGAACGTCGATTCCCGCCTTGGTGTGCCTCACCCCATGCCTCACCACCTTCTTTGAGAAGCAGAAGAGGCAAGACTGGACATCAAGCGGCTCAATGACGCGCGAGTTCTCTATTCGGTTCCTAAGAGCTACCGAGAGTTCGACGGCAAAGATGTGCTTGCACTTGATTTCTCGATACTTGTGGTCTGAGCAAGCGCAATACCAATCTCCATCCGTCAAACGGACGGTATACCAGATGTCCGTCTCTGGATTCTGAGAGTGAACCTTGTAGACGTTCGCCTCAATCCTGTTAATCTCTCCTTCGTGCTCGGCAATCTGTTGGCCTTTCATCCGACGCACCTCAAGCTCTTGAACAGTTGCCATACATCTATTACCCGCTTTAGCATACCACACATACCCTTATAACGGTTGCTATGGGCTACCATAGCGGGTAATACGTTATGGCAATGAAGAAAGTGACCGTAGCAATGACGGACGAGATGTATGGGGACTTGGAAAAAGAGAGAAAGGAGAGAAGGCTTGCGTCGGTTGCCGAGGCCGCAAGAGTCGTAATTGGCGAATATCTCCATGCGAAAGATAAGAGGTAATGCTGAGCGAATACCTGTCAAAGTAGTCTTAGCCTCCTTATACTCACCCCCTTCATTCCCAGTTTCTTCCTTAGCGCATTCCAGAATCGATATCCCCTCTTCTTTTCGGCAAAGGTCACCGAAACGACTGTCGGAGGTAAGCTCGGACTGTCTCTCTGGCCCTCCTTGACATATGGCCAGAAGAAATATTCGTGGTGTTCCTGAGCTTCCAATTCGTCGGCATCAAAGGTGAGTTCGACCATAGGAGCGGTCATATGCACAACATCAACAACCAACCCTTTCTTCCCGTTCGTTAGATGGACTTCTGCGCGTCCAACTGGATTGGAGGCCTCATCAAGAATATCCACACCCACCCACATCGGAGTTTTCATACTTGAATAGCTAACTTGGAACGGGAACAGTTCGACCTGATATGGAACGAATCTTTCCATGTATTCAACCGCCAACTGTCCTGTCCCGCCCACTTCTCTGAGTTCTCTCTTTGCGCCGTTCACGGTTAGCCTCGGATTATGTAGTCGAATCGGTCGCGTCATGAGTATTAGGCCGAGTTGGTATCCCGCTGCTCGTTTGATGTCAACTCTTGGTCTCTTTCTCCACTTTCGGGCGTATTTTGTCACGGTGAATATCGCACCAAGACCGAATGAGATTGCCCCAATGGTTTCGAGCAGAGTGATATACGGAACGATGACTGACCAAAGCCAGTCGTAGAAGCTTGGGGGGGGCGTTGTGAACGTGATTTCTGACTAATCAGCGAGATATTTATCCGTGTCCCGCGAGTGGACACCGACCTAATTCTTGGCGTGTCCCGTAGATTGGACACCCCCACCAGGACAAAGAGTTTAAAATAACCCATAAAAGTCCTCAACTAGGAGAACTTGACAGATGTTTGCACCTTCAGCTGGCTATGACAGGGCAATTACGATATTCTCGCCAGATGGAAGACTGTACCAAGTGGAGTACGCGTTGGAGACTGTTAGGCGCGGTAGCCTCGCGGTTGGTCTTGTAACTAAGGAGGGAGTCGTGCTCGCCGTGGAGGAGAAGGGAAGAAAGCTCCAGAGCGGCGACTCTGTTGTCAAGATGTTCCAGATAGACGACCACGTAGGCGCGGTGGGCGCAGGGTACATCCCCGATGCAAGGATACAGGTTGATAACGCACGGGTCATTGCTCAGAGCAATCGTCTCGTCTACGAGGAGCCAGTAGACGTCGAGACTGTTGCGAAGCGAATCGCCGACCTTAATCAGCAGTACACGCAGTATGCCGGAGTAAGACCGTTCGGCGTTTCCCTGATAATAGCCGGCGTTCACGAGAGAAGCGGTGCCGCGGTCTACCTTACCGACCCTACAGGGCGCATATCTCGGATTCGACGCCATAGCAATAGGAGCCGGGAGCGACCAGGTCAACGAGTATCTGGAGAAGAACTATGATAGGAGATCTCGCTCGCGGACGGGATCACACTGGCGATAGAGTGCATCTACCTGGTGAGCGAGGACAAGCAGGGTATCTACCACATCAAGACGGCCGTGGTGGAGACCAAGACGGGCAAGATGAGGCGGCTCTCGGAGGAGGAGATAGCGAAGTATGCTGCGAACGCGAAGACAAGGAGTGACAAGCCTCCGAAGACTGCCTGAGATTGATGTTCTTTCATGAGCAGCAAGTTCACGAGCGTACGTCTCGTTGTAGAGCGGCGAGCACTACGAAATACTCGTCAGCCCCGACGCGGCTCTGAGCTTCAAGCAGGGCAAGCAGCTAGAACCTTCACAGGTCATAGCGGTCGACGAAGTCTTCTCGGATGCTTCAAAGGGTCTCCGCGCCTCTGCCGAAAAGTTGCGAAAGGCACTTCAAGACGGAGGATTCCACAAAAGCTGCTATTGAGATGCTTGAAGCGCGGTGAGCTCCAACTCACTCAAGAACAGAGGATGCGCCTGACGGAGGAGAAGAGAAGGCAGGTGGTTGTCAACATTTCGAAGAACTATGTCGATCCCGAAGACAGGCTTACCACACCCTCCGATGAGGATCGAGCAGGCCATGCAAGATGCGAGAGTAATCATCGAGCCATTCCAAGGATGCGAACGAACAGACCAAGGTGGTTCTGGAGAAGCTCAGGCCGATAATGCCTTTGAAGACGGAACGTGTCAAGCTACAGATACGCGTTCCTGCCCAGTATGCGGGGCAGGCGCTCGGAGCCCTCAAGAGCTTCGGCGAGATACTTAAAGAGGAGTGGGGAGGGGACGGTGGACTGTCCGCGATAATAGAAATATCGGCCGCATCCCAGCCGAGCCTTTCGAAAGATTGGGGCTCGCGACAAGGGGTCGGCGCAGGCGACATTGGTGAAATAATTGCCAGAAATAGTAAGGAAGCAGGTAATCCCTGGGGACGTGATAGTCAGTGGTGACTATAGAGTTGGAAGCTTTGTGGAGAGAAGGGGTAACGATTTCGTGGCCCTCCGCGTCGGCCTTGCCGAGATCACGAGCCAAGACGTGAAGGTCATTCCTCTCTCGGGCCCTTACATTCCAAGAACCGACGATCAGGTGGTGGGGAAGGTGGTCGAACTTGACGGGATACGGGTGGGAGCTCGACATCAACTCCTGCTTCATAGGATACCTTCCGGGTCAGTTCGTCTTTGGGCGTGAATTCTCGCCGGCGACTCACGACCTGAGCTCAAGGTTCAACGTCGGCGACCTTATGCTCGCGAAAATAGCCTCTTTCGACAGGTCGCGCGATCCGCAGATCTCGATTCGCGGTCCCGGTCTCGGGAAGATTCCGATGGGCGAACTCGTGGAAATCTCACCCACGAAGGTTCCCAGGCTTATCGGCAAGAAGAGGCTTCACGATCAACATGATCGCAAGGGAGACCGACTGCGACCTCAGGGTGGGACAGAACGGCTGGATCGTGCTGTCAGGTCCACCAGAGGGAGTCGTCAGGGCTGCGAAAGCCATCAAGATGATCGAGGAGGAGGCATACATGGCCGACCTCACGCAGAAGGTGCAGAGTTTCCTAGTTAGTGGTGAACAAGTGGGTTGAAAGGTAAAAGGAAATTGATAGACGAGAACGGCCTGAGGACCGATGGCAGGAAATGGGACGAGCTCCGCCCGATCAGGATCGAGGTAGGGAGCCTCGCCAACGCGGATGGCTCGGCCTACATAGAGTTCGGCAAGAACAAGATAGCCGCGGCCGTCTACGGACCGAAGGAGATGCACCCCAAGCACGCTCTGCTTCCTGACAGAGCGGTGCTCAAGTGCAGATATCACATGGCTCCGTTCTCCGTGGATGAGAGAAAGAATCCCGCCCCTTCACGAAGAGAGATTGAGATTTCGAAGGTAATTCGCGAGGCACTGCAGCCCGCGACGATCCTGGAGGACTACCCGAGGACGGCCATTCAGATCTACGTGGAGGTCCTGCAATCTGATGGTGGTTCAAGGGTTGCAGGTATAACTGCAGCGTCCCTCGCGCTCGCAGATGCTGGGATAAACATGAGAGACATGGTGGTGGGATGCGCGGCCGGGATAGTCGATGGCCAGGTGGTACTCGACCTAAACGACGCCGAGGACAAGGAAGGCTCGGGCGATATGCCGGTTGCGTTCATGCCCAACCTAAACCAGATCACGCTGCTTCAGGTGGACGGCATGTACTCACCAGAGCAGTTCAAGAAAACATTCGAACTCGCCCAGATGGGTGGGAGGAAGGTCTACGAAATTCAGAAACAGGCTCTGCTCAAGAAGTACTTCGGCGGCTCGACACAGGTTGAGGCTCCACACGAGGAGAGTGGCTAAGAGATGTCAGTACCAAAGAAATCTTTTGTTGTCGAGACACTTCGCAGGGCACAGATGGTGGAGCTCCTAGCGAGGGGCAAGCGACCAGATGGTCGATCCCTTGACGAAGTGAGGAAGCTCGTGATACAGACGGGGCTAATTGAAAAGGCAAACGGCTCTGCTATGGTGAGCCTCGGGAATACCCAGGTAATAGCCGGCGTCAAGATTGACAAGGGCACACCATTCTCAGACACCCCGGATCAGGGCGTGCTGATGGTCGGGGCGGAGGTTCTCCCACTGGCCGCAGCCTACGTGGAGGCTGGTCCTCCGGATGAGAGTTCCATTGAGCTTGCCAGGGTCGTGGACCGTGGAGTGAGGGAATCGGAGATGATCGACCTTGGAACGTTGTGCATCAAGGAGGGAAAGTATGTCTACATGGTCTTCGTTGACGTTAACGTCCTGAACGTCGACGGTAATCTATTCGATGCGACGAGCTACGCTGTCGTCTCTGCTCTCCTCACGGCAAAGATGCCCAAGTTCGTGATGGAGGGGGATGCCGTCAAGGCGACGGATGAGATAGCGCCTGTACCAGTCAGCAGAGTGCCGGTTTCAATCACGATAGTCAGGATAGGCAACGCCCTTGTAATCGATCCCACCTCAGAGGAAGAGGCAGTCATGGACGCGAGAATCACTCTGACGTGTGACGACGATGGCAATATCTGCGCCGGTCAAAAGGGCGAACCTGGTACCTTCTCTCCTGAGCAGGTGATGGAGGCTGTCTCGCTCGCTATCGGTAAGGGCAGAGACATCAGAGCGGCAATTAAGGAGGCCTGCGGTCGTGGCTAAAGGCAAGTCAGTCAAGGGTCTCGGAGCGAAGTACGGGGGAACCCTTCGAAAGAGATACTCCAACGTCTACAGAACACTGAAGGCGAAGAAATCTTGTCCCTCGTGCTCGAGCATGAAGCTGAAGCGCGTTGCCTCTGGCATTTGGAGATGCTCAATCTGCGGCTTCACGGTTGCAGGGGGAGCCTATGACGCCTCACAAGCGAGAAAAGGCTCCTAACCCTGTGCGACTGCTGGAAATACGTATCTCGCTCTCGGGCGAGAGTGAATTCCTGCAAAGGATGGCGAAGAGCGACAGGAGAATCCAGGTGTCGGGTCAATCATGTTATCTGAAGATTCAGACCGACAGCGCATCTAGCGCAGTGGCAGAAACAAGGGAACTCGCCGAGCATTTTCGTGAGGTCAGCAGAGCGAAAGGGTTTAATTAGTCAGTCCGAAGCTGGCACAAAGATTGAGTCAGCCTGAGATTCCTCCCTGGTTGAGGGAACAACTTGCAAGACTTGAGCAGCTCCAACGGAACTTGCAGTCGGTGTCACTTCAAAAGCAGCAGGTCGAGGCGGAACTCAATGAGGCCGAGAAGGCGTTGGAGGAACTCAACAAGTCGCCGGAATCTGACCAGATCTACAAATACGCCGGCAGTCTGCTACTCAAGGTAACCAGGGAGAACATTGTGAAGGAACTGGAGGAGACGAAGGAGGTCGCAAACACCAGGAATCTCGTCCTCACCAAGCAGCAGAACAGGTTCAAGGAGAACATCAATGAGCTTCAGGCGAAGATTCAGGAATCGCTCAAAGGAAAGGCACCCTCAAGCATTACGCAGGGCGAGTAGCGATATCCTAATACTTACATTAGATACTGCTTCGAACGGGTATCGACATGCAAAGGAGAGACGCCTTCCCGTTCCTTGACACAAGCGAGCTGCGCAGCATTGCGATAGTCTGTCACAGGAACGCGGATGCCGACGCCTATCTCTCCGCATATGCAATGGCCGAGCTGCTGAATCGGATCTCCCCAAAGGTAGCCATCGACATCATCACACCTGATGGAATGGGGGCACTCGCCAAGAGGCTGCGTGAGGTCTTTCCACACCAAACTCTCGAGGAAAGCGAGCGAGAGTACGACCTCTTCATCGCTGTGGACATAGGTCATGTCGAACTATTGAAGGACTGGCTTCCGAGAATGACTGGCAGCAGGGCGTTCAAGGTGCTGGTTGACCATCACCCCGTGCAGAAGAACTCGTTCTACGACAGAATGGTTGTTGACGAGAAGTCCTCCTCGACCTCGGAAATAGTCTACCATCTATTCAAGGAATTGGGCATCACAGTGGAGAAAAATGTTGCTCAAGCGATTCTCATTGGGATCATGGCAGACTCTCAGCATCTTGCAATCGCGGGCGACGAGACCATCCGCGTGTGCGTGCAGCTCGCCGATCTTGGAGCAGACATCGATGAGGCGAGAAGAACGCTCAGATCTCGCCCCGACTACAGCGAAGTGATCGCCAAGATCAAGGGAACGAAGCGTTCCAATATCTTCCGGCTCGGGGATTGGGTAGCCGTAACGAGTCATGTAGGATCATTTCAGGCACAGGTCGCCAGAGCTCTCATCGTGCTCGGTGCCGACGTCGCTGTCGTTGGGGGTGAGGTCGGCGGCGAGACAAGGGTAAGCCTGAGGGCAGGTCAGAGATTCTACGACCTGACAGGACTCAGGCTCGGCATCGATGTTGCAGAGGTAGTAGCAGGAAAGGACGGATACGGCGGGGGGCACGCGACGGCGGCGTCTTTCACCGGCAAACTCACCGAAGAGGAGGCGGTCCAGGGGTCACTGGACATTCTTTCCAGACTCCTAAAGGAAAAAGTCGTCGAGATAGACTGACCCGTTTACGAATCCCTCTGTGTGTAAGCAACAATCCAGAGAATTCTGCCAGCCACCCTTGTTGTTCGAACCTGCGGCAGCCTGACGAGGAGAAATGACACCACGGAGGCGAGAAGAAGCTGGAGGGCGTTGAAGACCGCTGTCAAACCCAGAACCAGTCCCAGAGCGTTTGATACATCGAGCGCTATCCCGATTAGTCTGAAAGAGGATGCCACAAACATGATTCCTGGAACCGTATAGAGAAACACGATCAGGATGTAGTTCGCCACCGTCATCAGGGCTACCCGTGTCGCTACACCTACCACAGTCCCGGACGCTACAGCCCTTGAGAGGCTGGAGAAACCGGACCTCGAGACGAGCATAGTGCCGAGCCACACACCTGCAAGGGACGAGAGAACTGCAATCAGCTTCAGGATTGGACCGATGGGCACGTTCTGCCCGATCACCATCAGTGTGAGAAACTCAATAAACGAGGAAACTACTGCGGGGATGGGTCCGAATATGAAGAAGGAGAGAAGTATCGCAATCTCTCCGAGATCGAACTGCAAGTAAGGAACTATCGGAAAGTTGAGGCCCAACGCCTGAGATACCGTGGTCAGGACAACAGCGAGCGCTCCAAAGACTGCTATTCCGCCGAGTGATAAGCTGTCAAAACGCCCGAATCTAGGTCTGTCCACATGGCGAGCGCCGAGACTCACTTTAATAAGAATTTGGTAATAACCATGAAAATTGTAGCATCTGAACCCGGAAACATACCAACAAACTTGTAGCTACCAAAAGATTATCAATAGTTCGTCTCCGCGCCTGGAATGGTCACGCTGATAGCACTTGACGAACCTAGTGATCGTAGAGAACCTCTCGTTCAGATATATTGGAACAGAACGCTGGGTGCTACAGAAGGTAAACCTAGAAGTAAATCAGGGTGAAATCGTCGTCCTGGCAGGTCCGAGCGGCTGTGGCAAGTCGACTCTCCTGAGGTGCATCAACGGTCTCATTCCACACATGTACCCGGGTGAGTATCAGGGGAGTGTCTTGATCGATGGGCAGAGAGTGGACGAGCTGCCGATGGGAACTCTCACCCAGAAAGTGGGCCTCCTCTTCCAGAACCCGGAAAATCAAATCTTCATGTTCGCCGTGGAGAGAGACATCGCCTTCGGCCCAGAGAACCTGGCGATGACAAGAGAGGAGATCAGGTCCAGGGTCGACGAGTCAATGCGGTTTCTGGGAATTCAGGACCTTGCGCAGCGCGCTCCGCATGAGCTCTCCGACGGTCAGAAACAGCGCGTGGCGCTGGCCGGGGTTATCGCCATGCGCCCCAAACTCATAATCCTGGATGAGCCAACCTCCCTGCTCGACCCGAGGACGGCATCTGAGCTGGTGCTACTCATACAGATGCTGAACAAGGAGCTTGGAATAACATTCGTGGTTGTCGAGCATCGCCTCGATCTCCTAGTGAATATCGCGAACAGAATGGTTGTCATGAGCAATAACAGGAAAGTTCTCGACGGACCACCCGAGGAGGTTCTCTCTGACGAAAGGATCGAGTCACTGGGCGTGTTGGTTCCGCCAGTGCCCAAGCTCTATTCCCTCCTCGCCAAGGATGGCATCGCGCTCGGTAGGGTGCCCCTAACCCCACAAGAACTTGCAGCGGAGCTGAGAACACGCCAGCGATGATAGAGTTCCGCGGGGTGGGATACATCCATCAGAACGGCGTTCGGGCGCTCAAGGACATCAACCTGAGCATCAACAGGGGGGAAACACTTGCGATCGTTGGCGAGAATGGATCGGGGAAGACCACCCTCGTCAAACACATGAACGGACTCCTCAAGCCCACGACTGGAGTCGTTTTGATCGACGGTGATGACACCAAGAACACAAGTGTGGCACAACTCTCGCGCAAGGTCGGTGTGGCTTTCCAGAATCCAGACCATCAACTCTTCTCGGACACTGTGGAGCACGAAATAACCTTCGCGCTCAGGAACTTCGGGTTCGAAGCTTCGGTTATCGAGCAGAGGCTCAAGCTGGCCTTGAACTTCTTCGGGCTGGAAGAGTACAGAGAATCATCGCCCCTGACGCTGAGTGGTGGGGAGAAGAAGAGACTCACACTCGCGTGCATATTGGCCTGGGACCCTGATGTTGTCGTACTGGACGAGCCCACCGTCGGCCAGGACGCTTTTCAGAAGCGTAAGCTTTCGGACATAACAAGAACACTCACTTCTACTGGAAAGACCGTAGTGGTTGTCTCCCACGATGTTGAGTTCCTTTGGCCCCTGCAGCCCAGACTGCTGGTTTTGTCAAAGGGAGAGGATCCTTGCTGACGGGCCGACATCTGAGTTGATGAGGAACCACGAGCTTCTGAAGAGGGCGCGTGTGACGCAACCTCAGCTTCTTCAGGTCTATGAGTGCATTGATCAGAAGCCGGGTGCTCCCTTTGTAGACATTGCCGATGCGGAACGGTGGTTGGTCTCCGGGATGGGTGCCTAGTGATGTACTGGCTGGCAGGGAGCTTCATCTTCAGGAGGACTGAATCGCCGTTTCACAAGCTCGACCCGCGTGTCAAGCTTCTGATATCGCTGGAATTCTTTGCACTCGCGCTCTCCTCAATAATCGCCCCGTTTGCTCTTCCTCTCGCAATAGCCTTCGCCGCCCAACTGGTGGTCGCGGCGATAGCTAGGTCCCTGAGGAGGATTACCAGAACGCTAGCATTTTCATCAGCGTTCTCCGTTTTCATCTTCCTTGTCAACGTTTTCTTCGGGACAGGTCTTCACGGCTCGTTCGTGTATGCCATCCGCTTCTTGGCCATCGTCGGCTCCACCAGTATTTTCTTTGTTACCACATCGCCCGACGAGCTCGAGCAAATAATGAAGTGGATGAGATTCCCACGGGACATTGTTTTCGCTTTCGTGACAGCTGTGAGATTCATACCCGTAATCATGCTGGACGCGTTTCAAATCATGGACGCACAGAAGTCCAGGGGTCTTGAGCTAGAAAAAGGGAGCATCATCGGCAGAATCCGCAACCTCGTCCCAATCATGGTTCCCCTTGTAGTGAACTCTGTGATAAGAAGCGGGGAGCTGGCGGAAGCAATGGAATCCAGAGCCTACGGAGCAACGCCCCGCCCGACCTCGCTCTACAGTCTCTCTCTGAAGTGGTATGACGTGACCGTGATACTCATTAGCGCCTTCCTCTTTGCTCTCGCACTGTATATTTACGTCCACGTACGCTTCCCCTTCTGATGATCCCACCAAGAGTGGTCGTCGACGAGCGGGAGAAGCAGAGTGGTGTCCCCGACAAGCTCTCTCAGCTCAACATCAGGGTTTACTACACAAGACTGCCTGTCGCGGACTACGTTGTAAGTCCCGAGATCGCGGTCGAACGAAAGTCCTTGCGCGACTTCGTATCTTCAATCTACGATGGTCGCCTCTTCACGCAGGCCTCGGAGATATCTACCGTCTACCGAAAACCATACATCATAATTGAGGGTGACGTGCGCGAGGTCGTGAACCTTACGCAGAACATCAGTTCCTACTTCGGCGCCATAGCTTCGGTGACACTTGCCTATGACCTGAGGCTCATGCACACGGCCAGCCCGGAGGAGACGGCTGTGGCCATCGCAGCCCTCGTCCGCAATAGTCGCGCCAGACCGGCGCCAATCAGTCCACTAAGTACTGTGGCGAAAGGGAAGGGATTATCCCAGCAGCAGCTCTACTTCATCTCCTCGATTCCGGGTGTCGGCGCGAAGCTCGCGAGGCGTCTTCTTGCTCGGAGTGGGACACCTCGGAGGGTCGTGGGTCTCACCGAGGGGCAGCTCGCGATGGTACCCGGCGTGGGATGGAAGAGGGCTGAGAAGATCACGCGAATGCTTGACGCCAGGTACGCGGGTCAGAGCGCTGAACCAGCTCAGGAGAAGCTGGGTGAATGAAATGTGCATAGCAATCATCGGAGGCACGGGAGACCTCGGGATGGGACTCGCTGTGAGACTCTCCGAGCATTACGACATTCTCATCGGATCGAGGGATCCAGCGAGAGCGGAGAATGCTGCCGGGCAAGCCAAGGGCCTGTCGGGAGGGAGCGTCATGGGGTATTCCAATGCTGACGCCGCAGCCAGGTGCGATTCGGCAATCCTCGCTATTCCCGATCTCCCCGAAGACGGATTGCTGAAGGATTTGGCCGCGCCCCTAGCAGGGAAGCTCGTGATATCCCCTATCGTCCCAATGAAGTTCGAGGGTGGTCATTTCTCGTACTCACTGCGAGAAGGCTCGGCTGCCGAAAAGGTCGCGTTGTCACTGAGGAGCAATGTCGTCGCGGCACTTCACACAGTCCCTGCAAAGAAGCTCCTAAAGCGCGATGAGCGACTTGACATCGACGTCCTCGTCGCGGCCGAGAACGAAGAGACGTTTGCTCAGGCGGCTGAGATAATCCGCTCGATTGACCATCTCAGACCGCTGTACGCAGGACCACTCTCAGTCTCGAGGTTGATCGAGTCGATGACTCCACTTCTCGTGAACGTGGAAAGATTCAGCAAGATCCGGTGGCCATCGATTAGGATTGTCTAGTGACTGAGCAGGGGGGAGATGCTGCTATCACCGTTGACAGGAGAGAAGACGGAACAAGGAGAAACGGTTACACCTTCATTCTCCGGCATCAGGCCTGATAGAACGTGAACGTTGGAGAAGACCCGGCGTAGAGTATAGGGTGGTACTTCCTGAATGCTTAGTAGTCGGCGAAATCTTCGACGGCGTAGGCGGCTTTCACGTCGCCCACAACCAAGTCGTGATCCCCGAGTTTCTCCGTGCCGATGACATAGCATTCCAGCACTGCTGAAGCCGAGTCAACCACTGGCACTTTCAGGGTGTGGCCCAGATGATGGCTGAGTCCGATGGACAGAAGTTTGTCTGGTAGACCTTCGCCGACTTTCGTCCCCAGCTACCCGACGCAAGCTGCAAGACTCTTGTCGAGCCAACAGAGCGAGAACCATCTCGAGGCAATGACGGTTTTGTAGGTGTTGTGAGATGGAGATGAAGCGAACGCGACCCTGGGTGGAATGTTGGAGACAGACATGACAGAAACAACCGGCATGGCGGCGACTCTCCCCTCGTGATGCGCAGCAACTACAACCGGTACCGACGGGTAGAGGAGCCGGTAGACAATATCAGTTCCAATGTCCCTCATGCAGTATCGCCACTGTCTTCTAGGCTGGACTAGGAAAGTCTTTCCCGGCTAGGACAGGTTGAGCCGACTCGGTCGTCCCCCTAGATATCCACCACGCTATCACGACACACACCAGAGAGAATGCGAGCACACCCAGCTCGAAGACCCAGAGTGGAACCATTCCTGCGTACGGAGCGAACGCATCGACAAGCCCCATGGGCAAAGCCACCAAGAGGAATCTCTTCTTTCCGGAGACTGCCGCGATAAGACAGAGATAGCCGAACGCGAGGTGGATCAGCAGCGAAGAGAACCTCTCGAGCGATCCTAGAGCAACAAGAGGGAGTGCCTGTGCTGGCGGATAGAAGAGGGCTGGCTGGGTGCTGTTCACGGTAGAATAAACCGTCTGCGCAATCGGCGAGGTCATCGAGAGTACCACGTAGACTGACACCAAGCTCATCAACGACAGCGCACCGAGGAGGCCGGCGTTCTCCCACATTCCGAGGCCGAGTCCGTAAGCTTGCGCATCGCCCCTCTCGAGCCTCCATCTTGACACGGAGAGTCTTGCGACAAGGTAGGCGCCACCGACCTCGAAGAAGACCGTCTGCAGACCAAGATAAAGCCCTGTGGCCAGACTTACGTAACCGAACGTACTGATGACCGTCTGTGTAGTGAAGAACTGCAGAATCTCCTTGGCCGCGATTGCCCCGGCGTAGGCGACGAAGGAGAAGAGGATGATCCCTCGCGAGAAGCGCTTCCTGAAGTACCAGAATACCAAGATTCCAACACTGAAACCGATGGACGCTGCGGGTTGAATCAGGTAGACGGGGTCGATGTTCTGCAAAGAGAAACTCTCTCCGTTCTCAATCATTTGTGCCCTGACAAATATGCTTTGTTGGTCTCGACTCGTGGCGAGATCGATGGATTTCCGTCGCGTCCATTCTCTCGTTCCTCCTGTTGAGTCGCTTGAGTGAAATCAGTCACCTGATTCCATTCCTAAACACTGCACTATGGTCGCGACAATCGACCTGAACGAAATCGCCTCTCTTGTCTGGATGATATCGTACTCGAACGCTTAACTAGAACGAAGTCCCCGTTCCGCCCTATGGCGCGTCCACTCTTCGGCGTTCGCGTCCTCAACTATGGCCGTGACGCCAGCAGGAAGGGGATCCTCGACGGGGTAAGTGCCTGTGAGGATGAGGGATACCACTCTGTATGGGTTGCGGAGAGACTGCTCGTACCCTATCCGCCCAACCAGCCTTGGAGCAAGGAGAGCCCTCTCTGCTTTGAGCCACTGATACTGCTTTCCTACATCGCTGGGGTCACGGAGAGAGTGAAACTCGGAACGTTCGTTCTGATTACTCCTCTCAGAAACCCACTCGTGCTTGCGAAGCAGGTTACCACACTCGATGTCATGTCTAGAGGACGCGTTATCCTAGGCCTGGGCCTGGGATGGATGAAAGAGGAGTTCGCGGGATCGAGCGTCTCACTGGAGGAGAGAGGAGCCAGGACTGACGAGACAATCAGGTTTCTCAGGGAGATGTGGGGAACCGTCAGACCGGCCTTCAATGGAAAGTTCACAAAGCTGGGCCCCACTCTCTTCGAGCCCAAGCCGGTCCAGGAACAAATACCGATCTGGATTGGCGGAGAGAGCGCACCCGCTTTGAGGCGGGTAGGAAGATTAGGCGACGGCTGGCTGCCGAACACCATAGTCAAACCCTCTGAGATAGAGGAATGCGTGACTCGCATCGCGGAAGAAGCTGAGTCGAACGGCCGTTCTATCGAGAACATAACAATATCATGTAAGCTTCGGTTTAAGGGAACTTCCCATGAGAGGACCGCGGCGGTAAGAACCATAGAGAAACTTCAGCGGGTGGGCGTGTCCCACTTCGTCGTCGATTTCGAGCATGAATCGGCATCGGACTACGCTCAGAAAATCAAACTCTTCTCGCGTGAAACAATGAGGAGCTTCTGATTCTCAGTCTTCTCCGATGATTGTGTGCTATCTGAACTGTCAGTTCTGGTGTCCGGGCCGTCTTCTCCTCAATGGCTAATTGCTGGTCTCGGTTTGAAGGTGATATCTAGGTGCATTGAGGGTTGCCCCGTATCCAATCACTATCTTCCTCTCAGCACTCCTCAGAATCTCGCTAAGGGTGGAGGGCTTGATACTGAGGCTGATGCTAAGGGACGTAAGACTGACTCTTCTCGGGAAGTCGAAATAGCCAAGGCTTATCGCTTTTGTCATTATCTCCTTCTGGCGAGGTGTAAGACCACCACTCCTCGCAAGCCCGGAGATCCCTTTCACGCTCATCTCTATGTCCGCGCTCTGCAGCTCATCAGCCAGCCTCCTTAGGGAGTCGGAACTCCTAATGAGTATCTCCCATTTCACTTTCGCATCCCTCTCGTTGTACGGGCACGTCAAGCACATTACATCGGCGGCCAGCATCGCTTGGCAGAGCGGCGGCCTGTCTGTCACAATGACGCAAAGACTGTTCGAGCTGTTCACCTTAGCAGGATACATTTTCTTCACGAAGCTGACTTTCCCGATGTCGTTGATTACGCCCCTAATCTCCTTGCTCCTGCCCGAAACATCGAGAAGCATGGTCATTCCTTCACTAGAGTCCTTGCACTCGATCACGTCCAGCCTAGCGTTGTGACTCGCGGCGATGCTCTGGAACTCATTCCCACGGTCCAGCTCCAGTGCCACTTTCTTGATCATTCCTTAGCCCTAACTAATTAGGTCTTGGCCTAGTAATTAAACAGTGCTGACGATTCTCAATCTCAAGAATCAACATTCCGACGCCTCTGGCCTAAGAGGTTAGGGCAATTGTTTATTTCCTGAAACGTCAGTCAGATACACGACCGGTCATGATGCTGGCAGAAGAAGGCTACCTAGCCAACGCGATCCGTTTCGCCATGGATGCCACAAGGGTGCACGATTGGCCTGATCCATCAGCGTACACAACTCACCTGACAAATGTTGGACAGGAACTCGGTCACGAAGCAGTCAAACTGCTGAGTACCAATAGCCAGGCCGAGTTCTTGAAGAAGTTCTCGGATTTCTGGACTTCAAACGGACTTGGCGAGATGTCGATAACCCACGGTGAACCGTTCGTAGTCGAGATAAGGCGCTGCTACGATTGTTCAAACCCCAAAGTAGGTCCACGGCACGCCTCATGCAGCTTCAAGCGGGTCTTACTAAGGACGGTCTTCGAGGATGTTTTCAATCACTCAGTCAGCGTTACGGAGAGGGAATGCTGTAGGTCCCAAGCACGTAGATGTAGGTTCGATGTAGCGAGCCGAACAACCTAGATATTCATGCTGATCTCCTTCGTCATCGCAGCCTTCGTGGCGCTCTGCAATGCCCTCTCATCAGTCAAGCCGGCCACTGTCTTTCTCACAGCCTCCCCATATTAGAGAGAATGAGGACCTATGAAGATGGGTTCGACTTTACACACTGAATGATATAATAAAAACTTCCTTTGATGGACAGCGTCGTGCTGAAGGTTCCCCCTCGGGCCAACTCTTCAAGAATCTGGTTCTGGTCCAGGAATCTTCTTTGATGTCGCATGATCTTGTTCTCCACGAATTGAAGCAACCTTCCCCTTACGCTTCGGGGATCGATATCGATGATCACCAGTAGTCCTCCGCTTCTCAAAACCCTCTCAAACTCCGTTAGAGCCCTCTCCACTTCGGCGAAATGGTGCATGGCCATGGACGTGTACACTCTATCGAAGAACGAGTCGAAAAACGGAATGCTTTCCGCAGTTGCGACCTGACACTTCACTCCCTGGTACCTCTGCCCAATGAATGCAATCCGCTTCTCGTCTGGATCGAGAGCGTAGACCTCTGCACCAGTCGCCATCATAACCATGTTCGCAACCGCACCTTTGCCTGCGCCGACATCGAGTATCCTCTGACCGCGTGCTGCATCTAGAAGTTTGAGAAATCGTTCGCGGTTACTCTTGGAGTTCGTCCACGACAAATGGTCCCATCTTGTCGTCTGGTGCCGCCGTGACGGGTTATATCCATGCTCGAACTGACTATTTTGCTGTACTGGATAGCCGGGGGTTTGATTGCGTCACAACTCCCCCTGAGTAATTCTTGATGTTGAGAAACGTGAGCAGATTTATCAACATGAGCGGCTGGACGCGTCAATTGGTCGTGTTTTCTTGCAAGACAAAAAGGCTGACCTCGCAGGTCCGGGAATAAGCACATACGAAGAAGTCGAAAAAACCCTACCGACGGATTACATTCCACTACTTAACAGGAAACAGACACAAAAAGCGATATTCGTTGCGAAGAAGTACATCGAGGAGAACCTCTGCAAGGAATTGAACCTCATGATGGTGCAGGTGCCTCTGATCGTGGAGGCCGAAACGGGGGTGAACGACATGCTCGACAGGGACGGTTCAAGGACTCCAGTCCAGTTCCACATCTCGAATGACCACGACAAACATCCGGTCGAGGCTCAGGTCGTTCAGGCTGCAACCAAGTGGAAGAGGATGGCCCTAAGGCAGTTCGGCATGAAGATTGGGGAGGGTCTCTGCACCGACATGCGCGCGATTCGAAAAGACTACTTCCTCGATCACGATCACAGCGCATACGTGGACCAGTGGGACTGGGAAAAGGCAATCAGTGAGGAGCAAAGGAACCTCGAGACACTCAAGGACGCGGTTAGGAAGATCTGGAAGGTCATAAGAGGAGCCGAAGACCACCTCCAGAAACTCTTTCCAGAGTTGCGAACAAACAAGTATCCCAAACTGCCGGATCAGATTCGCTTCTTGCATGCGGAGGACATTCTCGACATGTACCCCGACATGCCCAGAAAGCAGCGCGAGACCGCGATACTTCAGAAATACCCAGCGATATTCATCATCGGAATCGGCTGGACACTGAAGGATGGCTATCCCCATGAAATGAGGGCGGCGGACTATGATGACTGGGTCACCGAAACAAAATCTGATGACGGAAGACCAATGCACGGACTCAACGGGGACATCTTGGTCTGGAACCCTGTTACAAGAAGGAGGCATGAACTGTCTTCTATGGGGATAAGAGTCAACCCCGTCACGCTGAGGAAGCAGCTCGAGATCACGCGCCAGCTCGACTGGCTGAAGTTCAGCTACCACAAGGCGATAGTCAACAGCGAGATACCCCTCAGCATAGGGGGAGGGATAGGTCAGTCGAGGACCTGCATGTATCTCCTGAGAACGGCGCATCTTGGAGAGGTCAGCGTCAGTGTTTGGCCGAAGATTCTCAAGGAGATCTGCGAGAAGAAGAACATCAGGGTGCTAGAGTAGTAAGTTCAGAGCAGGCCGATGCGCCGACAGGCAGGACCGCAGTTCACTTCTCCTTCCGCTTCGCCTCGACCTCTGACTTCCATTTAGTGAGGCTGAAGCTTGGATCCTGAAACCTCTTCTTCTCTTCTACCTCTCGCTTAAGCAGTTCCGTCGCGTACCGCAGGACATCTCTGAGTTTGTCCGCGGGAAACTTGCATGCCCCGCACTGATCCATGTGCACGATGTCCCCAGGGGCCACAGACATGCCGGCAACCTTGACAGGGATTCCAGCACCCCTGAGCTGGAGGGGGCCGTGACCTGAGGTCAAGCCGGTCGCGAGGTACTGCAGTTTGGTTTCCTTGATCTCTACGTAGTCTCTTAGGGGGCCATTTGTAACAACGCCTTTCACACCGAACGCTCCTAGCGTCGTGCTCGAGATGCCCCCGAAGAGCCCTGACAATCTCTTCAAACCAGGCGAGTAGGTCTGTTTCGCTACCAGGATGATTGGCCGGGGCGTCTGGTTCAGGTGTTCGTAGAGGAGCCAGGGGTCGAGGTTTGTGTGTTCGGGCCTCTCGTCAGAGTACCAGGCGGTCGCCGCGTAACCGCAGATCGGTCCGTACTCCGGATACACGCAGTGAAGGGACGTGTCTGTGAAGTATTCCCCACGCCACGCATCGTAGAGCTTTAGACAGATGTCGCTATCGGGATAAGTCGCCACGACGTTGCAGATCGTTGCCGTGTCAAATCTCTTAAGCTCTCTGATTATTCTTTGCTCTTCACTCACGCTTCTAGATGTGACCATGTTCGGAGTTTGCCCGGCTTCGAACTTAAACTTTCGCGCGACCCGACTCAAACCTACTTTGAGCCTTCTTCTGTCCTTTGGCTCGTTGGTTTCCGGGCGAACCGCTTGGAACTGCCATCCGATCTTTCCCCCGGCTGACTCGTGCCTTCGGTCTTGTCCCTACGCTTGTCGCAATCCAGACTGCAATGAGCATCGCGCCCCCACTCAACAGAGTGAGGGGGTACCGATTCTTGCAGAATAGTTGCTCCACCGACCACGCTAACAAGGGGCACGAGGTACAGCTGTACCATCAATTTCGAGACTCCGACTCTACCCAAAAGAGCATACAACATCGAGCCCAGAGTGACGCATTAACGGTCCTAATGCAGAAAGTGTCGTCGTGAAGGGCCTTGTCGACCACGCAGGCGCTACTGGGCGACCGTGGTGACCTGGAACTCGTTCTCTTCCCACATGTCGAACGCGGTCGCCGACGACGAAGCCTGAGTTATGATGGCCAGGGCATTTACCACGTGCAGGAAAGCGATCACGGAGTGGTACAGGGACCCCCACGAGAAGATGGTTCCCAACGCCAAAGCCACCCCCAGCACTGCTTGTAGCACCGCTAGAGACCACGTGGTTTTCGTGATTCTCTTGATTCTGTCCGGACAAGAAGTATGACGGACACCGCGGGCGATGTAAAAAGCCAACCCGAGTATCGCGATGCCGATAATGGCGTGGACAGCGAGGTTCACAGCATCACCCAAAGGCGAGCCCAAAGGCGAGAAGAGAATGAACAGGATCTGTAATAACGCAACCCAGATCAGAAGATACATGGCTTGCCAGGTCCGCATGTCAAAGGAACAGCCTCATTCGCGATATAAACCTGGCACCTATTCGAACGAAGCAAGGCTGGTTTCATTCTGGCCAGCTATTTGAGCAAGAGAGCGGCCGCTGAAAGCGGAAAAATCGTAATCCTTCGCATCATATCCCCTGATCGAGTACTCGTCACGATGTTTGATCAGCAACCAAGATTCCTTGCCTCCGAAGCCCGCAGTACGAACAAGTGCAAAGGAGCCTCGTAGTTTCTTTCCGTAGAGTCGAAATTTCAGGTTTCCATCCCGAAGGCTCTTGCGTGCGACCTTTTCCGCTTCTTTCCTATCTGTGATTTCCTGCCTCACGCCTTTGCTCACCTCAATTTCAGGGTTGTAGCTCCCTTCATCCCAAATCATGACCGGCCCTGCTCCATATCCGCCATTCGGAATGATTCCCTCGAAGTGTCGATATTCCATTGAATGATCCCCCGTCGGCAGCGCGAGCCTCCTCACACTGCTGTCCAGCGAGGGTCCTCGGGGGATGGACCACGATTGCATCACTCCTCCGATCTCAAGCCGGAAATCGTAGTGGAGCGACGTGGCCTTATGCTTCTGAACAACGAAGACGAGCTGGCCGTTTTCCATATCCCTTCGCATGAAAGTCCTACCTGCGAGACCAAAGGATAAGGGGTTATCGTCAAGCTTCGCTGCGACTCCAGCGTCGGGCTCGGGGCTCGAACCCTTGGCTCTGTCTCTTGCTACTCCTTGTCGATGAACTCGGCCGGGTTCGGCGGCTCCGGCGAGAGGCCCTTCCTCTTCCTCGTCTCAGTCACCAGCGGCAGGAGCATGTTCGTCGGGACCGACTGCCAGAGCTTGAAGTTGGTGTTCCAGGTGGCCTTGCCCGCGGTCGCGCCCCTCATGACCTGCGAGAGGTCGAAGGTCTCGGCCGCCGGGATCTCGCCCTGGATGATCGTCACGACCTCCCTCTGCTCGACGTTGATGAGCTTGCCCCGCTTCGCGCTGATGACGCCCGTGATGGCCCCTATGAGGTCCGCCGGGCCCCTTCACCTCTATGCCCAGTATCGGCTCCAGCAGCGTCGGGTTGGCCGTGAGCATCGCCCCGAGTATCGCCCTCCTCGTCGCCGGCATCAGCTGCGCGTAGGTCCTGTGCGCCGGGTCCTCGTGGGGGACGTAGTGCGTGAGGGTCACCTTGACTCCCCTGCAGATCTCGTAGGCGAGCGGCCCGTTCTGCATGATGTCCTCGAAGCCCGCCCGGATGGAGTCCATCGACTCCTGCAGGTACTGGACGCCCTTGGTCTCCTCTGTGAGCATGTTGCCCTTGGGGTCTATCGTCGCACCACGCTCTTCGCCTCGTCCGAGGACCAGCCGTTGTCCCTCAGCGTCTTCTGGATGCCCTTCTTGTCCGTCATCTCGTTGAGCGTGCCGTTCCTGATGAGCTCGACGATGTGCGGGTCGAGCGGCTCGACCTTGATGAATATCTTGTTGTGCCTGTTCGGGGAGCGCGACATGACGGGCCCGGCCGCCTGCCTGACCGTCTCCCTGTAGTTGATGATGGGCGGCGAGGTGATTATCTCCAGCCCCTGCTGCTGGAGCATCGTCGTCGCTATCTCGAGGTGGAGGACGCCCATGCCCGCCATCAGCGTCTCGCCCGACTCCTGGTTGATCGTGATGATGAGGTTCGGGTCCTCGATGTTGAGCCTGCGCATCGCCTCGACGAGCTTGGGGAGGTCCCTCGGGTGCTTCGCCTCGACCGCCGTCGTCACGACCGGCTCGCTGACGTAGTGGATGGACTCGAACGGGCACGACGTCCTTGAGCGTGGATATGCGTCTCGCCCGAGCGGATGTCGAGCCCCAGGAGCGCCGGGATGTTGCCCGCCGGGAGCGAGTCGACGATCTCCCTCTGGAAGCCCATGAATATCTGGACCGACTGGATCTTGCCCTGCTTCTTCGAGTTGAGCAGGTAGACTCGTCGCCGTTGGAGACTGAGCCCGAGAAGAGCCTGCCGACGCCGACCAGCCCCGCCGCGGGGTCGACCACGACGTTGGTGACCATCATGACCATCGGGCCGTTCTCGTCGCACGCCAGCAGGGACTTGCCCACCTCGCTGTTGAGGTCGCCCTGCCAGATCTTGGGGATGCGGTAGGCCTGCGCTACGTCGGGCGGTGGGTGGTGCTTGACGACCATGCCGAGGAGCGCCTCGTGGAGCGGGAGCTTCTTGCCCAGCTCCTCCGGCGTCCGTGGCTGTTGTAGGCCTCGATGATGTCCTTGAACGACATGCCCTCGCCGCCTTCGCCATGTCGGAGTTGAAGCCCCACTTGTCCTTGCTGCTGCCGAAAGCGACCTGCCCAGTCCTGGACCGTCGACCTTCCACTTCTCCTTGTACTCGCGGCTCCGCGTAGGTGTCGATGAGGCGGTTGAAGTCGTTGACGATGTTGAAGAGCCACTTCTGCATCTGCTCGGGGCCGAGCCGGAGCTCCTTGATGAGGCGGTCGATCTTGTTGATGTAGAGGACCGGCGTGACACGCTCTTCGAGTGCTTGCCGCGTGACAGTCTCGGTTTGGGTCATTACGCCCTCGACGGAGTCAACGACGACGATTGCGCCGTCTACAGCCCTTAAACGACCGCGTTACTTTCCCCGTAAAGTCAATGTGGCCAGGCGTATCGATGAGGTTGATGACATAGGGCGTGTCCTTCGCTCTTCGTAGTAAAGCGTGACATTTGCCGCCTTGATAGTCATCTGCCTCGATTGTTCGAGCTCCATGTAGTCGAGGGCCAAAGCTTGCCCAGCTACGATGGGGAAAGCATCCCGCATGCCGCCAGCAAAGAGTCTGATGTGGTGGTCTTCCCATGATCAACGTGCGCGATAATCCCTAGGTTCCGCAACTGATCCTTCTTCGAGATGATCTTGAGCGCTTCTGTTGTTGTCTTGAATCTCGGCATAACCTATGCTACTTTGAGAACCTCGCTTCCTGATATAGTTATGAAGTTTTCCTTCCCAGGTTATCTTGTTGTGGTAAGTTATCTGGCCATAAGGCCTCTTCCGCTCGTCGACCAACTTCGTCGTCGATAGGGAAGTTCATCCGCTACGTACCTTCAAAGACAGTCTGGAAGGCATGAAAGAACTGAGGAAAAAGTGGCGCGACCGCCTGTGTCTTTGCAGGACCCGTGAAGAGAAACATCAAGAAGAGATCAGAGTAACAGGAACAAGCACTAAGCGAGAAACTCTCAATTCCCGCAGGACCTCTGAGCCATCTGCGCTTGGGGCGTAATTCGATGTAGCATGACCAACTAGACCAAGTACGCTGTTTAGGCCTTCTCGGTCGAGAGTTTCTCGCATAAGAGTGCGAACAGATGAATTAAGCGCCCATGTCCGCCGCGCGCCAATCATTTTTCCTCAGCTTCGAGGCCAGGCCACCAATGAAAAGATCAACGACTCTCATCCAGGAGGAATGGGGCCTGAGAATCTTCGTTCTGAGCGTTTTCTCGATGAGTTTTGCGGCACAAATGAACTCTCCAACAGTTTATATTTCGACCCAAGCTGGCACAGGCATGGCTTTCTTACCGCCGGAACTCGTACCCTACGCTTCGATCATCGGGATCATCCTGACCTTTGTTGACGGTCTTCTGTTCGGAATCGCCGCAAAGAAGGCAGTAGTCTCGGCCGTTCTGATTATTGTTGGGTTGCTGCTCGCCGGGTTCATCGGGTTGACCATTCCGTTCCTGAGCGTGGGAGACATCTGGGCTCACATGCTTAACATTCTAATCTCGCAGGCAAGACACCTGGGAGCAATAGTTTACGGCCTGCCCATCTTCTGGATAGTAGGATTCGCAATAGCGATATGGAAGGGCTAGTTACCGCGCGAAGCTTTTTCGATTCTCTTCATAGCTGAAGAATAGTCATCCTGCGATGCTAGGGCACGGCTGCCCTCCTCCTACCTGAGCGCCCGTCTTCTCATGAACACCGGGCCATACTTCTCCGCAAGAAGCGCGATAAGTTCGCCACTGTGCTCTTTGATCACGTGATTCAGGAATAATACGATGGTTTCTTCCCGCTCACCTGGGGCAGAATCGAAGGCCATGTCAGCAAGTTCGGCACATTTTTCGCATTCCAATATTGTGTTGCGCTTGACCGCGTTTCTCATGGCATCCAACTGCCTCTCGAAGAGCCTGTTCACCTTGCGAAGTCTTTCCTCTTGATCCAACGTGTTAAGCAGATCTACTCTCTCTTCGTGTGTGAGGCCCGGGGAGTACGCACACATATCTGCGAGTTCGCCTGGTGTTTCGGCGCCTCTAAGAAGCCGCACAATCTCGTCGGGTATGCCCGGAATGAGCTTGACAAACTCATCGATCTGTTGGTACACCATCTTCATTGAATTCTCGTTCTGAGTACTACTAGGTTCATCCACTTTGCCAAAGAATACCTTCTGCCACGTGTCCGTGCTCGTGAATCTCTCGACACGAATCCTCCACAAGCCCTTTACCGCGACCTCCTGAGCGCCATTCTGGATTGCTCGCGTCTCTCTTATCGTGGCTAACGTGCCGATTGTTCCCGGCGTCACTCCATTGAGGGAGGAGCTAGACGGAACGAAAGCAATCAGATGCTTTCCCGCTATGGCCTCCTTGAGGGCGGCCAAGCTCCTTTGGTCACCCAGAGTTAGCATCACTTCCCCGTGAGGAAACAATACAAATTGCTCTGACACTATAACAGGGACCTCGAACTCCAGTGGACTTGCGTTGGCTACCATTGTCTCTCCTCCAAGATGTTCCTGTCTTTAGCCACCAGCGATTGGAGGCATCAGGGCCACTGTATCCCCGTCGTGTAGTTCTATGCTCTTGTCAAATGTTATTATTCCATTCACTATGACGCGCAGCATCTGCCTAATCCCGGCCAGCCGAGGGTGAGTCTCGATCGACTTGGAGACAAGATCATTCACGTAGGCGGGCTTCGATAACTCAAGCTGCTCTTCTTTGGAACCCGCCAGGTCCCGAGCTTGGGCGAAGTAGAGCACCTTTACCTTGATCCTCTGAGATTCTGTGGGCGTCGCTTCTTGCTCCATACCTTTGCTAGTCACTAGCGCCCCCTATTATTGGTTGGCTCAGGAGCATTCGAAAACTAAATCAGCCTCCCGAGTTGTCCAGCGTTGGCCTTGAACACCTTGAAGGTGCTGTTGCTGGTGGCGAGTGCGCTACTCCTCCTCTTCATCGCGTATCCACTGCTGGTCCTCTTCGACCTGGGAGCTAGCCAAATACCTTCAGCATTCGCTGTCCCGTCATTCGTTGATAGCTTGGAAGCTACTCTGCTCATTTCAACGCTTGCAGCTGTGATCTCCTTGGTCCTGGGCACTCCCCTAGGCTACGTGCTGGCAAGGTACGAATTCAGGTTCAAGGAACTTGTTGACGCACTGGTCGACATACCCATCATGATACCTCACATCATCGTCGGCATAATGATCGTGCTGGCCTTCGCGTCGAACCTTGGCGCAGGACCCCTCCTGACTGGTGCGGGGATTGGTGTGATCAACACGGTTCTCGGGGCCACCCTCGCTGTCACCTACGTTTCTGCAACCTACACAATTAGAGTGATACAGTCAGCAGTGAGTGTCATCGATCCGAACACCGAGCTCACGGCAAGAACACTCGGAGCTAGCCCGATGTTCACCTTCGTGAACGTCGTCCTGCCTCAGATTCGGAGGGCGTTAGCGAGCGGAGCCATACTGGCGTGGGCGAGGTCTGTCGCGGAGGTAGGGGCTCTCTTCGTGGTCGCGTATTATGTCAACATCGGCGGTCGTCTAGTCTACCCCGCATCGATCTTCATTTATGAGAGCTACATAGGTACGGGCTTCGCTGAGGCGGTAAAATTCTCCGCCGCGCTGGTTCTCGTGTCACTGGGAATCTTCGTGGTCTATAGAATCGTAATCAGAAGAGTTCCAGAATTTGGAAAGTAGGCACACACCCCTCGGAGTGGTCGAGTCTACCACCCGCCCGTCGTTGAGCATCTGGCTGACGAGGGTCACCATGTCTCAAGCTGTTAGAAGTGCTCACCTTCCGTTGGTCGGCTCTCTGCGGATTCTCTCGTCACATTTACTACGTCGTCGAGCTGGTTCGGGCCGTCACCCACTGGGATGAGGTGCACGCGTTCTGCGGGCACCTGAAAGGTCAGGCTCTCGCCCACAGATGGCTGCATATCGGTGATCATGGTAAACTCCGTCTCGCCGACGGCAACGACAACGCGCAGTCCGAGCCTGTCCCTGAGAAGCGAGACCACGCGACCCGTCAGAATGTTGGTGCCTTCAAAAATGTTCGTGTTAATCCACTCCGGCCTGACGCACACGTAGACACGACCGTTTGTTCTTGCACCTGTCCTGAGCTTGATATCGCTGTCCAGTTCTACGACTGAGCCTTGTTCATCTGCGGTGGCTGTTCCGAGATGGATGTTCTGGAAACCCGTTAGCCGTGCAGTATGGTGCTTCGCGGGCCTCTCGAAGATGCTTTCTGATGTTCCCACCTCGATTATCCTACCGTCCTCCATGACGGCGATTGTATTTCCCAGCGCGTAGGCCTCATCCCAATCATGGGTGACGTGCACGACTGAGCAGTGGTACTTCCACGGAATGTTCTTCAGCGTTATTAGGATTTGGTCCTTCGTCTCCGGATCGACCATGGACAGTGGTTCGTCCAGAAGCAACACCTTGGGATTCGTTACAAGGGCTCTGGCTAGAGCCACCTTTTGCTGCTCGCCTCCGCTCAGTGTCCGAGGAAATCGTTCGACCAAATACTCGATGCCGAACTGTGCGGTGACCTCACTGATGGCTTTCTTGGCGAGACCTCTTGGAAGTTGTTTGGCTCTGAGGCCAAATTCTATGTTGGCATACACACTCATGTGATTGAAGAGACTGTAATCCTGGGAGACATAGACCACTCCCCTCTTTTCGGGAGGATACTTGGTGACATCGGTTCCATGGACGACTACTCGGCCGGTGACAGGAGCATACGCTCCGACAATGGCCTTCAGCAGCGTGGACTTGCCACTTCCGGTGTGCCCAATGATGACCAGATACTCCTGTTCATTGACAACCAAGTTGACAGAGTCGACTCTGAAGCTTCCCCTCGCAACTGAGAGGCTGACGAGTTGTAGAGTCTCCATTCTGCGGCGAACGTGTGTTTCGAGTTTATATGAATCTCATGCCCGGGCACGAACAAAGCCCATCCAGCTTCGAAACACCAACCGGTCGAGGGTTTGCACTATGGAACGTCATTGACGTTTACTATCCGTCCTAATCGGTTAGGGGAATGATGTATATCCAGCAGAGCGGGCTATGACACCAACGTGGCTTTCGAATGACTGACGGGGGGTACCTGGACAGGATACTGAGGGTCGACCTAACCCAGGAGAAGATGTGGGTGGAAATACCCGAGAAAGGCGTGCTGAGGAAGTTCCTCGGAGGAGTCGGTCTGGGGGCGAAGATAATGTACGACGAGGTACCCCCAGAAGTCAAGGCATACGACCCTGAGAACAGGCTCATCTTCATGACAGGCCCTTTTACAGGTACCGCGGTCCAGTCCTCATCGAACCTTCAGGTGATAACGCAGAATCCCATTACCGGGTGCAACATAGCGGTTTCCAACTCCCACGGGTTCTGGGCGGCGCGTCTCAAATTCGCAGGATTCGACTGCATAGTTGTCCAGGGCGCCGCCAAGAAACCCGTCTACTTGTGGGTCCATGATGGAGAGTGCGAGATTCGTGACGCTAGCAAGATGTGGGGGAGGGCGGACAGTTTTGAGACGGAAGTGATTGTGAAGAAAGAGGTCGGCCAGTCGAGCGCCTCTGTTGCGACCATCGGGCCCGCTGGAGAACACCTCTGCGCTGGCACGATGGTTGAAAACGACCATGGGCACATTGCGGGAAAGGGCAACACAGGATCTGTAATGGGCTCGAAGCACCTGAAGGCAGTTGCCGTCTACGGGACTGCAAGGGTGCCAGTGGCGCACATGAGTGAGTTTACCGAGTTGGCGAGGAAGTGGAGAGAGGAGAGCCTCCGCATGGCAGCCGGGATCAATGCGTATGGCACCGCCGGAGACCTCCCGATGGTTCACGAGCTCGGCGACCTGCCTGTGAAGAACTTTCTCACGGGTGTATTTCCGGAGTACGAGAAGCTCTCAGGACGGTACATGAGGACCACGTTCAGGATGAGGCGAAACCCCTGCTTCAGCTGCACGCTGGCACACTGCCAACTCATGCAGCTGCCGGAGGGTCCACACGGAGGGCTTGTGGAGGAGCCTGAGTACGAAGACATGGCGAACCTCGGGTCCAACATCATGGTGAGTGACCCAGGGGAGGTGGCGTGGCTGACCGACTATACCGATAGACTAGGCTTCGACGGCAACTGGGCAGGAGCAGTGGTGGGCTGGGGAATGGAAGCGTATGAGAAGGGAATCATCACAAAGCAGGACCTCGGAGGCTTGGAGCTTCACTGGGGAGATGTAGACGCCGCAGCTGAGTTCCTGAGGATGATAGCCTACAGGGAGGGAATCGGTGACACGCTCGCTCTGGGCCTGAAGACGGGAGCGGAGAA
Organism: uncultured Nitrososphaerota archaeon; assembly: GCA_963836465.1. Taxonomy (GTDB): domain Archaea; phylum Thermoproteota; class Nitrososphaeria; order Nitrososphaerales; family Gagatemarchaeaceae; genus CAWIJZ01. The sequence goes on from CAWIJZ010000063.1 coordinate 74,380, forward strand.
GATAGGAGGCAAGCAAGCGGCTGCCTTCGCGGTTCACATCAAGGGGGAGACCAACCATGCACACGACGCCAGGGCGCTGTGGGGTGTGTTTCTGGGACTCTGCATTTCGGGCGCCGGCCCCAGATGGGAGAGCGAGAGTGTGGATCTGGCACCTGACCCAGAGATCGGCATCACGGAGCCGCAGGATCGATTCAAGGTCGAGGGAAAGGCAGACGCCGCCCGAAGAACCCAGTTGAAGAAGCTCTTTGTGGACTCCCTGGGAGTGTGCGCTTTCGGTATTGGCACGATGGACACGATGATTAAGGCCTACACAGCTCTTACCGGATGGCCCCTTACTCTCGAGGGCGCGTTTCTCATTGGCGAAAGAGTGGCGAACGTACAGCGGGCGTTCAATGTAAGGCATGGGTTCAAGCCGGAATTCGATCTGGACGTCTCACCGAGACTGCTGGAGGCACCGCCGGACGGAGGAGCTAAAGGAAAGAGCATCGCGCCCTACCTGAAAGGCATGGTGCAGGAATACAACGCACTCATGGATTGGGACTGGGACACCGGCAGACCCTCGCACACGAAGCTCACCGACCTTGGTTTGGAAGACGTAGAAGAATCACTCTACGCTTGAAGGAGGGCGAATCCCGCGGGACACCCTCCGGCCTTCATTAGAAATACCCACAACCAAGTTTAACTATGCGCTCGCAAAAAGAGCGCAGAATGTCAAGCCGCAAGCCGATGAGCGGTTTCCCTACTCTCATGACTGTCTCCGAACTGCTTCGAAAGCTATTCGAGGCCCTCCCGCCTAGTGGACTTGAGGTGGAGGTGTGCGGCCTCGCTGAAGCCACACAAAGGATTCTCGCAGAGGACGTAGTGTGTCCGTTTGATTTACCCAGTTTCGATCGGTCGGCCGTGGACGGCTACGCTGTGGAGGCTGTGGACACTGTAGGTGCCTCACCTACCAACCCATTGGAGCTGCGGGTCACTACAACTGTCGCCGCCGGTGCCAGACCGGAAGAAGTGGTAGAGGTGAAGAGCGGGTGTGCAGCCATGATCTTCACTGGAGCCCCTCTCCCAGAGGGAACGGACGCTGTGGTGATGGCCGAGTACTGCTCCCGCGCGGCAGAAGTGGTACATATCCGTCGGCAAGTTCATTCGTTGCAGAACGTCTCACGCAGAGGTGAGGATTTCTCGAGAAACGAGATCATGGTGAGCGCGGGTACCATCTTGAAGCCATGGCACATCGCGGCGATAGCATCAATCGGGGCAGGGGCGGTGAGAGTCCGCAGGAAGTTACGCTTGGGCGTTCTGTCCACGGGTATCGGAGATAGTGGAGGCGGGTCAGACCCTGAAGTCGGGGCAGGTAGCGAACAGCACCAAGCCAATGCTGCTGGCACTCACAAAGCAAGAAGGGTGTCAGCCCGTCGATCTTGGTACAGTTCCCGATGACCTCGGCACCATAAGAGAATGCTTGGCCAAGGGACTCCGAGACTGCGACGTACTCCTAACGACGGGCGGAAGTAGCGTGGGCGAAAAGGACCTCGTTCCCGAAGCTATCTCAAGTATGGGTGACCACAGATTCGTGGCACACGGGGTAAGATTGAGGCCAGGTCGACCCACAGGCGTTGCGCTGGTTGGGGGCAAGCCTGTGTTTGTGCTCTCGGGATTCCCGGTAGCCGCAATGACTGGTTTTCAGGCTGTCGTCAGACCAACACTACAGTGGCTGACCGGATCCGGTGAGGAACCTACTCCCATTGTGAGAGGAACCCTGATGAGGCGTGTCTCGAACGAGTCCGGCAACAAGTCCTATGTCAGGACGAGAGTTTCACAGGGCGCGAGCGGACTACAGATTGAACCACTCATGCTGACCGGCTCCGGGCTTATATCGACTCTAACGAAGTCCAATGCGATGCTTGTCATCGACGAATCCATCGAGGGGTATGATGAGGGTGATCAGGTCGAAGTCATGCTCACAAGTACCGTTTCTCGCACCCCGCCACCTTCGAATTCGCAGTACGGCTCAGGAAGATGAGGCGACTGACTCACATGCTGCGTCCACCCTGCCTCGACGGAGAGGTCTGTGAGCTCCGGAGGTCGAAGACATGGAACTAGTGTACCACAAACTGGTATCGGTGAGAGACGCAGTGGAAAAGGCCTGGTCGCTGCTGCAACAGGCGGGATGGCCCAGGGCTGTAACCTTGCCGGTCAGCAGCGCAGTCGGGCGCGTGCTTGCAGAGTCGGTGTACGCTGTTATCGACTCACCACCATTCGACAGGAGCGTCATGGATGGATTCGCGGTTCAATCCGCGGGTGTGTTCACGGCTGATGAAGCTCATCCACAGAGCCTCAAGATCGTAGGGAGAGCCGACGTGGGAAAGACGTTCGACCGAGAAGTGGGCCGCGATGAGTGCGCCAAGATTGCCACAGGCGCTCCACTCCCTCGAGGCTGCGACGCTGTCGTAATGGTGGAGTTTACCAAGGAGAAAGGCGACAGAGTAACCGTGTACAGGGGGGCCTCACCTGGAGAGAACGTAGCTCAGGCCGGAGGCGACGTCAGCGCTGGAGATCTCATTCTCAGGGTAAACCGGCAGATAACATCTCGCGAGTTCGCCGCGCTCGCTACCCAAGGCATAGAGAAGGTGAGGGTGTACAGGAAACCCACGGTCGGAGTCTTCTCGACCGGGAACGAGCTCGTCCCTAGCGGCGCCAGACTGAACCTGGGGTCGATCTATGACGTAAATGGCCCCACAATTTCAACACTCCTGCGGGAAATGGACATCGACTCACACTTCTACGGCATACTCCCAGATAACGAAGAATTGGTGTTGAGCAACATCAAGGTTGCCCTGCAGAAGCACGATGTGGTCATCACGTCTGGAAGTACTTCAGCAGGCTTCGGAGACATGATCTACAAGGCGTTCGACAGCTTCGGCAGCCCGGGCGTGATCGTGCACGGAGTCAAGTTGAGGCCGGGGAAGCCAACGGTAATCGCAGTCGCGGACAAGAAACTCTTGATAGGCCTCCCTGGTTTTCCTTTATCCGCCATCATGGTCTTCCACCTGGTCGCAAAGCCCCTCATCTGGAGGATGGCTGGGATACGCACCTCGCTCACTCCGAACAGCATTAGGGCAAGGGTCCCTTTCACATTTGAAGCAGGCAAAGGAAAGAGAGACTTGGTAGCGGTCCAGATGGTTCAGAGCGGCGACTCTATCGTTGCATATCCACTCCTCGTTCATTCGGGGTCTGCTTCATCTCTGGCCATGACTGACGGATTCATCGACGTGCCCGAGGAGAGGGAGTTCATCAAGGAGGGAGAGACGGTGGAGGTGACGACGCTGAGCCCCGCCGTGGGTGTGGCTGACCTCACGATAATCGGGAGCCATTGTCTCGGCGTCGATCGCATTGTTGAGAGGCTTAATGACTTCGACGTGAAAGCAATCAACGTCGGATCATGGTCAGGGTGGCAAGCGATTAAGAGAGGTGAGGGGGATATCGCCGGCACGCACCTCTTGGACGAGGAAACTCTGACCTACAATATCCCATTCCTTTCAAAGAACGAAATGGAAAACCATGGCGGTGATCGTGCGGGGATACTCCAGGAAGATTGGGCTGGTGGTTGTGAAGGGGAACCCCAAAGGAATTCGCTCCATCGACGACTTGTTGCGCAAGGACGTGCTATTCGTCAACCGCAACAGGGGTTCGGGCATAAGAACATACCTTGATCTCAAGCTGAAGAAGATCCTGAAGGGCGTCGCTCCTTCTGAAGCGATAAGGGGCTACACCTACGAGGTCAAGACCCACACAGCGGTGGCCGCGGCAGTTCAGCAGGGCAGGGCAGAGTGCGGTCTTGCGTTTGAGGCGGTGACCTCGTCCTATCCGGTCGATTTCGTGCCCCTTGATGAGGAAAGATACGACTTCCTGATACGCAGGGAGAGGCTGTCTAAACCCTCGGTCCAGAGCTTCCTGAGAGTACTTGCGTCAGAGGAGTTCAGGAAAGACCTCGCTAGTCTGCCAGGGTACGCGGCGCTTCCGGACACCGGAAAGGTAGTTGCGGGAAGCACTCGTTCCTAGATGGTTTCGACCTGCGACACGACTAGATTACGGAGGCTGGACGCTCTGCGATTTGTGCTCAGGGCCGATATATCACGTTGCCCGTGTCCTTCGAACAGTATAGACTGACAATCCTTGCTTTCGCTGCAAACTTCTTGGAAGATAGCACCTCTAGGAAAACTCGGACCAGTGGTTTTCTCAGCCTTTTCTCTTCGATCACAAAGTCAAAGTTCTCCTGAGTCATCGGCAGAAAGCCCAGCCCACTTGTGTTCGCAACGCTCTTGATGCCGAAACCGACGTCCGCGCCTCCCTCCTCGATTGCCCTGGCCACGTCTGCATGGGAGTTCACCTCTACGGAATATCCCCTTATCTTACCCACGACGTCTTTGAATTTCAGGCCTCTCCTTTCGGCCTCCCTCTTCAGGTACGTATCGAGAAGTGTCCTTGTGCCCGAGCCCAGGGTCCTGTTGATCAACTTGACATCCTTCCTCAGCAGATCGGACACGCCCGTGATTCTCTTGGGGTTTCCTTTCGCCACTATGAGCCCCATCTCCCGCACATAACCGCGAACTAGGACGGCTCTGTCTGCTAGCCAATAACGTGCCAGGAAGGGGGTGTTGTACTCGCCGGTCTCCTCATCAAGGAGGTGAATGCCCGCCACGTCAGCCTCGCCGAGCATTACTGCGCCCAGACCACCGGAGGAACCCACACTGATGACATCATAGGTGAACGTCTTCTTCTTCAACATCATCTCTAACAGAATGCCGATGCCGATGCAGTCACTACCAATAACGGTGAACTCTGGCAGCTCGACCTTCGAGCTGAAGACTGCCCGCGCTCCGCGAACGGGGCTCGTGCCCGGAAGAAACTCCTCGAGCTTCTCCGCGAGATCATAGTACCGTCTCAGGATCGCAGAACCCTCGACCGACAGCCTTGTGCCCCCGCCATGTCTCCCTCCCACATTCGCCTCCACGATCGACTTTCCAACCACCCTTCGGATGCTGTCGACGGTGTTCCACGCGTGAGAATAGGAGATGTCCAACGCCTTGGCCGTCGCGACAAATGAGCCGAGCTTTCTGATGCCTTCAAGAATCTCAGCTTCACTTCTTCCGATCACCCGTCGGCCGTCGAGCTCCAACCATGCCTGCCCCGCAGGTTTCAGTTCTCCGAACATCGGGTCTATTGCATCCT
>CAWIJZ010000064.1:0-29854 GCA_963836465.1 uncultured Nitrososphaerota archaeon
CAGCACCGCTAGCGGGTTCAGTGTCTAGTGAGCGAGAGAGGAACTCAACGCTTGACGCTAACTGCTCGGGAGAACGTGATGGACCTTCTTATTGATGATTCATCACAGACAAGAACACAGGAGTAACCCATCGACTTGAGAGTGGCCAGGGACTTGCGGAGGTCATGGCGTTCGTGACCATCCATCGAGCTCACAACGTGAGTGTAAGGATAAACGTACTCGAGCTCCGCGGGGAACTGCCCGAGTGCTGGGTGCAATCTGTGCACGTCAAGGCCCCCCTCCTTCTTCTTGCTCGCCTTGAGCTCGGCAATGACTCCCATGCGGTTGAGCGGCTTGCTCTCATCGGATTGGACGAGCGCAGCTGTCTTCGCTCCTCTCCTGAACACGCCCTCGACATGCCTTCTGGCGTTGCGCAACTCGGGCCTGTCGAAGTCCTCAAGGCTCCTGACGAACAATCCACTTCGTTTCAGGAGTGGCGTGGACGCAGCAAGAAGCTCTGAGTGGTTCGTCAGCTCCCTGAATGCTGTCTTCATGCTTGGATGGGACGTCGCCCTCTCTTCGACTAGGTCCCAGAGCCTTCCCTCGACGATCGCCTGCTTGCACCGCCTTACCTCTGCCTGGAGGACATGCAAGTTGTGGAGCGACAGCTTCCTAACTCTCTCTCTTCTCTCCATCCCGCTCAGCCCCGCGGGGGTCGTGGAGTTGCAGATGGGGCAGCTGCAGGGAAGGTACGCGAGCTGGTCCAGGTCTGCTGTGCCCCTCTCCGTCATGTACCGGTTCTGCTTTGCAAAAAGCACGTAGCTGGCGGAGTCGAATGTGTCGCACCCCAAGGCGACAGCCAGCGATAGCACAAGAGGGTGACCGGCCCCGAATAGGTGAAGAGGAATCGAGTAGGGCATCGCTTTCTTTGTCGCGACTATCATCCGGACCAGGTCTGCGAAGAGATAGTTCTCCATGATCTCCACCGGGCTCCCGAGAGCGAGGACCCTGAACCCCGCGCTGACCAATTCCCTCGTGCAGCGGGAGACCAGGTCATGGAAGATGCCCCCCTGAATTGGACCCATCCACGTGGTCTGAGATTCTCTGAGCTCCCTTATCGTCCTCTTTGCATTACGGAGGCTGACCTTCACGGTCTCAGCGGCGTACCGCTTCGACTGGGTCAGGCCGGTCGGTCTGTCGAGCGTCACCGCCATGTCCGACCCGATGGCGCTCTGGAAGGCAGCGATCCCCAGCTCCCCGACGTCAACCGCGCCGTACTCTAGGACTTGATACCCTCCGGAATCTGTCATGATTAGCCCTTCGAAGCCGAGCATCCTGTGAATGCCTTTCTCGAGAGCCTCTGCCTTCCTCCGGCGGTTGATGATGAAGGAGTTTGTCATTATTGCATTGAAGCCGAGCGAGGAGAGCTCTGACGGTGGAATCTCTGTTGAGATGGGATGAACGACGGGCAACAGACAGGGCGTCTCCATCCTTCTTCCTTGGGCAGTAATGATGCCCGTCCGCCCGAGGAGGTCGCAATCCCTTACCTCAAATGTGAAGGTCAACTCGATTGCCCCCCCTCGAACCGCGCCTATCCGTAGGCGTTTTTGCCGTTTTCGAAGCTGTATCGAATCTTCCTGAAGTCAGCTGTGAAGGTGCGTACTCTCCTTCTCAACTGAGCTGGGTCCTTCTTCCTGAGCAGGACATCGGCGATGAACGCAGCTATCTCCTTCATCTCGGATTGGTTCATCCCCACCCTCGTGACCTCTGACGTGCCCAACCGCAGCCCGTCGGCCTTTTCCAGCTCCATCTTGTTACATATCATGTCGGCCGCCCCCAGTGCCTTGGCGGCGTTGTTCCCGGACATGAACGATGAAGTTCTCACGAGCACCTGATGGGATTTGGTGAAGCCGTTCTTGGCGCCTATGACATCGAATCCCTGATCTGACAGGGCGCCCGCGAGGGCCTGTGCGTTCTTGACCACTTGGGTCGCGTACGACTCGCCGAACTCGATGAACTCGGCCATGGCGTACGCGAGCGCTGCCACGTTCATGAGGTGGTGATTCGTCAGGAGCGAGGGGTAGACGGTGTCCATCACACGGCGCATGAGAGATTCTTCGTTCGCCATTATGATCCCCTTCTGGGGGCCTGGGAAGGTCTTGTGCGTGCTGGCAGTGAACAAGTGCGCACCCTTGTCGAGGGGGTTCGGCCAGGCCCTCCCGCCTATCAGGCCGAGGACGTGGGCTTCGTCCTGGAGCACCTTTGCGCCCACCTCATCTGCCGCCTCCCTGATTTGCTTCGTCGGATGAGGAAAGAGGTAGAAGCTCGAGCCCAGAATGACCACGTCCGGCCTCGTCTCCCTCATCTTGCGCCGCGCTGCGTCGACGTCTATGTTCCACTCATCTGTGTCAAACGGAAGCCAGTCCGGCCTGTAGCCGACGGCCGGGTTGTTCGTCGCTGTCCGGTGCCACTCATGTCCTCCGTTTGCTCCGTTGAGCTCGAGAGTTGTTCCGCCGGGGCGCGCGAACGCGAGGACGCAGGAGATAATCGCGATGTGCCCAGAGATGGGCCTGAGCTCAACGAACTTGCATCCGAACAATTTCTTTGCGAGGGCCTGCGCAGTCTTCTCGATCTCGACTATGTATCGGCTGCCCTCGTTGAACCTCTTTTCAATGTCCTGTCTTTCGTACTCGGCGTATCGGTGCATGAAATCGCTGCCAACAATGCTTCGTACCGTTGGACTCGAGACGTTCTCGGAGGCGACCATGTTAACGCAGCCTCCTCTCCATAGGCCGTTCTCCCTCACGAGGGACTTCATCTTCGCCGCGGTTGCTCGGGGACTGGACCTTGCCATGGCGTACGCGCCGTGTGTCGATGGCTATAAGCTTCGAAGAGGGGGATGGGGTATTCAATCGATTTGGTAAGTGACTCACCTGTTTACTAGTCGGAAACGGAACTGGAACTCCAGCGGAAACTGATGAAGAGAAGATTAACTGGAGGAGTGCGCGAGCGACTCTATAAGGTCCGACGCGATTAGTGGAGTCACTCCGGGTGGCGTAGGCTAGTCTTGAAAGCGTGTCGGCCTCGACGTTCTTCTCTCTGGGTATCCACTCGAACTTCAGCGACCCGAACTTCTCCGCTAGCTTCCTTGCTTCGGCATATTTCTCGACATACTGCCCCTTCTTGATTGTCCACTTGCCGGTCATCTGGTTCACGAGCAGTCTGGAGTCTGATTTCACCACAACCTCTTCCCCTGCGTGCGACAGAAGCGCATCAACGCACGAATCAGCCCTTCATACTCGGCATAGTTGTTAGTGACATTGTTACCCACGAGATCGTATCCTTCATCGATTTTTCTCCCATCACGGTAGATCACGAAGCCATATGTTCCAATCCCAGGATTCGTGGGTTCCGCAAGCCCGTCGGTGTATACTTCTATCACGGTGTGATTACGCGACCAGTAGTCAGATGAACTTTGCCCAGGTTCCTGTTCCCTGCTTCTTGGCCTTCTCGATAGACTATGCTCGCGGCGGCCGCATCCTGTATCCCGAGGCCCGTCGAATCGAATATCGTCACCTCTGCCGGGTTCTCTCGCCCTTTCTCTTCCCCGTAATTACATCTCCGAGCTCGCCGTAGATGTCCCCCTTCTTGTAGAGTTCCTTCTCCAGCGAGACCTCCAGCTTATCCACAAAGAGCTTCGACTTCTTGTAGACCTGCTGCTCCAGCTCCTGCTTCCCGTGGCTGTCAGCGCCGAAGGCGTTGATGTGGGTTCCCTTCGCAATCCATTCGTTCTTTAGGTAAGGCTTCCTCGAAGGTGTCACGGTTACGACGATGTCGGCGCCCCGAACCGCCGCCTCAGGTGAGTTCACTGCGGTTACTCTCACCCCCAACTTCGGACCCATCTCCTGCGAGTACCTGAAAGCGCGCCCTGATCAACATCATATGCCCTCACTTCAGCAAGAGTTACAACATTCTTGAGCCCAAGCGCCTGCATTCTTCCCTGCGTGCCCGCCCCGACGATGCCTACCGCCTTGGAGTCCTTTCTCGCGAGGTGCTTGGCGGCCACAGCTCCCGTCGCTCCTGTTCTGACTCCTGTGATGTAACCGCCATCTAGGACCGCGAGAGGAGAACCGTTGCTGGCGTCGCTCAGAAGAATCGCTCCCAGTATGCTCGGAATTCCCTTGGCCGCGTTGCCGGAATATACCCCGACTAGCTTAACGGCAACGTATCCCTTGTCAGCGAGGTAACCCGGTTTCACGGCCCACCCCCCTCTGAATTTCGCTGCGTCAATATGCAGGACGCCAACGCTGTCGGCTAGATTGTTCGATGAGGCTGCGAAAACCTGCTCCATCGCGTTAATACTGTCCTCCATGGTGAGCAGACTCTCAACGTCAGCGCGTGACAAGACAAGTAGTTCTGACAGATTTATCATCTTCCGACAGGGCGGTTGCGTTATAATGGTTTCTGTGCGGAATCGGCACAGAAGTCTTCACGTCGGAGAGGAAGCAGGGGCTCGCTCTGGTGAGAATCCATCGGTCAGTTGGGTTGACCAGGTGTTTGTCTTCCCCCACGCGCCAGAACACTGATCGGTAAGTAGGAAAACCAGTTCTGCCGATGTCGCCATGCGTCTGATCAACATGGAATACAAGCTATTCCTCTGGCGCGCAAGCCAAGAAGGCCGGTCCAGCCGTGTCCCAAAGACTAATAGCGCCCAGCCCAATGCGCCCTCGTGTGCTTGAGGGAACGCAGCGGCCATCGGGCGCGAACGTCGCCCGGTTCCTGACGGTCTTCTTCACCATACTGTCGTTTCTCACTCTGGGGACGCTCTGTTTCGCGGTGATACTGCACGCTGCCTACCCAGAGCTTCTCTCGCCTGCTTCGCTGTCGCTTCTCGTTTATCTCCTTGCTGGAGGGGCCGTCGCGGCCACTACGGTCGGTACGGCCTACGCCTACCTGAAGTATCCACAGTACAGCAGGGCTATTCTGTTCATAGTCCTCGTCACCGCGGGCATCTTTCTTGTCCACCTCTACACGATCAACGCACCTCCTACGGCCGATTGCTACGACGCGACTCGGGGCGTAAGTGGCTGCGTGATGGACGAGGTATACTATGTTCCCGCTGCTCAGACGCTGCTCGCGGGAACCAAGTGCGCCCCATACGCAGACAACTGCAACCTCGAGCACCCGTTCCTTTCCAAGGCTTTTGTCGCGGCTGGGATTCAGATCTTCGGGCTCAACGACTTCGGCTGGAGGTTCTTCCAAGTGCTTCTCGGGACGCTCAGTGTACCCCTGCTCTTCGGCTTGTGTTGGATGCTCACCAAGAAGGAGGCGTTCTCCTACCTCGCGACCATCTTCTTTGCCACGGACACCCTGTTCTTTGTCCACTCCAGCATCGCGGTGATAGATGTCCATGCCATCTTCTTCGCCCTACTCGCTTTCGTCCTGTACTTCTCGACGGTGAGGTTCTGGAAGTTCGACAAGTTCCTCCTCGCCGGGGTAGCCCTCGGCCTGTCGGGGCTCTCGAAGGAGACCTCCATCTTCTTTGTCCTGTTCCTCCTAACGTACAACCTCTTCTTCGGACAGGGCACGAACAGGACCCGGCTCATCTCGACTCTGAAGATAGCCGTCGCCGTCGCTGTGGTCTTTGTGGTTGGTCTCCAGCTCTACGACTCTCTTTTCGCCCCGTCGCTGACCTTTGCGGACCACCTGAAGTTCATGCTCTCCTACGGCTCCTCGTTGAAAGGCGGCGGTTGGACGGACGGCCTGCTCAAGACATTGATAACGCCGCTTGACTGGTTCCTCTACTACACTCCTGTCGGCTACCTGGTGACAACAGTCACCGTTCAATCCGGCGGGATCACGTCAAGCTACGTCGGCGTGGGGTACTATGGCGTAAGCGACAGGATAGTCGTCTGGTTGACCTTCTTGTGGGCACCCTATGTCCTCTATCTGGTCTACAGGAAGTGGAGGCAGAGCAGGAGAACCGGCGAGCAGCCTCTGGCGGCTGAACCAGTCGAGCTCTCGAACGAGTACAGGCTCGCAGTCTTCTCACTGCTGCTTCTCGCCTGGACCTACCTTCCCTACCTGGCCCTCTACTTCTACGGCAGGGTGACCTATCCCTACTACATGATTCAGTCCATTCCTGCTCTGGCGGTGGGATGCTCCTACTTCGTCACGAGGCAGTGGTTTCCGAGATTGATGGTCTACGTACTCGCAGGGGCTGTGGTTGGGTGGTTCTTCATCTATTACCCGGACAAGAACTTCCTTCCCACCTGGATACGAGTCATCATAGGCCGCTGACTCTTCGCGTCTTACTCATTCCCGGGCGGCACAAGTTTAAGTTTGGACGAAACCGTCTCCGGAGCGTTGAGCCGGGTCTCCGAAGTCAAATCGAGGATATCTGCTGTAGAGCTGCTGGCCACACTGAAGGAGAACTACAGCTACAGGGAACTCTCCTCGATTCTTGGACTGTCTGCCCCGATACTCAGCAGATATGCGAGGGGGCACGTGCTCCCGAGCGCCTCCAGGTCTGAGAAGTTCGTGGCAGTCTTCAGGGAGAAGCTGCTCAGAAGCATAGTGACCAACAGGATTCGGGTTGCGAGAGACGGATCTTATGACATGAGCGATCTGATAAGCGATGTTGGCCTCCTGCGGCAGATAGCGAAGGTTGTCTACAGCGAGTTCGGCCTCTCCCAGGTTCAGAAGGTGCTCACGATGGAGGTGGACGGCATACCTTTGGCCGTCGAGATCGCCGGCGAGTTCAACGTGAACGTTGCCGTTGCAAAGGAGGAAAGAGACATAGGGGTGGAAGACTTTCACGAGCAGAAGGTTGTCTACTCCCCCGACTCGGTGAAGTACCTTTACATTCCTAAGAGCGCGATCCGCAAGGGGGAGCACGTTCTGATTGCTGACGACATGGTAAGGTCAGGGATAACGATCGACGCGCTCGTGAAGCTAACTGAGAAGGCGAGGGGTAGGATTGTGGGTGTCTTTACGCTGGCCACAATGGACCAGTCTCTATCGAAGCTCAAGGAGAGGCTAAACTTGAATTGCCCGGCCGAGGCGCTCGTCAGCCTCCAGCCTCAGCCGAAGCGCTACAACTTCTGAGCGGGGGAGAAGAGAAACAAGAGATGTCTCCAATGAACCAACTCACCATTGACGAGGAGTTCGTAGCGCGGCAGATCCCACCGAGGCGAAGGGATTCGCACAAGGGGATGAACGGGGTCGTCTGCATTGTAGGGGGTAGTAGGACCTACCACGGCGCACCGTTCTTCGCTGCCATGAGCGCCATGAAAACCGGCTCAGACTTGGTCTACCTAGGAGTTCCAGCGGTCATATCTACCGCGGTGAGGGCACTGTCGCCCGATCTCATCGTCTTTCCGCTCCCCGATGGAAAACTCACGACAGGGAGCGTGTCGAAGCTCGTGAACTGGCTTCCTGATGTCGACTGCGTAGGAGTGGGACCGGGCCTCGGACCGCAAAACGAGGACAGGTTGGTCAGGTGCCTCGAGCTCCTCTCGACGAAGGCGAAGAAATGCCTGGTCGTGGATGCCGATGCTCTCAGACCGAAGATTCTCTCTCTTACCAGCAAGACTAGGCTGATCGTTACGCCCCACGCCGGCGAGTTCGAGAGGCTCTTCCGCGTGGAGCTGCGCCCCGACACCGACTCCAGGGTTGAGGCGGTCGCAAAGAGCGCCGCTGAGAACAACCTGACGGTGCTGCTGAAAGGGCCGACCGACGTTATCAGCGACGGATCAACCATCGGGCTGAACACGACCCACTCGCCATCCATGACGGTGGGTGGGACGGGAGACGTGCTGACGGGGATAACCGCCGGGCTGTCATCGAAGGGGATTCGCCCATTCGAGGCCGCCTGCTGTGCTGCTTACATCAACGGATTATCCGGAGTGCAGGCGACGAACTCTCTGGGGCTGCACATCACAGCCTCTGACGTCATGAATCAGATTGCAGCCGTAATGAAAAGATATGACCGGCTCGAATAGTCCCTCCGGCAGGAGACCGGGGCTGCAGGGGCGCTGGGCGTACGTTGTCAAGTCCATCGAGAGTATCATGCCAATCTACGAGGAAGGCTCGAGCAGAATCGCACTCTTCGGCGATGGCAGGATGAGGCGGAGTGTAATAAGATTCGCCGTGAGCAAATCGTCGCTCGTTCTTGACCTCGGCTGTGGCCCTGGGACGATGGCGAGGCTCGTGGATGAAGCGGGCGGGTATCCCGTGCTCCTCGACGCGTCGAGGAAGATGCTCAGTCTGTGCCCGGGCCACGAGAGGGTCCAGTCGGTGTTCGAGTACCTCCCCTTCAGGAAGGGCTCGTTCGACTCCGTCGTGGCGGGATTCGCCCTGCGGGACGCCCGGGATCTCCTTTCGGCCGTGAAGCAGGTCCGCTACGTCTTGGGAGACGAGGGGATGTTCGGATTCTGCGACTTGGGAAAGCCAGACCGACCGCTCAGTCGGGTCATGATCGCACTTTACCTTCGCGCGGTCGTTCCTTTCATCGGCCTGCTGTCTGGTGGGCGGAGAGGTCTGGCCTTCAAATCCCTGTACGACACGTATGTCCTCACTCTGAAGAACTCCGAACTCGTATCGCTTTTGAGGCGATTCTTCGAAGATGTACAGCTCGACGCGACGCGAGGAGGAGGGGCCATCGTCGTCCGCTGCGTCGCTGGCCGCGAACCGCACACGCCCGAGTTTGGAAGGCGTTTTGAGGAAGGCAGGGCCGTGCTTCTGCATAGGCGCGGTCGCGAAGCCTGAGTCGAGCCCAGTCTCTAAGGTCTCCAAATCTTCGCTGAAGGCTAGACAAGACCGCTGGAGCGCGTGGCTCCTGCGAGCCATCGGAGAGAACGGGAATAGTCTAGTGAGTCGGCTATTGCTTGCCGATCCTGAATCTTTCGGTTATCGATCTGGCAATATCCATTATCTCCCTCATTCTCATCTTCCCCGCTACTGTCTCGATTCGCTGCAGGACGACCGCATTTTGGGTTGCAACTACTATGAGCTTCGTCCCTGGATTGAACTGGAGCCTGTCCCTAACATCCTTGGGAATCACAACCTGTCCCTTGTCCGAGACCTTTGTCACGTCAATGATGGGTTGCTCAGTCATGAATGTTCACGAAGTATCCCACGTTTTGCTGATTAATAAGCGGTAGCGGTGGTCGGCAGACAGAACCTGGGTTGCTTACTTCGTCGTTCTGTCATGAATCGTCAGTCGAGGGTGCAGGGAAGACGCGACTAGCTTTGGCGAGAGGCGACTTGCAGACTGGCGACAAATCGGCAGGCCATGGTGTTCAGATAGACCACGGCTCCCATGTATAAGATGTGTCCGAAGACCGACAACGGCTAGGCGTTGTTCTGACGGTAGCCCACGAGTCACCGTGGAAGAAACGCGGCTGCTTGACACGCGTTCTCGTTTGCTCCTTCGACTTCAGATTCTTCACCGCAACAGTGGAATCTATATGTGGCAGCCGACAGAACTCATGCCCGTCTGCGTTGACACTCTTACTCGACGGGTTGTCGTTGGCTGTCCCTGGCCTGCTCTTGGCGGTCGCGCTCTTCATCCTCTATCTCGTTGGTGGAGGCTTCCTGTGGGGGGCTGGCTATGAACCAGTCTCTCGGAAATCGCTGAAGAGGATGTTGGAACTCGCGGAACCCCTCGAAGGCAGACAGGTCTACGATCTGGGGTCGGGGTTCGGAAGAATAGTAATCGAGGCGAGCCGTCATGGCGCCTTCGCCACAGGAGTCGAGCTGGATCCTGTGAAGGTTCTGTGGAGCCGCATGATAGTAAGGCGCATGAGGCTTGGCGATCGTGCTAGAATACTTAGAGTCAACCTGCTGGCAGTCGACATCTCGAGAGCAGATGTGGTTTGCGTCTTTCTGTGGCCAGGAATCATGGAGAAGTTGAGGAAAAAGGCCCTCGATGAGATGAGACCGGGTAGCCTGGTCATCTCCTATTGGCACAGGTTCAGAGATTGGAAGCCAGAGTTCGAGGACAGAGATCTGAGAGTGTATGCATACAGAATCCCAGAAGCGCCGAAAAGCTTACTTCAGACAACGGCGAGTTCCGATTCTTGAGATCGCCGAGATGAGCGCTTCATACACAGGAGCAAACTAAGCTTGCTCAAATTGACCACAAAGGAGCTAATAGAACTCTTTGTCGTATCGACAATTGACTCGCTCGAGACACGATACGCTTAAATCAACTGCGGGTAGCGGCTGGTCGCAATGAGCTACGACAAAGTGAAGAGGCGAATCGTCGGTCCCTGTACGTCACTTGTTACGCCGTTGAACAAGGATTATTCACTTGACGAAAAGGGTCTGAGAGAAAACATCAGGTACGTTCTGGAAGCGGGATTCAAGGAAGGAACGGGCTGTCTGTTGGCTGCCACACCAGGAGGCGAGTCACCTTCGCTCCCAATCCATATGCGGAAGAGGGCGATGGAGGTCATCGCCGACGAGGCCAAAGGGAAGCTCCCGATCGAAACCACCGCGCACGACTGCGCGATCGACGCGGTTGTGGACATGATGCGCCATGCCAAGGACGTCGGTTTTGACATCATACAGCTTCAGCCTCCGTGGTACTTTGGCACCTCCACCAAAGAAGTGTTGAAGTTCTACGATGTCGTGACCCACAAGGTCGACATCCCGGTAGTCATCTACAACACGACGTGGTTAGGATTACTGGGAGGTGTCGGGCTTCAGGAATCGACCATGGAGAGACTCAGCAAGCTAGACGGCATAATAGGCATCAAGTGGTCCTCTCCTAGCTGGTACACCTACATCAACTGCATCAGATTGTATAAGGATCGCTTCTCCTTCACAGACAACGGTTACCATGGCTTGGGATGTTTCTGGGGCTGCCAATCCTTCCTGGACGTGTTGGGTCAGTTCTACCCCAAGTACCCGCTCGACCAGTGGAAGCTGATACAGAAAAGGGACTATGACGGAGTGGTGGAGCACCTGTGGAAGCTCGAGATACCGTACTATCAATGGATAATCGAAACGGAGATAGCGGGCGTACACGGTGAAGGTTCGCTCGTGAAGCCGCCGATGCATCTCGCCGGCAGACCGGCCGGACCACCGATGCCTCCGTTTGAGTTGCCCTCGGACGAGCAGATGGAGAAGCTGCGCGAGGTCCTGATAAGGGGCGGCGTCCCTGGTGTGAAACCAGGAGAAGGGAGACACGCGGCGGGACGAGCAGGGAAAGAGGTCGGCATCACAAGGTCTTCCGACCGAAGCGAGATCAGGTAAAGAGACTCCGGAACAAGCGCAGAACGGCACTGGGTTCGCTAGCGGCCCAGCGGAGGCTTCATCCCGTCGCTTCTAGCACTGAGTGGGCGAGGATAACGACGGGGATCGACGAAGGCGCCGAGCCGTTAGGCGCGACTGGCCCGGTCGCTGCCTCTCGCGATATCTAAGTAGGAGTCGGAGTGGTCGGTTGTGCGGCAAGCGCTGATCGCGATTGTTCATGTTAACTGCGATTCGAGGATCGCCTGCCAGAGGAATATCGAGAGGCAGGACCCAGTTCCCGACGAGAGCTCCGCGAGGCTCTGCAGACAGTTCGAGCTTCCTCGGGCCACTCTGACCATAAACTCTGAGCATGCGGAGCCGGAGGGCGCAGCTGAGAGAATCATCTCGTCGATCCGGCTAGGCGTCGGAACAACACTCTAAGCACCTGGCGGAATCAAGGGTCACTGCGGTGGGCGATTGAAGAAAGAAAAAGGGCTACCACCACGGCGCGGAGGACTAATAACAGAGGAGAGTGGGAGCATTACTTTGAGTTGCGTTCCTATTGCATTTCGCACGCTAAGGATGTCGACGGAATTGCCTCTGCGGCGCTGGTTGTGGCTGCGAGGGGGGCTGCCTTCAAGCTCACGGACTATGACGGTCTTCTCGATGAGCTGGATGCCGTTCCCGAAGTCGAGGAGCTAGTGTTGTGCGACCTCGGAACAGACCCTGCGAGGTTCCCGAATTTTGCCGATAGAATGAGACGCATCACCAAGAACTCCAGGGTAACCTACATCGACCATCACTTCATGACACGGGCAGCGAAGTTGGAGCTTCGAGGGCTGGGGTTACGTCTGGTGCACAGTGCTGCGGAGTGCGCAGCGATGCTAACGTACCGCACCTACCGGTCAGAGCTCCCTGAAGACGCAAAGCTTCTGGCCCTATACGGCGCTGTAACAGACTACTTGGACATCTCGCCGATGGCTGGGAAAATGATGCAGAGGTTCGACAGGCACTTCGTCCTTCTGGAGGCAACGCTGCTCTCCTACGCTGTGGCGAAAAGGGGCGACGAGGAGTCGTATCTCAACACACTCGTCGGTGAACTCTCGAGAATGAAGCTGCCACATGAAATCAGTGGCGTCGCGAGGTCGGCTCTGCAGCAGGTCGATGCGGTGAAGGCTCTCGCCGAATCGGTGCGCAGGTCGGGAATCGTGACTGGTAGGATGGTGTACGCGGAGACAACACAGCACGCGACAGGAAACGTGGCGAAGCTTCTGCTCGGGGGATTTGATGTTCCCGTTGCTGTCGCTTTCAGAGAAAAGCACAGGAAAGGCTGGATCGAGGTCAGCCTGAGAGGAACTCTGGAGTGCAGGACGCATCTTGGGAAGACCATAAGTCTGCTCGCAGAGAAGTACGGGGGAGACGGTGGGGGTCATAGACTGGCGGCTGGCTGTTCGATACCTCGAAAGAATATACAGCCGCTCTTGGACGAGCTTGGCTCCCGCGTCTGACCGAGGAAGGATTCAGGACCGTGAGGTCCCAACACTGCCGTGACAACAGATGGAGAGATGGTCGTGAACATCCCAACGTTGACGTGGTAGATGCCGACATCCTTAGCCAAGAAGGAACCCGTTACAGGCACGTTTCTGGGGAACCATCAATCGCGCCGGGCGAGTTGTTTGTTGCGGGCTGAAACACGTCACATGAGTTGATTGTTTCAGGATTAACATGAAAATCAAGTGAAACTGGTATCGCTGATAGGTAATCGTAAGTTTTTCATACCGATTCACAGGAGGGATTTGGTTCCAAGATTGGCGTTGAAAAAGTCGGCTACTACGGAGTCAGCGAGAAAGTGGCGAACTGGGTGCAAGAAGTTGCGGACAAGACCAAACCCGATCGCGCGGTGTGGTGCGACGGGTCGAATGACGAATACGAATCCCTCGTCAAACAAATGGTTCTTGATGGCACGCTAATTGAACTAAACCGGAGAGAGTATCCCAACTGCTATCTTCACAGAAGTAGTCCTTCGGACGTGGCAAGAACGGAGTCGTCGACTTTCATCTGTACGCAGGACAAGGATGACGCGGGTCCGACGAACAACTGGATGGAAGTCGAAGAGGCGCTCTCACTCCTCTGGAAGCTCTTCGCCGGATGCATGACGGGCAGGGTGATGTACGTGATTCCGTACCTGCTTGGACCTCTTGATTCGCGATATAGCCAGTGCGGCGTTCAGATCACCGACTCGCCTTACGTCGTGGCGAACCTTCGGATCATCACGCGTGCGGGTGCCGTCGCTGTGAAGCGCCTGAACACCAGCAGCGGATTCGTCAGAGGCATTCATTCTATGGGCAGCTTGGACCCGAATCACAGGTACATCTGCCATTTTCCTGATTCGAGGCTGATCTTGAGCATAAACTCCAACTACGGCGGAAACGCGCTCCTCTCCAAGAAATGCCACTCGCTAAGGATTGCGAGCGTGATGGGGAAGGAGGAGGGATGGCTCGCGGAGCACATGCTGATAGTCGGATTAGAGGACGCTGCGGGAAAGACGACCTACATCACGGGCGCCTTCCCAAGCGCGTGTGGGAAGACCAACCTCGCGATGCTCAAGCCCCCAGCAGGCTTGGCCGAATTCAAAGTGTGGATGCTGGGTGACGACATAGCCTGGCTGCATCTCTCGCCGGACGGGACGTTCCACGCCGTGAATCCGGAGTTCGGCTTATTCTGCGTGGCGGCGGGAACGTCCATGAAGAGCAACCCGAACCTGATGCGGACGATTCGCAGCAATACATTATTCACGAACGTTGCGCTTGGATATGGGAGAAGACCCTGGTGGCAGGGAAAAGGAAGGGTACCCCAGGAGATCTGGACTGGCAGGGGAGGCCCTGGAAGGGCGACAGGAAGCCCGGCTGCTCATCCGAACGCAAGACTCACGACTCCTATCTCGCAGTACCGTTACCTCTCGCCGCGATCGAACGACCCTGATGGCGTTCAAGTTTCAGCAATCATCTTTGGAGTCAGGAGGTCAAAATCAATGCCGCTTGTCTATGAAGCATTTGATTGGGAACAGGGTGTCTTGGCTGGAGCCATGATGATAAGCGAAACGACGGCGGCCGCGGCTGGCGATGTGGGTGTGCAGAGGCACGACCCCATGGCGATGTTGCCATTCTGCGGCTACAACATGGGCCACTACTTCCGGCACTGGCTGAGCTTCGCATCGCGCAGCAGGAACCTCCCGAGGATATTCCGAGTGAATTGGTTTAGAACCGGGCGGAGCGGCGAGCTGCTCTGGCCTGGCTTTCGCGAGAACATCAGAGTGCTCAAGTGGATCGTGGAGAGAACTCAGGGAAGAGCCGAAGCTGCCGAGACGGCCATAGGCTACGTTCCCACTCTAGACTCTCTCGACTTGCGCGGCCTCGACATTTCAAGGGAGGTAGTGGATGAGGCGCTCTCCGTCAACAGAGAAGACTGGCTGAGAGAGCTCGATTCTTGCAGAAGTTTCTTCGAGACGTTCGGAGACAGTTTCCCAAAGGAATTGTGGACGAAGTACTGGGAACTGGCCGAGAGGGTACAGCACTAGGATCGGGCTCTGCATCACATTCTTCATGGACCGGCTTACGGTATCAAAGGAAGACTACGAGGAAACCTAGAAATGGCCAGGTGAACGGGTGTAAGGGCCGGGTCGAGATGAAGGAAAGCTCTGCGGCGGCCGAGCAGAGTGCCATCTCTATGGTCAAGAGGACGGCGAATTGGAAGGTCGCGTACATCATCGGTCTCGCCGGGTCGATTCTGGTAACAGGCATTGCGGGCCCCCTGGTGGGAGCAATCGGGACGTGAGGCTGGATACTGGTGTTGGTCACCGTAGGCGCAGGAGTGATCTACTGCTTCCTTTTGGCGGAGCTCTCCGCGATGTTTCCCGAGAAGGTCGGAGGGCTGCCAACGTACGCGGTCGAGGGATTCAGGGACAAGAAGTGGGGAAACCTTCTAGGTGGGCTCAACAACTGGGCGTACTTCCTGGGTTGGTCTCCGGTCATCGCCGTGAACACCTCGCTGCTTGCTATCTACGCCGCTGTGTTGACCGGGTACTACCCTGTCTTCTTCACTGGCGTAACACCCATCTGGCCGCTGGGGTACGCTTACATCTTCGCGTTCACTCTGGGAGTAGGCTCGGCTCTGTACGCGGTCAACTACTTTGGTCTCTCGCTCGGATACAGAACTGCGGTGGTCTTCGCTTTCCTGTCGCTGGGACCTCTGCTCTTCCTGGGTTTCGCACCCATAGTGAGTGGTTCCATGCACTGGGCGAACGTCTTCCCTGTAAACTCCGGACTGGTCACCGCTCCGGTCTTTTCGAAAGAGTGGATACTGTCCGTCTATCCGTGGATCTTCATCGTCACTTGGAATTCACTCGCGATGGAAGCAACGGCGAGCTACATTGGCGAGTGCAAGAACCCTTCGAAGGACGCTCCGAAGGCCATGACGGCAGCGGCCCTCACGGGACTGCTGATCTACGTGTCGATTCCGCTCGCTCTTCTGGGAGTACTTGGTGCCTCATCCGTGGCCGCCGACCCCTGGGGAGGGTTCATACGGATGGCGGGTCTCTACGCGGGGCCCTACGGAACCTACGTGGTTGGGGTGATGCTGTTTGCGGCTCTGCTACTCTCAACAACGAACGCCCTGATCGGCTGCTCTCGTTCGTTGTACCAGAGCTCCAGCGACGGACTTACGCTGATGTGGTTTGGAAGGCTCAACAAATACGGCTCACCACACAGAGCGATGCTCTGCGGCCTTGCCTTCAACCTTGTGCTGGTTCTTCTGGCCGCGGGACTGCCTACGCTGATATCGTTGGTTTCGAACGTCGGTTACCTCTTCAGCTTCATACCTACCGGGATAGCGTACTACAGGCTGAAGAAGGGGTACGAGGGAATGCCCCGAAGAGCCAGGCCGTACTCCTTGCCGCGAGTATTCGGAGGCGTCGCACTCGCCGTAAGCCTGTTTTTCGGTTTCATATTCGTGACAGCCGGGCCTTTGAGCCCCTACTCCGTTTACGCAATCGCAGGGACACGCCTTCCTCCCATCTTCTTCTGGTTGCTAGGACTGTTCATCCTGTTGCTGGGCATCCCGATGTCTTGCTACGCAGCAAGAACAAAGCGGCAGCAAACGGTGTAGCCGATTCCTCCATCAGCTGCTCGCAGTGCATTCCGTGGACTGAGGACCGGTTGGCAGTATTCCTCAGTGATAACCCGAAAGGAATATGAGCATGCGGGGTCCTCTGTGCCACAGAAGATGGGTGCAGTGAACCGATGGATACCTATGAGCGGATAACAACAAAGCTTGAATCAAGGGAGTATAGCTCGGCGCATGTCGAGGCAGACGTGAAGAGGAATGTGCTGGAGGCAGCGAGACTGACTGGAAGTGGCGTGAACTGTCAGCACTGGCGGTTCATCCTCGTCCAGGAAAGAGAGAACATCAAACGCCTGGCGGCGGACAGCACGACCGGAAGCTGGGCTGCAGGCGCAGACTTTGCTATTGTGGTACTTACCGACCCGAAGTACAACTTCCATCTGCTTGACGCCGGAAGGGCTCTCCAGAGCATGCAGCTGGCGGCGTGGAACTTCGGGGTGACGTCGCGGATCTATACGGGCGTGAACAGGGAAGCGATGAGTAGAGATTTTGCAATACCGACAAACATGGACATATCGGTTGTCGTGGCGTTCGGCTACCCAGCGAAGAGGATAATCGGCAAGAAGAACAGGAAGCCACTTGCTGAGATAGCATACTCCGAGAAGTATGGACGGACCCTACAACTTTGAATGAGTTCCCGGTATCCATCTATCGATTCGGTTCGGGCTGTGGCATGCCGGAGACCTTGACCCTTCCCATGAACATCGGAATGCTGCACCAGGTGACTGCGCTTTCGGCCCCCAAGGGTGGGCTTTCGTCACTCCTGACTAAATGAGTCCACTGAACTTCGTGAGCTGCTCCGTCCCGTTCGGTGTCACAAGAAACGTGTCTTCGCACTTCATTGCCCCCACGCCTGGAATAGCCAGAGGGGCGTGCATGGCTGTTATGACCATGTTCTCCTTGATTGCCATTCTTCTGTGCGGTATGAGAATTGTTGTGATCGGGTCCTCTTCCACAAGCAACCCAACACCGTGGGCAAAGCCCTTCACGTAGTTGTCGGCGTAGCCTTGCGCTCCTAGGGCCTCTGCGATCACCTCCTCAATCGAGTTCAAGAGCACGCCGGGTCTGAGTTTCTCCTTGACAGAGTCGTATATACTGTTCAGCGCTTCCCTGGCTCTGAGTTTCTCGGTGGCAGCTCCCCGCGTAAGATAGGTTCTAGTTTCGTTGCTATAGTAGTTCATGTTGTCCCCGGCCAGGGTAATGGTGACTGCGTCGTCTCTTCGAACTCGGACGTCACGCCTGGGTTCGGCGTGAATTCTTGGCACAGGACCCGTGTTCACATACGCGTGCGGGTGCTCTGATCCAGCATTCATCATGGCGTAGATCGCCTCGGCGGCGATTTCAATCTCACTCACTCCGACATCAATCCTGCCGAATGCGGCTTCCATCCCCATGTCCGTCGTATGGGCAGCTTGTCTGATACTATCTGTCTCCGTGGCGTCCTTAATCATGCGCAGCTCCATTATCAGAGAGTGAACATCAACTATCTCCGTCCTAGGGTTCAGGTTCTTGAACATGTGGAAGAATAGTTCGTAGGCATCTCTTTCAACACTCATGTCGAATCCTACTTTTCTGAATCCCCCCTCCCTTATGGTGGCGCTAACGCCCCTCATCAGCTCGTCCACACCGCGGTAAGGCACCACATTCCCTACGCCACTCTCCTGCACGAAAGCACCGACTTCATGCACTGGGATGAATGCCACGGGTTCCCCTTCGGATGGAATGATTAACCCCGGCCTGAGCCACTTGACTCCAGCAAAGTACGTGAATGATGACTCGGTCTTTATCATCGATGCGCCGAGCCCCTCTGCCTTCATCAGTTCTTGGAAACGCCTTATTCTTTCTGCAACCATGCTATGAGCACTGGTCATTTATCAGACATCCTCCTTTGCCCACGCAAGAACAGCAGTGACAGTTAAGGCTTGTCTCGGCTCATCTCTAAATAGTCGAAGGTCTGACGAAGAAGGCGGTTGGGTGGCATTCCACATTCCGCCAAAGAAATCTCGGTGTTGGAGGAGATGGAGAAGAACAGGCAGGCAGGACCAAGATCCAGACAAATCGCACTGGCAGCACTTTTCGCCGCACTGTACGCAGCCGCTGTGACACTCCTCGCGCCCATAAGCTTCCAGGTGTATCAGGTGAGAGTGGCAGACTGCCTTCTGGCTCTGTCGATGCTCTTCGGACTACCGGCCGTGGTCGGTCTGACGATTGGGACTCTGATCGGAAATCTCGCAAGTCCTTTCGGAGTTGTCGACGTTCTTGGGGGAGCTCTGGCCAACTTTGTTGCAACCCTACTAGCATGGGAGATCGGGCGGAAGACGTTCAAGGGCCGCTGGCTAGTCGGTACGGCGGCTGAAAGTATCGCGATAACGCTGATAGTGGGGACGTACCTCTCATTCCTCCTTCAAGTCCCGGTGTGGCTGAGCTGGCTCGGCGTGTTGATAGGGGAAGTTATCGCCATCAATGTGGGAGGCTACGTGCTTGTGAATGCCGTCGATAGAGCCATGGGGAAGAGAGCGGCCAACGGTTTGTTAGGATAGCAAGTCCACGAAGCGCTTCCAGTCAAAGCCTAGTTCTCTCGGCCGCTCAGTGATATTCAGGCAGGGCGTTTTCGCGCAGTCAGGCAGTAATCTATTGGACCAGGTGTGGGACGGTCCCTTGAGTCGAATCAGGGGGTCGCTTTCGTCAGCTTCTTCATGACCTTCGCGACCCAGTCGGATGTGGTGTAGCCGTCTACTCGATACGCTTCCTGGTAGGGCTTGATATCCAGGACTGGGGTTCCGTCGAAGTAATCCAGACCCGTGACTGTCAACCTGCGCCCTTCAATGCGATCGAGACGAGCTAGCGTGAGCCCGATGGGATTGGGTCGGGTGGGAGAGTCAACGGCGAATACGCCAAGTGTCGGCAATTCTCCTAATTTCAGCCCGCGCTTCACGAAACCCTTCGGCTTGACCTTTAGGGGACCGATTTGCTCTGGTCTAAGCCTGTGGAAATACGCCAGTACGAAAATGTGAGAACATCCCTCGAGACCTGTGAGCCCTGGCTCGAACTCCGGGAATACTTCGATTGTTGACTTGGCGGCGCTGGCGTAGTGGCGACCGCTTCTTATCGTGGCGGACGATGCTGTGGTCCTCACGACCCCAATCGGCTTGAAGCTTATCTCGCTGGACTGGTAGCGGGCGGCAGGCACTTGCTCTCCTCCTCGAGTCACGCATAGCCCCGCGTGTAGCATTCAATTTAAGGACTCGTGTGCCCTCGCGTTCTTAACTCTCGTCAACCTTCACCAATATGGCAAATATCTGGACGTCTGATTAATCCAACTAGTGAGCCATGGTTGAACTGTTATTGCGGTAGGCCTCTCACTCGAACCAGAGAAGGAATCCTGGTCTGCAGAAACTGTAGGCAACAACCCACAATGTGCGATTGTTTCTCTGTCTGATATCCTTCTCAGTTGCTCAGCGGACAGGAATAGAGCTGCTTTCCAGGCCACGGTTCAGCAGTTTTCGAATGCTGTCCCACTGATTCACTTATATCGAAGAGCTGGAACTATCTCTTAGGTGCAGGACTAGGCATGGCCTTCTGCGCAAGGTGTGGCAAGGAACTGACTCCTAACGCGAACTTCTGCTACTTCTGCGGCGCCTCAGTGGATGGCTCGCCACAGTTGACTCATTACTCCTTCAAGGTCACTGGAACACCAAGGATAGTTGTCAACAACCACTCGGCGGGCTCCATCGAAGTCTCAGAGGGCGCGACACAAGACGAGGTTGCGGTTGACTTTGAGCTGAGACAGCCCGACTTTCACGAGTGTAACGCGGTTCAGAGCGAGAACCTGGTGACAGTCAGGTGCGGGACGGCGCGCGGAGAATTCTGGCCCGCCGCAATGGCTGGCCCGCGTGCAAACATCTCTGTCAAGGTGCCGCGACAGGTGGCGGGCCTCGAGCTGAGCTGTCGCTTCGGAGGAATAGGCGTGAGCGGAGTGCAGGGCGCATTGGCGGCCGAAACACTCACTGGGGACATAAGATTGCGCGACTGTGAAGGCGGCTTCATCGACGCGAGGGCCAAGGCCGGTCCCATAGCGCTTGAGAACGTCAACGGAAGGATCTCAGCTCGAGTCTCTGCAGGCCCCATAAGCTACTCCGGGTGTCTATCACCAGGAGCGAGTTGGTTCGGGACAAGAGTGGGGAACATCGAACTCACGCTGCTGGGGGACCTTAACCTAGCCATCGATGCGTCGTCGAGGGTCGGGAGAGTCAACATAGACCCTGCCCTTAGTGCAACTCAGTTTCGCTCGGAGCAGTACATCGTCGGCCACCGCGTCTCCTTGATAGTTGGGACGGGTGCGAACAAGCTGTTGGCTGAAACCCGCACAGGATCGATTTCGATCCGGGGAGGCCGGAAGGCCTAGGAACGGCAAGAGATGTCGAGAATGGAATACTGTCCTAACTGCGGCCAGAAGCTCCCTGAAGCCGCCGGGTTCTGCCCGAGATGCGGCGTCTCTCTTCAATCGTACGCGCCTGGGGCTGAAGAAGAAAGGAGAGAATATCGCTACCAGCGTCGGGATGAGAGACGACGCTGGAGAGAACGGGACGAAGGTCTCTGGGGGGCCGCCTCCTTCTTGGTGTTTCTGCTCGTAGTGGGACTCACCTTTTCCGCGTATCCGGATCTGATTGCTCGCATAGCGTCCTATCTCAATGAGATGATAGCTCACGGAGGGCCAGTCTTGCCTCCCCGCAGCATGGGCCAAGCCCTGATCTACTTCCTCAACCTCTCCGGGACATTGGGGATCATCCTCGGGGCCATTAGACTTGCCCTGGGACGCTCGCCCAGGGGTGGCATAGGGAACATCTTGGGGGGTCTGTACGCTTTCTTCCTGGCGCACTTGCTCGCGTTGTTCTATCGTGGGACAATCACGGGCAGCACTCTGATCTTCTACGCGATTCTCGGGGCTGTCGGAGTCATGATACTGACAGCAATAGCATGGGTCGCGGTTCGTGCTTACCGGTACAGGTGGTAGGTGGCGGACGGCGATAGCGGCGATTTCGCCAGTTGTTGACTCGGTCAGATAGATCTTCAGCTCTATTCTGAGCTGAGGTCTGAGTGAGTTGTGCTAGAGTTGAGGTCAAATGTCTGGATTCACTCGTCCCTTGAGCGACCTTGCTCCGCTGGGAGCATTTGCCCAGGAACTCTCGCTAGATCAGCAGATCTGCAAGCACTTCAGATAGCGGTCGCACTTTGATTTTGGCACGATTCTTCTGTGCCATTAAGCCCATAGTCCTCTGGCACCCCGTGCATGTTGTAACCAAGACATCTGCACCAGTTTCCTCCGCGTCTTTGAGTCTCTTCTCGGTTAGAGCGTTGGCTAGCTCGCGGTATCGAATCGACTGTGCATCGGGCTCAACATCATACCCTGAATGAGCTCCGAGGAATCTGGGCATTCCGCTGCAGCACTGTGAGAAATACC
The DNA here is from genome assembly GCA_963836465.1 of uncultured Nitrososphaerota archaeon. Lineage (GTDB taxonomy): Archaea > Thermoproteota > Nitrososphaeria > Nitrososphaerales > Gagatemarchaeaceae > CAWIJZ01. The sequence goes on from CAWIJZ010000064.1 coordinate 21,860, forward strand.
TGTTGTGCTCCATTTCCACGAGTCGGCTTTCTGGGATAGCCCTGAGGTTTTCCCTTGGTGCCTCGTAGATTCCTTCACGTCTCCCTAGGACACAGTTGTCATGATAGACGCATGTTCCCTTCCATTCCTTGAACCTAATCTTTCCTTGTTCTATTAGCACGTTGAAGAATTCGGTGACGTGGAGCAACTCGAGTGAGGGGTCGATGGTTAGTCCATAGCGTTGGGGGTATGTTCTGAAGAAGTGAAGACACGCTGCGCACTGGAAAATGACCTTCCTGACACCGAGGCTCTTTACCGCGTTGTTTAGGGCACTTACGTTGTGCTCTGCCGCCTCTCCGACTTTGTCTGGCGCGCCTAGTTCGTAGAGTATGTATCCACAGCACCACTCCTCTTTTCCGAGGGTGGTCCACTTCACTCCAGCCTTGTCCAGGATCTTCACTGTTGCTAGGCACTCAGCGGGCACCGAGTATGAGGGTCCGCATCCGGCGAAGTATAGCACGTCTGCTTTTCTGGGAGACCTCAGGTCTTCCGGGAGCCAAGCGAACCTCTCTTCATGCGGTCTTGAACTCAGATTGCGGTTCTTGACCACGTATTCGGCTACCCGCACGCCTGGCGTGGGCATTCTACCTCTGGCGGCGATCTCTGCCTTTACAGCGCGTATTGCTTCGACTATGTCGGCACTGCACCTGACAGCGCAGTATCCGCAGTCGCAGCAGTTGAGGATTCTTTCTACGACCGGGTCTGTGAGTTCTAGTCTTCCCTCCAAGAGCCCCCGAGCTATTACCATTCTGCCTCTCGGCGTGTTTGAGTCGAAGCTTCGCACGCCGAAGGTTGGGCATGACACTCCGCAGAGTCCGCATCTGATGCATGAGTTAATTTCCTTTTCATATTCTTTGAGATAGGACATGGAATCGCCTCCAGTTTGCCTCTACTCGAGTTTCTTCCCGGGGTTCATGATGTCGTTTGGGTCGAGCAGGCGCTTGATCTTCTTCATAACTTGCAAGGCGGGTCCGTGCTGGGCTTCTGCGTATCGGACTCGCATGATACCGATTCCGCCACAGCCTCCTATCCCACCTCTGATGCCTATCACGTAGCGCTGCATCTCGTCCTCAAACTTTCGAGCCACTTCGATCTCAGCCTCATCGCTCTCGTCCACGTAGATTCTGGCGCATACCGCGGAGTGGAAATCCGGCGCGCAGTTGACTGTCTCAATTCCAAACGGCTCGACCTTGTATTTATCTACCAACTTAAGATAGGCTCCAAAAACATTTGCAGTACTCTCGAGGGGCACTGTGCCATCGAAAACATATTTGGCTGGTTTTCCCACTAAAGCCGCGCTTCTCGGGAACGGGTTGTATGGATGCGTCTCCTTGGATGCAACCAAAGCCTCCAGCAGTCTGTTTGAGGCCGGTCTGCCTCCGAACTTCCGGCCGAGCTCGTGGGCTAGCTCTACCTGAGCCTCCACCAGTTTCCTCACACCGGCGTATGCGACGATCATGGCTCCCATGTCCCTTGGCACTTCGGGGGAGGGCTCCTTGTACAGCTCCGCATAGGTACCTTGAACATAGCTGTGGTAGCATGCTCCATCCAATGTTTCTATGGTCTCGGGGACAAGACCTGAATCTCGAATAGCCATCACCGCTTTGATCAGGTTTTCATAGGTTGGAAACTCGATCAATTCAACAACTCGATGCTCTGGCAACCGATGAATCCTCAAGGTTACCTCAGTCACGATGCCCAGCGTCCCCTCAGCGTTGGAAAATAGTCTGGTCAAGTCATAGCCTGAGCTGGGGTCGTAGACTGTGGACGGACCGGTTTTTATCACTTCTCCGGTAGGCAACACTACTTCCAAACGTACTACTTGGTCAACAAATCGTCCGTACCTTAAGTTGTAATATCCGATCCCATTTGTTTGTGTTCTAGCGCCGATTGTGGCCGCGAACCAGGAATCGGGTTTGTCGGCTATGAAAAAACCACGCTTTTTGAGGTGATTGACGACATCCCTTACCACCGCGCCCCCTTGTACCGTTACCGTGCGATTCTCCTCATCCACACTGAGTATGCTCTTCATCTTTCGCATATCAAGAACTATTCCGCCCTTTACGGGAATGGATCCTCCCCACTGGTTGGTTCCTCCTCCTCGTGGAACCATCGGTATTCTGTATTTGTTAGCCAGCTTCACAACTTCTGAAGTCTGTTCGGTTGTCTTTACATGGATAACATAATCCGGCATGTACTCGAGTGAAGTCGAAATTAGGGAAAAATCCTTCTCATAACAGATTAAGTCACACTTTTCCCGTGTAACGTTCTCTGAGCCTACGATGTCAACAAGAGCTCTGTACATATCTTCATGATGCTGGAAGCTTGAGTCTAGCATCTCGATAACACGTTTTCTTTGAAGCGCGTTATTTAAGAGCTCCTGCTCCTTTTTCTGATCCACGCGCGCGATCGTCTGCGAGATGAGGATGCGAGACTTGCTAGCTCATGTGAAACTTCTTGTAAGCATCCTTGTACGAATTCAACTTCACGATATCGTAGAAGTCTTTGTCATCCACAAAGACATCTTTTGACGCAGCTTCAAGCCAGTCGCCTCTTGAATCTTTCAAAGCCTGAAGACTTTTCATCATCCCTTTCACCGCGCTGAAGAGCATTGCGACGGGAGCGATGACTACCTGGTAGTGCAATTTCATGTAAGCTTCAAATGGAACGGGGCTGCCTGGGCTGTAAAGCCCTAGCAAGGGCGCATTGATGTTTCTTCTGAAGAATTCTGCGTCCTCTTTGGAGAAGAGACCGTACGCGAATACTAGATCAGCACCCGCTTTGGCATATTCATTAAGTCGCATGACAGCCTCCTGGTAATACTTACGCCGATTCCTCTTGAACTCGTCAATAGGCACTGTCCCCACAACGTCTGACCTTGCTATGATAAGGAAATCTGGATCATCACGAGCTTCAATGGCTGCCTTGATCTTTCCTTTCATTTCTTCTACGGGAATCAGGGCGTTCTGTGGTGCCCCGGGCAGGAAAGGGCATTTGGAGGGTATCTTCTCGTCATCGATATGTATAGCATCCGCACCAGTCTCTTCGAGCCGCTCAACCGCATCCATGACGTGAATGGCGCTCCCATAGCCCTCTTCTGCGTCTACAATCACGGGAATATCCACGGTGCGGACCATGTGCCTGGCCAACACAGCTCGCTCTGTTACAGGCATGAATCCCATGTCTGGCCTACCTAGCAAAGAAGCTTCAGAAGCAAAGCTTCCTAGGTAGACTCCGTCGAAACCACTCCTCTCGACTAGAGCCGCTGAGAACGCATCGTGGGCGCCGAGCACGTGAACTGTGTTCTCCTGCACCATCTTTCTGAGTCTCCTTGTCTTTGTCACGGTTCTTCTCGAAGTCGCTAGAGAAATAAGTTTTCGGGGCAGCCCGTGTACTCATGTTGTTGGCAATGGGGTGGGGTTAACCTCGTCTGGAATCCCAAATTTGTGGGCTTCAGTGTGCATGCTGTGCACGCAAGTCGGGCTAAGAATAAGCCGAAGATCTCTGCTAAAGGATAGGTTCACTTTAGCAATTGGTTTGTAGATCCTGCGGAAGAGTTCTGGCGAGTCGCTCCTGTCCACGAATCAAATAGGTTTGTTGTTCGCTTAAAGATCGTTCTTCTGACTTCTTCATACTTCCTTGGAGGGCTCCGTGCCGGGTACGAGAAAGAAGGCGATTTCCAGGGTCTCTTTACTAGTATTCTTCACCGCGTGTATTGTTCGGCGCGGAATGAACAGAATGTCCGCGGCCTTGATTCGCTTTTCGCTGAGATCTTTTCCGACGAAAGCCGTACCGCCACCCTTGACGACGAAATAGATCTCCGATGACTCAGGATGGAAATGAGCTCGCAGACCCTCGCCGGGGTTGAATTTGCCATGGGCAAACTTCTGATTCGGATTATCCTTTCCGAGTTTCTCAGGCGTCAACAGTGTCTTTACCTTTCCTCCTAGGACGTAATCTTCTGCGATGTCTGCGAGGTTGAAATGAACTACTGACATGTGTTCGGTATTTCTCAGATGCTACATATTAGGCTTTTGTGTGTAGAATATTTATATATGAACTATTCTAAATTTTGAAATTCAACAATAGGATTGGTCAGTTGTGTTATGGATAACCTAGTTTTGGAAACAATTAAGGCAAGAAGAAGTGTCATTCATTTTGGACGGACACCAGTCGAGGAAGAGAAGATTCAAATGATTCTAGATGCGGGGAGATGGTCACCATCATGGCTTAACACTCAGCCTTGGAGATTTCTGCGTATAACAAATCAGGACACAAAGAATCATATCGCAGAAATTGTTCCGACAATCTATGGAGCTGGAGTAAGCGAAGCGCCAATTTGCATCGCCGTGTTCGTTGACATCAATGATGATCCCTTCCATTTTGTTGAAGACGGGGCTGCCGCTACGCAAAATATGGCTTTAGCTGCATCGAGTCTTGATTTAGGTTCATGTTGGATAGGCGTATATGATAGAGACATCAAGAAAGACTCTGCTGAACAAAAGATCAGGGCTATCTTGAACGCGCCGAAGAATTATCGATTGATTTCAATTATGCCCATTGGCGTAACAAATAGGGCTCCAGAAAAAACCAGAAAAGACCTTTCGCAACTGGTCTTCAAAGAGAAATTCTAGAAAGCCACACAGGACTTCGGATTATCTAATAATCAAGCAAGCTCTTATTTGGTATCCCACTCGCACATAGAATTTCCCAAAAGTAGCCGGTTTACGTCGAAACTCGCTTAACACTTTATCCCAGGGAAGCTCGATATGTAGCTACGTCGCACATCCTGTCTATCTGCTCAATCGAACTGCATAACTCCTAAATACTTCAAAGGCCTCTCTGATAGTCATTCTTTGCCAGAGACAACGGGAGGCGCCGTGGTCGTGGCGGCACTCAAGAGATTGGGTGTGAAGGTAATTTTCGACCTACCTGGTTTGCACATCATGCCCATCTATGATTCGCTATACGATGAGAGTAGCATCAGGAGGATAATGGTAAAACATGAGAATAACGCGTCGGTGATGGCGGATGTCTACGGAAGGCTAACCGGTGAGCCAGGAGTTGCACTGGTGACAGCTGGACCAGGCGCCACAAACAGTGTCTCCGGTGTCGCACAGGCGATGACAGCCTCGTCTCCCATGTTACACCTGTCGGGAACCGTCCCAACCTACGCGCTACCCTCGTCCCTTCACGGAGTGGAAGACACCAACTTTCTCAGGAACGTGTTCGCGCCAGTCACCAAGTGGAGTGTAAGAGTGAAGAAGCTCGAGAGTCTCACAGCAACCATGGTGAAGGGATACGAGCTGGCACACGAACCACGGAAAGGGCCAGTGCACATAGAGATACCGTTCGACGTCCTGAGGCAGAGGGGAGAGAAACAGCAAGAAGGAGCTATTCCCAAGAGCTGGCAGAGAGAGTCAGTGATCACTCCGGAGGTCACGCAACTCATCGATTCATCGGAGAATCCACTTGTATACGCGGGCAAGAGTGTCGCAAGAGATGGGGCCGTCGACGAAGTCGTGGCACTAGCCGAGGCCCTGAATGCGCCTGTGATAATCAATCGTTTTTATCCCGACGCCTTTCCGATCAATCATCGACTCTTCGCCGGTGAAGTGACTCCCAATCATGAATGGGTGTTGAACCCCGTTGCGGAGATGGCGCTAAACGCTGCGGACCTCGTTCTGGCTGTAGGGGTTCAGTGGGGCTCGGCAGAGACAGACCTCCTGGAGAGATTCTCGTCAAAACCCTGTATTCACATCGACGTTGACAGAGGATATCCAAGCCGAGGACACCGACCGACCTTCAGAGTGATTGGAAACCTAAAGACCGTCATCTCGGAGATAGTCAGTCGTGTTTCACCCAAGAAAGGCACAGCCCGCGGAGGTGGTCTGGCTGGGGAGGTCTGGCGCATGACTTCAACCCGCATCAAGATGATCGAATCAATCATTGAGGAAAAGAGGCAGGTCAAACCGATCTACCCGGGTCTTCTCGCCTCAGAACTGGCGAAGGTGGCGGACGACAACGCCTTGGTCGTTCTCGACGGCGGTAGCACCTCCACATGGATCTTGGATGTCTATGCGAGGGAGAAATCAGGTACCTTCTTATGGCCAGGTGGCTACGATTCCATTGGATTCGCGTTCCCTGCAGGTATCGCAGCAAAAGTCGCCTCTCCAGACAGACAAGTGATAGTTGTCACGGGCGATGGTGGTTTTCTTATGTCCTACATGGACATGCCAACGGCCTTAGAGAACAACCTTCCAATCACCGTGATAGTTACAAACAATCGCACGTATGGAGATATCTGGCACCTCCAGCGGAGAAGCTACAATGCTCGGTACATCGGAACTGATTTGCACCCGGCGAACTACGCTGAGCTGGCTAGGAGCTTCGGAGCTGAAGGGATCAGGGTGGAGGAGCCTTCCATGGTGGGTGCCGCCTGTAAAGAGGCATTGAACTCGGAGAAGTTCACGGTGGTGGACGTGGTCACAGATGTACACTATCCATTTCTTAGAGAGGAGATCGCGGCCCGAACTACGAATCATACCTAAAGGCGTACATGGAGCCGGGACAGAGCGTTCAGGCGGGAAAGACGGTAAGAGTCAATGCCAGTCAACACCCTAGAAGCTCAATCAACAACCAGCCTCGTCAGGTTCAGGTCACCGTTACCGTGTATCTGCGGACTCCTAGCCACCCGAAGAGCTGCCACCACCAGTAGTTGTCACTGATTGTCATGTGTATTGTGAACGCTACGAGTGCGAACACGTGGCATGAATTCGTCGGAGCTGCCTGACACACTGAAACCGTGGGGTGCGAAGCCGATATTGGAATCGTCGCAAATTGAGCTTGAACTGTAAGCGTTTCGAGCAGGGTACTGGGCTTGCTCAGCCCGTGGAAGAGGAACACAAGCTCCTGGCCAGGTCCGACGACGAAGTCCGGACTGAACATTTGTAAGCTGATGGTGTCAGAGCCTGTTGCGTTGTTGAAGAGGTCAGACTCGCCGCTCTTCCACGATGCGGTGAGAAAAGGGCTGAAGACGCTAGCAGTAGTGTCCCTAAGCGCAGAGGAAGACAGCTGACGGAGATCATAGTTCAATACGTAGGGAGTGTCAAGTGCATTGCCTGTTATCGCTGGGCCACCCTCCCCAAATCTTACCACTGGGGAGTAAGAGTCAACTTGCGCCAGCGAGTAAAGCGCCGACAAGCGGGTGAATGGCGCTCTAGGGTCGGTTGGCCCCGTAGCAGTCAATGGAGGTGGATTGAGGAAGTCAGCAGGTTCAACCGCGGCAAGATAGCTGATAGGAGTGGAGAACCCTTCTCCATGTAGTTGGTTTGCGAGCACCTGCAAAAACGTATTTGCCATTGAGCCATTCATGGCTATGAGACTGCCACCCGTTGGATTCGTGCTCGGGGTCAGCCCAACTGCGAGGTCGTAGCCCCCCCACAATGTGTTGCTCTGGAATAATACACTGAATGCGAGTGTTCTTTCGAACTTGATGTTCAGAGTGACATTGGATTGCGATACCGTGAGGGATCCCGAGGAGGGTTGTGGAGCATACGCGGAGTCGGATGAGACAACAGTGGCGACAGAATAATCGTAGCTGCCACCCTGAAGAGCAAATGCTATTGTGGCTGAGGTTGAACTTTTCGTTTCGCCGGCAACGGTGACTGACCAGCTCCGCGTGGGGTTCAGCCATGTCCAGAACTCAAACCAGACTCGGGGGTCTGGCAGTCCTGATTCCGTGAAAGTCACAGTGTGGCTGCTGCCAGGCGTCGACTGGGGGGTAGTCACATCCGTACTCTGGCCGTCGAAGCCGAGCTGGCAGCATTCAGATATCCGAGGGTCCCGTGTGCGAAGGCGACATTGGTAGGAAAGGCAAGGACAAGCATAATGACTAATGCTACAGAGGCTGTCAGGTTCCGGTGGTTAACGAGTCTCCTTGAGGTGTCAACAGTT
>CAWIJZ010000065.1:0-17460 GCA_963836465.1 uncultured Nitrososphaerota archaeon
CAGCAGATTCGCGTCAATGACCAGCAACTCAGATATGGAATCACTCTGTCAACGTTGCAGCTCGAATGATACGTTCGCGTCCTTGTCACGCTGCTTTATTTCAGCGAGGACAACTTCCCTGTCTTGGTTCGTGATCACCTGCCTATAGATGAGACCCTCCACCTGTCCCTCATGTTTGCTGAGCCCAAAGTACCAACCGGCCACGAACCAGCGGTGAGAATCCTTTGTTTCGCAGAACCGTTATCGTGTCTTACGGAGTCGGGTGAAACACGTGGACCGGAACGCTGTCGTAGTCCTTCTTCACTGAGACAGGCAAGATCATAGCGTTTTCAGGCAAAGGTTTGTCCGGGGACTCCGACCATTTCCGGCGCGGGCGACCGAAAAGACTTGCCATGCAACCATCTGCCCAATTGAGAGTGCCAGATGGCTACTAAACCTTTGTAGCCGTGAACACCGTGGCTGAATCACCTTAACCCTGTCATCATCTGCCTTCTCGCCCGCTGTCCACGGGAGACAAGGCTGTCAGAAACCCATGCTGCGAGTTATACCGGTCGGGAGGCACCCTTCAAGTCAACATAAGACAGGTGATTGGACTTGCCTAATCTCGCTACGGGCTGGGCTGAAGTGTGACGCTAATCAGGTAGACGTTGTTTAGGGGTTGATCGTTCGAGGTGTCTACAGGAACGTTTCCAATCTCCAGCGCAACGTCCATTCCGCTGATCACCCTCCCGAAGATGGTGTACTGGCCGTCCAGAGCAGTATTCTGCGATGAGTTAGAGAGGTTGATGTAGAACTGGGAACTACCGCTGTTGGGGTCTGAAGTCCTGGCCAATCCCACATAGCCAGCGTAGTTGTGAAGCTTAGGATCTATCTCGAGGGGGACTGTCTGCGTAGAACCCTCCTGACCCCATTTCGTTTTGTCTCCCCCTCCGTTGCGCGTACTTGGATCTCCTGTCTGAATCACAAATCCCATGACCACCCTGTGCCAAACCAGATTGTTGTAGAAGCCCGACTGTGCTAGGTGTACGAAATTGGTGACCGTCTTTGGTGCCGACGAGTTGTATAGCTCGATTTCGATTACACCCAAACTGGTGTCTAGCTTTGCGTAAATTGGCGCGGCGCTGGTGGTTGATGACGAATGCGACGACGTGCTGGATCGGGGCGGTGTTATAGTAAAGATGTAAAAGGCTGTTGCGGCTACCAACAGCACAGCGACTAACGCGGGGATGGCGTACCTCGCCCAGTTGCGACCGCTACTGCGCGATCCCTTCATACTTCGTGCCGACATAAAGCACCTACGCTCCACGGCGTGCCCCCCTAGTGGGCTCTTAATTCTATCGTCACCGAGGAGCCAGGGCTCGCTCAGACCTTCCCAAACGTCCACACGCGCTGTCCACTGTTAGCCTCTGCTTTCTTCGTGTCTCCGATGACCAGACGGACTAGACTCTCCAATGAACTATCGGACAGATTGTACTACGCCGTCTCGACGAAGGACGTGCCGTGTGGCAGGCGGCTGCGTAGAACACGCGGCCAAAGGTGTGGAGCCGAAAGTAAAGGAGGATGACGCCGAGGGATCAGTGGGTGACGAGCAAAAGTAACCCTTCACAAGTCCTAGCCGTAGCTCGGATACCGGTTCCGCATTAGCTTGAGCAACTCCGAAGTCAGGATCTGTTCGACCGACTCATGCCGCTCACTGAAGTTGAGCACGTTCTGGTTGGTGTAGACAAATGGCCCCTGCGCGTAGCTCTCTCCCAGCTTCGGGACGGTGGGCTCGATTGACCGCAGTACGGACGAGAGATTCAAGTTTCTGGGTGCTCCTTCATCCTCCTCCATGTTCCTCAGCAGTTCCAGCGCCAGACGGGGTTCCATTCTTCGGTAGCCGAAGGGTGCGGAACCCGTGGCAGCCACTTTCTGGGGGACGGACTCCAGCTTCGTCCCCAGAACGAAAGGACTGGGCTTGAAGATTGAATCGAGCTTGATGTGCCAAGCTTCGTCAGGGTTTGAGAAAAGGCAGTCGAAGAAGCCGTATTTCTTGGCCGGCATCACTACTAACTCCCAGCCTCTGGTGTTTCGTGTGTATCTCTCGAAAAGCTGTTTGATGAGGGAGCGCCCCTCCAGAATCTCCAAGTTATTGACAGAACGAGTGAGACGGCGCGTAATAAATGTATTTGAGCCAGGTCCAGCTGCTGCTAGGATCATCACTCCGGCAGGGCCGAGCGGTCGGCGAAACATTCTTCAAGGAGCCTGATTTCGCGTGCTGGGTTAGTCTAATGGCAACTGGCGAAGAACTAATTGTGTACGTAAATGATGAGTTTGTTCCCCGCGCGCAGGCAAAGATATCCGTGTTCGATCAGGGCGTTATCTTTGGGGATGGGGTCTTCGAGACACTCGTAGCAGTCAATGGCTACATCTTCAAGCTGGACAGACACCTGGATAGGCTATTCAGGTCGGCGAAGGCAGTAAGAATGACGATCTCGAAGACAAGAGAGGAGGTAGGAAAGCTCATCGTCGAGACTGTCAGAAGAAACGGACTTCGGGATGCTTACGTGAAGATAATCGCCACCAGAGGAGTAGGATCCAAACCCCTCCTAGGAAGGGGCGACGTAGCGAATCCGAGCCTCATCATCTTCGCAGTGCCACCTGTTTCGGTGGTCACCGAGGAGAAGATTCGAACAGGTTCGAAGATCGTCTCGACCACGATAAAGAGGGCCCACCCCGACAGCCTCGACCCCAGAATAAAGAGCATCAACTACCAGCCCAATGTGCTGATGAGACTTGAAGCCATTGCAGCGGGAGCAGATGAAGCCATTACATACGGTTTCGATGGTTTTGTTGCCGAGGGAGGCGGCGAGAACATCTGGATAGTGAAGGACGGTGTTCTCATGACGCCTGGTCGAGGAGTCCTCGAAGGCATTACAAAAGAGGCCGTCTTTGAGATTGCGGAATCGTTGGGTCACAAGGCACTCTCTACTAACATCAGCAAGTATGATCTCTACCAGGCTGACGAAGTGTTTCTCTGCAGCACGGCCGGAGGGATAATCCCGGTTACAGAGGTAGACTGGAGAAAGGTGGGCAACGGAGAGCCTGGAGCCATTACGAGACGGATAAGCAAAAAGTACAATGAAATGCTCAGTTCTGGAGTTCACGGCACACCAATCTTCGTGTAATAAGACTGAAGTCACGAAACAGACCGGAGCAGGTGCGCCGCCAGTATTGGCAGAACGAGCTAGCCAGAGGGCTGTTGGGAAGAACGATAACGGTCGTTCCGGGTTGACCTTGGACTAATTCTTGGTTGTCCTAGACTGTCATCGCCTCGTCTTCGTCCTCTGACATCGCAATGCTGGCAGGAATCTCTGGGAACTTCTCCTTCATCCTCTGCTCCGCCACTATCGCCGCCTCCTCTAGCGTCCTCTCTGCTTCTTCGTTGGCGACCTCGAAGTTCAACGAGGAGCCCCGAATCGTTCCAGCATCGACGAGGATGCTGCTGAGCAGTGTGGATATCTCGCTCATTTCGCTAGAGGTCTCTGGAATTATGGTGCCGAGACTCTCGCGGACCCCCCGGATTACCGAGACAGTCGGTGCCAGCGCCGCGGCGACGTCACCCATCTCCGTGATGGTCCCCAGCCTCAATACAACCTGCTCGAGCGCCAGACTGGCCTGAGTGATCATCCTACTCATTCGTCTCACCTCCGAGAGTTCATTGGCGTAGACCGCCGCGTGTTGACTGTCCCGCTTCTGAAGTGCAGAAACGGTCTTGCTGAAGATGGCATCACCCCTTGCCCTGATTCTCGCCGATGCAACGTCCAGTTTGGATAACTGAATCTGAAGATCTCTGACCGCCTGGTCTATTCGAGGCTTCATGGGCCCAGGATTCCTCAGACCTCCCCTGAACCTCTTTGCGAAGCCCTTGTTCTCATTGCGCTGCCAATTACGGGAGAAAGCCGACATACGGGGGCTGAACGTCTCCGAGTGATTAATCACGACGGATGCAAGCTGCTTGCCATCTTGGATAAATTTACTTGACCACAACATCGTAGCCCTGAAAAATGCAAGGGGCGAAGTAATGCTTATCATCGTTGACTGAAGGAAGGAAGAGAAGTAACTCTATAGAAAGGAAGCGATCCCGTGGAGGAATACGGGCACACAGGCAAGAAATGTCGACGCCATACTGGTTGGTCTTGACCCTGAGCAGAGAGTATGTCAGAACCTGATGGACAAAGAAGGCTTAAGCTTTCAAGAAACTTGGTCTCAGGAACATACAAATAGTATATGAAAATTCATCCGTGAATAGCGTATGAAAATTACTGACGTTGAGACAATGATAGTGAGCGTTCCGCATTTAGCCCCAATTAGATTCTCTCAAGGCGCTTCGCTAGGCACTACGCGCACAGTAATTAAGTTCCACAGCGATGAAAATATTATCGGACTGGGCGAAACAGCAGGATCTGCTCCGAAGAACGTAATCGATAAACATCTGAAACCTATTCTTATTAGCTCGAGTCCATTCGAGATCGAGAAACTTCTTGCGAAATGCAGTGGTTACGACAGGTATCAACCATTCTTCACCAGAAATATGCGCGCTTTCAGTGGAATAGAGATTGCACTCTGGGACATGATCGGAAAGTCTGTTGGGAGGCCTGTGTACGATTTGTTGGGAGGAAAATACCGAGACAAAGTTTCGTTTTCTGGCTACTGGTACCCACGGTACAAACTCGGAAATCTAGGTGGCGAATCAACCCCCGAACAAATTGCCTCCTACTGTGGAAATGTGATTAAGAAATATGGCTTCATGCGACTTGAGGGAAAGGTTGGTGTTTTTTCTCCAAGTTTTGACATAGAAACTGTGGCAGCGATCAGAAGTCAAGTTGGAAAAGAAATCGAGCTAGGCGTGGACCCGAACGGGCTGTGGTCCCCTGAAAGCGCCATCAAAATCATAAAGAAAATGGACCAGTACGACCTTTGCAATGTGGAAGAGCCTTGCAGAGACTTGGAGGCTTCCGCCCGAGTCAGAAGTCGTGTTGACGTTCCAATTTCCACTCATTGTCCGCTTATTGCCGAGCTAGTAAGGCTTAGAGTTGCAGATGTGATGGTTTGCGACCCATACGAAGTGGGTGGGATCTTGGCTACAAAGAAATTGTGCGCGGCCTGCGAACTCCATAACCTAGGTTTTTGGATCCATTCTGCGGCGGAGCTGGGCATCTCTATGGCTGCGAACCTGCATATTGCAGCATCATCCCCGCATATCATCCACCCAAGTCAAGGGACTTATGAACACATTTCAGATGAAATAATCAAAGGGGGCAAATTCAAAATCAAAGGCGGGTGCATAAACGTCCCTGTAGGTCCTGGCCTTGGCGTGGAGATTGATGAAACTAAATTGAAAACATACGAAAATGTGTATCAAGAAAAAGGAGACTTTGGCTTCGCGGGATACGGAACAATTAGCTCAGATTCCGAGAGACCAGATTGGTGGCCCTCTATACCGCAATGGTAGGAATATAGTCATTCAGTGACGGGCACATTCGATTTAAGACTTCGCAGATGCCTGGCCTTGACATAAACTTCGGTTGAATTGATACACCTGTTCACTTCTTTTAGAATTCTATTTCTTCTTGAAGAGCTGCAGGCGCATGCCGAGGGTTGTGCTCGCGTCGAGGTTCATCACTGTGCCCCTTGGAGCGGTGAAAGGCGCCTCCCCTCGCACCCCGACCTTCTCCAGCTTCTTCACGGCCTGTTCGAGAATCTTCAACCTCCAGTGCAATGTGGTTGAAGCCAATCAGGCCCTTCTCCAGGTACTCCCAGTACGGCCCCTTTGATACAGGTTGTATCAGTTCAATCTCAATGTTCTCTCCCTTCATGAAGACACTTCTTATTCCGAGGCTCTTCATCTCGTTCACTTGCCCCGGAGTAAAGCCGAATGCATCGATGAAGAACTCTTTCGCACTCTCGAGGTCGCGCACGACTGCGGCGACGTGATCAACCCATGTCATGTTATTTCGAGCCGATAACGCAGTCATAATAAAGACTTGCGCGTTTCTCTCGGAAGAAATAAAGGAGACGTTTCCCTTCTCGGTATCCGCGGTCTTGCCAGAATGACAAGCTCTGCCGGCATGGTGCTAACGGTCACCGGGCCCGTCGAGCCGAAGCAGCTAGGTATCACGCTGATGCACGAACATCTGCTCGTGGACCTCACTTCTTTTTTCGTCGAACCCAGTCTCGCAAAGGAAAGAAGGCGCGCCCTCATGCCCGTGAGCATGGAGGTTCTCGGATGCATCAGGTGGAGCGAAACGAGCAACTTGGACAACCTGTCACTCCAGGACGAAAAAGTGGCGGTCGAGGAGGTCACCGAGTTCAAGTTGCGAGGGGGGTCGACAGTGGTCGACGCGACCCCCGTTGAAATTGGTCGGAATCCGCTCGGTCTGAAGAGAATCGCAGAGAAGGCAAGAGCTCAAGGTGATCGGCGGGCTCAGGCTATTACGTCTCCCACACCCACCCGAGGGGGCTTGCGAGAAAGTCAGTCCATGAAATCGCTGAGGACATAAGAGACGAGTTTGAGCATGGCATCGGCGACACGGGCGTGCGCCCCGGCATAATTGGTGAAATTGGAAACATCTACCCATGGGTCGAAGCAGAGAAGAAGGTCGTCAGAGCGTCCGCGATAGCCCAGTTGGAGACAGGTGCTGCGATAACGATTCACCCGGGGCGAGATCAGAGATTGCCGATGAAAATCTTGAGAATGCTTCAGAGTGAAGGAGCGAATATGAATCGGGTGGTGATGGGCCACCTGGACCGCACAATCGGGACAATCGAAGGCCTCGAAGAGCTCGCAAGCCAGAGCTGCTATCTGGAGTTCGACATGTTCGGCGAAGAGTCTCACTACGCTTGGTCCGACTTCGACGTCCCCAACGATTCCGGAAGAATCAACATGGTGAAGAAACTTATCGACCGCGGATACGTCGACCAGATACTGCTTTCACACGATATCTGCACAAAGTACCAGCTCAGGCGCTACGGGGGCTATGGATACGCTCACATTCTTGAGCACATAGTGCCGTGGATGCGACACAAAGGAATCACAACGCGTCAGGTTCGCCGGATGCTCGTGGAAAATCCGATGCGAGTGCTTACCCTTGCCAGAACGTAGCGCCCTCCCTGCCCGCCCGTCCACTTACGTCGCCCAGGGCTCGCTTAAATAGGGGAGCAGTCCAGAATCGCCATGGCTCAAGAAGCGCTGTACCTTTCGAGGGCAGATGTTGAGAAGCTCAAGATTCCAATGCATGATGTTATCGGTGTACTGGAGGAAGCATTCAAAGAGAAGGGAGAGGGCAGGGTGGAGGTACCTCCCAAGCCAGGCATTCACACAAGAAAGGACGCCTTCATCCACGCCATGCCCGCATACATAGAAAAGATGAATGCCGCCGGCATCAAGTGGGTGAGCGGCTATCCTGAGAACTACCGGCAGAATCTGCCGTACATCTCGGGGCTGGCCATCCTAAACGACCCTGGCACAGGGTTGCCTCTTTCCATCATGGACGCGACGTGGATCACGGCAACAAGAACGGGTGCTGCGACGGCAATTGCGGCGAAGAGGCTCGCCAAGAAGGATTCGCGAACCTTTGGGATGCTGGGATGCGGGGTGCAGGGGAGGACCAATCTTGAGGCTGTGGCGACGACCTTCGGGAGCCTGAAGGAAGTGAGAGCCTACGACACGAATCCAGTGGTCTTGGAAAAGTACGTCTCGGACGCGGCCAAGAAGTACGGTCTTAGGGTCAGCGCGGCGAAGTCTCCTCGAGAAGCTGTGGTGGGCAGCGACATTGTTGTCACAGCAGGACCAATCTTGAAGCACCCTTCACCCGTCATAGACAGCGGGTGGCTGGCCGCTGGGGGATTCGCTTGTGCCCTCGATTTTGACTCCTATTGGAGACCTGCGGCAATGCACGCGATGGACAAGTTCTACACAGACGACGTGGAACAGCTGATGTACTACCGCTCCGCCGGGTATTTCCAAGACATACCGAAGGTCTACGGCGAGCTGGCCGACATCATACTCGGCAAGAAGCCGGGTCGAGAGAACGAGAAGGAACGCAACATGGCGATGAACCTCGGTCTCGCCATTGGGGATATCGCAACCGCCAAGATGATCTATGACAGAGCAGAGAAAGAAAGAGTCGGGACGTGGCTGAATCTCTGACGCGATAGTTGGACCCGGCGTATTGTCTGCCGGTCGTGCTCTGACTCCCCCACTCACGTTATGAATGAAATCTGAAATGCTCAGGTGCTCCCCTGCGACACGTTATCTTTCTTCTCCTCGGAAGTCCCTGCACGCTTTTGTAGTTCTTTGATGCCTAGGACTCCTATTGGAGGGAAGCTCTGGCCGGTGGTCATCCCTGCCACTGGAATGTTCGATGGGATGAGCAAGATTGTGTTCTTCCCCTGGAGACCGAGTTCGTAGATTATGTTCATCCACCTCAGTTGAAACGCTCTGTCGTTGTTCGCGTACAAGTTGGCTGCGTCGACCATCTTCTGGGCCGCCTCGAATTCTGCCAACGCGAGTGTCACTCTTGCCCTCCGCTCCCTTTCTGCTTGAGCGTTTCTAGACATTGCATCCTGCAGGGCCGCTGGAATGCCAACATCCCTTATCTCGACCGCGGTCACCTTTATCCCCCAGGCTTCGGTCTTGCTATCGATTACCGCCCTGGCGTTCGCACCCACCTTCTCGCGCTCGGTGAGGAGGTGATCGAAACTTACCTGCCCAATTACCTCCCTGAGCGTGGTCTGAGCCGCGAGCTGGGTTGCCATGTTGAAGTTCTCCGCTCCCAAGACCACTTTCTGGAGGTCGACCGGTTGGAAGTACATGACAGAGTCGACAACCACAGGAACGTTGTCTTTTGTGAACGTCTGTTCGGTCTTGAAAGATACAGTCTGAAGACGTGTCGATATCTTGAATGGTACCTTGCTTATGATGGGTATGATGTGGATTATACCCGGCCCCTTCAGACCCCTATACCTACCAAGGGTGAGAATCGGCATCCTCTCCCACTCTCTCACTACCTTCACTCCACTCAGGAGAATCGCAAGTACTATCAGGACGATGAAGATCTCAATCGAGAGCGTCGCGTAGTCCACCATGAAATTTCAAGCCCACGAGCCTTTCTTCTGAGATATTAGCATTGTGGTGGCGGCGGCCTAGTCCCATAACTACATTTTACCGCCTTGTCAGCCTCTCTTGTCTTTGGAACTGATGGGCTTCCCTCTCGGCATGGTTGCTGAGGTGGTATGAGCAAAGGAAGCTATCTGGTCTATGAACGCTCGTCAAGGGATGAAGAGAGACTTTTCTTCGATACTGCCAAGGAGGTCATCGGGGAAATCGAGGAGCCCAAGAACTGGAAGGAGCGAGATCGGAACAGGCATCCGGGAGGGAGACCGTTCACCTATCCCTTCAGGACGATGCTCCTCATCCTCTTGCTCATGGTCTATCATCGAAAGGAGTACCGGGAGATGGAGGCTCACCTGAACAACAACCCACACCTCCTGAAGGAGCTGGGATTGAAGAGGTCGCCAGGCAAATCAACGATGCAGAGAGCGTGCGCGAAGATAAGCATCAAGACCCTGGTAAGGGTGAATGACGCCGTTACGGCCAGGTTCAAAAAAAGCTAGGCCCGCCTCGGAAGAAGCACGTAGCGATAGACTCCTCCGGGCTCGGGATACGGAGGAAGAGCGTCTGGTACACAATCAGGACCCACTCGCATCCATCGAAGAGGAGAGACTTCCGGAAGCTCCATCTTGCCAGCGAGTGCAGGCACAAGGAGAAGCCGATCTATTCATGGACTCTCACCTCGGCTCTCAGACATGATTCCCCTCGATTCAGGACACTCCTGAAGAGGGTGCATGGAAGGATAGGTGACGTATGCGGGGACAAGGCATACTCCTGCAGGGAGAACGTGAGGGAGGTTGCATCCCGCGGAGGAAGACCTTTCCTCATGCCGAAGGAGAACGCGTCAAGCAAGGCAAGAGGCTGCCAGCCCTGGAAGGAGATGATGAGCTATCGGAAAAAGCATCCGAGGAAGTTCAAGAACAGATACCATAAGAGGAGCAACGCAGAATCTACGAACGCGTCAGTCAAGGGGAAGTACGGAGAATCTCTCTACAGCAGGGCGTGGCACACCCAGAAGAGAGAGGCCGGCCTGAAGGTCATAACCTACAACATCAGGCAGCTCGTAAGATACAGGATAAGACTGGAGGTAGAGATATGGGACTAAGCCTGTGGCGGCCGTGCAGAATACGTGGGAGACGCCGCGTCGGAGATCTGGGACGCCGGCGGAGTCAGGCCTGGAGGTCGGCCTTCTCGACCACCAGCACAAGCCCCTCTATCGCGCACACCCTTACGCTCTCTCCCTTGGCCACTGTTCCTGAGACGCTCCTCGCGCGCCATGTTATTCCCTCCACCCGTACCTCTCCCTGGGGCGAGAGCTCTGAAGTGACGGTGCCGGACTTCCCAATCAGCGACTCGGGCCCTGTCATGCCGCGCTTCCGCCTGAGCGGCCCAGCCACCCACCTCACGTAAAGGCCTCCGAGAATGCCCGCGGCCACAACTGCAACGAGCTCGATCTGTGTCACATTGCTAATCGGGGACGGAGAGTACGAGACCCCCTGGAAAAGAAGGTAGACGCCTATCGCGCCCACGGCCATGCCGCCCATCATGGCCAGTCCGTGACCGAGCTTGAGCTCCAGAAATATCATCCCCGCGCTTATTATTAGCACAATGATTCCCAGAATTGATGCCCCAACCACCTCGGCCCCCACGAGGCCCGACACTATCCCGACGGCACCGGCAACGGAGAGTAGTATGGTCGGATGGAAAAGGTCAAGCGCTATTGCCACCACTCCTAACAGGATGAGGATGCCGTCCAGAGTCGGGTCGCTGAGGGCACTCAGCAGCTGGTCGTAGACACTCTCCTGAACAGTGACGTAGCCTCCGTTTAACCCCAGCTTCGAGAGAGCCTCCTGCAGTGAAGTTGCATTCCCGTTGATTAGTTGGAGTCTGTATGCGTCAGCGGCAGAATAGGCGATGTCCGAGGAGACCATATTCGTCGCCGCTGTCGTGTTCCTGTTCCACTTCTGCGCAAGGCTAGCCATCAGACTCTCCATCGCACCCTCGGTGTGGTTCTGCTCCAGCGACGTCCCGCCCACCACTATGGGAGTGGAAGGTCCAATCTCTGAGCCTGGTCCCATGAGTATCTTGTTACTTGCCATCGCTATGTAGCTTCCGGCGGAGGCCGCCAGCGAGTCGGGTGGCACATAGGTGTAGGTAGGTATGCCCGACGCGTTCGCCTGATCTATCGTTGAGATTATCGCGGTCATGTCGCTGAGCAGACCGCCAGGAGTGTTCATCTCTATCACGATCGCCGGGGCGTTCATCGACTTCGCCGTGTTCAGTGCGTCGGTCATCAACGCAGCCGAGCCCGGGTCCACGGGGACGTTGAAGTTGACGACTACGGTGCTTCCCGTTGGGCCGCCCGACCCGTGCACCGCTGTGGCGGTCGCGAGTACGAGCACCACCACGACCAGCAGAGAAAGGTCGAGCAAAGGCTCGACATCCATGGTCAGTGCGTTCCCTCATGACTCGTTCTTTAGACTGAAGCACCCACCCCGGATAAAAAGATGCTTCTTATCAGAATTGTTGCCTTGTCAGCCCGTAGTGTTTTTCGACCAACTCACCGACTGAGCCAGCTCCCAGCACAACCAGCACAAGCGATAGGACCAAGTAGGGTATGTCGATTTCAAAGGTCGGCCTCAGCTCGCTTGGACATTCGCGGTCCGTTTTGATCAGTGTGACAGCCGTGCCTGACTTGGTTCAGGCAGTTCTGACCTACTTAAGTTCTGGCAGATGGGTATGGCTCACGATTCGCTCGTCCCATGGGCTTCCCTCTTCGGCATCATGCCTGAGGACCGGCTGTACATCTTAAATCTCTCCTCCGTCATACTAGCTCCGAGCTAGAATGGCCTTTTGCCATAGCTGCGGAGCCGAGCTCGCGCAGAACTCCAGATACTGCCATGTGTGTGGCAGAGCCGTGGGCAACGTCAAGGTGGAGGAGTTCAGCCTCACTTCGGACAAGCTCGTCGAGAAGGTCAAGGAGCTCATACACGAGGGCAACGTGACACGGGTGATGGTGAAGGACGAAAAGGGAAACATCCTCCTTGACATGCCAGCAACGGTAGGCATTGTTGGTGTCGTTCTTGCACCACTCCTCGCAGCCGCTGGTGCAATCGCTGCTGTAGCGACGAGGTGCACACTGGTAATAGAGAGGAGGGAATGAAGACGATGTACCAGCATTCCGCTAAGAGGCTGTGTGGCGTCGGTGGATTGACTCGTCGGTAGCCTCTCGATATCCTCGGTTTCTCCCAAGCAATCGAATGTGAATCTCCAGGAACTCGTTTTGCCAGTGTGCCAAACGCCGAGCGAATGATAGGCCCTGGTCGCAAGAAACCCCGACTTCTACCATCTTGGTGTCATGACAACCCAGTCTGGTCTCTCAGGGTCGAAACTGGGCGTTGTTCTGCTCTGTTTCGGCAGTTTGAGTGGAAAGACCTTCCAGCCCTTTCGCAGAAATCATAGGCCCTGGTCGCAAGAAACCCCGACTTCTACCATCTTGGTGTCATGACAACCCAGTCTGGTCTCTCAGGGTCGAAACTGGGCGTTGTTCTGCTCTGTTTCGGCAGTTTGAGTGGAAAGACCTTCCAGCCCTTTCATTGCGCCAAAGGCCTCTATTCCCTCCCTCGCGACGAAAGCGAGGATTAGTCCAGTTGTCACATAATCGGCCCACCAGAGCCCGAGGAGGAACTCTGCAAGGAGGCCCCCGAGCAGAGCAATCGACATGAAGAAGCAGGTAGTTGATTCCGCGGCGTCAACAGAGAGTGGCAAGCATCTCGTCTCTACTCCTATCCTCTTCTTCTCAAGCCAGAGATACGCCATGATGATGATAGCCCCAATTGATATCGCTATTCCCAAGGGCGACGCCTCGGGCTTGATGCCCACGAAGTAGGAATAGGCAGCTCCCAGTCCGATCGTGGGGATCAAAGCAAAGAGTAATCCGGTCGTCAATTGTGCTGTCTTCCGACCAAGAGCGGTCGAGCTACCACCATCTTCCCTCAAGTGTCGCGCGACCGCGAGGCCCGAGATGAGTTCAATCACGCTATCGCTTCCGAATACCACCAGAGCAAAGCTCCCCGCGGCCAATCCCGCCGCAATTGCACCTGCAACTTCGATCACCATCCATGCCGAGCCAAAGTACTCCAGTAGGAGTCCGCGCTGTATCCTGCCCTGACGCCAGGAGATATGGGACTCCGCGCAGCAGCACGAAACACAATTGGAACACTCGCTTGGAGTAACGCACGTCGTGCACGAGGTCATGCCACAAGCACACGTGGAACATCGAGAGGAGAGCGCCATATCGGGGAGACATTCTTGTCCGCCAACGCCCAACTTTACGGGTTTCTATCTTGCCGGCGCCTCCCTTTGCGATTCCATCGAGTTTTCTCCGCCGTCAGCAGTGATTTCTACCATTTCTGGCTGGCGTCTGCCCCTCAACCCCTGATGGCCCTTGACGAAGTTATGATGGATTCGCTGTCCTTCTGTCGAAGGAGTCTGCGCTGTCTTCCACCCGCGCTTGACTTCAACCCCCTTTCAGCGTCCCGTTCAGCCTCTCGAATTCTTTGTTGTCGCGTTGGCAACCTTAAATAAACAATAGGTTGCGAATTGGGAACGCAATGAAGATTACAATGAAGGAGGCGAGGGAGAGGTTAAGCGGGCTCTACACTCCTGTTATGACGCCTCTAAAGGAGAACTACGAAATAGACTTTGGGCTTCTGCGGCACAATGTGCGGCACCTTCTGGACGAGGGCTTCGAGGACGGTGTCGGGTCGCTTCTGGTAGCGGGCGCTGCAGGAGAGTTCCCGACAATGACCTTGGAGGAGAGGAAGAGGGTGGGCCAGACGGTAGCTCAGGAGGTCAAAGGAAGGGTCCCCTTGGTTTTTGGAGCACAGCACACGGACACGAGAGCCATAATCGATCTCTGCAAGTTCGCCAAGAATGCCGGATTGGACTTCGTGCAGATTTCCGCGCCCTACTACGACCCAGGGCAGACTGTTGACGACCTAGTTCGTTTCTACAAGCAGATCAACGAAGCAACTGACATCGGAATAATGGCCTACACAGACTTCTGGCACGGGCACAGATTCCCTCCCGAGTTCTTTTCCAGAATTGTTGACCTAGAGAACATAGTCGCGGTGAAGTTCTCCATGCCCACGGCCGTCGAGTTCAGGCACATCCTCACTAGGTACAGCGACAAGTTGGCGTTCATAGACAACCAGATCGAGCACGTAATGGGAAACAAGCTGGGCGAGGTAGGCTTTCTCTCGGTCGAGGCGGGCTTCCACCTGCAACACCAGCTTCAGCTTCTCGCAGCGCTCAGGAAGAAAGACTACAACCTCGCGACTGACCTGCTCGCGCAGCTCACCTGGCCGTTCTTCGACTTCCGGAACTACGTATTCAGTCTCAGGACGGGAATCACAGACGCGAATGTCGAGAAGGCTGCGATGGAGCTGGTCGGCCTGAAAGTTGGACCCGTAAGGCCACCCGCGCGGCCATTGACGAGAGAGGAGACCGCTGAGCTGAGGGATATTCTAGTCAAGGGTGGCGCTCCAGTCAATGACGCACCGAAGATTGCGCGGACTGCGTAGTTAACCGAGCGAAAATAGGTGTGCTGCAGCCCCGTGATCGCTCCTGGCGATGGACTTAAACGGTTAATTCGGGCGAGCTAGCATCGGCAGAACCATCTTGGAATACCTACTAGCAAAGATGCCTTGGCCTGAGATCAAAAGCGTACTGGAGAGGGACACTGTTGCCCTTCTCTCCGTGGGTTCGACTGAGCAGCACGGGCCTCATCTCCCGGTAGACAACGATCACTATACCTCGTACGAGCTATCTAAGCTCGCGGCCGAGAGGGTGAAGGGAAGAATCAGCGTCGTGGTCTGTCCACCCCTGCCGTTCGGGATATCGCCGCATCACATGGATTTTCCTGGTACTGTCAGTCTGAGAACTCAGACATTCATCGATGTAATCGAGGATTCCGTCCACAGCCTGCTTCACCACGGATTCAAGCACGTGGTCATCATCAACGGCCACGGGGGAACGTTTCCGCCCTTGGAACCGTCCTGATAGACATGGAGCGGGAGGGCTACGACAACGTCTTCGTCATGAACTGGTGGGAACTTGTCGAGGAGGAGATCAAGGAGACCTGTCGTCTGCCGATTTCGCACGCGTGCGAAGCCGAGACGTCGATAGCTCTGGCTCTGGACCAGCGTGTGCTGATGGAGAGGGCCAAAGGGGTGATTGTGAACGAAACCCCGATCCCAGAAGCACCGATTCCCCCGCATAATCGAGCTTACGGAGACTGGAGCGATGGGGGAGCCCGAAAGAGCCACTAAGCAGAAGGGGGAAAGGATCGTCGAAGCCGGCGTGAAGGGTATCTGCGAATTCTTGGAACAGGTTGTGAAGGGAAGCTAGCACGCGCCTAGCAGCGTCAATGCTCGGAGGTCGGTCCGGTATTGGCTGAGGGCGGTTCCGCCGGAAATCTTGAAGTCCCGACAGAGTGGTTCTTCACAGCAATCTCCCTGAGCCTCGAAATGAAAATCTCGAGGAACATTAGGCAGATTCCGGATATCGTTAGGAGACTCAGCATCTCGCCCGTCTCTACCACCTCAAACACGGTGATCGCGGCAGGCACCGCGAAGGCCATTGTTGTGATCCTCCCGACTTTTTCCCTCCTGAGCATCGTGTTCCAGAGAAGGAACGAGCCGCAAGTGCCGAGTATGGAAACGAATCCCAAGTCAAAGAGGAACTCTGGAGTAAACATGACAGCGAAACTGAACGGAGCAAGCAGTGAGAACAGGACGCCACAGATGAGGAGCTGTGTCCCGACTGTCCTGACCGCGTCCTGATTCCTCGTCTTTCTGTAGTAGATGCTGTAGAGGCCCCAGAACACGGCATTTCCAAGGGTAAGCAGCTCCCCGACGAGGGTACCGCCGCTTCCTGTCAGGGCCAAGCCATAGACAGCAACTCCCGCGAACCCCACGACTGCTCCTGCCCAACCCAGCCGCGACGGCTTCTCCTGAAGTATTAGGATGTGGAGAGCGGTATCGCGAAGAGCGGCATCGTGTATGTAATGACCGCCGATTCTGCTGCCGAGATGCGCTGCAGGCCGTAACTCCACAGCATGCTGCTCAGGAAAGTGAAAACACTCAATACAAGCGTGTCCCTGTTCAGCTGAGGTCTAAAGCTCCTGGCGAGAAGAAATGTGACGAAGGACGCGATAAGATACCTCACTGCCATGAATGACACGGGGTCAGCGTATCGCAGGCCGTCTTTCGTGAGTTCGTAATTGAAGGCGGCGACGAGTACGTAGGGTACCGCGTAGACCCAAAGTCGCCCTCTCTCCGGCATACTCGTCACCAGCGCCGCGGGTTCTTGCATTGATAAGCTGCACGCTGACTGGCTTCGCTGTCTCGAGAGTTGGAACGGGTGAAGAGTGTGGCAAAGCGTATTAGAGTAGTCTTTCCTCGATTTCGACCGAAGGGTGAGCGCGTGGTGTCACAGCTTCTCTACGACGGGTTCGAGTTCAGGGATGAAGAGACACTAAAGCGCTACAAGAGACTGAAAAGGACCATATCTGTGACTTCACTCCTGTCGGTCGCCGCTCGACTGCCTGCTCTGGCCCTGTGCTTCTCCGGTCTGCTCTCCGGTTCCACGTCCTACATCTACCTGATCCCCCTTGCGGTGGGGGGCGGGCTCGGCGTGCTCAGCTACAGAGCCAACTCGAAGTTTACCGATTTGATCAACTCGGAGGAAGTGCGGCACGTCGGTTAGCACACTGGCCACACATTAGCAGCCTGCGATCACGAACAGGAGGTCGGCCTAAGAGAGGAACTCTTTCGCGAAAGCCCTCATGCTCCTCAGCTGGTCCTGGTGCTCCACCGTGCCCTCAGGATTCGTGGCGAGAACGGCGTACGACACCCCGAGTGACTCGAGCTCTTCCACAATCCTCATGTTTTCTCTCATGTTGCCTGAGAGCAGGATCCTCTTCTCTCCCTGTGCTCCTCTGTATTCTGACTGGGTAGCTCTACAATCCAGGCCTATGCGGACGCAGATCGCCTTTTTCTCAGCTCTGGGTGAGACCTCCCTGAACTCGGAGACAAGCTTGCTGAAGGTGTCCAGGGGGAACACGTTAGGATGCCAGGCGTCTCCGAGGTCGACGGCACGCTTCATGGCCGCCCTGCTAACCCCACCAATCCATATAGTGAGTTTTTTCGAGACAGGTTTGGGCTCCAGTACCACATCCTCAAAATTCTGGGGTATTGATTCGCTATGGAAGGCTGTCTCGCCATTCCAGAGACTCCTGATTA
>CAWIJZ010000066.1:0-13279 GCA_963836465.1 uncultured Nitrososphaerota archaeon
AGACGTTTTGCGTAATTGAGATTTGAGCCGTTTGTCTGTCCGTCTGCTCTCGTGATGTAATCTCCGTCCTTCGTCACGGCTCTACGGATGCTCAGCCACACCAGGCTCGCCAAGAACCCCTCCTTGTTCCGGACGTTCACAGGCCTTGAGGTGTCCGAGTTCGATTCCCTCTACAGGAAGGTCGAATCGAGGTACGGTGAGTTCGAGGAAAGGAGGCTGTCGAGGCCGGACAGGAAGAAGGAGGTCGGCGAAGGTGGAAGGCTGTTCAAGCTCGGTCTCGATGACAGGCTCCTCATGCTCATGGTCTACTACAGGCTGTACATCACCCTCGCTCTGACGCAGTTCCTCTTCGACCTGGACCTGAGCAACGTCTGGAGGGACATCAGGTACCTGGAGCCTGTGGTCAGGGAGTGCGTCCCTCTCCCGAAGAAGATGCACGAGCAGGTGAAGAGGCTTGGGACGGTGGAGGAGGTCGAACAGTTCTTCCCGGGGTTCAAGGCATTCGTCGATTCGACCGAGCAGGAGATTCCAAGGCCAAAGGACAGCAGGAAGAGGAAGACGCACTACTCTGGGAAGAAGAAAAGGCACACCGTGAAGACGCAGCTGACGGTGAACGGGAAGGGCCTGATCGTCCACAAGCCACCGCATGCGAGAGGGCGAAGGCACGACCTGGACGTCTATGTGGAGAGGCACCCGAGCCTCCCCAAGGGGGTGGAGCAGGATTTCGACCGAGGGTACGATGGCATCAAGAACTACTTCCCTGACCTGAACTGCGCGGTCCCGTTCAAGAGGAGTAGTCCTGGGAGAGGGCACAAGGGAGAGAAGGGGAGGGAGCTCGCCCCTGAACAGAAGCGCTTCAACAAGGAGCTCTCGAGGGCGAGGGTCGTCGTGGAGCACACGATATCGAGGATGAAGAAGTTCAACATAATGGGGCAGGAGTTCAGGAACCGGCTCAGGTTCTACGATGCGATGACTGACATAGTCTCCGGCATCATCAACATGAGGATACTCGGGAGCAAGTAAGAGGCGAGTGATTCGGAGATGTGGGCAGACGATCAGGAGGATACGTGCGGGGTGCCTCTATGATGTGAATTACGCAAAACGTCTAATCTTCTTTTGGAAATCAGTTTCGAAGCACCTGCAAGTACCAAGGGCTCTGCTCCTTCAACATTAATTATGTCATCGGGAAAGGTTTCATCCAACGTAATGGCGGGCACTGTTATCGAAGAATCGTCGGGGGTCCCCGCTTACGGACGTGCTTCCTGAAGTGGACTGCTGCCCTCCAACTGAGGAGCTGTGGTGTAGCCACGAAACACTGATGGGGTGACGCGACAGATTCCCACGTTAGGACTGTTAATCCGGGCCATCTTCTGGAATGCGAGAACCATCAAGAGCATTGTCAACACGTTCAGCCCCGCAAAAGAGGCCTGACCCGCAGGTGTCGTGGGGATCCAGGAAAATGAAAGTGCCTCCCAGAAGGCCGTTGCGCAGTATGCGCTCGCTGTGCCGATTATTGTGAGCTTGGTGGCCGGCAGATTGTATCTGCGCAGGAGAAGGAGCAATGGCAATACCGCACCTACGGACACCGCAATCTGGAGGGGTTTGGCCAAGACCAAGTCTCCTTGAATGGCCGATACTCCAGAGACCCCAGCAGGGAAGAGCCCCGATAGAGCCAAGGTCGACTGGAACCCGAGCAGAGTCAGCGAAGCCCAATTCGCGAGTTCGTAGATCCAAACACCGATGTAGAGAAGTGACCCTGCGAGCAACATGTCTAGTATGATTCTATGGCCGCGCGAGATCAACGGGTGCTCGGCCACACCCGCATTAGTTATACGATTATCGCACGAATCACGGAGTTCGACGTCTCACACTTGCGAAAAGCAACAGAGTGTCGCAGAGAGACTAGCTGCTACGCCGAATCGACTGTACACGACTTCCCTGAGTTCCAAGGATAGAAGTCCGAGTCGTGGACCGGTCTTCGGCGAATTCTCCTGACGGTGAAGTACGTCCCGACCGCACCTATCGCCAAGATGGAAATCAGGACCGGATAGCTCAATGTGACAATCACGTACTCCGTATGTTCACCCGGAGTCGAGACTCGGATGTTCCCGCTGAATCCCAGGTACCTGACGGTTCCGTTGAGATATCCCAGTGGCACTTGTCTGAACACTGCCAGGCCCGTGCTGTTGGTCAGCAATTCTTGGATCTGATTCCCTACCGTCATGGTCACGTTTGCACCACTGATTGGAAGGCCGTAGACGTCGTTAACAATGATGGTTTCGTCGTAGATCGGCAGTGAAACTATGATTGGGTTCGAATCTGCAACTGCGAAGGTCACCGGGGCGCCCTGACTCGACCCGACATCCATGCCCATCCATTCTGCTTGAGTGACCTGGTAAGTGCCTGAATAGAGCCAGAGACTTGAGTCGGTCAGATTGAAAGCTCCTGCGGGTCCTCGGATCGAGACGTTCTGAGGGGACACGCTTCTCCCTTCGGCGTCAACAAACACTATGTTCACAAGGTATTGGTTCTTGTAGGATGCAAGCAGACTCAGGTCGCCCCCAACCGTAATCGTGAGATTCGTGGAGGTAGAGTTGACTCCTCCCGACCAGCCCACGAATTTGCTCTTGCCTGTCAGTGTGTTCACGGAGAGCTCTCCCAGGATTAAAGTGTGGTTGGATCCCACAGGCCATGCGAAAATCGAGGGAGTCATGTAGGCCGCTCCATCCACGTAGATCGGAACTGGACTCACGGCGTCGCTCTGAATGGTTATGGTTGAGTCGAAGGAACTCTGGTTGCAAGACGACGCTTGCTCACAGCTTGAAGGGGGTGCGGAGGTCGTCTGGTTGACCGTCGAGGACGCGATGGTAGTCGTCTCAGACGTTGTCGACGACGAGGTCGTGGTGCTGGTTGGACTGGAAGAGGTGGTTGACGTTGTCGACGACGAGGTCGTGGTGCTGGTTGGACTGGAAGAGGTGGTTGACGTTGTCGACGACGAGGTCGTGGTGCTGGTTGGACTGGAAGAGGTGGTTGACGTTGTCGACGACGAGGTCGTGGTGCTGGTTGGACTGGAAGAGGTGGTTGACGTTGTCGACGACGAGGTCGTGGTGCTGGTTGGACTGGAAGAGGTGGTTGTCTCTGTTGAGGTTGTCGAACTTGACTGGCTTAATGAGACCTCTATCATGGCTTGGCTTCCCTGCTGGAAGTGAATATACAGGAGCGAATTCGCACTGTCGTAGTACCACCCCTGTTGATTATAGTAAGTGAACGAATTGCATCCTCCTCCGCTCGCGATAGATGTGCAGTAATCGCCTATCTTGGAGGAATTCATAGCGGAGAGCGTCAAAAAGGCGGGAAGCGGCTCGCTCGACTTACTGCTCGTGACTGAAAGGGGCGACGAGGCCATGGAGAGGACTACCCAGCTTGAGGCGTCGTGCGGTCCTGAAGTCGCGTACTGACCTCCTGAGGACGAGACCGACGAACTCGTTATGCTGGCCGTGGAATAGATAGGCTGAAGGTTTGCAGGTCTGTCGATGATGTAAATCGGAGCCCATGTAAAGGGTAACATAGTCATCGAGATCGATATATCAGAACTAGCGCCAGACGCTACCACTGACAAACTCTGCATGTTGATTGCTACCCAGGAACCTGTGATTCCATAGAACGTCGCATTCAAGTTTATGCTGAATGTCTGACTTGAAGTAGAGTTCGATGAGACCCACAGCAGAGGATGGCCGACCGAGCCATCGACCGTGTAGACTATCTGGTTCCACGACTGCGTCGTCGCGTACGTGGTGGTCCACACTGTTGGAATGAGGCTGTCTTGATGGCCTGCATAGAGCACGGCGTTCATGAGCAGCGTCGTGTAGCTGTCCCCAAAGCTGTCGTACGACAGCCTCGCCTTGTCCATATCCACGATGACGCCGCGACCCGAGTAGTAGTTGTTGCTACTGACAACCGGATAGCCGTTCGTATCAATCACTTCGAATATGGCAGACTCGTTGCCCATCTTAGTGTAGCTCCCAGTATAGTACGGGGCATATCCCGGCAGGGAAGTGTACGGCTTCGTTATCTTGTTGCCTGAGAGGACGGTGTAGGGCGCCGTGCAACAACCCGAGCTCGGGGAGAGCCCCATGATGTGGTCCTCCCATGTCGCCGGAGGGGAGTCTTCCACTATCCCTCCACCAGCTTTCACGAAGGCTATGATCCTACTCTCTGCGCTTGTGGTTATGGATTCGATGGCGGATGGGTCGACTATCACGTTGAACTGCCGTAAGTTTCCGAACTGCGTGAGGTTGCTGTTGGAGTCGCTGGTCGTAGTCACATCAGCAGCAGGTTCCAAGTAAGATGCGAAGCTCCCATCTCCAGAGTTCTGAATCCAGAGGACCTTCACCACTGCTGCATTCGTTCCATAGTATCCTCCTGTGTAAGCCATCCGATTGAGGATGGTTCCGAAGCTCCGCATGGGAGCTGTCTGAGTGAAGTTATTGAGACCATGGCAACTCAGACCCCAACACCAGTCGTTAGCAGTCAAGGTGCTGTCTGTGGCCAGCTGAGGAAGTTCGATGAGATACTGCTGCTTCAGGTCCTCTGGAGTGACGCCGCCAACATTGTCTCCTATAGCTCCGAAACTCGACCATCCTATTACATTGGTTTGGTTTGACGCAGAGAGAATGCTCTCGATCTTATTGGTAGCATCCCCACTCCAGTAATCCTCTACGCCACCACACGAAGGTTGAGAAACGCAGCCAAATCCTCCGCCAGACCCTCCTGCTTGAGTAAGGACATACTTGGAATTGAGATTCGGAAGAGAGTTGACGACATTCCCGTCCATCCCGTTGAGCCACACGAATGCTCTTTCTGAGAGGGTACTCATCATCTGCGTGAGGTTGTAATTGATTTGGGCCTGCTCGTAGTTCAGGAACTGGTTCCATCCCTTCGGAGGATACGACGTAGACTGTGCGTTCTCGTTCTCAATCTCAGCGGCTAATGTCTTGGTGTCGTAGACATGGACGGTCACACCGGTTCCTATCAGGATGAACGGCATGTCACCTCTTGCTGAATAGCCAGGCGATGTCCAGGTAGAGCCGACCAGGTATTCGTAGTGAAGAGAAGTTCCACCATAGTCACTGACCGAGCCCTGGCCCAGTCCGTAGATAGCATAATACGCGCGTGCTGGGTTGCTACAAGGAGCCATACACTTGACAGTATAGACCATCCAGTACTTCGTGCTGGCTGTGATGTTCACCGGAAACTGGAAATAATTCGTCGCTCCCACGCTGACCGCCTTATCCAGTATGTGCCCAGAGGGAGAATCACTACCGCTGTCTGTTTGAATGGTCATTGTTACTATGAAACGAGTACTTGCACCGAAGGCACCATCAATGCCTTTCAGCTGGAACGAGGTTGGAGACTCGAAAGATTGGGCGAAGTTGTTGCCAGTGTTAAATATAAACTCGCCTTCTCCAAGGACAGCGTTGTTGTACGTCTCACCGCTCGTATGGATTATGAATGAAAAGCTACTTGGACCATCGGCTGGTATTCCCCAAGTCTTCCACCCATTCTCTGACATGTACATCGGACCTCTATACGGATTGACGAGCCTGTTGAGAATGACTTCTTTGCCAGAAGGTGAAGTCATCACAATCCAATAGTTCGTTCCTGCCGTAAGAGCCAACGTATAGCCTGTCTTCGCAGTGAAGGTCATGTTTACCCATGCATAGTAGCCAGAATTAGTGGGTCCAGCTTTGAAACTCGCGTTTATCGATGCAAGTGTGGCTGACGCTTGAGCTATCACAGTCTTAGACGGATGACTTCCAATCGTCGTGTTATCGGCATTCAGAGTAACGTTGAATATATCTCCTGAAATCGCAGGCGTTTCTATAACTTCAACTGTAAAGCTCTGCAGAGTCTCGCTCCCAGTGGGGGTGAACCTTACAGCATCCTGAGTAGTACCCTGATATCCTGGAGAGGCGAAGAGATCGGTAGAACTGTAAGTAGCCAGGGCAGAAGCTGCAAAGTTGATTGTCTGGTATCCAATCTGGAATATCGGAAAGTATCCCTGACCAAGATAGCCGGCGGATGCCGGGTTGGCATAGTCTGCAAAGAAGTCCTGAGTAATCCCTGTGGCACCGCTTCCTCCCCAGCTATCACCCCCAGGCAAAGCCGAGAAGACCATCTGATACTTGATGCCCGGAACCAGAGTCACCGTCTTTGCAAATTGAAAGGGAAACGCTCCATAGGAGTTGATAGGAAAGCTGTAGGTTTCAGAGACAGCCTGACTAATTGTAGCTGTAGTCAGAACTGTGCCGTTCGGATACTCTATGGATATTACGATGTCGTTTGGGTCATAGCCTCTGTCAGAGGTATCGAAAGCGACTTCGTTTGCTTTTGATGTTTGAGTGACTTCAAAGTAAACAATGTTGTTGGGAAGAGCTACCCAGTTGTTTCCGTTGTTGTTAAGTATCGTATCGATCGTTACGTTCTGTCCTGATAGAGACTTTATCCAGCAACCACATTGAGCGTTCTCGTTTGTCGTAACAACATAGGGGTTACCTGAAGTCGTTGAACTTGAGAACTTGACCCAGTAGTAGTCGCCGCCTACGAGTGGTGTCGAGAAGGTGGCAGTCACCCAGGACGCTGACGAGCCTACCCCTGAGACTGTCACAGTCTGCAACGGCTGTTTCAATACCGGGCTGGGATAATATGAAGCGTTGTATCTGGCAATCATGTCATCTGGATACAAAGTCGCTGTCAAAGCTCCTGAAGGCGTGCCAGATGTCTGCAGGTACGCTAGGAGCTTGAACCCAGACGCCTGAGAGTCCCCGAATGGGACGTAGAACGGCATCGCAGGGGACGCAGATGAACTGTAGATGTCGTACGTCTCGGAATACTCCTGAGGGCCGCTCGACGCCACTATATCTGGCTCGTCTGAGAGGAACATCGACCAGATCTTGCTCGTCGTCCCGTCGGAGAGGTACTTCCCCGTCGCTGTGTTCATGTTCCTCTGGAAGAAGACGCTGTCAGCGTACACCTGCATCGTAAAGTTGTCGAAGGGTCTGCTGGTCTTTATCGTCCCACCTGTCTGGGCGTAGTTGTTCCTGTCTCCCGTCGAGCCTTCACCGAAGCCGATCCAATTCGTGTAATTGCCGTACCATGCATAGAGCTGCTTCAGGTCGGCTTCATATGCTCGATACACCAGTGGAGAGGCGTCAGTCCACCCACTCGATGTTACACAACCTGAACAGCCATTCATTGGGACATAGACGCCAGATGCATTGACCGTTGCTGTGGACGGATACTCGTTCAGGAGGTCCTGGTCCCAGCTGGGCGAGCCAAAGAAGTATCCCCATTGCTTGGTGAAGAAGATGTTGTCTATCCCGAACTGGTTGGAGGCGTACAGCCAGTTGCTGACCCATGGCTCGTACCCTCCGGCGACCTGGGTAGTCGAAGTGTTGGCGTCGTTGTCCCATCCGATGTCCAAGAAGACGAAGCTGATGGCCGACGGGACGAAGTATTCTTGGATGACGTTCTCGTCTTGTGCCACTGTTCCGCCACCCATGGAAGCGAGCGTGCTTTCATCAAGAACGACTGGCGCCCCGGTGAGTCCTACGCCGTAGGTAGATGTAGGGTCAGAACCAGAGCCTTGGCTTCCTGGTGAGGCGGCCGCCTGCCGGATGCTACCTGCAGTGAAGAATATCGCGGCCAGACTGGATAGCATCAAGAGCCCTATCAGCGTGCAAGAGAGCGCCCATTTTGAGGAGTACTTCGAGAACTTCAACAGCCAACCGCACCTCCGGGTGCGCTGGTCTGAGTGTTTGAGGAAGTCTCTGAATTTGAAGTGAACAGAGCACTTGCTCCCTCAACTGGTACCACACTAATACTGGAAACAAATCCCGCAGGCAACAGCAGCAGAAAGAGAAATAGTGCAATCCGAAGAGTTCTCGTCTTGGCCATTTGGGAATTGCCATAGAAGGAATTCGAATCTTAAGACATATGGAGCTCAAACACAGATTGGAAAGACACTATTTGATATCCGATATTCATGCGGCCGTAGCTGAAATCTGCCCACCATCCTCAGCAATTTGAGAGGAGCCTTTCGTAGATTCCTTCGAGTTCGGTGGCAGTTATGTCACAGGCGAATCTGGTTGCAACTTCATCAAAGAATTGGATTTCCTTAATGACCTTCCATACCTGCGCAGTTGGGCCGACTCCGTGCACCCTAGGCAGAGCGTGACACTCTACTCTAATAGAGCGTCAGGCGAGTTGATCCGCTCTAGTCGGAAACTCCTTCACAGAAATCGGTTGAAAGGACAAGAACCAATTCCTACGATTCGTTAGAATCACGGCATTGAATTTCATCAGAACGGATCTCGCCAGAGCCTTACCTTTCAGTTCAAAGTTGGAAGGATATCTCTACGCCATTCACTCTGCCAGATTTCTGTCATGCCTGTCTAGGTTGAACGAACCTGATGATTTTGCCAAACAGAGAAATAAACGGCTTAGCTAATCTGGATACTTTTGGCTGCGTTGAAATCATTTCTCCAAGACGTGTCGCATCGGCAGATGTCAAACCGCGGAGAAGTGCGCTGAACACAATGAAGGAGATCACTACGACGAATGCTCCTGCCACAACCTCTATCAGAGGGTCAAAGTTTGCGATTAGTAGACCGAGCGAAACAATCCCAGAGAGCAGCACGGCGCCATAGAATGGTATTACATAAGCATAAGGTGGCGAGATGCTAAGATCAGACCTTGCCTTTTTCACCAGCAGTATGTAGCTTGGCATGACACCAAGATTGCTAATAAGAATGTAAGCCAAAAGGCCGAGAGTTGGTACCGTCAGGATTGCAATTGCTACTCCGATAACACTTGACATAATGCCCATTACGCCGGTATATCTGGAATAGCCCTGGGAAGGAATCACGCTTCCTGGCCAACCCATGCCGATAGTCAGCGTACCCACCGACAAAACGGTCAGGTATATTCCTCCGCTAGCATACGCGCTCCCGAAAAATAGAATCATGAAAGGCCGCCCATAGACAATGAAGAAAAGCGCAAAAGGAAGAATTATCATTGTAGAATATCTGACGGACTGCCTGTAGACTGTCTGCAGGATCTCTACTTCTTGAGAGCCCTTTATTCTTGAATAGATCGGGAGGACCATGGAACTCAACGGATCGCTGATGGAATTCATGAGAGCGGCAGCAGAAGAGGCGACGCTGTACAGACCATACACGTACAGGCTGGCGAACCTCAAGATAATCAGATTGATGATCTGACCAACAAAACTGCTAAAACTAGCAGATAGTCCGAGAGGAAGGCCGAAACTCACAAGTTTCTTCGCTGTCATGCCGTATGTGATCCTTCTGCTCTGTGGGTCCGTATCAGCAAGCACTGCTTTAGTACTTACTGCGAGCCCTATAGCTAGATAGGCAAAGTTCGCAAACACCATCGCGATTAGTGCGCCCATTGCGCCATAGCCCAACAGAACAGCGGGAATCGGTGCGAAACTCAACAGCACTTCGTTTACGATTTGAAGCCAAGAGTAAGCCCTAGCCCGTCCCAAAGAAATCAAGGTGGACTTGATGTTGACTTGTACGGTCCAGACTAGTGGCAGAGGTGAAGCCACCAGAAGATAACCCTCAACGCTTTGCTTGCCAAGCAACACAGCAACGGGTTGTGCAATAAAGTAGGCGACTAGGCTCAGCACTGCTCCCGTGACAAGCTTTACAATGTTTGCGACCCAATAAGAGGACCATATTGTTTCGGAATCCCCCTCCCTCTTGCTGAAGGCTAGTGTTCTCGTCAATGCCGAATTTACGCCGGTAAGGTCGCCCAGCATGACAAGGCCTGGAAGAGTAGTAGCGGCGGCGATAGGAGCGTAGATCGTGGGACTCACGAGGAGCCTAATTATCACGAGCGAGCCGATGACGCCGACGAGCTTCGACGCAAACTCTCCAAACAGGAGGGCGGTTGCACCCTCCGCTGCCATCTTTCCGAGTTCTAGGCTACGCTTGGAAGTATCGGAACCTTCGGGTGATTCGTTCATTTGATATGGTACAGCTCAATGATAGTGAGGCTGTTTTGAATCATTTGCAAACTCAACCCAAGGCTACGCCATAGAATTCACTTGGTAATCTCAATCGTATCTCACCGAGAATTCCTTTCGGCCGTTCACATCCGTTGAAAAGGTGCTTGGAGCGACGCACGTAGGCTCTTTCACGAACACTAGTGTTTTTAGCCGTTAAGGGAGACCAGTAAGTACTCTAGTTGTCGAAGTTCCCTAGAGGGGCTCGATTGAGTGTTGTTGCAAGGTCGAGCCACCTTCTTTGGCTGGTTTGGCCAGCGATTGGCCAAAGCCATCAGCGTGCGGGTTGACTCACCTACAGTCTCCTCAGTAATTCTCCCAACGGAGCCATGCATTTTTCCCACCCATATTTCTTCTCCACGAGATTGCGCGCATTCCTACCAAGCCTGGATCTAAAACCATGATCACGACATAAGTCGGAGATCCAAGCTGGATATCTTTCGACATCGTTCTCCAGAATGACATTATCACCATGCGTCACTTCGATTCCCTCGGCGGCCTTGTCTGTGGCGATTACGGCTTTTCCACAGGCCATCCATTCAAGGATTTTGAACCTAGTTCCTGACCCGAACCTCAAAGGTGCCAAGCAAACATCGGCGGCGTTGATGTAAGACGGCAGAGAAGCGCGATCAACTACCCCTGTTAGGATCACTTCGTGGGGACTTGAGCTTACCAAGCCCTCAGTCCCAGGGCCTGTGAGCATCAGCTTCAGATTAGGAATCAAGGCTCGGGCTTTAGGGTATATTCTAGCCAGGAGAGTTCCAACAGCGTCCACGTTCGGGAAGAACTTCATACTTCCCATGTACATGACAAGCGGCTCGTTCTCTTCCAGCCGGTACTTGTCTCTTATCGTCTGCCGAAGTCCTGCATCCTCTCTAAAAGCAGCCGTGTCGACCCCGTTAGGAACAATCGTCATCTTTCGACCTGGCGTTCCACTAGCTTCAAAAATCGCTTCATCAAACGCTGAAACCACCAAGACATGGTCAAACGCCCTATGACAAATCTTCTCGTAAGCTCGTAATCTCTTCCACGGAAACGGCTTGCCTGTCGAAATTTCTTGCTGGCGCATCAGGTACCACTCGACATTGTGTTCGTCGAGCACCATCGGCAGGCGGCTAATTTGCTTGGAGCACAGAGCCTGCCACGCGGACCCCAGTTCCGAGATAATCACGTCATAGCTTTTCCAAACTTGGCTTAGGCGAATCAGCGAAGGAATGTTTCTCAACAACGCAGGTGAGCTTTTCATAGAGACGGGATACCAATCGCCACCAGACCAACTTCTAAAAGACCGAAACTGCGACATACGAGAACCAATCAATTCCTCTTCAAACCTACTCCCGAAGAGGCCAACATTGACACCACTTGACGCCAGGAATTTCGCCAGATGGTATGTACGCGCCTCTCCGCCGAGCCTCGGAATTCCGTGAGTAGAGCCCGTCAGAAACGCAACCTTCATGGCCATTCACAATCGTTCCGAGATGGCGTGTAATTGAACTGGTAAACTCGTGAGGCACGGGGAGAACCGCAATGGTTGGTTGGTACAAGCAAACATGAGACTACTTCGGCTGCGCGTAGAACATCTCCGCGTCTTTGTGTCGGGGTCCAACTTCGCATTCGTATCCGATCCCGCTTAGAAAGTCCGCAATCTGGGAGCCTGAGTCGCTGAATCCTGGGTGGGCCTCACCCACAATACAGGGCTTGAACCTCCTTATGGCCCCGACGCCTCCCTTGAGGATTGGCAGTTCGGACCCCTCAGTGTCGATCTTCAGAAAGTCCAGCCTTGTGAACTGCAAATTCTGGGCGAGCCCGTCGAGGGTTTTCGTTTGGACCCTGACCTTCCCCTTCGGCGTTTCCTCTCGTTCCATGAAGGAATTGAGTACGCTGCTCTTGTGAATCTTCAACTCGAGGGACGATTCCTTGTCTGAAAGACCACCATGAAAGGCTTCACGTTCTTGCAACCGTTGAGTGCCACGTTCTTCTTGAGAAGAGAGAAACTGGAGGGCGAGGGCTCCGCCGACACCACCATCCCTCCCTGCCCGACGAGCCTTGATGCCTTGACGGTGAATATCCCGACGTTCGCCCTTGCATCCACGACCGTTCCTCTTTCAGGGACTTGGAATCTGTCGTAGACATGGTTTCGTAGAATGGCCTGTACCTGAACTCTTTCTGTTTCGTCGAGGGTATGGAATCTGAACGTCATCCCCTCGGGTAGAGTCACCTGATACGTCGGAATCAGCCTGTACCCCACGACTCTGACATACTTCATTCCGAACAGCAGCCTCACCAGAGCGGAATCAGGCCTTGGTTCCATATCTATCGGACTGCTCCTGCCGCGAGTGCTCCTTCATCTTCTCGGCCAGCTCGGGGTACTTTATTATCAGGGCGGGGTTATGCTCCATCCTTTCTCTGGCCTTCCTCCCCTGGATTTGTCCCCTGGATTCGACGAGCCTCCTCTTGGTGAACATCTTCTGGAGATCTTCCATTGCCTCGTTGGAAACGGCGTAGTAATCTCATATAAGTTGGCCAGTCTCGATCAATCTTTGGTTCTCATCTCGGCACTTGCTTTCGCTGCCGCGTGAAGACTAGTAGTACAAAGACGATAAGTTCAGAACACACCAGAACATCGATGACAATGAGCAGCGTCGACACTGGGAGCACTAGTCCTTTGACTGGTCCTGTGTAAGCCAGAAGACGCAAGGTGCTCGCGCCGTTCGTTGCAAACTTTACCATGAGGGCGCCGCTATCGCTGTAGTACACCCATCCGCTGGAGGCGTTTGCGAAGACAGCCGCTGAAGATAAGCTGGGGAGTGACAGGTTGTCGTCGACAAGAAGCTGAGCTGCAGTCGTGTTCGAAGCCAGGAGCAGCAACTCGTCTTGCCCTTTCACCCCAGCAAGCCTAAAGAAGGACTGATCTGGATAGACGAATTGCCCGCTGACTTGAACGTTGGCGTAATCGATGAGCGCCGCTGAGGAATCGCGGACGATAAAGGTAGGCAACCAGCTCTCAGCCGCCAAAGTCCCTCCGACCTCGAGGTCAGAGCCTAACCCCGCCATCACACCCATGTCGTCCAAATTCAGCGCCTTCCAGCTGGAACTGACACCATAGTAGGACCCATTCAGGTGCAAGGAAAATGTGACGTTCTGTCCCCCTGAGCAATACGCAACCAACCAAGTAGAGGTAAGAAGAAG
>CAWIJZ010000067.1:0-11317 GCA_963836465.1 uncultured Nitrososphaerota archaeon
TTGAGGCCGTTGCCCGGGTCAGCTCCCTCTCGAGATTGAGCCTATACTGGCGGAGGACGAACAACTTGTCTTGGTTGCTCAACCCGCTCCTGTCTGATTCGATGACCATGTGGACGAGCTCGATCTGCAGTTACAACGGAGCTTGAGGATGAATCTCACTAAGTCATCAGGTTCCATCAAATCGACGAAGAGCGAGCTCATCAGGTTCAAGCGTTCTGTCGACAATTTCATCATTTTCTTCGCGTTGGCGATGTTGGCGAAGTCCTGCAGGCGTTATCTCGTAGAGTACGTGGGGCGGCCCGCCCTTCACATTCCTCTTCCGTAATGTAACCCTGATTCACGAGTTTCCGGAGCACAGGATACACTGCGCCAGGTCCGGGCGCCAACTCCTCAGCCTTGATCTCAATCTCTTTCATGAGGTCGTAGCCTCGCATCGGCTTGCGAGCAATGCTTAGAAGGGCATAGAAGTGCAGCAAGCCCCTCGGGGCGCCATGTGAGTGCAGGCTCCCGTTCTCAATGAGTCCCGGACCCTCTTGCTGGATGACGATCGTCTCCGTTCTTTCCCATGGGAAGGCCACTCGGAATAGATTATATAACTATATCTATATCGATACCCATAGTTTCCATATCCGCCAGGCTGAAGGACCCCGGCCGACGACGTGTTACTGGTCGGCTATGTCGTTGATGCGGGTTGCAGCTACCTTTACACCTTACATTGGCATTTCTTCTGCCGTAGAATCCTAGTCTGTTCTTTGATAGTGTTGACCAATTCGTCTTGGGTGCTTCTTCCCTTTGCGAGTCGGGGATTCAGCGGTGAGTCATGGACGTACCCTCTTCTTTGAAGTTCAGCGACGGTCTCCGAGTGGGTCCTGTAGAGCGCTCTGAGCTTCCCTTGCCAACGAAGAACCTCAGGATGATGCGTGTACCCCTTCCTGTTCTGCGAAATCACCGTCCAGATTGCATGAAGCTCAGCATGTTCCCCCAATAGGTGGTTTCTACACAACCTCCTTGGGATATCCCAAATGCGCAGGACCGGTCTTCTCTCCCAATCAAGCCGTCGAACCGCAGTAATATTAAGCGAAGCTGGGAGCGAGGGGAACCTGTGTACCAAGCAGACTCAGGAGAAATGACATGACGAGAATGGCCAGCGGTGGAAGCAGTATCCTCTGGTGGTGGAGTTCATCTCGCAGACTGAAAGTGGGGTCCAACGGAAGCTCACGATTCTCGTCGCCGGAGCGAGCTGGCTTGTTGACCCGAGTCTTTAGGACACGCATTCGAAGTCGGGCTAGGAGACTCTGGCGGTCACCGGGACTTCCGACCAGAAGTCCTGTAGAGTTGTTGGGTGACGGCGAAGGAAGAATTACCGGAGTTCGTTCCTTTTCTCTGGGTCCAAGTCGGCGTCTGCCTTTGGTTATACTAAGGTCCCGTCACGAACTCGTAGGCGTCCGCTAAGAGCATGAATCCGTTGAGCGCGAATTGTTGAAGCTGGTTTGGTTGCGCGCCGAAATCTATCGGGTTGCCATTGTTTGCAATGTCAGAGAAGACTGAAGTGGGCACTGTAGTCGTGAAGTTCCATTCGCCCACGCCCAGCGTCGCCGACGCAATCGGCGTCGTGGTCTCGGAGTAGACCACGCTCCCTCGGGTCCGTTGTAGCTCGGGTTCACGTGGTACCACTCCGTCATCAGGCCCGTGAAGTAGCCTCGGGTCGCGAACGAGAATCTTGTGTGGGACTGTTGCGCCTGAGACCCACGAAGGTCGTTGCCCTGTTCGCGGGGTAGGTATTGATGCGCTCGCCCCCGTATTCAGATCGCGCGCTGAAGCTACCACCCGACCTCCGTTGAAGTACAGACTCAATCGATCGTGTCACTTGGTTGACGTGCCGGAGAAAGGGGTCGAAGGGGGCGAGCGCGATAGTCCGCCCGGCGCCCAACGCCTCACTGACAAACCCGAAGCCCGGGATGTAACCGCCCGTCTGGAGTGGCCAGTCCCAGTTTATCCCAACCTGGTACCAGTAACCGGTATTGGAGAGGCCGTTCAGAAGGTACGCCGGTCCGTATCCGTTGGTGTCGCACTGGGCGACAGCTGTCACGTTGAATTCCAGCTGAGAGTATGATCCGGGTGAATGCCATGACTTCCTGGACGTCATAGTCCGGGGTGGGCGCCGATACGAGGGTGGACGAGGCAGAGCTACGTGGGCAGCTGATCCAAGGGGCTGCTGGAAGGGTATGCGAGCGACTGGGATCATGGCGAACACGCAGACGACCACTAGCAGTACGATGATTATCACCGCCGCCGCGACTCTGATTCCGGACGACCTGGGACGGTCCTTGCGGACCAGTGCTCCCGCTGTCTGCCGGAGGCACGTTGCTGATTGCGGTCGCGGGGAAGAACCGCGCTCCACAATTCGGACAGTAACTATAGTCAGCAGCGCACTTCGCTCTGGCACGTCGGGCATTGCGGCAACGGCTGTCTCCTCCTTCTCATCGCATCCTGCTTCTTAGCGTATTATTGTTGCGATGCTGGAGTTCATTGCGCCTTTCGAAAGAGCTCTTCTGTTATCACTATCCAAAACCAGTACGGCTCAAGTCCCGGTGACCTCATCGATCAGAGGATCATGAGAGCTGTTTCTGCAAGAGCTGGGTGGGAACTTTCGTCCGTCCCACCTTCTCGGTGGTCTTCCTCGTTTCGCTGAATCCGTTCTTCTTGTATAATCCGATCGCCTTCTTGTTGAAGGTCTCGGTCTTTACTTATCAGCCTCCTGAAGCCGAACTTAACTGCCCAGCGCCCTCGCCAAATCCTGATCATCAAC
Organism: uncultured Nitrososphaerota archaeon; assembly: GCA_963836465.1. Lineage (GTDB taxonomy): Archaea > Thermoproteota > Nitrososphaeria > Nitrososphaerales > Gagatemarchaeaceae > CAWIJZ01. The sequence goes on from CAWIJZ010000067.1 coordinate 2,810, forward strand.
TCCGACTTCCCCCCGGTCGTTCACGGTCGTGCTGATCCGCGAATCCATAGGCTTCTAGTCTAGAGTCAGCAATGAAGACAACATCCAACCTAAAGAGATGCTAACGAATAGAACCGCTTGAAAACTCTGCATATCGCCAGGCAAACCCAGCAGCTCAGGTTCCTGTCCCGGTCCCGCAGCAGCTTCAGTCTGAATGAGCCGTCTTTCACCTGCCGCTCAGTCAGCCAACCCAGCGCACTTTTGATTCTGGGATCTTCCCTTCGGAAACCGAGTAAGGAGAGGGAGTCCAAGACTGAGACAACGTCTGTGAACCAGAACGGAAACGAGACCCTTCCCCAGAATTCTGGGGCCTTTCTGTCGATGTAAACGTCGGCCCTGAATAAGCGTTGGGAGATGAGTTCGCCTGCCGCGCGTCCCTCCGATGACTTGCTGTATCTGTCGTGAGGCCGCAAACGCCCGCAGGACCACGCCTGTCACCAGATGCGAGAATGGTGGGACACGTCGGGGTGGATTGGTTCCGATTGCAGCACCTCCGTCCAGCTCTTGTGGGAGGTGCTTGTAACGGTCCTAGTGGGATCGCCCAGCCCCCATCTGCCTGGCGCACTGAAAGTAGCCAGCGGAAGCCCAGCTCAATCCTCTTGTCCTGCCGTAGCCTGCCTTCACGAGGAGCTCCATTATCCCGGACGAATAGTTCGGGGAGTACTGCCTGCCGTAGATGCCCCGAAAATCCCCCTCTTCGGTCTGGTGAGCGAACAGGAATTGTGCGGCTTTCCTGAGGCGTGGGTGCATCCGGTGAAACCGAATTCCTCCACAAACAGGCCCAGCTGCCGGTATGTCTCGAGCTGGTCATAGTCTCAGTAGAGCGTATTCGTGCGCTTCCTCCTCCGGGATACTCCCAGCGGCCGCGGTTTTGCCTCGCAAGGATTCTCTTCGCTTCGGCACTAGACCAGAGAGTCTGCACTGCCCGCTGTTTTCCTCCAGAAGGTCGCGTCTGGTGAAGAAGACTACGGCCGCGCTCCCCGACCCCAGAAGGAACGGCAACGGGTCGTAGCTCAGTCTGTCGAGCCAATCTGTCACGGCGGGCTCCTCGACGAAGGCAGACTAGTTAACTTTGGGACACGATTCTCAGAGCTGACAGCTATCTCGACCGAGAAGCTGCTCGATAATGTCTTTGTGTGTTGATGCGAAGGGCCATTTAAATCGGGGCGACATACTTTCGGAGATCGTTCAGGGAAGAATCTGCGATTGGTTGATTCTCGCTAGCGATGCTCATGTCGAGACTGTCTTCCCCTTGACTGCAAGAGCTGCTCCAACTTGGGTTCCAACTTGCTTGAACCTCTTCTCATCACCTTCACGGAGTCTCTCGCTCTTATGTTTCCTGCCTTTCTTCTTCTCGACCTCGGGGCTAACGATTATCGCCGACAATATCGGTCCAACCATCTTCAAGCCCACAAGATATTCAGACCCCTACGACAACCATCCCAACCCAACCATCACGAACCCAACCATCACGAACCCAACCACCACGAACCCAACCCATGCATTTGCCGTTCATTGGTTGGGTCCAGCCGCTATGTCTCGCAGGTCCACAGGGGAAATGCGGCCACCTCCGCGTAGCTCTTTACGAGGCTGAAGCTTCCCATGTAGCAGATTTTTTTGGACCAATCATGGTGTCGCGGAGGTTGCGAACTGAACCTTAGGTTCTGTATCTGCGGGTTAATATCGTTGGGATAAGTGCACAGATGATAATTGTCGGTAGAAGAAAGTAGTTCCAAAAACCATTCACTGGAAGTATGAACGTACCTAATGCGAGCAATATAGCAACTCCCGTCAACATGTTTGTCTTTGTCCTTGAAAAAAGAAGAGTGGTGACGGCGGCTGGAATGAGAAATATCGTTAGGCGCAAGTACGTACTCATCTTGAATCCGGCTGTCGCATAGACAAGATAATAGAGGCCCCAGATCCCATTCTGTTGCAACGGTCTTTCAAACTGGAATAACAGAACATCGTATAGAAAGTGCGAAGGCGAATACAGAAGGAAGGGCAATACTACTGCGCAAGCAATTAGAATTGAAACAGCTATACTTCTGAAGTTGCGATTCCTGAGACAATAGAGCGCAACTAACGGAAGAACGAGAATCACAAATTGGTTTGTAGCCAATGCGAGACCAAGAAAGATTCCCGAAAGCGAGCGCTGCCTTCCAAGAGAGTTGCCAAAGCGACAACCAGGAACATGGAACCTATCATCATGTTTGTCCCCGCACCACTTGTGAGCCAAATTGATGTTGGCAAGACTGCATAAGCGATAATACCCGAAAATGGAATCAATGATCGCTCTTCCACTTTGCTCAACGTCGACTTGGCGATGAAATACATAGCGACTATTGAGGCAACGTCTGCAGCGATGCTTCCATATCTTACGTCCAAGTGGATTAGAACGAAAGGAGCATAATAGATCGGAATCAGAGGTAGATACGCAAAGGTAACTATCTGTCCATAATGGTTTGTGTAATTTGAGTAAAGGTATGGATCCCGAAGCTCAAGAACCAATTTAGCAGCCTCGCGATCTACGTAGTAGATGTCTGCAAGATTCAAACCATTACCCAGAATTGGAATGGCAATCAGCCGCACTAGAACGGCAAATGCGGAAATCAGTGCGAGTAAGTAGTAAGAGTGAGTTTTCATCATGAAGACCGTCTAGCCGTGCGAGTATGTTTATGGTGTGTACAGAGTTTTTATGCTTTCTTTGAAATCCCGGTACCTCATCGTTGTTCGAAGGAGCTCACTTGGCGTTGCACCTACCTCCCCTAACCTAAACAATCGCTCGAGGCTTATCCGTTCCGGCCCGTGTCGCTCTTGAGAATAATGGTACGACCACGATTCCCGTGAAGCGGTAGAAGGTGCTCATAGCATTACTTCGTAATACCGCAGATCTTCACTCTCACCATGGCTAACTCAAGCTCCTGCCAACATCCTGACATTGCCCTCCATGTCCTCGATCTTCATGATCGACGACCCCACGAGGAGAGCATCCGCACCAAGTCGCCTCAGCGCGTCGATCTCTTCTCTTGTCTTGATTCCGCTCTCGCACAACACGGGTTTGCTCTTCTGATGCTCACGAAGGATGCTGGCCGAGGTCTTGAGCGAAACTTCCAGAGTGTCCAGGTTTCGATTGTTGATGCTCACGAGGTCAGCATTTGTCCTCATCGCATCCTCGAACTCGTGTGCGGTGTGAACCTCCAGCAGAACCTCTAGGTTTCTCGTGTGGGCATGATCGATCATCGCTTTCAGGTCCCGATCGACGAGGCGATGGTGGTAAATCAAGGCTATCAGCAGAACGGCGTCCGCACCTGCGTCGTCGGCCGCGTCTATTTGGATCGGGTCTACGACTATGTCCTTCATCAGCACCGGCACAGAAACGCCCTTCTTGACCAGTGGCAGATAGATCAGGCGACCGTTGAAATATTCTGGTTCGGTCAGAACCGATATCCCGGCTGCCCCTCCCCTCTCGAGCGAACGTGCCATCGTGGCTACGTCCGAAGTCACCCTCAGCCTCCCGTCAGCTGGCGAGACGAACTTGATTTCCGCGATTATCGGAGTGAGCTTGCTCTTGGAGATAGACTCTCTCAGGCTCCGCTTAGGGAGTTCTTCACGACCAACATTGTAGTAGCCGCTCTCAACCGTCCTCTCCGCGGTCCGGACGAGCCGCTCCAGAAAGTCGCTATGCGTTCCTTGTGAACTCTTCATATTTCAGGACGTCTCCTCCGCCGAACTTGACCATGGCTTCAACCTTCTTCAACGCAGCACCGCTCCTCGGAGACCTTCTCTCATGAAGGTCGGACTGGTCAGAAGGGAGCGAAAAAAGTGCTCCGACCAGCCTACTTGGGCATGATTACTGAGTCGATTACGTGGATTACGCCGTTGTCGGCTACGATGTCTGGCTTGATGACTCTTGCGTTGTCGATCATGACTGTCTTGGTAAAGAAGCCTGACACCTTGATGTTGGCGTTCTGGCCCTGAACGGTTTTGACTGGACCACTCTTGATATCCTTCGACATGACCTTGCCGGAGACGACGTGGTATGTGAGCACTGGGGTCAGCTTGGCTTTGTCTGCCAGCAGACCCTCCACCGTGCCCTTCGGTAGCTTAGCGAAAGCTGCGTCCGTCGGCGCAAAGACCGTGAATGGACCCTTGCCGCTCAGTGTTTCCACCAGGCCAGCTGCCTGCACGGCAGTGACGAGCATCTTGAGGGAGCCCGCCTGCGTTGCGGTTTCTACTATGTTTGCCATTCTGTTTCAGCATAGTAGTACTCCCAACGGCCCTACTTAGGTCTATGGCGATTTGAAACTCGCTATTTACATTCAGCGAAACTCGCTATTTAGGCCGCGATCGACCTTGTCGCATTCCCGCTGAGTTGGCAGAATGGCTCACGAGTCGAACATGGACCTACTTCAGTCGGCCCTTCGCCACAACGGTTCTGCCACCCGCGGACAGCGTCCCCTGGTTTGTGGTCGCAGATATCCCTGCACACCTTATCCCGACCACACCTCCAGAGAAGGTGTGGAGCGCGTAGCCATAACCAAAGTCAGGGTTCAAGCCAACTAAGAGGCCTGACACGGACTTCATCTGAACCCTTCGACGCCCTACTGAGTTGGCAGCACCAAGCTCGAGGCTCGAAAGGCACCCCGAACATAGCGATTTATTCCCTGAAACTCGACGAGAAACTCCTCGATGACTTCCTTATATATGACGTTAATGCTGAACAGATAGGATTAGGAATTATTCCAGAAAAGTGAACCTACATATCAAGTTCCTATAGGATACACTCTGAAACAGAGACAAAGATAGCGAGGTCAGCAGACAGATGTCCTCGGTGCAGAAGCGCTTCAATGAGCAGTGATTCCTCCCGAGGAGAGGTTTATTGTAGCAGATGTGGTTTTGTGCGCAGAGAGAGAACCATAGAGACGGGCCCAGAATGGAGGTCGTTCTCCATGGAAGAGAAGGACGAAAGGAGCCGGACGGGCCTTCCGACTTCCATAGCAATATCTGACATGGGTCTAGCAACAAGGATAGGTGGAGAGAACAGGGATGCCGCAGGCAAATCGCTCACCGGACCGATGAGATCCAGCATCGAGAGGATGAGGACGTGGGACAATCGTAGTCAGGTGCATCAGTCAGTCGACAGGAACCTGAGACAGGCGTTCAGCGAACTCAGCAGGCTGTCGGAGAAACTCTCCGTCTCGGAGGCGGTGACGGAGAAGGCGGCTTACATCTACAGAAAGGCCCTGGGGCGCAGTCTGGTACGAGGAAGATCCATCACAATGATGTTGGCCGCTTCTTTCTACGCTGCCTGCAGAGATAGCGAGGTACCAAGAACACTGAAGGATGTCGCTGTGGCCAGCAACGTCAAGAAGAAGGAGATAGCACGGTCCTACAGGTTGTTGATCAAGGAGATGGACATGAAGATGCCCGTTCTTGATCCAGCGAAGTGTGTGACCAGGATAGCGTCGAGAGCCAAAGTGTCCGAGAAGACGCAGAGAAGGGCCCATCAGATATTAACCCAAGCGGGACAGACGAGGCTTTCAGCTGGCAAGGACCCGATGGGTTTTTCGGCATCAGCACTCTACGTTGCCTGCACACTCGAGGGCGAGAACATCACACAGAGGGACATTGCTGAAGCAGCTGGTGTAACCGAGGTTACGATAAGGAACAGGTATAAGGATCTTAGGTCAGCTCTTGGGATCTGCTGATTCCTCTTCCTCTGGCATAACACCCACAGCACGCCAATTGGACACGCTTAACACGAGTTTGTGCGAGGTATTTCGGCGACCATCTAGAGCATTCGAGGTTAGCTTTGTCTGGCCTCTCCTTGCCACCATCTAGTGCAAGTAAGACCAAGAAATCGTCCTGTATCTTCTCAAGTCAGGATCAGATCGGAGTGAGTTTTGAAGGGGTTCTGAACGAACTAGTGCCACAAGTAGATCGCGTTTTGGTTTGCCGATATCCGCTCTAATACCATCTTGGGTGGTAATCATATTCAATGCCTTGAGTGCCGTTATCGAATCGTTCAGTTCTTCGTCGCTGAATGCGGTGGCTCTGTCCAAAGTCAGCCTAAAGGCGCCAATCTCTGAGGATAACTCTTGCAGCCAGAGGTTCCCTAAAACCATGCTGAGAACTCTTGTTACGTCGGCCATAAGAAGCTCCTTGCCATCCTTGGGTGCATCCAGAAAAGGGAGAGACATGGTCTCTAAGGTTTACAAAAAGAAATAGACCTGAATATAATTCTATCACCCTGCAATCCAATTTCGGTCACAGTTGCAGCTGGTCCGTGTACACCATGTTCTCGCAGGACCAACGGGTTGTGAAGGCAGCATCTGAAGCAGGGCAACGCTTGCTACCTTCAAGCGCCCCTCTTTTGACCCGGCAAATAGGAGCGCATACGTACGGCTGAACTTGCGGTTGAAAGTAAGAAGCGGGCATCCTCGGTGACCCTCTAGGTCCATCTTGTCCGCCTCTTCCTGAATGTGGGGGCCACGGTCCTTGCAAAGATCTGCGCGCCCTTGGTGGAGGGAAAGTCAAGAAACCTTAGGTTGAAATGAGTCACTCCGACATCGACGAATCTCTGGGATCTGCTCCTTCACCGTGTTGGGCGAGCCTACCAGCGTTCCCCCTTCTTCGGCGGTCTTCGAGAAGGGGCTGGCCTCGGCGATGGCTTTAGCTTTCGTGTCGTTCTCGGCGAGAGTGATGTATCCCGTCCACGTCCTTCTTATCTCCCGAGGATTTCTCCCGATCTTCGAGCAGTGTTCCTTGAGAACCTTCGCCTTTCTTTCGAACGTCTCAGGGCTCACTTCTGTCAGGTTCCACCAGTCCGCCTGGCGAGCGATGACTCCAAGCATTAGCTTCTCTCCCGCACCCCTATCATAATCGGAGGCTTCTTCACAGGCCTCGGCAGGCAGTATGCGTCTTTCACACTGTGATACTTGCCTGTAAAATTGGCGGGCGAACTGGTCCACATCTCTCTGATAATACGCACACCCTCTTCGAGGCGTTCGATCCTCTCCTTCGCCGATGGGAATGGGTAACCATAAGCCAGATACTCGTCTTCCTTCCATCCGGCTCCTATCCCCAGGACGAATCTTCCTCCTGTGAGGCACGAAAGTGTCGCTCCACACTTTGCCAGGTAAGCAGGATTCCGGTAGGAGTTGCAGAGCACTATCGCGCTGTAGTCGAGGTCGGTGAAGGTGGCCGAGAGGTAGGTGAGCGTGGTCCAACATTCGAGCACAGGTGTCGTATTCGGCATAGAGTTGAGCCACGGATGAAGGTGGTCATCCATCCAAACAGCATCAAAGATTTGATGAGTCTTCCTCAAGTAGTTCATCGTCTTCTCTATGAGCTTCGTAGCAGACTCTCCCTTGACGGGGAACGTCGGAATCCTCCACCCGAACTCGATTTCTGGCACATGTGGTATCTGCAAACGTCTCTTAAATCCTAAACGTCCTCTTTTCTAAGTTCGAAAGATTCGGTAAAGCAATCGTCGAAATAGGCTATTCAGTGGAGAGACTGCAGACCAGGAACTGAAGCAGAAACCCCGGCGACAGCATATTTTAATCGACCGCAGAGGGAGGGAGGTGAAATCATGGCTGGATTCACAACAGAGTCACCTAGCAAGCGATTTGTCATCTTGGCAGAGTCGGGCAGATGCGAGAACCTGTTGCGAGCTCTGGAGACTCGAGTAGCTGCCGGCTATCGAGTTGTCCAGTGCTGGGGGACAGGAGGTGGGCAAGGCATCCTAGGTGCAGCAGGCAACGTCACCCTGACCTACGTGTTGCTAGAGAAGGTCAGTTAGTCTTGGCATACCGAGCCAAAGGTTCGCTACTGTAGCGTGTGCACAGTGAAGGGGTTCAAATGAAGTCCTGATACCCATTGCCTTTGCAGAAAAGGCAGCAAGCATCGTCGTTATCCCGAGGTAGGCACAATAGAAGACTGGCTAAGTTTCAAACTTCCACGGTGTCCTTGTCTTTGGGATCCAGTGCTTTCTTCAGTTGCTTCTTGATCCACTCGGAGTTCTCTTCCTTTCCAAGTTCACGGCCGGCTTCGTTTGAGGACAATTTGTCAGCTCTCTTCTGCTGGGCCTCGTAGAGCGTGTGCATGTCCTTGTAAGCCAGCCTTTTCGCTTTAGTATCAACTTCGACGACGGAAGACATGCCGCAATAAAATGCACGTCGTCCGATTTAAACCGTTGGCCCGAGAAACTTACCCGACCTCTCTTGGTTATTCCCAGGAGTGAGAGCCTAGCCGTTTCCTTAAATTGCAGCATTCGTTCACCCCAGATGATGTCGACCTGCCAAAATTGCGGAAAGAACAATCAAGCAGACGCAATGTACTGCTCTTCGTGTGGGTCAAGTCTCCGAGCAACAACAGCAGTACACGAATCCTCTCCCTACGTCAGTCGCGAGTCAGCAGGGACAAAGTTATGGAATGACGGGAACGTCACCTTATGACACTAGG
>CAWIJZ010000068.1:0-11194 GCA_963836465.1 uncultured Nitrososphaerota archaeon
ACCCCAAACGGTATCAGAATTGAGCTATACTAGCAAATCACACAATCTTGTCACAGTGAATCTGTTGCGTTTCGTGTTCTGAACCGCTTTCTTTGCGAAAGGCGATCGCTGACTAGATTCGATATGGCAAGTAGATCAAGACAGTCAATTGTTCTCGTACGAGGAAAGATCGGTCAAATCCCACGTGAAGATTACTACGCGGAGCGACAGAAACGTTGGGTCTGGGTTTTCCCTAAGATCGATAAGCATTCGACTTTGAATCAGATCGTTGACCTGGACATTTTCTGCAATATTCTGTTCCCTCATAGCATCAAGAAACAGGGGGTTGCCAAGGCGATAATACAGATCCTGGTGGAGGAGAAGAGGCCGATGTACCTCATGGATCTTCACCATAAAGTGCTGGAAAGAATCAAGGTAAGCGCGCAGACTCTCAGTGACACCTACAAGGCGATGCTGAGGAGCGGCCTTTTGGAAAAGAAGTATCGAAATGAGCCCACGAAACTAAGTGTGCAATTTTCCAATCGGCTTCGAGACCTGGCTTCTTATTGGGACAATTATCTTGTGGCAAAGAAAGTGAACTAGGCTCCAATTTTTTGGAGTGTTCATGATCACTCTAATTTATTGGACCTAGGCAGTATATCGATTGTCCGTTTTGGTTGGCTGAGGTTGGTTCTGAGGTTGATTGATTGGCGGCAAGGGCGGGGGTATGTTTAGGCTCCTTGAAATCAGAATTGCATCCGCCATTGCGGCATTAGAAACCGCCTGAATGAGTTGGGAGGTGGAGCTTTGTGGGCTTTGTGCTCCTCAGCAATCTTCTTCGTATCCTCGCCTCGCCAGAGATCTTGGCCTTGCCCTTGATGTTTATTTGGGCAATTGAAGGGTACAAAGTTCACGGTAAACACGAAAGGTGCGTCAAGGGACCCATCTGGGCGCTGCTCTATGTCGAGCATGTTTATGTTGACCCCAATTTGAACCTGAGGCGGAAGAGGCCGATCCATTTCCCAATATCTTTCAGCTGACATGCTGGTAACGAATACGTTTACTTGCAGCAAGCGTCACACACGACAAATTTCATCGGAAGCGTCAATTCCTCTTTAAACATTGTCACCTACCCAGCTTGAATCATGGAATGAAAACTCGGAAATTGACTAGAAAATGCGGGTAACCGCTTTAGGGAGAAATTCCGTCAGAAACCATGTAGGAATTTGAACCCGAAGTAGTGACCAATGAAAGAAGTTGTTGCGAGTTTCGTCATAACCAAGAAGAGGATGCAAAACGGGCGGATTTACGAATCGCCACGCATATACCTGCCCACAAAGCTGACCACCGACTCCGCTTTCCATTTCTTGGAGCAACAACAAGCTGTTCGTGAGGGTCGCTGGCAGGAGGCTGGTAGTTGAGCGTGCCCCAGGGACGTTTTGAAGCGCTTCGGCCGCCTACCCACGACGAAAAGGCGTGTCAGGCGGAAGAAAAGCTAGGCGCCCACGGCGAAGTGCACCCGAAAGGTAGAGTCAGCCATCTGCTCCGCCTTGAGGATCGACATCTTCCTAATTTCTTTGATATCAGATACATGGGTGCCGCCGCAAGGGATCGGATCACACCCTTCGATGGTTACGACCCGGATTTCCTGTAGGTCAGGGAGCCTCTCGAAGTTTGGAGCGTTCTGCAGAACTTGCTTGCTCTGCTCAGGGGTTAGGAATTCGATCTTCACTTGGGCTCCCGCAGCAATCATCTTCTGAGCCAGATCCTGGGCCTGACTTAAGTGTGAAGGGTCGGGAGCGTTTCCTTTGTACCCAACGTAGCATGGTTCGTCAAGCCATGAGTCCGTTGTTTCAACACGGGTTAGGGTAGCCTTCGCCAGACAGTGATCGAGTAGATGCGCTGCGGTATGTCGCCTCATAATCAAGAACCTGTAGTGCCAATCCAATTCGCAGGAAACTGGTCCAGTGGAAGGTGTCCCGCTAAGGATTTTTCCCCAGTGAATCACCACGCCTTGATGGTGAATTGCCTTCTTGATTTCCAGCACGAAGTCGTTGGAGGTGATTCTTCCACGATCGGAGGGCTGGCCTCCTCCTTTTGGATGGAATATGGTCTTGTCGAGTACAAGGTATGCGTGCGTGCTCTTCTCCGGAAAACTTTGAGAACGGTTGCCGGAGCGGTCGCGAGTTGCGTCTGTCTTAGGTATAGGAGTTCGGTGTTTGCGAGCCCATGCGTCATCTCCCTTAGATTCATGCTCGCCGCCGATGCTTTTGTGGGCTGCCTAGACGCTTATAAGAAATAATGTATCGGAACCGTTAAACCCCTCGAGTAACTATATGCGCTCGAAAGCGACTTCGAATGGAACCTCTCATCATCCGGAACGCCAACGGCAAAATCAAGAAAGTCGCGGAAGATCCGCTCGAGAAATGGTTGAGATAGCTACCCTGAGAAGCATCGAGAGGAGAAGCGTCGAAGCTCGACAGATTCTTAGCCTACGTGAACCTACAACAAGGCTGGCAAGGAACTGATTATCGCAAACTCATAATCCGCCACTTGGAATCCGAATATGAAGAGGAAGTCCTAGACCTCCTGCAGGACTACATCAAGGCTAATCAAACGAAATGGCGTTACAACACATTACAAAATGAGTATAGCACCGTTCGAACGTTCTTCGACAAGAACCTCGCATTACTACCCAAAGATCCCGACTTCAAGATTCGCAGCCTGATCGCGCGAACGAAAGGATTTCTCGAAGTGAAACATATTCGATTTTTGGCGCTCCGGGCTAGACCCGTCTATCGTTCGATGATTCTGTTCAAGTGGAAGTCGATGGCTGACACAGCCCGCCTAATCATGATGAATAACCCGCCCTATTCGCGACGAGATCGTGCGCAAGCTACGGCCAGGAAGGAGGACGAAATTATCCAGATCGAAATCGCTTCCGGCCGGAAGAAGCTGCTCGAAGATCCGGGGTGCTTTCCGCTTCTGCATAGGCAAAGACGCCATTGACTTATTGACGGATTACTTCGAAAATCAGAGGCAGGGAGGCTGGCCGAAACCCGGCGAATCCCTCTGGCTGTATTCAGAGGTTAGAACCAACGGCACAACGGAGCAGGAGCAACCCTACAACGGAGCAGGCCGACCGATAACCCAATTCGGCCTCAACCAGTCTTGGAGAAGGCTTCTGAACCGCGTCGGACTGGTCAAGGATAGCCAGGTCAAAGGACCTACGCGACCATAAGATACGGCTACAATCTCCACGAAATGCGCGACGTGGCAACCACCCTTCTACACAAGAAAGCCGCCCGACACGGCCTAGACCTGGATTGCGTTCGATTCTGGTGCGGCCAGAACGGGCAACTCGACCGAACAGGTATGACAAGTTCATGGAAGACGCCGAGTACACGGAGGAACAGTACAAACTCGCAGAACCCTGGCTGAACATACTCAGCAACCAGAACCCCGAGGCTGTCCTGGACGGAGAAGCGAGCCGCGAAACAGTATCAGGCACAGAACAAGGAGCTCGCCCGACAAATCAGCGAACTCAGGGAGAGAGTTGACGCCTGGGAGCCTGCAGTACGCCTCAGAGGACTCACCGACGGCTCCTAGCTGCCCATTCATAGGGGATCAATAGACGAGTTACTACGACCGATCGAACTTCGCCTCTTGAGCATTTTGTAGTGTTTCATTGCTTCCGGAATCGCCCTTCTTACTTTGGCAATTTGGCCTTCGGAGTAGAAGAAACTAGACATTGATTCACCATGTTCTTCCCTGAATTTCAATCCCGCTTGCTTCGCTACATACCTCATGGCGGCCTGAGGAAGTTCACGAATATCATCTCCAAGTCTTACGTCTTCATCTTTGCCAAGACTTACTTTGCCAAGTTCCACGTCGAACCTAGGGAAGTGCGTGGGGCGTCCGCGCGTCGGCTCTTGATCCATGTTGGGTCCAGCCCCATGCGAATCAATCGCTGAACTTGGAGTTCTTCCGCGGCCCTCGTATGACTAGTGGTTCTTTGCAGGATTGCAATGAGAGTGGTCTGTAGAACTGTTTCTTTCCTTCACGCCTCTTGGCAAGTTTTCCTTCGGTGACTAATTCCCCGAGTCGTTTGGTAACCGTCTCTGTTGCGAGTCCAGTTGCAGAACAGATATCTCCGAAGGAAAGTTCGGGGTTTTGCCAAGCAAGATTATCGCACCATAATGCGGATGATTCTGAATCCCCGGGTATATCGGGAAGCCCCATTTTTGCATTAATTTCTGATAGAGTGCGTCGGACCTCCAGACGAACGCCTTGAGAACCAGAGCTCTCGAAGCATAGCTGCCGGTTGGTCTCCCACGCCGCACCAAATCGACTTCGATTAATTACCTATTTTCTGACCCTTTAGGATTTCTAATTATAGATGAGAAATGGTCCAATTCGAGCTCAAGCTGCCTAAGACGCAGAACATTGTCTGGATTCCAAGCGAAGTGGTCAGAGCGTTAGGTCGAAGACTCACGCTTATGCCGGATTCCATCAGCGCAATCCTCTACCCAGAGGGTGCGGACTTGGATCAGGTCTGCCAAAGTCTGAGAATCATAATTCAGGACCTCGAGTTGCAAAAGCAGAGGCAAATATCTCCAGGAGAATCTGAGGCATGACTGACGGCAACTTTTCGATCGAAGACTTAGCGCAAACGATCCGTGATATGCTTGGACTTTCACCCGGTGACGATGTGGAGATTCAACGTTCTCGCTTGGAGCCCGATCGCTTGATGATCATCAAGCATGGTCAGGGGCCTGCCAAGTGACTAGTATCGTCGAAGCGGTCAACGGGATTCTTGCCGAATACGATTTCCCCTTAACCCTACGACAAATCTACTATCGCCTCGTAGCCTCAAGCCTCATTCCGAACAAGCGCAGCGCCTACAACCAACTCAGTCAAGACCCTAGTGAAAGCCAGGGAGAACGACGAGGTTGACGATACTCGCATTGAAGACCGAGCCCGCCAAGTCCTCGAAGGCAAAGCCGGCTTCGATAATCCAGAGCAATTCGTCAAGGCGATGGAGAGTTGGTTCAAGTCAGCCGGTGAAAGATACAAGGCTAATCTCTGGGCGGATCAGCCTGTTTTCGTTGAGGTTTGGGTTGAGAAAGACGCCTTAAGCCGTGTCATCACGCAAGCCGCTGAACCCTACCGTCACCATATGCCCAAGCCGAGGTTATTCGAGTTACACGTACATCAAGCGAATGGCCATTGACGATAGATTCTCTGACGTGGACAAGCCCATCATTATTCTTGATTTCAGAGACCACGACCCCAGCGGCCTCCAAATGACCGAGGACTTGGAGAAGAGGCTAGTCAAGTATGGCGACGGTCACGACATCAAGGTTAGCCGGATCGCTCTAACAATCGACCAGGTGAAAGCAGTACAAGTTGATTCCGAATCCGACAAAGCTGGCGGATCCAAGAAGCCAGGCATACGTCGCGCAATATGGCGATCAATGTTGGGAGCTAGACGCAATAGAACCTCGGGAGCTGCAGCGCTTAGTCAAAGATGCAATTGAGGAACATGTCGACCGCGAGGTTTGGGAGACTAGCCTCGAACAGGAAGAGAAGGACAGGACTAGCCTCACAGAAGACGTTCGCAAACGCGACGATAGCGATGGAGGTTTAGGCTAGAAATTTCCTGTCAGGCAGCGCCGTTTGCAGCGGCGGCACCATCATGGAGGCAGAACAACATGGAAAGTAGCACGCTTGAAACACAAAAAGATTCCGAAGCCTACACACTACTACAGACCCTGCAAACCAAACACAGCCCAGGCAGCACAACTTTCTATTTTCGTCGTAGCGACTACGCAGACAAACGCTTCCTGGAATTGGATCTCGAGAAGATCAGGTTTCTTCAGAATCAGGGAGTGCTGAACATGTCGGAGTACGTTCGACAGGGAGATCGTGGATCCGAATGTCATGCAGTTGGATTTGTCTCCGAAAGGCAGCGAGATTCTCAAGTCAAGAACGACAATTACGAGAACCGAAACCATAGTCCAAGAGACCATTGAACCAAGTCGTGAGGAAGCGGAGAAGAAACGGCAGTTCAGTAGAACGGACCGGGGGAACCAGTATTGAACATGTGCCCGGAAGCGTTGGCCAGCAATGTTCGACATCACATTCAGGCCGTCAAAGCTGGTAACGTGACTAGGAAGGAAATGCGGGGGAGTCAATATTGGCTCCAGTATGAGTTGGCATATCGCTGGAAGGATATTCCAGAGGAGTTGAGGCACGAAGCAGAAGATTGCAGGGACCTACCGTGGATTCCCTTGAGAAAGCGAGGTAAACCTGCTTGACTCATTCAAAGGGTGTTATCAAGAGGCTGCGACGCTTCTTTCTGGCATATCCGAATAGCAAGCCTAGAACTGCCTGTCGCACCCTTGGGCTGGATCTCGACGGCATGGTGCAACCACCCGAGTTGTCAAGTCACGGACAAGAAAGATTGAAAACGCTAACGTTTCAGAGGAGGCTTTCACACTCGCATACTAATTCGGGTGGCTTCTCTCTCTCTCAGGAATACTATACCCTGCCTGGGTTGAAGGCGGGGGCCGCGTGTTCGTTCGGACGGTCAGGTTACCCATGTTTGGGGGGTGCTTCTCCAATTTGTTGGATCTCCCCGCACGCCGAGGGGGGGGTGGGGCCTGTTTATTTTTTGACTAGATTTGAGGCGTTTTACCAATGACGAAACTGAACGGATTCTTGGATCATCTGCGTGAGAACCTTGAAGTTCTCGATGAACAAATCGCAACCGCCCGGAAGATGAGTAAGCCGAAAGGCAAAGCGGACAAGTCGGTCGTCGCTTCAGTGGGCGAAGACCCTACGGGATCTTGTGGAGCTCAGGAACACGACGCTAGACCGTATCAAGCTGCATCTTCTAGGCAGATATGAAGGCGGGTCAATGAATGAACCCAACGATATTTGGGAGAACAATTCGGAGATGGAGTTTGAACGCTCCTTCAAGCGAATGCTCTCACCTTGGACTCAGAAAGACCTGGAATTGAAATGTGAAAAATGCGGTGTCGAAAGCGAGGATGTCACGACAAGAGAAGGCGAGTACGAAGGGATGGTGGACTGGGACCTCTGCGACAAATGCAACGAGAAGAAAAACGCTGAGTCAACGGAAGAAACCTACGATGCGAACCCTACTGCTGAACCCGATTCGAAGGCCGACATGAGAGTGATGCTTCAAACCGCTGCTCTGCAAATCAGGGCGCTGAGACTTCTTCCAGTAGACCAGCGAATCATCGAACTGGAGAAGTTTCTCGCTGAGAAGCCTACGGTCGCGCCGGGTATGGAGCTGGCCTGGGAAGCCTACAGAGGCGTACTGCAGAAGGAACTTGAAAACGCATAGAATCAAGATGAATAACAATCAAGATGAGAAATCAAGTTCGCAGCCTGGTAGCGTCACGTGACAGAGAGCCCTAACGCTTCACAACCGTGCATGCATGAAGGAACAGTGACGGATCCTGAGACCGGTCAAACCTTCTGCGCAGAGTGTGGAGTCCTGCAGGAGTTCGAGAAACCCGTCTCAATCGGTGGCCGCCTGGTCCCTCCTGGAGAGTTCATGCGTCGAGTTCAAGCCGCCTGCCGGATGATTGACAGCGAGATCCTATGCAGGCAGCAACGCAAACACGAGCTCCTATCCGTGGCCGCGAAGGTTCGAGATGTTCGCTGCTCTTGGACTGGCTGCAGAAGCCTTGCGATCGGTCGCAGTAAATGGTGCCTCTCGCATCGCCAGCAGAACGAGAGAGAGCAGGCGGCTTTGCGAAAGCGTAGGCAGCGTCAGAATAGGTTAGGGCTCACGAAAGCTCACGAAACAAGGTCGGTTGATTAGTTGGTCATAAATTTTAGAAGTTCTCTCGCATGGAATGAACAGTTTTCTGACGGTGCCGTTCGAGCCTCGGATCGCTTCTTTGTAGAACGGTTTTGGATTTGATTTTCTTTCCACAAGCTTGAAGTCATCGCTCATAGTTTCGCCTCCCGAAACTCGTGCCTACCCCAACCAATCCACACGAATTTGCTACAGTGAGGGCAACGTTCTGTTTCGTATCCTTGGGACTCACCTAGTTTTGTGATTCTCTCCACATATTCGACATTCATGTCTGGTGTTTCGTAAACAAGATTGGTCCCTGCCGACTCTTGAGATAGCACTGACTGCGATTGACCGGGCGGAGCGTCCTGGTCCTGTCCGATGTCGTGCTCCACGACCCGGACCCCTTGGTGAAACACGAGGCCGCCTTCACGCTGGGCCAGATGGGACTCGCCTCGGGCGTTCCCGCGCTCGAAGAAGCAGTCAGGCACGACCCGGAGCCGATTGTGCGCCATGAGTCGGCAGCGGCGCTGGGGTCGATTGGAAACCAATCCGCGAGACCGACACTGGAAGCGGCGCTCAAGGACGAAGACGAGCTCGTCAGGAACTCTGCGGCAGCTTCGCTCTTCAACCTCAAGTTCCTCAAGGAATACTCCGTCGGCGGGACGGCAAAGGACAGGATGCCCAGACCATAGTCGCAGCGTTCAAACCTTAAGAGAAAGTCGAGCACCCCGGACTCGATGAGCCTCCGAGGTAAGCGGGCGCTGGTCACAGGTTCTAGCCGGGGTATCGGCGCCGCGATAGCGCGGGCCTTCGTCGAAGGAGGGCGCCGTCGTGGTGGTAAACCACCGCAGCAGCGTGGGCGAAGCCCAGGAGATTGCAGATTCCATCAAGTCGGACGGGGGAGGGCCTTGGTAATCCAGGCAGACGTGTCAGACGTCTCCAGCGTCGATTCGATGTTCGAGAGGATAGGTGTCGAACTCGGGGGGCTCGACATACTCGTGAACTGCGCAGGGCTGGCCAACGCGGAGATTCTGGAACACCAAGCTCGAGGAGATCACGGTCGACATGTGGAAGAAGGTCTTCGCGGTCGACCTCATCGGCACTTTCCTCTGCTCCCAGAAGGCTGTCCCTCTGATGAAGCCGCAGGGAGGAAGGATCGTGAACATCTCCTCGACGCCGGCGCTGACGGGCGATGTTAGCGGCATAGTCTATGCTTCGATGAAGGCCTCGATACTCACCCTGACCAAGACGCTGGCCAGGACCCTGGCGCCGGAGATCGCCGTGAATTGCATGATTCTTGGTTCCATAAGGACCGGCTGGGTCGACTGGCTGACGGAGGAGAATGTGAAGGCCTATACAGAGGGCATCCCCCTCAAGCGCTTCGGTTCTCCAGATGAGGTCGCCAAGGTCGCCGTCTTCCTCGCCAGCGACGCCTCGAGTGATGTGACAGGTCAGGGCCTTGTTGTAGACGGTGGAGAGGTGATGGACTGACGCGTCAGTCCTGGGCCGCTCGGTAGAGCCCTCCGTGCGCATCGATCTCCTTCAGCGCAAGGTTGATTTCGTCACTGGGTCGCACGAGTCCCTTCCGGATGACGTCCTCCCACAGCTGGATGTAGGTCTCTAAAGCCTCCCTGACGTGTTCCGGTTTCTCTTTCCTTGTCTGTCTCAGCTCCTTCATGTACGCTGCTGACCAGCCTAGACCTTTCGGGCAATTACTTCCACCGGATATCCCCACTCCCGTATTAAACCCAGACCAGTCCTAGCCGCGCTTGACCCTGGCTTCCCTTCCCACGGAGGACGACAGGGAGCGGTACCCCATCTTGCTCATCGCCTTCTTCACTCTTGGCTCGTCTTCCTCGTTGGTGTTGATGAAGACCGAGGGACCCGTCTGCATCGAAAAGTAGGCCTTGACGCTATTCGAGCGGAGTCTCCCTGACCTTGGTTATGACGTTGATTGTGTCGGCGCTCATCACCATCATCCGGTTCTCTCCGGTCATCGTCACGCCGTGCAGTTCCATGGTGTCCTGCTCGACCAGCTCGCCGAGCTTCGCGAGGTCGCCGCCCCTGATTGCCTTCTCGACCAGGTCGCACCGCTTGGCTGCCGACTCTATCCTCGCCTTGAAGAAGGGCGAGGTCTCGACCTCCTCGTGGGCTGACTCCGTTCTCACCGTGGAGGGCAGGGGGACTATGACCGTCCTCAGGGGCAGGTCCTTTTCGTCGGCGAATCTTCTCCGAATAAGTGTCATTGTCGCCCTGGCCGGCGTAGAGCCTGGAGAAGCCTCCGACCATGGTCCTGGAGGCGGAGGCCGCGAAGAGCCTCGAGACCCTTGAGAGCTCCGTCATGTCAGGCGGACCCCTGTTCAAGGCCCGGTTGATGGCGAAGGTCAACGCCGCACCTGCCGAAGAGGAGAACCCCAGCCCCTTTCCCTCGACCCCGGGCGTGTTCTTGGATTCGATCTCGAGGCCGAGGTCCGAGAACCTCCTTCCCGTCAGCCTCTGCGATACGGCTTCTAGCCTTCGGAGCGCGTCGTCGTTCTCCCTGCCGGCCACCAACAACCGTCCCTTGCCGCCCTCGGTCACCCTCACCTCGGAGTAGAGCGACGTGGTATTCACTGAGATGCTGTCGTGATATGGTATCCTGAGCTTCCAGTCTTTTAGCCCATGGTACTTGACCAGAGCCTGCATCGTGTTCGCGACGACCGTGTAGGGCATCAGACTCGCACCTCTATCCTGAGGAGGCCCCGGCAGTCGGGGCTCCTTAGGCTTTCCACCATCCTCCTCGGAATGTCCTTCGCGGCCGCGTCTGCCCTGATGGCGAGCGTCCTGGGAGAGACGAACTCGCTCTTCCTATTACCATCTCGTGGGCGTCCTCGAGGGACAGTCTGCTGCTTCCCGCCGCCCTGACGACGAAGCTCTCCGGAGGGACCTCAATGGTAATGGAGACCTCGCTCCCGTCGACATGATGGCGTCCCTGACGCTCCTTCGACAGGTCCGAGAGCCCCTTGTCGGCGCGGACTCCGATAATGCAGTCCCCCCTGATCGTAAGGTTCGGATGCCTTGTTACCTCTATGGTATTGCGGTGCCTGCGATCTGACCATGGGGTGGCCGAAGAACTCGACCTCGTCTCTGTACGTATTCACTGGCATGACATCTCAGGCCCACCGTTAATAATCTTGGATGGAGCCCGCTCGTGCTGCGATGCCCTACGCGGCCGGCGGTCTCTTGGCGGCTCCATTGGTCGCGGGGCACAAGGCTCTCCTCCGACAGGCGCCGGGTGACGAAAGGCGAGCCCGAGTGGAGCTCGAGGAATCACGGCGGCAAGGAGGAGGGCCGTCGAGGACTTTGAGAACCGCTGGCGACATCCCGGTGAAGACCGCG
>CAWIJZ010000069.1:0-67890 GCA_963836465.1 uncultured Nitrososphaerota archaeon
TTAGCCGCTTTCTTCCGTCTTATTGTCAGGATTCCCGCCACCACAATCACTACTGCGCAGACCGCTACCATAGGAAGTGCTAGGCCGAGGTCCAAGCTGCCTCCCCCAGACTTGGTCAAGGTAGTTGTCTGCGTCGCGGTTATCGTGCTGAGCGAAATCTGTGTTGTCGTCGTCACGGCTGTCCCAGGCAATCCCTGCTGTCCATTATTGAGCGTGTAACTGGAAATCGGTCTGGTGCTGTTTGGCTGGAACACCTGCATAGTTACTGGCGATCTGGTACTGTTGAGTTGACCCCAGTTGGCTACGGTGAATGATGCCTTTTGCGCCGAGCCAATAGGCAGCGAAGTAGCGTTCAGTACGGCGTGACTGCCGTACCGACCGACTGAAAAGAACACCAACGAGCTGTTGATATCGTGCGAGGTAGTCATGTTTACCCCGCTGCTCGAAGGAGCGATGGTCATGTTGAGAGGAGTCTGGGAGGACGTTGTTATTTGGTAACCGACAATGGATGTTTGATTCTGCGGAATGATTATGGCAATCAGTGAGGACGTTTCGCCAGGGTCCAGTATGGTGAATTGTGTGCCTATGGGGATACCATATACCTGAATGTTGCCTTCTTCGAACCCGACGACCCCAGCGATGGAATTACTGAAGGTCAGTGAGTCGCCTGGCGTCCCGAAGGAGGCTCGGCCAGACTGCTCAACTATCGTAATCGGTGCGCTTGAGAAGATGTAGGCGTAGTAGGAATTGGTCGATACAACGGTCGAACTCAGTTGAGTTGGAGATAACCAGTCCCATTGGAGCATCTGCGAAGAGAGAACGAAGAACGTGGTCCATGTGTAAGTCCCCGTGTATGAGAAATGCCCATTTGTGTAGTACGCGTACCGGGACGTGTTTCCGAAATCTGGGTCAGAAATGCCGATGATCAGACTGCCGTTAGAAGACTGTTCATATTCCCAAGCAACGACGGCATGACCATGGGTGGATCCAGTCCGAGACCGAGTACAACAGGCGTTCCACTCTGAATACTGCTCATGAGAAGCTGGACTTGGGTCTGTTCGTCTGACACAAGTCCAGCTTGTATATCAGACAACTGGCCATATGTCTGATGAATGTATATTGGAAACGTTGATTGGTAGAGAGTGTTCTTCCCCAGACAAGAACCCAAAAGGCAAAAGCCAAAGGGACTGCCAGTCTGGCCAGGCATCGCGGCAACTGAGGCTGTTGACTCAGGGTAGTAAGGGTAAGATTGGTCACCCAGCTCATAATGCCTGAAATAGAGTATCGCGGTACTTGAGAATCCGTAACAATCTCCATGGAACAGTCCGTAGTTTACGAAACTGTAGAAGTCGGTGTAAGGATTCCACTTGGTGCTCACCATCTGCCCACTGGACGCCGTCGAAGAAGTGGTGGAGGCGGTGGTAGCCGAAGTTGCAGTCGTCGTCGGCGAATAGTTGAAGGTCACGAACTTGGATATCACCACGCCATTTCCACCCCACGTGCCATTGATACTGTATGTTCCCGCCACCCAATTTGCGCTACCTCCAGGTATGGTGACTTCCGAGAAAGTCCCGGTTGTTCCATCGACAGGGCTGTCTTCGATGTCCACCGCAATACCGCTGGGATTCTTCACTAAGATGATTATGGCGGTCCCGGGTCCAGGGGGAGGGGCCACGGTGCCCGATATTGTGATAGGCTGCGCCCCAGAGTACGCAGACTTGTCGGTTTGAAGCGTCGTGGTGTAGGCTGCACCTAGAACAAGCGTGAGACCGGGTGACAGGAGTATGAGAAAGGCTACGACCACCAGCGTTTCTGAGTGATGCATAGTTATCGTAAGGTTAAAACAAGGCGAGAAAAAGGTATCTCAGAGTTGTCTGAGTGAACTGATTATCGAATCGTCAGACTTGGAGTGAGAGAGAGCCAAGATCAGTCCCTCCCTACGTGCGAGTTCGATCGCAACCGTGAATCACAACCATTCTGGGCTTCAGCTGGGAGACACGAACAGCGACAAGAGGGCTCATTCCCACGCCTTGGTAGCAGTAGAATGCGTCAAAAGGTGCACGTTCGGGTAGAGGGCGAGACAGTGTCCGAACCTGCTTCTTCCCGGGCAAACCCGGCCCCACTTGGACTCAGATTCGGTGTCACGATGCACGACCTAGCCAACGTCTGGTTTTACCCGATGGACTCCAACCGCTGAATGAACTCTACCGAGTGGGCGCGTGCACTACCTTTCTCGCCTGGTCGAAGAAGCGCCTCGTAACGCCAGTGATTGGCGCATCGAAGGGGTCAACGCTCACAACCACGGGAAGGTTGTTTACCGCCTGGCCAAGCACGAGGCACATTCTTGGTGGCAGAGTTCTCACGATGGCCTTCACCGTGTCTGTGTCCACCATTGAGGCCTGCGCCACCAGTGCGAGGTCGTTGTCGTTGGAGAAGTTGTAGAGAAACACGTTGTCCGCCTGCCTGTATATGTCCGGGCCTATCGCGTCGGGTTGGTTGGTTACGAAGGTTGTGAAGACTCCGAAGTGTCTCATCCTGGTTATTAGATCCTCCCAATACGTGTCCCTCAGGTAGAGATGGGCCTCCTCAGCCAGGAGGAAGACGGGAGGGATGATCCTCTGTTCCAGGAGCTCAACGAGCTTGGAGAGGACAAGCTCAACTGTAATCTTCTGTTCAGAGGGGAGGTGCGACAGAGGGAAACAACCAAAACTCCTCCGTCCGGGTGGGAGGCGAAGAACCTGCCCAGACTGAAGTCCCCATCTCTCGAATCGGTGAAGAGGCCTGAGGTCTGCAGGGTATAGTAGCGGGAGTAGAGAGCGTCTCTCACGAATTCGTTGCACCTCCACTGCTGTATCATCTCTCCGAGCGTTTCCAGACTCACGCTCTCCTTCGCGTGCATCGTGTCCCAGATCCTCATGAACTCCCGAATCGATGTCCCAGGCATGTCGAGTGAATGCTGGAGCATGCGACGTGATCGCCCGCAACCCCACTCCGGCCAGATTGAACCTGAGCTCCCGTCCCGGCTTGACAACGACGAACTTCTCCGCAGCGGCGGTCTTGCTGCCGTCCCCCGCAGACCTACCGATCCGTACTCGTCGTTCAGGTCAAAGACGATACAGTAGGCCCCGTACTCGGCGAGGCCTCGCACCAGCATCTTTGCGAGGTGCGACTTGCCCGACTCCTTCCTACCAGTCACTATTGTGACCCTTCCGTCGAAGGACTCCGCCGTCACAGAGAAAGGAGACGACCCCCCCGACTTCCCGATTATGATCTTCCTCTCGCCCTGAACCCCAGCGCGTTCCAGAAGCTCGTTGACATCGAGCCTCCTTACCTTGGATGTTGTGCGCGAAGGAATCCAGTCAATGTGAGGCGAGAATCGGTCGCGCTCGATGCTGCCCCTCGCTTTGCAGTGGAGAAGCCTCATATCTCTTATCACGCGGGAAATCGAGGCGAGGTCGGCGGGGTCCTCAGTCACCCCCTTCGCCGACATGGAAAGAACCTCCTCTCGGATCACCTCCTCCTCGACGCCATCCACGTCCAAGTAGTTCTCGTCTATTACCTGGAGGACCAGGCTCCTATCCTTCTCGGTGACCATAAGGTAGTCCCCGAGCCTCACCTCCTCGTCGGGAGATGCGACGACGAGGATATCTGACGACTCTTTTCTGAGGATTCTCATGGTTCGTCGCTCACCTCGCTGCGCCGAAAGAGCCCAGTGCTATCTTCCGCAGGCCGAATATGGGCAGATGTCTCAGAGCGTACCTCCTCGCGAGATATGTCTTGAGCGCCGCGTCCTCCACCCTCGAGAACACCGAAAGGTGGTGGGCGAGCCTGAGAGACTCCGGGTAGCCCACCGAAAAGCAGTCTGACCATGCGACCTTGCCGAGCACCTCGGCTGGCCCTTCTCGACTGCTGACGATGTCAAGCCGGAAAACTAGTCCGTCGGGCGAGAATTTCGCGAGCACTGTCTTAACCGGACCTCCTTCCACCGTCCCGAATGAAGCACTCCTTGCCTGCACAAGGGCGTTTGCGATGCTGCTGGACAAGATGAGGGAGCTCGACTTTGAGAAACCGACCAGGGTTGAGGAAGGGCTTCCGAATTTAGGGCCAAAGTTAGAGAGTGCGCCCATCGGATGCTTGAGCGAGCCATCCGCCATCACAATCATCTCTTCAGGCGAACCAATGAGCGATGATATGATCCTCGCTTCAACGGAGTTCCTTATCATCCTCTCTGCAATTTGATGATCAAATAGCGAGACCCTTAGTTCATAGGTGCTCATTGGGGCCGGAAGACCGATGGCACCCTTCGGAGACAGATAGACGATCATGGGGCCAAGCCTCAGGTAACTCTTGACTGCGCCCCGCGATGCGAAAGTCACCGTACCCCTGACCGCGTAGGCAGAACCATCGGATGTCTCGCCGATGAGGATGCAGGAAGAGTCAGTGGACGCAATCGTGGCCTCACACTCGAGAGGCGATATTGCTTCGAGGGGGCTAGAAGGTTCTCCAGCCCATCCCTCGAACGGGTAGTACTCTATGCCATCGCGGTTGAAGACGAACCTCCTCCCAGCGAGACGTTCGTCCAGAATGGTCGAGGCCTGCTCGAAGTCGAGCTTGAACTCCTGGGCTAGAGTACACATCGCCTGTGAGCTGGCTGCATCCGTAAGCTTTAATTGAGTGGCCATCTTGCGCAACAATAGTAGGACGAACGTTGCTTAATAAGTATTGCGCAACATGGCCAACTGGTGCAAGATGGAGCGGATGAAAGATTGGCTGAAGAGCAGAGGAACGTCATCATCAGGCTCAAGAGGGGAGCATGGGAGATCGAGATAACCTGTTCTCCGGAACGCGTGCAGCAGGCTGTCGAAAGTGTACTCGCAGGAATGTCCTCCCGCGAAGCCACGATAGTAACGGTTGAGGGACCGGAGACAGACAAAGAGAAGAAGTTCGGCACCTGCAGAGGACTACTCCTGACGCTCTGGAACGAGGGATGGTTCGGGTCTCCTCGGCAGCTCTCCGAGGTTGACGATGAACTCGCCAAGAGGGGATACCACTATGACCGAACAGCCGTTGCCCACTCGCTCGTCGATTTGGTGAGAGAGGGAAACCTGTTCAGGGAGGGAAGCATGAGAAACTACAGATACGTGCAAAAATTTCCGCCTGCAAAAGCTCAGGCCGGCGCGGGCGAGGGCTGAGCTGGTTTCGCGAACTTCTTGGTAAGTTGACCGTGAAGCCAGTGTATGCCCGTCGTTGTCAGCCTATATCTTCCCGTTCCTTCGGAGTCAGTCCTCTGCACGAAACCGAGCTTGTTCAACTCGCTCAGGCGTGAGCCGACAGACTTAGCATAGAGCCCAGTAGCGGTCTGAAGCTCCCCAACCGTCAAGGCATCAGACGCGCTCCTGCCAGATAGGCTTGCGATTCTGACAGCGATGAGCTGAAGCGAGACCAAGTCCTTGTCGCTGAGCTTCTTGTCCTGGGCCCAGACGCGCGGTCCCTCCTCGGTAATCCGGATGTACTCCCTGAACATCTGGATGAGCTCGTTTAGCGAATAGTTGACAGAGATGCTCCTTGCAAGGTCGAGGCTCGGGACTTCCTTCGAGATGAACTCGTGGATTGACCTGATTACGAGTTCGGGTGAGCCACAGAACTCAACCTTGACATCCCCGTAGGACACCGAGACTGAAAGCTGTCTTTCTGCTGACAAGTTTCCGGGAATAACCTCATTCGTGGGAGTGATTCGGCAGGGCTTAAACGTTTGCGGCGCCATTAGTTTCTGCTGGGACGCTCTCGTCCTCTAGAGGAATCTGCAGAGGAGCTATGAGCGACGTGGAGGCCGTGTAGACGAACTCGCCTCCCTCCGACTTGAACCGCCTTATCCTGGAGCTCTTCGCGAGCCTGAGGAGCGCCACGGCAACCGACTGTTTGGGATAGTTCAGGCCGTAGGATTGTAGCCCTTCCCTCACGTCGATGAGCCTCCTGGGATTTTTCCCCCACTGGTCCGCAAAGAACTTCGAAATGATGTCTCCCAGCGAATCGCCCTTGTCGATGGACACGGACGGCAACCCTCCCGGCGCAACAGATCTGGATCCGAAGCCAGAAACAACGGAGGGCGAAACTTGGGCACTACCTGTGGATGTCGCGGGGAATTTTGAGATTATCTCAGGAATTAGCTCTATCGCTTCCTTTATGTGAGCGAGGTCAGCCTCGACCTCTGCTTCATTTTGGGCGGATCGAATCCTTATCCTCACCGTGTCCGACGGCATCACCACGAAGCCGCTCGTGAAGTTATTTAAGTGAGTGTTCCGTGCTCTCCGATAGACGTTTTCTGAGCAGGTCACTCAGAAGGGCTCCATCGACCTTTCCCCGCAGGGCTTTCATCACTTCTCCCATGAGTGGGCTGAATGCCCTCTCTCCTTTTTCGGCGATCATTGCCGCGTTTGCAGCAATGATCTTGTCGATTATCGCTACCATTTCCTCCCTTGGCAAGGCCACTAGACCCAGCTTCGCCACGGCATCCTGGATGTCCTCCGCCTCACCCCTTCCGACCATTCGCAGTATCTCCACCGAGGCCTCCTTTGCGATGCTACCACGCTCGATCCTCTCGAGAAGGTTCTTCACCGCAGCAGGAGTGATTCTCGAGGTGTCGATCCCCTCCCTAGAAAGCCGCGCAGGCACTTCAACGAGCACGGAGGCTATGATCGTCGGGGTAAGGCGCAGCTGCGCAGCCAGCCCGTCGAAGACAGGAGCGAACTCCGAATCGTACAGCTGCTGGGCAAGCTCCTCGCTGAGACCGTACCCCTCCACATAAGCCCTTACCTTCGTTTGCCAGGATTCCGGGAGCAGCCACTTCAGTCCCGTTTTCTTCTCCTCCGTTATTCGTATTTCTGGTATGTCAGTCTCAGGATAGAGCCTGGCAGCGCCGGGGCGCGGCCGCATGTATCGCGTGCTGCCATCTTCCGTTGCCGCCCTCGTCTCGCTGGGCACCCCCCGCGGCGCGGCCTCGAGCCTCTCGACTATCAGAGAAGATACGCTAGCGGCCCTCATATCCTCTCCCGCAACCAGAACCAAGCCGTCGACCGTTTCAGCTGCTGCGGCATCCCTGAGCTTCAGCTCTTCGGATTCGCTTATCCCTTGTTTGCGGAACTCATCAGAGTGAATCACACCGCCGAGCGAGTTTGCGCGGGCTATCTCTGCCAATTCTTTGCCCAGACGAACGTTGGGGTACGGCTCGAAGCCTAGCAGACCTGCAAGCCCGCGAGCGGTGACGCAGTACACTCTGAGGCCGGCCTGTGAAGCTTTTTTCAGGATTTGTGAGCCCGTGCCTTGTACCACATCGGTAATGTCATTGACTGAACACTTCACCTTTGTAACTCCCCGCTTCTTCAGTTCCTCGGCGATCCCTACCAGCCCAATCTGCCTCGCGGCTTCGTATCTGATGACCTTCGCGAGGAGATTCAGCCTCTGAACTCCCTTCACCTCTATGACCTCGCCTCCCATCAGAGATACGTTCAGGTCCTGCCTTATCGTGCCGAGACCCCTCGCGACCCTTCCAGTGGATCGAAGAGCCCTTCCAAGGCTAAGCGCAACACTCTCCACCACATCCGGATCTCCCGGAATAGGGTCGAGGCTTATCTCTACTAGGGGGACACCCTGCCTGTCGAGTGCGTAGTACCTGGCTCGTTCATCCTCTCCGACAATTCTAGCTGCGTCCTCTTCGAGCGTGATTGTCTGTACCCCCACGCTGGTCTCGTTCGTCCGGAGTGTGCCGCCCAGCGCGACAACCGCAGTTCTCTGGAAGCCAGAAGTGTTTGAGCCGTCGATGACTATCTTCCTCATGACGTGAACCTCATCGACGATGAGAGATTGGAACATTAGCCCCATGAGAGCGGATGTGTCAAGCGCATCCTCGTTTAGGGGATGAGGGGGCTCCTCGTCTGCTTCTACAAGGCAGGAAGATTCCCCGTTCCACTTGTAGACGTTGACCTTCCCCTTGTTGAACTCGAAAACAGCTGCGGGGTCGATGTGCCCCAGCTCGCTCTGTGTCGGCCGGAGCCTCCTCTCGAAGGAGTTCGGAAACTCCTCCGATTTCACGATCGGACAGGAGCAGAAGAGCTTGGACGATGTTGCGAGCTGCTGGTGTATCTCGAGTCCCACCAAGAACTTGCGGGCCACTGGGTCGAATGGAAGGTTCAGAAGCGCTTTCACCACTCCTGCTCCGATCGCGCCATGACCTCCCCGACGAGGTTGGATTTCATCACGCGTTTGGCCTCTTCTGGGGAGGGCGTGTTCGCAAGTGACCACATGAGCTTCGTCAGCGCTGTCTCTGCCAGTATGTCATCGAGGGGCACGACCCCCACGCTCGTGAGGTCCCTCCCTGTGTCGTAGACGTTCATGTCAACCCTTCCCCAGATGCACTGGGAAGTCATGCAGACGACGCCCCCGGCCGAGGAGTACGCCCGCAGAGGTTCAAGCAGCTTCTTCGCCACATGGCCGAGGCCGCTTCCCTCCAGGACCAGGCCCTTGACCCCCGATTTGGTGACACTCTCCACAATAGAGGGCGGCATCGACGGATAGAACTTGAGCAACGCCACACGGCTCTCGAATCTCTGCCTCGGCTCGAAAGCCTTCGCTGCGCGCCTCCGAGGTAGATCCTGGCTAATGACCGATGTGCCGGTGCCTGACCAGCGAATAACCGGATGCGTTCCGATCGATTCGAATGCTGCTCTGGAACTGGTGTGGTTCTTCCTCACCCGCGTGGCGAGGTGAACCGCCACTTCTCTGTCACTCTCGTCGGCGTGCATCGCAACGTAGACGCCGCTGAAATCTCCGTTGGCCGCGAGCGTGACTGCGCCTATCATGTTGAGGTAGGCGTCCGACGACGGTCTGTCCGACGATCTTTGAGAGCCCACGAGAATCACTGGCACGGGAACCCCTTGCAGCGCAAAGCTCAGTGCTGCAGCGGTGTATCCCAGCGTGTCTGTGCCGTGCGTGATGATCACGCCACTCACACCCTCGGTGACTGCTCTGGCCACTCTTTCAGCTATCTCCCCCCAGTGTTCTGGTTCGATGTTCTCGCTGTAGATGCTCAGAATGACCTCGGGTTCAATCTGCGCTACATCCGCCAGCTCCGGGAAGAGCGCGTAAAGCTCCGCAGTGGACGTCGCCGGATGAACAGCGCCCGTTCGATAGTCGACTCTGCTCGCGATGGTGCCCCCCGTACCCAGTATCGCAACCCTCGGCAGGTCCTTCTTCATCTTCGGGAGGCCAGGGGTGATGAACGCGGGCTTCTCACCTTCCCCAACCCTGACAACTCGCCGGATTGACTTCACCTCCAGCCCTGTGTTGTATCCGCTCTTGAGTTTCAGCACAATGTGACTGTCGTCATCGTACTGGTATCGGGGAACAAGAATCCCACGAATCGAGCTGCTCTGCAGTTCCAGCTCTATCAAGTCCCCAATTCGCACTCCTGCCTCCTTCAGCATCGTCAGGGAAGGACCACGATATCCAGAGAGCGAATCCATCTACAGAGAACCCGTAGAGAGCGATAATAAAGAGTTGTGTGGGCTCATGAGTGTCTCGGCGGGCGCTCATCACCCCTCGAGGAATCGAATGCGGACGAAGTCCGGGGGATCCTGCAGCTAGGTTTGATTGATGCTCGTGGGTTCCAGCCTTTTCGCTCATTTCGATCAGGCTCGGAAAGTCGAGATACATGAGCGGTCCCCGTTGTCACAAATGGTTCGTCTTCAACATGATCGATACAAGCTGATTACAACACCCATAATTGTCAACTGCAGACTGGACCGAGTTAGTTGGTTTGGCGCGCATCCGTTTGCCCTGTGCGTGAACTCCCTTGAAGATAGGTGTGCACGTGTCCCGAAGACGTACCAGGGCACCCCCCGGAAGCTTTCAAATCTGCGCCTCGCCCATCTGCCTGTCCGCTGGCGCTTCATCCGACGAAGCAAAGGCGTACGAGCGAGCGTGGCTTGTATCACGGGAATAAAATAGAAAGAATATTCTTATAGCTCCTATAACAGGTCTAATAATATGAGTTTGTCCGGTGAAGAGTATGTGTATCCTGATGTCCTCGTGGACACTGCCTGGGTGCTGGAGCACCATAATGACAAGAATGTCAGAATCGTGGAGGTGGACTACGACCCCGCAGCCAACTACAGCACAGGCCACATCCCGGGCGCGGTCCTCTTCGACTGGAAGAAGGACATCAACGACCCGGTGACGAGAGACGTGCTGAGCAAGGAGCAGCTGGAGGACCTGTTCAGACGGCGCGGGATCACGCAATGACACTCGGGTCATCCTCTACGGCGACTTCAACAACTGGTTCGCAGCCTTCGCGTTCTGGGTCTTCAAGTACTACAGGGTGGAGAAGCTGAAGATCCTCAACGGTGGCAGGAAGAAGTGGCTGCTCGAGGACAGGCCGATCACGAAGGACGTCCCGGAGTATCCTCGCAACACGTTCAAGGCCTCCGGCCCCGACGAATCGGTCCGAGTGTTACAGGGAGGATGTTCTCGAAGGCCATCGAGCAAGAAGGACAGAGGTCCTCGTCGACGTTCGGGGCCCAAAGGAGTTCTCGGGAGAGATACTTGCGCCGCCGGAGTACCCCACCGAGCACGCACAGCGGGGAGGCCACATCCCTGGACGCCAAGAACATCCCGTGGGCGCAGGCGGTCAACGACGCAGACGGCACCTTCAAGTCCAGGGAGGAGCTTGAGGACACTGTACCTGCCGAAGGGCGTCACTCCGACAAGGAAGTCATAACCTACTGCAGGATTGGCGAGAGGTCTTCGCACTCCTGGTTCGTGCTGAAGTACCTCCTCGGGTTCCCCAACGTGAAGAACTACGACGGATCGTGGACGGAGTGGGGGAACTCGATCCGCTTTCCCATAGAGAAGTAGCGACCGAGAAGCAAGAGGAGGACGCACACTCCCTCTCTCCTTACTGTTTCGTTTTCTTTACGAGAAAGTGCGCCAGGCTATTCTCCGGCTCATCCTCAAGAACAGAGTTGCCCGTTCTGTCGGACCATCTGACCATCTCGATCGAGGCCGTTGGGTCATCGGTAACCAGATGTACCACATCTCCGATGGAGGCAGTTGCGACAACATCGTCCAGCTTGGCCAGCGCCGCGGAGCACTCCGTTCCGATTTCGTACAGCTCATAGTCCGGGAATTCCTGCAAACAGTGAATCCTCAGTTGCCTGATCTTGTCCAGCAGTTGAACCTGTACTGAGCCCGTGTCACCGAGAAAAGGAGATTCACCCGAGTAGTTTGACGCGCGTATCTTCACGAACCAGCCCTGACCGTAGGGGTCCTTGTTGAGAAGTCTCGGATTCGCCTGCAGTCCGGTGTTCGCCTCGATGACCGTCCCAGAGAGAGGCGACCGTACCACGTCGAAGTGGCGCACGCTCTCCACTGACCCTAGGTTCCTTCCGCGCGGCACCCATGCCCCCACGCTCGGCAGAGAGACTGCGCTGAAGCGGCCCCCCATCCAGGCGAGAATGTTGTTGATGCCGACAGTCGCGACGTCGCCATTCATCCTCACCCAGACGTTGTTCTCGACGTCGTTGAGAACGCTGTCGTCGAAGTAGCAGTTCCCGATGAGCACACCACAACGCCCTCATTTCAGGTTCTTGGACATGTAGGGGCCGAGGCGGTCGTATCCGAACCTTCGGTAGTAGTTCCTCGTGCCGACCGCGCTTGTGACCAGAAGTCTGTTCGCCCCGAATCGCTCCCCCGCGATCAGCTCCATCTCGGAGAGCATCGAGGCTCCTAGACCTCTGTGCTGCCACGCACCCGAGTCCTTGTCACCGACGGCGACGACCTTACCATAGACCTTCAGCTCCCTCACGAGGCAGGAGTTTCGAGCCTCTTGCCTGTGGGCTTCACTCGACGGCCACCGCATTCTCACGAAACCCGCTATCCTCTTGCTCCCCGCGTATTCGTAGGAGGCGAAGATCTCCGTTCCACCTGATGCTGCGTATTCCTGCGAAGAGAAGACCAAGCGGTCCTCCGCGTGTTCTGCGGGGCTGGAGAGGGCCACCTCCCTGCACCTGATGCAAGCGCACGAAACGCCGTTCTTCGCTGCCCTCTCCCGAACAAGCTCCCTCAGGTTCCCGTTCCTCACACCTGCGATGATATGCTCTGCGGGAATCTCCCTCTGAATCCTCATGATTCTGTGCCACCGGGGGATGTACTTCTTCATCCTGGCCAGCAGCTCCACGGTCGTCTCGAGGTCGTACGGCTTGTACCTGCCGAGCTCATGGAGTCTGGCAAGAGCGGTGCCTCGCACCACGAGAGTGGGGTAGAGTCTTCATCATGTCAGGACGAAACGATTCGTCCTCGAAAAGTGTGCGTAGGTCCTCAAGGTCTGTTTGCGGGTCAGCCCCCGGGAGACTCGGCATCATGTGGCAGACCACCTTCAACCCTGAATCACGAATCACTCGAAACGCTCTGACGGAATCGGCCGTCGTATGTCCCCGGTTGCTCAACCTGAGAACATCGTCCCTCAAACTCTGGACGCCTATCTCCACCCTCGTGAAACCGTAGCTGAGCATAAGGTCTGTGTGGCTCGGCTCGCACCAGTTTGGCTTCGATTCTATAGAGAGACCAACGCACCTACTGGCGGCCGACTCGTTCGCCCTCTGAGAGGCCTCAAGGCTCTCGGATACAAAACCGTTCAGGCCGTCGTAGACACCTTTCACGAATTCGTGTTGGTAGCGCGACGGAGTGGCGATGAACGTCCCCCCCTCCACAATCATCTCTATCTTGCTAGTCTCATGGCCGTTCTCCGAGTACTTTCTCAAGCTGTTCCTTACCTGAGAGGACGGGTTGAAGTCTGCACCGAGCGCGTTCCTCATTCCTGGTCCGTCTGGAAGGTAGCTCTGTGGAGTGTTGGTTGGTGGGCCTCCGGGACAGAAAGTGCAGGTTCCGTGGGGGCAGGAGAAAGGGCGCGGAGAAAGCGGTGATCACAACTATTCCTGAGGCGCTTCTTCTCGGGTTCACACGCAGGAGCTCGAACTGGGACATCAACGCCGGCTCGCCTCAGCGAGGCGAGAAGAATCTGAATTGGAGAGATACCTGCCTAGACCATACTTTACCGCCGTTGCCTTCTTCTCTCTCTCTAGCTGAACGCTTGTCCTGATCCTTCCGAGGCGCAAACCCTCGGCTATCTCGAGCGAAGCACTGGTCGCAGCGCCGTCAGAGCTCTGGTCTAAATCCGCTGCCAATTCTGCCCGGGCTTTCTTTTTAGGTTGAACCTCTTCTCGTAGGTTCTGAGATTCCTGATTTTTGGAATCTTACCCTTTCTGGGTTTGGCTTCTAATTTCGGAGTTTGGGATCTGACTTTTCCGGCCTTAGTGACTAGAGGCAGTAAGCGAGTTGCTTGGCTGCTGACTCCCGTGGGTCGGCATGTTTTGTTCTAATTCCTCCGATGACGCCTCAATCGATGTCCAAATTTAATCTTTCGGTAGGAATGCGATTGACGACCTCCGAGTCTGTTTCTCCAATCGACACGTCTTTCGGTGCGAAGAGTACGAGCGTCTCATCGAAGAAACCGCAGAGGCGACTCTCTTAGCCAGACACGTTTTCCCTTCGAATCTACAGGCATCTTGGCTCGTATCTTCTTGGCTCATTCTCCGGAGAGAATCACGAAAGAACCTCAATGTTAGATTTAAGCGTACACCCCGATTGCATTCTTGGAAGTGTTGTTGTGTGCCTATTTGTTTGTTTGTCGAATCCTTCAGACCTTTACGTACCTTCCCGAGTGGTCCCGTTGTAGTAGACCGAATTCGTCCTGCACTGCGGTGAGCATCTTGCCGTTCAAGACCGGACCGTCCCTGCAGAGCAAGTAGGGTCCGATCGTACAGCTCCCGCAGATCCCGAAGCCGCACTTCATCCCCCTCTCGAGGCTCGCCTCAAACTGTATGCCGTGATCGAGCGCCATATCGTAGCACTTTCTCATCATCACCTCCGGGCCGCAGGCATACATCCGACCTATCGACCTCTTCTTGATCAGGTCTTCGACTATGTCAGTGGCCATGCCCTTTGTCCCAGCCGTTCCGTCGTCGGTTGTTATGAAGAGGTTTTGGCTCTTAATCACCCGCCTAGCCCTTCTCTCAAAGAGAATGTCCGACCTGGTCTTACCTCCTATTATCAGGGTCACTCTGCCCCCGACCTTGACGAGCTCCTTTGCCAAGGGTAAGAGAGGTGCTAGCCCCGTCCCTCCACCAACGAGCAGAGCGTTGCACTTCTCAACGGTAAATGGGACGCCGTATGGTCCCCGCACACCCAGAACAGAGCCCGGCTTCATTCCTATGAGGTCCCTGGTGCCTAGACCCCATGGTTTCACTGTAATCGAGCAAAGGCCCTTTTCGTCGTACCCGGAGAGGCTCATTGGCATCTCGTCGTAACCTGGCGCCCAAACCATCACAAACTGGCTTGGTTTCGCAGAGGAGCAGGCGTAGTCTCTGAAGTAGAGGGTGTGAATCGTACGGTTCTCCCGTACGTTCCGCAGGACTGACCTCATCCTCGGCCGCTCAGAACTTATGTCCAAGTCCAATGATGTCCTCCAATCGCCTGAACTTCTTCCTCTTCATGTACTCGTCAAGACCCCTCGTTATCTTTGCCAGAACCCCGTACCCCGCATACATTGCCGTTCCTACCTGAACAGCCGAAGCACCCGCCAGAAGGAACTCGGCCGCGTGCTCCCAGCTGGAGACACCTCCACAACCCATTATCGGAACCTTCAGATTCTCGTAGAGGTCGTAGGACGCACCTGATCGCGACTGGCCGGATGGCTTCTCCTGAGAGACCGCCCTTCTTGTGAGTCAGAATCGGCCTGAAGGTCTCCGTATCGATGGTCATGGCGCTCAGAGTGTTTATCGCCGTGAGACCATCAGCCCCGGAGTCAACGGCTGCTTTGGCCACATCCACGAGCCTGTGTGTGTTGGGGGAGAGCTTTGCGAAGACTGGCTTGGATGTCTTAGACCTCACCGCCTTCACGACCGAAGCTACTACCTCCGGGTCGTGGCCAATCTCTGTTCCCACGCCCTCGACATGAGGGCAGCTGAGGTTGAGCTCGTAGGCCAGGAACTCGTTCCCGTTCAGTATCTCCACGACACGGGAGAACTCCGCGGGGCCTCCCCCGAAAATTGACACGATGATCGGCAGCTTCTCCCCTCTGGATCGGGCCAGCTCCTCGGAGAAGGCCCTGGCTCCGGGATTGGAGAGACCGACTGCGTTGAGGAGGCCGCAGTCTGTCGCCACCACAGTTGGATTCACGTAACCCTCCCTCGGTTCGAGTCCTATCGATTTCGAAACCGCGCCCCCCGCACCAGATTCAATGGCCCGGCGAAGGCTCGCGACGGTGACCCCCACAACGCCCGAAGCAAGGACGACGGGATTCTTGAGCTCAAAACGCCCCAGCGAGGCCTTCAGTGATGTACTGACCAACGCCGCATCCGTCAAGTGATACTGAGATAACCTTTAAGGCTAAGATGGGAAGGCAATGCGTCAACCTATGCAGCCTACACTCTTCGAGACGGAGGCAGGCCTCATCCTGCTCGACGGAGAGAATGTCCTTCTTTCCTACTCATATCGGCAGATGACGAGAGACGCTGACGCGACCGCCGAATGGGTCGCATCCAGAGCCAGGGAGCAGGGAATCGCCCGCGTTTCGGTGACAACCGGACCGATTGGAGAGGCGCTGCGCAGATTCGGGATTGAAACGACTCGGCTCTCCGACGAGGAAGTAGAGAAGCTGAACTCAAGGAAGCTCTCCCTAATCGTGGCTTCGGGCCTTGCTGCGAACGAGCAGGAAGCGCTCGAGGATCTTGAGGCAATCAGCGCTGAAGGCGGCTGAGGAGGCGATAACAGTACAATCATCGAGGCAGGACCTACACCTTGTTCAGGCTATTCAGGCACTCGATGACCTGGACAGGTTCCTTAACATTACTACGGAGAGGGTCTCCGAGTGGTATGGGCTTCACTTTCCCGAACTGCTCGAGTTACTGCAGGACAACCTCCTGCTGTGCAAGCTCGTCGTAGCGGCGGGGAGGCGCGAGAACCTTGACGAGGACAAGCTGGCGGGAAGAGGTCTAAGCGAGAAGAAGATAGAAGCGATAATCACAGCGAGGGAGACGTCGAAGGGAGGGGTGATCTCCGACAGAGACATCAGAAGGCTGAGCGATCTGGCCGATTTGGCCGTAAGGACAAGTGGCGTGCGGGACAAGATGGCAGAGGACGTCGAGGCAACAATGGCCAAGATAGCGCCGAACACTTCCGCTGTGGCAGGGGCAACGATTGGAGCCAGACTGATAGCAAAGGCCGGCGGGCTCGATCGGCTTGCGACTCTGCCGGCTAGCACCATTCAGATACTCGGCGCAGAAAAGGCACTGTTCAGAGCACTGCGAACAGGGTCGAGACCTCCGAAGCACGGCATCCTATTCCAGCACGAGGCGGTTCACTCCGCTCCCAAGTGGCAGAGGGGGAAGATTCAAGAACGCTGGCCAACAAGATAGCGATCGCCGCGAGGATAGATTACTACAGGGGAGAACCCGAAAAGTCGCTCAAGGGCCAACTCGAAAAGAGACTTGAACAGATCAGGATAAAGTACAAGGAGCCAAGACCGATTGCGTCCCAGAGAGAACGTACGAGAGACAGGAAACCTCCGCGTGGTGGAAAGGGCCGGAAGGGAAAGTATCGTTACCAGAAACCTCGCTCCTAGGAGGACGGTCTACGGCGAGAGACTGGTAATCATAGACGGGGTGGAGTTCAGAGAGTGGAATCCTTTCAGGAGCAAGCTCGTGGCAGCCATAATCAAGGGGATGCGCTCCGACGTTGTCGGCGAGGGGGACAAAGTCCTCTACCTGGGGACATCCACTGGCACGACAGCTTCCCATGTATCGGACATCATAGGAGCCTCGGGCCTCCTCATAGGAGTCGAGAGCGCCGCGCGTGTAGCGAGGGAATTCGTGGAGAAGGTCGCGCGACACAGGAAGAACGTCATTCCTTACCTCAGTGATGCGAGGAGGCCAGGTGAGTACGACACGCTAGGGAGGGTTGACGTGCTCTACTGTGACATTGCCCAGCCCGACCAGACTCAGATAGCTATCGAGAACTGCGAAGCCCACCTGAAGAAGGGAGGATTGCTGCTCCTCGTGGTCAAGTCGAGGAGCATAGACGTTGTGTCCAATCCTAGAGACATATTCGAAGCGGAGAAGAGGAAGCTCCTACGAGCTGGGTTTGAGGTGGAGAGACTCATTGAACTTTCGCCATATGACAGGGATCACGCCATGATACTGGCTAGGCATTGCTGAGCAGCCGCTGGCCAATCCGGGTCCAGGTCTTCCAGCTGGAGCGACAGAAATTGGGAGCGATCCCCTCCCTGGCGACCCATCGCCTCAGGAACTCGATTGTGCGAGAGTCAGAGGGATATCCTGAACCGAAATCACCGTACCTTTGCCTCAGAGCAGCTACGGCTCTGTCGCGCTTGACCTTGGCGATTATAGACGCCGCTGAGACCACTGGGTAGTTGAGGTCCGCATGGTGCTCTGCTATGACCTTTGCCTCCACAGTCAGATGACGTCGGATGTCCTCTGAGAATCTTACCGTGTTCGTGTCAGCGGCATCTGCGTAGACGACGTTCGGACCCAGCCTATTGACGGCTCTCGCCATGTATATCGCCTCGAGGTAGTTCAGCCGGCGCAGCTTCTTCCCTCTAATGACGTAGCGATCCACTTCTCTCGGAGGGATGGACAGGGCGGCAAAGTCCAGGCAGGTCTCCACTATGCCATCGTAGAGGGCAAACCTCTTCTCCGGGGAAAGGAGTTTCGAGTCCTTTACCCCGAGTCTGACTAGTTTCTCCACAGCGTCTTCATTCACAAGTACTCCAACGACAACCAGCGGACCCACGATAGACCCCCTGCCGGCCTCGTCGACACCACAGACAAGCATGGACTATCCTGTCTCCACCCGAATCACCCTAAGAACCTCTTCGGTGATTGTGTCAGCAATCGAATCTCTGTTTTGGAGAGTAACCGTGTAGAGCTTCCTTTCGGGGAGCAGCTCGAGTCTCTCTGCCAGTGGGTCCTTCATCCTTTCGTGCACGACTGCGACGATCGGCTTCCTCTTGTCAAGGCAGCGTTCCGCCGCCCGCCTGAAGTCTGGGCTTACAAGCTCCATCGGGCCGATCTCGTCGATCGCCACTATCTCCGCCCTCTCCGTCGCATCGAGAAGTGCCCGGGCCGCGACGGTAGCGGTGTCCTTGAGGTTTACCCTGTACTTACCCACCTTCGGCCCGACGCTCGCTCTGATCGAGGCCAGCTGACCCTCTCTTCCACTCAGGAGGTCCTCAATCCTGAAGCCGACGCGCACCCCCGTCTCGCGCACCTCCTTGGTAATGCAGCCACCCACCACAAGCCCGCGGCTCCTCAGGTTCAGGATCACCTTGGAAAGCACCGTTGACTTGCCGATGGCCGGCGGACCAGTGATCAGCCAGACAGTACTCGCAGCTTCCAAGCAGACACGAAGGTCTCTGTCCTCCGCTTAAATGCTTCCATTCGTTCACACCACGCGCCGAATGATGATTGATTAAGCTAGAGCCGACCGTCGAAGGCAGCACCAAGCTCTACGTGCCCACCCGGAGCCTCCTGGAGAGAGAGCCTCCGACCCTCCCCGTCTTCTTCAACCCAGCGGCGAAGACAAACAGGGACATCTCTGTCGCCGTAGTCAAAGTCACCAATGGGAGCACATACTGTGACGCCACCTCGGGGCTGGGAGCCAGAGGCATCAGAATCGCAAAGGAGACGTCAGACGCGGTCACTGTCGTCATGAACGATTTCAATAGCGACGCGATTCGCCTCGCGCGGAGAAACGCAAGGGCGAACTCGGTGTTCGCAAGATGCGAATTCTCCTCGGAGGACGCAAACGTATTTCTATTTTCCCGAGCCCATGCGACACCTAGAATTGACTATGTGGATGTTGATCCCTTCGGCAGCCCGTCCCAGTACACCCAGGCTGCCTTCGCCGCCTCGTGGAACGACACGATTCTCTCCTTCACAGCCACGGACACGCCAGTACTGTGCGGAGTACACCCCGAGAGTTTCGCTGAGGCGGTACGGATCAGTTTCATTGAGGAACGACTTCAACCACGAGCTTGGCATACGAATACTCCTACACTACTGCGCCCGCGTAGCGGCCGCTCAGGACATCGGGATAGAACCGGTGTTGGCGCACAGCACTCGCCACTACCTCAGGGTCTACGTGAGGGCACGCCGCGGAGCGGTTCATGCCGACGGGGCGATGAAGCACTCGGGCTACGTCGTCAGCTGCACTAAGTGTGGGGAGAACTCTGTGGACGAAGCGCTGATCCGACGATGCCCGTCCTGCGGCGCAGCAGTGGCGTGCGCTGGACCTCTCTGGACCGGACCACTCACAGATCAGGGAGTGGTGGCCGCGGCGGCCAGGGTGTGCTCGATGCTGCGGTTTCCCGAGGGGGAGCGAATTCTTCTCTCTCTCAGGCAGGTCGATGAATGCCCCCCCACCGGATACGACTTGGAGACAGTCTGCTCGAGGCTGAGGATTGCTTCGGTCCCGCAGAAGAGGGTAATCGAAGCGCTGAGGGACGGAGGGCACAAGTGCATCCGACACCCGTTTGAAAGGTCTGGGATCAAGACGGACGCGACCTACAAGGAGGTCTCCGAGGCTGTGAGGTCGACAAAGAACGAGTGGTGATTTGGGGAGTAGGATGGCGAGTGGGTTGAACGCTGTCTGTGCCTACGCACGATATCCCAGACCGACCAGGAAGAGTTCGGAGCTCTCCTGCCTGCTCGCCATGGGCTTCACTATCGAAACAGAACGGAACATCTGCTCCATTGTCTTCCTGACCTCGAGAAGACGATCGCCGTCGAAGACCTTTACCATCACGTTTCCCCCTTTCTGAGTAGCTCGCCGAAGACGGTCAGGGCCCTTAGACCGAGCTCAACCTGCCGGTAGTGATCCAGATCCATGCACCAGTAATGTTCGGCGAAAGGTCGGAGAGTCCCACATCGAGCCGCCGGGGGAGGAGCATCTTGACCCTCTCAATGGCCCCATCGTCGAATACGTCCCCCGTCACGATTCTGAGGTTCTTCTCCTTGAGGTCAATCGGAACAAGGTCAAGCGCTACCACCAGCCCCGAGTCACCCACAATCTCGGAGGCTACCTGGTCCCAGCCCCCCGGCGCGGC
Organism: uncultured Nitrososphaerota archaeon; assembly: GCA_963836465.1. GTDB lineage: Archaea > Thermoproteota > Nitrososphaeria > Nitrososphaerales > Gagatemarchaeaceae > CAWIJZ01. The sequence goes on from CAWIJZ010000069.1 coordinate 20,234, forward strand.
TCCAAAGTCTGCGACGACGTCGCCTGGTCGGATGAGGCGATACCTCTTGCTCGTTTCGAGCAACTTGAACGCTGCACGGCTCTTGTACCCCTGCTCCCGCGCGAGCCTTCGATAGTAGTCCCTTCTGGCGTCCTGAAGTTTCACCTAGCTCGCCCCTTCATTTTCGGTGAGTCGCGAGGGGGGACCGAGGTGCACGGCGCGGCACTCAGGCCACCGCAGGCATGCCAATCGCCTGTTGAGCTTCGTGGTATTCCCTCATCACCCAAGGCCCGATTAACGGGCAACTAAAGGGGTTGACATCGCTATTGGGGGAACACATCGACTCCACGGGGCAGACGATGCAGGGTGCGGACTCCATCGAAGAGATGTTCGCGGGTAGTCTTAGGGGGGTGAGCTTGTAGGTCCATCGCCCGTCATCCAGAACCTTGACCCTCTTGATCATGCCTCTCTTCTCGAGTCTTATCGCAAGACGGGAACCGTCCCTGCTGGTTAGGCCCAGTTCCTTCCAAATCTCGCTCTGATGAACCCCGTCCTTGCCTCTCTCCACTACTAGCCTGTACACCCGCGAGGTCAGGTCGACCAGCTCCTCCTCGGTCTTCTCCGTCGTTCGGAGCGCGGCGCCTTTGGCGCATCCTCTCGGCCTTCGCCGTTTCTCACCTTCGTGAGGTCTTCTTTGGCATTATTCCACCCACGCAAGCTTCTGTCTGATTATGAAGTTATCGAGTAGTTCCCTGCAGCGGTTGCGTACCGTCACCTCGGTGACCTCCGCGTACTCCGCTATCTCCCTCTGAGGCAGATGCTCGCACCAAATCACAGAGGACATGTAGACGTAGGCGGCGGCCAGACCGGCTGGAGCCTTCCCGCTCGATATCTTGGAGTCATTGGTCTGCCGCGAGAGCTGCAGGGCGACATGTTCCACTCGTCGGGTCAATCTTCGCCATGTTGACAAGCTTGGAGATGTGCTTCTCGACGGACGCAGGCGGCACGTATTCGCTTCTCGACTTCTTTGAGGATGAGGCGGAAGTATTTTGCTGCGCTCCCCTTCTCTATTCCAGCAGCTCTCGAGACTTCCTTCAGCGTTCGGCTCACACCGCACTTGCGACACGCGAGGTACACGGTGGCTGCTGTCATCCCCATGATGGACTTGCTCTTCGCGACCTTGAGCCTCACCGATGTGCGATAGATGTGGGCTGCAGTTTCTGCGACGTTTCTTGGAAGGCTAAGGTTGTTGCAGACCTCGTTTATCCTCGCGAGAACCACCGAGAGGCCGCGCTCCTGGCTGTTGATGGTACGGACCCTGCTCTGCCACTTCATCAGCATCTCCATCTTCGCTCTCATCGCCGGATCGAGGTGCTTGCCGTGCGAGTCTCTCATCACGTGGCTGATGTCTGTAGAGAGACCCAAGTCGTGCAACGTCAGAGTTGTCGGCGCGCCGACCCTGACCCTCCTGCTCTTCTCATCGAGGTCAATGGCCTTCCACTCTGGGCCTTCGTCCGCGGGGGAGGACTTCACGTAACCGCACGAGGGACAGACAAGCTCGCCTTTTTCGGTATCGCCTATGAGTGTGTCCCCGCATCCTGGGCAGTACCTAAAGACTTCGTCATTTGCCCGGGGCTTCCCACAAGAGTACTGCATTCACCTGGGGAGAAAGAGCTTCTGCCTTTCCCCGCCCAATCTATCAGAAAGCGGTACGGCAGAGGCGTAAGGCCGTGCTACTGGACCAATCAGTTCGGTAATACGTGCGGCACCCCGGCCCTTCTCATCCAGAAGGACCGAGCCAGGCTCTGCCTCTTGTGACAGCCTCACAATCAACCTGCCGCTCTTAGCTCTATGAAGGAGTTCCCCTACTTCTCGCATTTGTTCTCAAACAAACCCTAAACATACCTTTAAACATTACTCGTTTTCGCGTGGTTTCTCGCCTCTCACTCTGCTCAATTCCCGCGCGATGCTGATCAGCATCTTCTGCTTTGTGGCGCTACGCTTTACTGAAACGTAACCCGAAGCTCTTCGGGGCACTCTGGGAAAGTCCGCCGCCGTTGGTTGAGGCTCGAGCCCGAGCCGGCGTGATGCCTCAGTAAGCTCTTCAAGTGTTGGTGAGCGCACACAGGAGTGGAGAGGGAGACGCCTACCTTCACTTCGCTTGAGCCCCGCGTCGAAGTAGTTGAGCCAGACAAAGAAGCGCTCGTAGGATTTCAACAGAACCTGTCCCGTCTAGACCATGAACACTCATGATGATGAACCTTTCAGCCAGTGAAGGAGTTGGGCGAGCCGCTGGCGGTGGTAGTCGTGGTCGTGGATGTCGTGGTAGTCGTCGTTATCCCGCAAGTGCCGAGGCCCGTCGTCGTGGTAGTGTTCGATGTCTCATAGCCGGTAGGACCGACGAGTTGGAAGTTCATGTCTCCCAGGGCGGAGTCGGCAGTCCATCCAGAGCCCGTGTTGTATTCGAAATGGTTCGCCTGGCCGCCGAAGTCGTGGGCTGTGTTGTACATATCGCTCCTGTATTCCAGGGCATAGGCGTGGTCTGGGGAGCTGCAACTCCCGACGGCTGGATTGCAGGATGTTTGAAAGACGAGCCAGTATTTCGCGCCCGCGTTCAGCGTGACCTCACTACCAAAGGTGACGTACACTCCGCCGGAGCCGTAGTAGGACCAGGCTGGGCCGCCGGTTGTTACGGCCTGCGTCAGTATCGTTCCAGAGGGAGAGTCGGACACGCCCGCAGATTCTATCGATATTGTGAGGGTGCTCCCCGCGTTCAGGCCGATTTCTGCCCAGAGGCCCTTTATCGTCGCGGTCTTGGTCGGCGTGAAGGACTGGGCGATGCTGGCGAAGCCGTTGTTCTTGGGAAAGTCGCTGATGGTGTTGATAATACTCTCACCCGTCGTTGTCACCCTGAACCCCAAGTCGCTCGGACCATCTGCTGGTACACCCGCGCGAGTCTGGAAGTCGTTTGATGATTCAAGCACATAGGCCCGATAAGGATTCACCAGCCTGCCCAGGACTACGCTCTGCATTCCCGAGGGCGAGGCCATCACTATCCAGTAGTAGGTGCCGGATTGGAGCTGGGCATTGGAGAACTTCACCTTGACGAAAGTGCCCTGTCCCGTCGGCTCGACCTGATGGCTCGTCAGGTTCGCCTTCACCTGGGCTGCCGTCACTGAGGCCGTAGCGAGAGCGGGAGCCGTCGCCAGAGGAGTCGGTTGTCCGTTGGTGTCGCTTCTCAGGGTGAAGACCAGTTTGTTGGAAGAACCATCCGAGCTTATGGCGTACACCTCGAAGCTCGTTAGCTGCTCGGTCTGCGAAGTCATGAACCTCATGGCTATCTCGCTTGTTCCCTGATAGCCAGGGGAAGAGAAGAGGTCGGTGTACGCTCCATAGTTGTGGTTCGACAGCCCGCTAGACATAGGAAAGAAATCCATCAGCCCCAGTTGGAATATCGGCCATGTGGTCTGACCCAGATAGCCGGTGCCTGGGATGAGTACGGTGGTCTGCCATACATCCTGTGACACTCGATAGGTGTCCTCCGAAGGCAGCGAGGAGAAGACCATCTTGTACGGGGTGTTGGCCTGGAGCGTTATTACCTGGCTCAACTGGAGGGGAGACAGGCCGTCGCCCGTCAAGCCGTACGGACCCCACTCACTCAGAGTGCCCGTAGCCAACACCGTTCCCACTCCATCCTCGAAGTAGAGCGTCTCGTTGTACGGGTCATAGGCTCGGTCGCTGAGTAACAAGTTGACCATGTTGATGGTCATCGTCCTCGGCACCTGAACCTGGATGGTGTTGCCAGCGGTGCCGAAGTTGGGACCGGCAAGGTACGAATAACCATCGAGGGAGGAGAAGGCCACATCCTGTGAGGAATATCCTCCGGAAGTCGGGTCGGTGTTGGAGAGGATGTAGTTGTCCTGGTAGTTCGGGTCGCTCCATATCCAGCCCAGAAGCGTCGGCCAGTTCCAGAGCCGATAGGTCGGCTGTCCCGTTCCTCCGAAGCTGGCGAAGATGAAGACATAGGGGTTGCCTGCCGACGTGTCGATTATCGCCTGCACGGTCGTCTGGTTCCATTCCTGGGGTATCCCAGCAGGCGGGGCTCCCACCTCCCCGTATCCCACCCCTATGTACTGGGAACTGAGCGAGGTGTAGATTACGCCGCCGTAGTATGGGTATGGCGAGTAGTCCAGGACTACCCCGACTCCAGGGCCGCCTATGTCCACGTACCCTGCTGCCGTTACAATCTTCTTGAACGTCGTTTGCTCCGCGAGGGTGTTGCCGAAGTATTCTTCCTCGTATTGGGCCCCGTAGATGTTCGAGTGCCCCTTGAGCGCCTGCATGAAGTCGGTGAGGTTCTGGGTCTGGTCGGGGTAAGACGCAGAACCTTTGTAGACGGTCTGGCCGGAAAGGTTGACGAAGATCATGAGAAGTATCTCCACGTTAAGCCCCTGCGCCTGCGCTATGCTCGCCACCTGTCCGAGCCACTGGGCCTCCTGCACGACTGTCACGGCGTTCGCGCCGGTGGGTTCGAGGCCAGTGGCGAAAAGCATGGCCGACGGATAGGGCGGCGTGAGGAAGTAGTTGCTGACGAACTGCTGCGGGGTCCAGTCCAGTCCCGGCTCGCCGCTCCACATGTCGTCTTCAGCCACCCAGAATCCCAGGCGTTTTCCCTGAAGCGTGGAGGTCGAAGTCGTCGTCTCCGAAGTCTTGTCGGACGTTGTCGAAGTCACCGATTTCGATGAAGTGGTCGTGGATGAAGTGGATGAGGTGGCGCCCGAAGCTGCGGGTTGAATTGCATCGCCTATGACGACGAACCCGACACCGCATGGCTGCCCGAACGGCTCAAGGTCGTTGGACAGCGTAGAAGTAGGAACCTTGTATTGGATGTAGGCATCCTGTCCCGTAGACGTATCGGCGACGAGTGTGTATCCCGCGGCGGCCGTCTGTGCCTGACTGCCAGTGTCTGCTCCTATGTCAAATACGAAGTCGTTGGCCCGGCTGGTGCTCAAGCTGGTCACACATGGGTAAAGAATCTGCCTAGATTTGCCGTATCCTGGACAGTTGGGGACGGACCCGCCCGTGGTGGTGTATGCCGGCGACTTCGGATCGAACGGTGCAGCTGTGTTGCCTCCGCTGACGCCGAAGGCGGCGCAACTTATCCAGCTGTCCGACGCGGAAGAGCACGTGATCTTATCCGAGGAGAGGGCAGACGACGCGATGGCGTATGACTCCACGAGCTCAACGTTGTTGCAGTAGCTGATCTTCTCCCTCACTTGGAAGGCGAGTCCAGCAGTGTCTTTCGGCGTGTTAGGAGAAGGGCAGCTCCCGTAGGCGGCAGAGACGATTATGATATCGTTGGGATTGGCCGTCGTCAGCGTAACAGACACAGAGGCGCAGCCACCGCAGCTGTCCGATGCGCTACCATCGACAGCCATATGGGAAGTCGCAGCGGCGGCAGGTCCGATTCCCACGCCGAGAACAGCCGAGATCACGAAGAGAAAGGCCACGCCTAATGAAAGAATTTTGTAGGAAGACTTCACAGCCTATGCAAAGGCTTGGGGCTATTTAAAATTTAAACGCTATGTAAATACTGAACACTTAAATACTGATTAGCCATTATACTCGTACCTTCCTTCCACCGTGCTTCAGCGGGAGCAAGCGGTATCTTGAAAGCGAGAAGTCCTAGACGACGGGCTCAGGCCTCCTTCGCCAACCGACCCCAGGTTGGACCTCAGGTTACCTCGGTTTGTTTTCTGTGCTATCATCCAGTTTGCTCGCCTTCATCAGAAGTAGGGTTCATTGTGCCTCCGCGATGCGGACTGTACCCATACGAGTGCGGCCCCTGGCCGGGCTACCTCATGATATGGTCGTATCCAGGCGATCAGCTAATCGTATATTCGCTTCAGTGGGTCAAGCATCGCAAACAGCGAACCCGTGGGATCCAGGGACAACCTTCAGATCCTCGAGCCCTTGCTGCCTTGCTGCTTAGTGTCTTTGTTCTTTATTCTCTCAAGCAGTACGGTTGCGGGTTCGTCGTTGGGATCCTGCGGAACCATTTTTCTTACGTTTTCCTCGGTCTTTTCTAGGTTCAAGGTAAAGGAAGTTCCATTGCAACGTCCTTCCTCTGGTAGTATCTCACCATGTCCTCTTTGCCGTACTTGGTCGTGAATAGATCGAGCACCTCCGTCAATCGCTCTGCGCCGACTTCCCTTATCGTCCCGGCGAAGGACTGGCCTCCAATCCTGACTCTGACATTCGGATTCTTCATGACATTGAGGTACCACTGGGTCTTCCTGCCGTTGACCGGGACCAGCAGTATGGACTTGTTGTCCTTCGGCAGGACGAACCAAACAGGTCGCGAGCTGACGTTCCCACTGAGTCTCCCCTTGACCGACAGTTCTATCTCTGTCTCTCTCCTGAGCGCGGCAAGTATCTCCTCCTTCGAGGTCATCGGTCAGTTCAATGAAAAGTCAGAGCTATTAGCTTTCTTCGTCCGACTGAGTGGCCGTATGTACACGCAGACTGCGTGAGGGGAGTAGTCGTGGTTGTGGTGCCCTACATCGGAAAAGTCCTCTTCTTCTACGGATTACTTGCACTCAGCGGCGGAGGGCGCTTTCAGTCGTCCAGCAAAGTCGCACCTAGTCTCCTTATTGGGGAGATTCCAGTGTTCTCTACGCCTGCATAGGTGTAGTTGGGAGGTAACTGCTGTGCGCAGTAGAAGGTCTTGGTGGAATTAGTATTCTGGAAGTCGGAGGCGTGCAACTGGACGAAGATGACAGCGACAAGTCTGATTGGGACCGCGCACAAATTGCCCTGGCTTGCCAAGGTCTGTTCGTTGGCGCCTGCAGGAACCGTACTTCGCAGTGAAGAGACGAATCACCTGCCGCACACGCTTCTCCTCTGTGACAGGAGTCAGCCTCGTATCGAAAGCGCTCTTACCAAACCCCATCCTCACTCTTGGCTCCTCGAGGATGTTCCTGTACCACTGCGTCGACGGACCGTTCAGGGGGAGCAGGAGCATCGCGGGGCCATCCAGAACGAACCAGACGGGGTGGGGAATCTGGCGCCCGCTCCTTCTACCTTTCACGCGCAGCTCAATCTCCTGTGCCTTCTGCAGGGCCTGGTGTAGGCTACCCGTCATCTCAGAATCAACTCTCTGCGGTCGAGCTGCCTCTTGAGCGTGGTCACGTCGGTGCTAAGGCCGAAGTATTCGGAGAATTCAGAGGTTGTCCTGTACATTCTGCTCCTGCCGTTCCGCTCCCAGCTCACGAACCCAATCTCGTCCAGATCCTTGAGGTGATCGTAGGCCTGAGAGCCTCTCCTTGCAGCAAGGTCGGCGCTCGAGATCGGCTGGAAGTAGGCCACATAGGAGACTGTTCGAAGCGCGGCCTTTGAAAGGAGCGGCTTTGTGGCGAATCTCCTCGCGATCTGATTGTAGTCTCCCTTCAGTTGCAGAGCGAACCTAGGACCGGGGTATTCGACTATCTCGAGAGCGGAGAGCGAAGACTTGATTGATGCGGCCAGGGCCCTTGCCTCGTCGGTTATCCTCTTCTTGGAGGTTATTCCAGCCGCGGAGGCGAGTTGTTCCAGGTCCAACGCCCTCCCCGAGGCGTATAACGCGGCCTCGATCCTGGCCCTCACGTCCCTCTCTCCGTCGCTCAAGCTAGCCCACCAGGATGATCGTGATATCATCCTCCCCTTCCTGCTCGAGCACGACGCCTCCGTCCGAAGCGATGAACAGTAGTAAGATGAACGTGCGGGCGGCCTCGCGGAGAGGCATCCCCCGAATGAGCTCCGAGAACATGATTTTCCCCGTCGGGCTCATCCTGTCACGGAGGACTGTCTTGAAAGCTTCGAGGCTCGAGAGGATGGTGATCAGATACTCCTCAGGGTTTGGAGGCGGGGACTCATCGAGAAGGGACGGAGAAACCGTCGGCTGCTCCTTCTCAGAGGCGACGATGCCCTCGAGAATTCTCGAGAGGGCATCAAAAAGCTCCTCGATCGTGGTGGAGTAGATCTCGTACCTGAAGGGCATGACCACAATCTGGGGCGGCTCGGTCGCATCGATTACCCTGCGCTCCTTCTGCAGCCGCTCGAAGTAGAAGAGTGACTCCACCTTGAATCGGTATATCGTCGCGGACGTTAGAGCTGCAGTCCCCGCAGCCCTCAGGTCGATCACTTCTGATTGGCCTAGCGCACTCAGGAACATGTCAAGGAGTTCTGAGATGTGTATCTCCCATGGGCTCTTCCTGCGGGCCGCGGTCAGGTCGAACAGGAGATTGAGCGGTGGCTTCGAGAACGACGCTGAATCAACCACTCTTGACCTGAACCTCCAGCTTCGTCCGAACCATCCTCGAGGTCCCGCCTACGTTGAATACACCGTAGGCCACGTTGCTCTGTGCGAGCATCGTGTCTTTCAGGGTGATTACTAGGAGCTGCGCCTCCTTCGCCCTCTCCCTGAGAAACGCCGCCAGGCTGACCGAGTTCGCCTGGTCCAGGTTCTGGTCGATTTCATCGAAGAGGTAAAATGGGTGTGGGTTCACCTTCTGGATGGCAAGGATGAGGGACACCGCTGTGACAGACTTCTCCCCTCCACTCATAGAAGAAGACTCCCAGGCGGGCTTGTCCCTGAAACTCGCCATCATGAATATTCCTCCGGAGAAGATGTCATCGGGTTTCTCTAATTCAAGCCAGGCCTCCCCCGTCGTAAGAATCTTGAAGATGTTGCCGAACTCCTTGTTGAGCGTTTCGAACGCCGAGGTGAACACCCTCCTCTTGTCGGCCTCCACGCTCTCGATGAACTTGACAATGCTCGTCCTTTCCTGTTCGAGTTCGTTGATTCTGAGCGAGAGGTTGCGATAACTGTCGTAGACCACGAAGTACTCCCTCTCTGCTATCTTGTTGACGCTCCTGGCAAGCTCATCGTACTCTATCTCGAGCTGAGACAGAAGGTAGTCGCTCCTCTCGAAGACGTCGAGAACGTCGTCGTATCCCCAGAACCTCAGGCTAGCCAGGGACTGCTCAACCTTCTCCTGGCAGGAGGCGATGCTCTGTTGGTTGGAGAGAATCTCCCTCTCCAGCGAGAGCGACGACCTCTCCATCGCGTCCCGCTCTTCCCTCAGTCTCCTTAGCCTGTTCTCGAACTCCTCTATGACGGGACGGCTGTTGGTAGCCGAGTCGAGAATCCTCTGCAGCTGAGCATCGAGCTCTGCGACCCTGCGCGCCAAATCGTTCACCTCCTTCCTCGCTCCCTGCAGGTAGGCCTTGTCGTCCTCGTAGCGCAGTTCGGCGGACTCTAGGTCCTTCCTCATCCTCTCGAAGCTGGGCTGCAGGTCTTGTTCTAGGTCCGTCCTCTCTCTGGTGTAGGAGAGATGTAGTTCCGCTAGCTTTGAGCTCAGAGTGTTAAGGTCCATGTCAATGGCGCTTCTCCCCGCCTCAAGCTCGATGAGCATTCCGTCGAGCCTGAGCTCCCCTATCTCTCTGGCAGCATTCTTCATCGAATCCACCGCCTTTTCGATCGACTCCCTCTTCGCTGCCAGTGACGCAATCTTAGAGCTGAGTCGTTCGACGAACTTCTGCTGGCGCTCCTGCTCCACCGCGACCGAGCGGAACATGGCCCGGTAGCGCTTCGACAGCCTTGAAACCGTCTCCGCTTCTGCCTTGAGGCCGGCAACCGAGGCTATCCTCTTGACACGGTCCTTCGAGAGAGACCTGCTCTCCAGGTCAAGAGAGCTGATTTGCCCTTTTCTCTTCTCTATCGCGGACCTGAGGTTCTCCACCGCCCCCTCGATCTGACCGACGCTCTCAAGATCCTCGATGCTCGCGAGTATGTCCGCGAGAATGTCGTGGTGGCCGAGTGCAAACGCTCGCCCCTTGAGCTCGAACATCTCTCCCTTGGGCGTCACGGTCCTGAAGCCTTCGGAGGCCAGGAGGTAGGCTATCGCCTCCGACTCGACAAGGACGGTATCGCCCGCCACGAAGTTGAGCAGACCCTGATACCTCTCCTCCACCTTGACAACCTCGGATAGCGGGCCAATCACTCCCGCGGACCTGTCGACATCGACAGGAGATGCATCCCCGACCTCCGAGAGTGGAATCACCGCGAAGGACTTCACACCTACCCCTTTTGCAGCCTTGATCAGGGCGGTCATCGAGTGCATATCCTCGACGACGAAGGCGGTCAACCATCTATCCAGCACAGCTGATACGGCTGCGGAGTACTGCTGTGGATAGCTGATGAATTGCCTTATTCTGCCCACGTATCCCCGAACGCCACCATCGGCACAGAGTTCTTCCATCCGCGCCTGCCCCTCCGTGTCCCCTGTCAGGTCCTCCGTGACCTGCTTTCGAATGGTCTGGACCATGACCTCCCTCTCAACCTTCTGAAGGACCTTGTCCGCTATTGCTATTGAGTCGTCCACTATGTCCTTCCTGCGCTCGATGTTCGAAAGCGACGCGTCAATCTCTCCAAGTTCCTGGGTGGCTTTCGCGTGGAGCTCGAAGAGCTGGTTGGTGCTGGAGTCCAGTCTCCCGAGTGTCTCCGAGAAGCTGTTGACCCTCCCCATGAGCTCTTCCAGCCTCTTCTTCTCGACTCCCACGGTCGCCTCGGCCGAACTCGCTTCCAGGCCTATCGCACCCAGACTCTGGGTGAGTTCGGCCACCTTCTCGCCTATCTTCTCCGACTGCTTTCTCTTTCTCTCGGATGTCGCTCGAAGAGTCTCCTGGGCCTGTCTAAGCTCTTCCAGTTGTGAACGGAGTTCTGTTCTCCTGGCCTCCAGTTTTGCCTCGTTGACCGCGAGTGATTCGACCGTGTTATGCTTCGCCATTATATGCTTCCGCCGCTCGGAGACGATCGACCTCAGGGAAGGAATGATCTCCGTCTCGAGCTGCCTCATGTCGACCTCCCTGGACTGAACCTCAGCTATCATCTTCTCGAGCTTGAACTTCTGGGATTCTCTTTCATCTCTGAGCGCTGTCGGACCTTCTCCGCCTCCCTGCACGATCTCCAGTATGAACTTGTTCTTCTCGGACTCTGTAGAAACAACCCTGTTCTCATACTCCTCTTTCCGTCTTCGGACCTCGTCTAGTTTCTTGTGAAGTTCCTCGTCAATCGACCGAAGGGAGTTGAGCTTCTCCCTGTACTCCAATACGCGGCGTGACGTCTGAACGCCCCTCAACCAGTTGACCTGACTCTCCAGCTCATTGAACCTCAGGAGGTCGTTGCGCTGGACCTCGAGCTTCTCGAGTTGTCCCTTCATCTCGCCCGTCCTCGCCAGCTCAATCTGCAGTTTCGTATCCGCCTGGCTGAGCTGTTTCTGCGCCTCCGCCTTCTTCTCGTCGAACCTCGCTATCCCCACGACTTCCTCTATCATCTTCCGCTTTTCGTCTGGGGTGAGGTCCGCCACACGGGTGGCGGCGTTTTGAGGAATGACGTTGAGGCCTCCCGGAGACAGCCCACCGACATCGAGGAGGTCAGCAACGGCGCCCTTTGGGGTTTTCTTGCCATTCAGGTAGTACGAACTGTCACCGTCGTTCTTCAGCTCCCGGGTGACTGTGACCGTGTCCGAATCAACAGGTATCTTCCTGTCCGCGTTGTCGAACTGGACGGAGGCCCGGCAGCTGGCGGGCTTCTCTTCGTGACCCCCTGCGGAATCCGTCTCCTTTTTCGGATCGTAGATAAGTCCCGTGAGCCTCCCCTGCGCCGCTCTCAGCGTTCTCGGGGAGTTCTCTCCGAGGGCGAAGAGAATCGCGTCCGCTATGTTGGACTTGCCACTCCCATTCGGGCCGGTGACAACGTTCAGACCCTGCTCAAAATTAATCGTGACCGTCCTCGGCCCGAATGACTTGAATCCCTTGACCTCCAACCTACGGACAAATCCCATTACCCTAGATGCTCCGACTGCAGAACGCATTGAATGCAAACGATATAAGCACTTCACTCTATCGTATCGCATTGAGCACCTACGCGCGGAGGAGGAGGAACCTGAGGAGCCTCGCCGAGAAGTACTCGAACATTCTGGCCACAAGGCCTCAGAATCTCTTCTACCTGACGGGCTTCTGGGGCGGTGGGGTGGGAATAGTCCTCGAGGACAGGCTACTCCTGGTTACAACTGAGATGGAGATGCCGAGGGCGGAGAAGTTCGGCGTTGAGACCGAAGTTGTCGGTGTGCCAACGAGAGCGAACATATGGGAAGAGGTTCGCGGGCACCTGGACGAGGGACCTTCACTCGTAGATTCCGGTTACGGGAAGCAATCCGTGAAGAGGCTCGCGGTGAGCGAAGATCAGTTTCTGCGGGCCAGAAGAACAAAGGACGAGGAAGAGGTCGAGCGAATCATGTCGGCCAGTCGAAGGATAGACAGAATCTATGAGTTCATCGAGAGGGAGGCAAGAGCCGGAATGACTGAAAGAGAGGTTGCTGCAGAGGTGATGAGGGTGGCGACGCTGGAGGGGTTGACCCCGTTTGCCTCAGAGGGTTCACTCAGCCCCGTGATCGTTGCCGCGGGCAATGATGGTGCGTACCCACACGCGGAGGTCACCGATAGAGTGATCAGAGACGGAGACTTCATTGTCGTTGACCTCTTCTTCAGATTTGAGGGTTACGGCTCGGATGAAACGAGGACATTCGGCGTCGGGAGGATATCCGCAGAGAGGAAGCGACGTTATCAGGCCGTCCTCTCGGCGCAGCGGAGAGGGTGCGCGCTCTCGACGACAGGGATTGAGTGCTCGCGATTGCACGGTGAAGTTGTAAACGACTTGGAGAAGGCATCCCTGGCCAGGTACTTCACTCACGGGACCGGTCACGGGGTGGGTATCGACATTCACGAGATGCCAAGCATCGGCAGGACAAGCTGGGATGTGCTGCAGGGAGGTGACGTTATCACTGTGGAACCCGGGCTCTACTTTCCCGGGAGGTACGGAATCAGGATAGAGGACACGCTGCTCGTCGGGGCGCGACCGCGGATTCTGACGCGCTACACCAGGGACCTCGTCATCCTGCGGTAGCCAGCCCGTCAAGCGGAATCCAGCACCATGGTAGGACGAGCGCCTATCCGGAAGATGTCCACGCGAGGCCTGAGGGCATGGGAGGCGAAAGCGCTTGCGACAGCCTCGCAGGTGTCCCGGGGCGCGACCGCGTGCACAGAGTAACCAACCATGTTCTGGCTGGCACCCAAGACACCTTTCGACTTGGCAATATCGAGCAGCTCTCGGATAGACCTCGTCTGCAAACTAAGGCCGGCCGAGAATTTCTCTCCTGCCGAGACCAGCGACCGGATTGAAGGTTTCCGAAGCACACTCCGGAGAGCCTCTCCCCCGAGTCGGTTGACACGATCACGAAGACTAGGTGACAGCAGGAGATCACTTTTCTTGTAGACTGCGAACGAGGCGGTCACCACGCGCATCGAGGCAGGCGTTGCAACTCTCAGGAACTCTGCTATGCCAGGAGCGCCTGCCTTTGTGATCACCCCCGCACCGGTGTTACGATAGGTCGAGGACACAGTCCCAAGACCTGTTTGGCAAATAATCTCGGCCGCGTGAGCGAAATAGGCAATTCGTTCTCTGCTCGATCCGACCTCCAGTGCAGAGGCAGCGGCCAGCACGGCAGAGAGAGCGGAAGCAGCGCTCGCGCCGAACCCGTAACCGATGGGCACGCCGACAACCTGGTCAACGTACATCGAGGAGAATCGGGCGTTCGAAGAATCGACGAGCATCCTGAGGGCCAGTCTTGTCGTGGTGGCTTTGTAACGGGAGTTGCCATTGACTCTGATCGTCACCCGCCTGGTCTCTGAACCTCTGACGACCGTCACCCTTGTGTGGACACCCTCTGAGAGCGTGAAGCCACCGCCGGTCGCACCTACATTTGACAGGTCTGAAGGTCCAGCCCTGCCGTGATACCCGTTGTGTATGGCAAAGAAGTTTGAGATGGCAGCCGGGGCGAAGGCCTGCGCCGTCCGTTTCTCCATCCTACTTCGTCAACCTGGCGCCAGCAATTACACCGACCAGGGGGCCGACGATGATCAGACTGGCTGCAGCAATGAGGATGAACGAAGTGATTCCATAGAATGGAGTGTTCGGCACGGCGAACAGGTTGCTTGGCGCCATCAGAAGGAAGAGACCGCCGAGCGCAACAAAAACTACTGCGAATACTATCGATGTAATCAGCCGGTTCTTCGGCACGGAGCCAGACCACGATGGATAGTTAGTAAGAATCGGTGATCGACCGTTGAGGGGTTTCACCGCGCGGATCAGGAGGGGAACAGCGATCAGGACGGAGGGGACCATGGTCGAGGTCCAGAAGACCGTGAACCCGAGTATTAACGCGACCAGGTTGAAGTGTGTTACGAGACCCGAGATCGGTGTGAAGACAGCGCTACCAAACAGCACTATCGACGATGCGGCCACCACGTTTCCCAGCGTAACGAAAGAGACAGTCGCAGCGACGAACGCCGGCCAGGACCTGTACTTCTTCACAAACCAGCCAAAGAGGAGGAAGGCGACGAAGTTCGCGGGGACGCCCGCGATCAGGCTCAGAGCAGGATTCGTCGTTCCAGCTGGAGTGAGAAAGAGCGTGTCTCCCAGGAAGGTTCCCAGCGCGGCCCCGACCGCGACAGACAGCGTGTCTGCAAGGACTGCCATGAAGGCGGGGACGAAGATGCCTATCAGCAGCTGTCCGACTCCCCACGGCGTTGGGATGAAAGAGGTCAACGCCTTTGCCACGGCGTACAGGACGGCGGTGATTGCCACGGTGGCCACCTTCGTCGAGACTGATGTGCCAGCTTGAACCATTCTCACGACCAGCGTGACGGGGAATATTTCAATACTCGCTATAAAAAATCTATAGAACACTATACTCGTGTGACTAACGACTACTAACATCCCCTGCTTAGGATCCTGCATTGTGGAGACCGCATAGAGTACGAAGAAATGGATCTTTTCTTCGTCTTGTGCTCGCTCTCTCAGGTAGTCGTTGATGTAGAGCTTGGACCTCCTCTATCAACACGGATAGATGCTGGCGTCCGATGCACAATACAATCAGAGCTGAGAATTGTTACAGGATTGGCGGAGAGGAGGGACTGAAAGTACTCGACGGTATGTGGTGTTCGGAGAACTTTGGCTCAACTCATGCTTCTTGTCGCGACATGTTTTCCATTCCTATAATGAGCTTTTGGCCACCACAATAATCTATAAATAATTCGAGGTCTCTATAGTCGTGTGAACACCAGAAAGGTGCTGATGATGGGGGGTGGCACTGCCCTCGTCTCCCTACCAAAGAAGTGGGCCGAGAAGAACCGCTTGGGGAAGGGAAGCACACTCGTCGTGGATGAGTTGTCACCCCGGAAGCTGGTGGTCCGCCCGCTGGACACCGGACCTGCGCTCCAGAAGGAGGCCGTCATTGACTATCCCAGCGAGAGCCTTTCGTACGTGATAAACGATGTGACGGGCGCATACCTGCTCGGCTACGACGTAATTCGAATCCAGGGAAAGCAGGTCATCTCCCGGGAAGACAGGGAGAAGATCAACTCAATGATAGGAAGGCTGGTTGGACTGGAGATAATGGATGAGAACTCCAAGACAGTAACCCTTCAGTTCCTCCCCGATGCA
Organism: uncultured Nitrososphaerota archaeon; assembly: GCA_963836465.1. GTDB lineage: Archaea > Thermoproteota > Nitrososphaeria > Nitrososphaerales > Gagatemarchaeaceae > CAWIJZ01. The sequence goes on from CAWIJZ010000069.1 coordinate 35,817, forward strand.
TCGATTCTCGATCCGGAGAAGATAGTGAGAAGAATGGTCAACCTCACGCAGGGAATGCTCAGGGACCTGAGAGAAGCCATGACCGACGACTCGAAGATCTTCTCCCTCGTGTCGGAGAGAGACGACGAGGTTGACAGACTTTACTTCCTTCTCGTCCGCGCCATCAGAACAGCGACGATTGACCCGGAGGTGGCTGAGAGGTTCAGACTCGCTCCGGTCGAGTGTCTTGATTTCAGAGTTCTTGCTAGCTTCCTTGAAAGCCTCGGTGACTCCATAGCTGAACTCGCGAGGCGAATGCAGGATGAACCTCCGACGGCGGTCTTCTTGGAGAACCTGGACACGATAATGAGGCGGTTAGAAGAGATGGAAGAGCTCGCCATAAGGGCTTTCCTCGGCCACAGGACGAATCGACCCAGAGCGGATTACGTCAAGATCGAGACTATGGAGCGGGAGGTCGCTGAGCTGTCATCGCGAATCTCGAAACTTTCCGATATCTCGACTGGCGCGATCGTGGACATACTCAGTCTGACAGAGAGAATCGCTAAGATCTGCAGGGACATCTCCGATCTCTCCCTGCCTACCTACGCATTCCAGCGATGATCGACTTCATTCCCCCAAAGAGTTCATAATGCTGCGGTTCGCTGATATTCTATGATCTGATGTTCCATCCAATCCGTCCTCCCAGTCTCGCCGGGCAGCCGACGAAGATGGTAGTAACCAAGCCCAGGAACGTTGTCATGCTGACAGGAGCGAACAGCGGGGGAAAGACTACCCTCCTCACGACCCTCGCCTCAATACACATTCTCACGCTCCTCGGCTTGCCCGTTCCATGCGAAAGGGCTGAGGTTGCCCCGATTCCAATCTACCTGTTCAGGAGGAGAGTGACGCGGAAGATAGGGAGCCTCGAGCAGGCCCTCGAGTTCCCTCATCCCGGTCTTCGCCGACAGGCGCAGAAAGCTCGTCCTTATGGACGAGTTCGAGGCCCTGACGGAGCCCGGAGCAGCTGGCAGGATTCTTGCAGGGATAATGAACGCGGTAGCAACGAGCAGCAGTCTCCTTCTCCTCGTGACGCACCTTGCTCGGGAGACACTTCCCCACGTGAAGCTTCCAATCAGGGTCTTGGGAGAGAGGCTGAAGGTCTTGACAAGGATGGAGAACTCATCGTTGACAGGCAACCCAAGTTCAACCACATCGGTTCGAGCACGCCGAAACTGATAATCATGAAGCTCTCGAAGGCGGCGAAGACGAACGATAAGGCGCTGTACGGAGATATTCTGAATTCTCTTACGGGCGAGTCGAGCATACCCGTACAGGCGCCATTGAGCCCGCCCTGGCTCTCGAATGAAGACTCTTAGAACCGCAGACGCTGCTCTTGCGCGCGCCCCAGCCATTGAAACGTATCAGTGCGTGCGTCGATCGTGGTCGAATTGGAGTTCTGACCCGCTGGCGACCACCTACGCAGCTTCTTTGTCGTATTCTTCTCCCTTGACCGACATAGGCATCGTGGTTCGCTTGATCACTCGTCACGGCGACGATAAGGACATGTTTGTCGAGAGCAACCCACTCCAAGACGTAAGACTTCGTACCTCGTGTGACACTGACACCTTTAGACCCCTGCTCATGCTGACACGTAATCGAAGGCAGCCAGCAGACATCTCTGAGTTGAACGCCTCATATTCTTGCCAGAAACCAGAAATCTGAGCTAAAAGGATTGAAAACTGAACCGATGTATACCCTCAGTTTCTTGTGCCATTTTAGGTGCCCGCCAATGGTCTCCTTCGCGAGATCTTCGAAATACACTTCAGCCAGCAGGGTCCTTTCTTTCATCTGATAATCACAGAAAACTCCTTCTCTCTTAGTGACTTGGCTTCCCAGACCCACCCCGTAGATCATCTTGACTTTGGTCTTACCTTTCTTCATTGTCTTGAAATCAAAGCGTTCGACTCCTGAAGCACCCAAGAACTCAGTCATCGGGATGAATTCGTTCGCTACGAGTTTCAAGTAACTTTCATCGAAGACAGGATGCCATCTGTAACCTGTTGTGGGGTTCGATTCGAGCTTTATTGTGAGGATTTCACCACATTGTACTGTGATATGCGGTCTTGCTCGGTCAATGCCATTGCGACTCACGGAACCTGGAACACACAGCTACGTGTGCACAAGTCCTATGTAAACCGTCACCGTTGATGCTGAGAAGGGGATGGCAGGGTTCAACTTCAACTCCTTCCAGCGCCTAAATCCGTAAGCGGTACCTGAATTCGTTCGAAACGATTCGCGTTCAATCTATGTCTTCAGGAAGGTCTTAGTCCACGGTCGCTGAGCTACATTCCTCCGCCGCGGCGGACTGTCCAGAAATCGTCTGAGAGATTTCGGTCCGCTAGATAGGCGTACGGTATCGCAAAATACCCTTTCATTCCCCAATTTGGTCCCCACGAATTGCGAACGATGAACCTTTGCTGGGAATCGTCGTAACCAACGCCCACAACGGCATGCCCACCCTTCTGCTGCTCACCCTTCTGCGGCATCGGAACGACCCCGGTTTTTGCAACCTGTGGCGATTCGAAGCTCTCGTACACCGAGAAGCCAAACACAAACGGAAATCCTTCAGCCAAGCACGTTCGCATATCGTCAGTTGTGAGGATACGATGATATGATGTGATCTGGTGCTGCAGTGCCTCTTCGTAGCTAGTTGGGCTCGGTTTCTGAGTGAACTCTGAGATAATATATGGCCATGTCTTCTCTGTGCAGACACCCTGCTTCGCGAGTGTTTTGATTCCGTCACGGAGCATTGCACCGGAATCTGAATTGACGGTGTGCTCAACAACTCGTTCATCGTAGTAAATGAATAGCCGACTAAGGTCTACCAGGGGAAGCTTGTCTTTCAGTTCCAGGAACTCTAGGTCGCCGGCGAGGGCGTTGGCAGAGCAGCTTCCAAGCTGCCCTTGGTCTTCAACTGGTGGACAGGCAGGACGCAGATCGATGTTTTGGGGGAGCTTGGGTGGCGTCGGGCGTATCGCGCTGTACAAGAAGTCACGATTATCAGGTATATCTGGCACCCAACCATAGTTGAATTTCGCGGTCTTACCGTTAAGCATAGAACGTGATGCAATCGCGACTCTAATAAGATTAACGTTGCATCCCCGATGGTTCTGGCAACTCCTCTGGCGATTCGCAGTTTGGTGCCGGCTTTTGCGTACATGATTGAATGGGCCACTCCAATCCTAGGCTCCGACAACCCGGGGCTTGTGTCCGCGAGGGAGCAACTGGCGACGGGAGACTATCTGGGCATCCTTCTCAGTGATTGAAACGCATGAGTGAGTGGGATACTCCGTCTTGACCGAAGAGCTAACTCAGTCTATCACTATTCTTCGTAGCAAAGTTTGCACGGGGGTGGATGCGTCACACTTACTTTGCTTCACTGATCTCGCGGAATCTCGAGATGTAGATGCCTAGGAAAATGATGCCGATGCCGCCAAGGGTCGCCAGGCCCGGTATCACGCCTGTCTCCATTGTTTCGATAAGTGTCGTCATAGCAGGCACCGCTAAGGCCAGCGTCGTGACTTTTCCGACCCTCTCCCGCCGGAGCATGCCGTTCCAGAGAAGGAACATGGCGAAGCCACTGATTATCGACACGTAGCCCAGGTCCAGGAGGAACCCCGGTGTGACGCTCACAGCGAAGGTGATGGGCGTGAAGACGGCGTACAGGGCGCCGCAGATGAGGAACTGCGTCCCGACGGTCGTCGCCGCGTCCTGGTTCCTAGTCTTTCTGTAGTACACGGTGAAGGAGGCCCAGAAGACGGCGTTGCCCACCGTTAGGAGGCCCCCGAGCAACGTCGCACCGCTTCCGGTCTGTGTCAGGCCGTAGACCATCACACCCACGAAGCCCAGGAGGGTGCCCGCCCAGCCGAGCCGCGACGCCCGCTCGTTCAGGACTATGGCCGTGATTGGGATGGCAAAGAGGGGCATCGTGTAGCTGAGGACGGCAGACTGCGCCGGCGAGACACGCTGCAGCCCGTAGATCCACAGCAGGGTGCTCATGGCGGTGAAGAGCGACAGCAGGACCGTGTCCCTGTTGACCCGGGGCCTGAAGCTGCGGGCGAAGAGGAAGGTGGCGAAGGAGGCGATGAGATAGCGTGCCGCCATGAAGGTCAGAGGGTCGGCGTATCGCAAACCGTCCTTGGCGAACGGATACTGGAGGGAGGCGATGATTACGTAGGGCACCGCATAGACGTACAGCTTCCTGCTCCCGGCCATCGGGTCCTAGGCGCGATTTCATCTCTTCATAAGCTGCGCGGGACATGCATCTCAGTTCATGATGAGTCTGTACCGGAATATCGGTTCCAAGCTAGACTTGCGCTTGAGGTAGATTGATGCCTCAGTCCTCCGTTCGCCTTCGTCTTCTCCGGGATAACTCGTTCTACGGGATAACTCGTTCTACGGGATAACTCGTTCTACGGGATAACTCGTTCTACGGGATAACTCGTTCTACGGGATAACTCGTCTTTGAGGTAGTCTATCAAGGGCACCTTCTCAGAGTCGACTCCATTCTGCCTAGCCAGATAGTATGAAACAAAATCTCCAAGCCAAATCATGTAAAAAATCCTCGTGGGTCTGTTTACCCCCTCCGCAAGGACTTCAGTATAGTTCGAATCATCGAGCAACCTTTTTGCAATCTCTATGAGGTTGTGAATATCGCGACTTTCTTCACTATCCCTCAACAAAATGGCATGGAAATTCTTCATGGTATTCCAGGAGTTTACCTCGTTATGGAAGAGCTCGGTTGCGACATCATATTGTGCCGGTGCACGCGCGTTCTCGTTTAGTTGCGACTTGAACCTGTGGCACACGGAGGGATATTCGGAGTATATCAGCGCGAGTTTTCCCGAGAGCTTTGGAGCAATTTTCTCTGCGAGTGTCTCAATGCCCTCCCTGGCTGAATCCAACCCAGTTGCATCGATATCTTCCTTGCACCATCCGAATTGCTTGAAGATCTTGAGTATCGGGAAGAGCATGAAGGGCATGGCTTCTCTTGGTTGGTATCCTACCGGCAGGTTGATGCAAGGCACCTCGTATTTCGTCAGTGCCGCTTTCATCCTGCCACCTGAAGTAAGGCCAATTATCTTGCAACGCCTGGACACTGCCTCGTCTAGAGAAGAAAGGGTCTCGAAGGTGTTCCCAGAGTAACTGAGTGCTACGACAAGCGAATCCTCCCCGGCAAACGCGGGCAAGTCGGGACGCCTGCGGACGGCAACGGGTTGAGGGACCTGGTATTCGGTCAGATCCTTGACGATATCTCCCACGACTCCTGAGCCACCCAACCCAACGAAAATGACATTGCGCACATCTGCGTAAGCTGGCGGAATTTCATAATTCTCGGCAAATAGCTGTTCAGCTATTCTCATGTATGACCTCACATGGTCCAACATCTCGCAAACGCTGACTATTCACTCGTCATCATGTAGATAGGTCTTCTTAGGAAGATATCAGGACTGTCAAATTGAGAGAATTCTTCCAACCAATTCATCATCCAGCGACGCCTACCTGGCGGTTGATTATTCGTGAACGATTCACGTCGAGAGGTCCGACGGTCGATACTACTGTGGCATGCAGCGAGCCCCGAGCCACAAGCAAATCGACAGGCATGAAAGCACAGAGACAGAGGACTATGCAACGTGTTATCCTCCTCCAGACAGAAGCTACTTCTGCTAAGCAGAAAATTCTTTCCACGTTTGAACGGGCTTCCACTGCCGAAGCCGATCGCCTTTTCTACGAGCGGGTGAAGGAGCCCGCCGAGCTCTGAGGCTCCAGTCTTGGTGCTGCTGTAGTCAGGGTGCAGATTTCAAGCCTTTCTTGCCGACCAAGAAGAAGCCCATTAGCGCTGCCAGGGACGCCAGCACCCCCAATATTTTCCCAACGGTAATTCTGTTACTACGAGGGGGCTGACATTCAGCGTCTCTCCGGTGGCACCGCAGTTGGAGGTGACCGCGGCATCGTACGCGACGTCCGGATGGGTACCGAAGGACTCGCCCGCGTAGGGAGATGTGACGGTGTTCTGACCGCAGTAACTCTGGCAGCATCACGGGCGCAATGTAGATTGACCCTTGATGTAGGACAGCGCGTCGTCCCGTAGCTCCGAGTTGAGCCTCTCGTAACTTGTTATGCTCCCGACATCGTACCAGAGTCCGGTCGTGTAGTAGGCAGCGACTTTAGCTTTCCGTTTGAGAAGCTCAGGAACGAGGTCAGACATCAAGTCGCTCCTATCTCCACCAGCTACCTTCAGCGCCGTCCTCATCGCCCGCGGCCCGAGCGCCATGCAACCCGTCGTGACGCTCAAGTCCAAGGTGGGCTTCTCTTCCATCGCGACGACTCGACGGCCGCCTCTCACCTTGGCGACACCTGTGGGCAGAGTGTATCCTTTCGACAGGACGAGTGTGGCGTCTGCTCGCTCGTCAGTGTGGACCCGGACGAGCTGTGTGATGTCGAGGTCGGAGAGAATGTCTCCGTAATAGACTACAAGTACTTCGCACTTGGGTATGGAGCCGTTATTCAGGGCATTGGCGAGGGCGCTGAGGCTCCCGCTCTCTCCCCTCCGGTCCCTCGAATACGCTATCCTGGGTCCAAACGCAGAGCCGTCTTCAAAGTAATCTCTGATTTCCTCCATCCTGTAACTCGCAAGCATTGTGATGTCGCGTACGCCGTGGAAAACCAAGAGCCTGACGATGTACTCGAGCAACGGGCGCCTTCGTTCCCCAATCGGTATCATCGTCTTCTGGAAAAAGTCAGTAAGAGGTCGCAGCCTCTCGCCTCTTCCGCCACAGAGTACAGCTGCGGCGACCTTAGGTTCCACATTCCTGGCCGAACGAGACTCGTTGCTTTAACCTTTGTAGGAGCTAGCGCCGCCCTTCTCTACAGCCGCCACCCAGACGAAGTGGCCAAGAATCACCAGTGGGACAGACGTCTAGCTAGCGCCTGAAATACTCCCACAGGACGAAGAATGTTCCCGCTAGAGCGAACGATATCACCGCCATGAAGTCCTCCCGTATAGGGACGAGCGTCGCCGGATTGTAATGTTCTCTCTATGATGAAATCCAAAGCCCTTCCTGAACTCATCTGAACCAAAGGCACCAGGCCGTCAAAGCCGCTGTCAAAGGTCGCCAGAAGCCCATCTTTCATGCCTCTGACCTGCCACAGGATGGTGTGGTCGGTGAAACTCAGCCGCGGGTGCCTGCCCGACTTGAACGCGTCCCACGCGCCGGCGAACGTGGTTTCGTCGACTCTTAGCAGCCTTACGAGCGGCTTGATCCCTTCTTCTGGAGACCCAAGAATCAGCTTTCCGACCCTTATCGCCGAATCCACCCGCCCCGTACGCGCCAGCGCCGTGGTTACTGCCTCGTCGAGAACGTAGTCTGAGGAATAGGGCTGCCCGTGCTCTCCTCTTCTGATCTCGTTGAAGACCTCGACGCTCCTCGCATGGTCCCTGTCACTGACATTGGCGAAGGCTACGAACATTCCCGTATCTATGAAGACGCTCGTGCTCTCCGCCTCGGACCGACATCGCCGCCGTAGAGGACCCTGTCGATGTCCTGCCAACGCGTTTGGACGCCCCAGTCGCTCGTCATGGATAGCAGTTTGCGGTAGTCATCGTCTCTCATCGGAACCGTGGTTCCTACCATCTCCTTGACGAAGTCATCTCCTCTCTTCAGAGCTTCGCTTATAAATACCGAAAGTATCTCTTCCTGTGTCTTTTTCGACCCTCCCTTCAGAGTCACGACTGCCTGGAGCCTCTCCAGCCTGGCCTTGTCTTCCTCTCTAAGCTTGACGGAAGTCGTCACGACCAAGAGTAGACAATTATTCTTATTATACTTTTCTACCATTACTCTGAGACGCCGACCTCGCCCTACTTCGCGCCCACCCTCTCGACGTTCCTCTGGCGCGCTCTGCACAAGTTGATTTGTCTACAAGAGGACCACAGTCACGATGCTCGGCAGGATGACTAGCCTCGAGTTCAACTGAGTTGACGAGAGCGGACCCTGAACCCGTTGTACTGTAACACCATATGCGCGAGTACCTCTGCGATGATCGCAGATCGGCCCTCCTTGCGACTACCTCTGCGATTCTGCACTCAAGGCCGGTACGCTCGGTGCTGGCCACGGCGATTGGCACCATTGTGTTATTCTTGGCTGGCATCCATAGACCGTTCCGGCCAATAGGTTTATTTTTGGCCGTATCAAAGTAAAACACTTGCTAAAGGCTAGCAAGCACCACCGCAAACCAAAGTACATCTTCGTTACTGGAGGCGTAATGTCCGGACTGGGCAAAGGAATAACCACTTCCTCTGTAGCTAAACTTCTCCAGGTTAACGGTTTACGCGTGAGTTGCATGAAGATCGACCCGTATCTGAACTTCGATGCGGGCACGATGAATCCAATCGCGCACGGTGAGGTCTTCGTCACCGACGACGGCGGCGAGATGGACATGGACATCGGGACCTACGAAAGATTTCTTGACCAGAAACTGAGCAAGGAGAACAACATAACCACGGGGCAGGTATACAGAAGGGTAATCGATGAGGAGAGACATGGAAAGTACCTCGGCAAGTGCGTTCAGATAATACCGCACGTGACGGATGAGATCAAGAGAAGGATAAGGGAGCTGGGGGAGAAGAGCCGAGTCAACACGCTAATAGTCGAGTGCGGCGGGACAGTGGGAGACATCGAGGGTCTCCCGTTTCTCGAGGCCTTTAGACAGATGAGACTCGAAGAGGGGGTGGCGAACACTCTATTCATCCACGTGACACTGGCGCCACAGCTCGACGTTGTCGGTGAAATGAAGACGAAACCCACCCAGCACAGTGTCCAGGAGCTGAGGAGAATAGGAATCCAGCCTGACATAATAATCGTCAGAGGAACAAGGCAGCTTCCGAAGGAGGCGCGTGAAAAGATAGCTCTCTTCACGAGCGTTCCGTTTGAGAGCGTAATATCTAATCCGGATGTCGACTCAATCTACCTTGTGCCGGAGTCCCTCGAAAGGGAGGGGATTCTGAAGTCGGTTATGGATCACCTGAGACTCAGGAGCAGGCGGAACGACTTTTGGAAGTGGAGTGAGGTAGCACGAAGGTTCGTCAGCGCAAAGAAGGCGGTCAATGTGTCCATGGTCGGCAAGTACGCGGCCCTGGCGGACAGCTATGTGAGTGTAAACCAGGCATTGCTTCACGCGGGAGCGAGACTCGGAGTGAGGGTCGACATTCGTTGGATAGAGGCGGAGGAGTTTGAACAGAACAGATCAAGGCTCGGCCTCTTGGACTCGACGAGTGGAATCATACTCCCGCAGGGCTACGGAAGGCGTGGGACCGAGGGGAAGATAGAAACTGCGAATCACGCGAGAGAGAAGGGAATACCATTCTTAGGACTGTGCTTTGGTTTTCAGCTCGCAATAGTCTCGTTTGCAAGAAACGTGCTCGGAATGAAGAGTGCAAACTCAACGGAGATTAATCCTTCGACGCCGTACCCCGTGATCGACCTCCTTCCCGAACAAAGGTCCGTGCGGGACATGGGTGGGACGATGAGGTTAGGAGGGCACGATATCACAGTCAACAGACCGAGTCGTGCTTTTGACATCTACAAGAAGAAGATAATCAGGGGCAGGCACCGGCACAGGTTCGAGCTGAATCGGGATTACCTTACCCAGTTCGAGAAGGCCGGTCTTCACTTCTCCGCATTCAGTGATGGCGGAAAGCGAGCCGAGATTCTGGAGATTGAAGATCATCCGTTCTACTCAGCAACGCAGTACCACCCGGAGTACTCCAGCAGCCCGGAGCAACCCGAGCCTATGTTCGTTGCGTTCGTGAGGGCGTGTTTGGAGCGCTCGAGAGAGGAGCTACCGAGGCAGTAAGGGTCTCGGCGTAGCAGGAACCGGGTAACCGCACCTGTCTTCCATCGACGTCGCCACGCGGGCCATCAGGATTCTCACGGACGAGGAATGGCAGACCCTGCGCGCGCTCGAGAGGTGCGTGGTTGGAAGCAGGAACGCCGACGAGTGGACCATGGCCAGGCTCAGCGGACAACCCCTCGACAGAGTGAGGTTCGCGCTTGAGAAGCTGAATGAAAAGGGGTTAGTTACGAAGAGCGGCATGAATTACGTTGTGCGCACCGCGGGCTTTGACCTGCTGGCCCTGAAGCATTACGCGGAACACAACTCGCTATCGAGCCTCGGAAAGATAATCGCGAAGGGAAAGGAATCGGACGTGTACGAAGCTTTGACAGACGGCGGGGAGCTCCTTGCGCTGAAGTTCTTCAGGTTGGGGAGAACGAGCTTCAGAGATGTAAGGCGAAAACGATTTGTAGACACGTACGACTCGCGCAGTTGGACGACGAAGAACTACCAGGCGGCGCGGAGTGAGTTCCAGGCCCTCAAGAGGCTGGAGGGAGTGTCGGAGCACGTTCCCGAGGCCGTTTCCTACAACAGGCACACCGTACTCCTGCAGGAGCTCCTCGGGGTGAGGCTGGCAGAGAGGCCCGACCTGAACGACCCTGAGGGCATGCTGAAGGAAGTAGTACGAGCTGTCCGTAGGATTACCGTCAAAGCCAGACTTATCAGCGCAGACCTGAGTGAGTACAACATCCTCACAGATGGGGTGGGGTTCTGGTTCATTGACTGGCCCCAGGCGGTCCCGACCTCGCACCCGAACGCGAAGATGCTGCTCTCAAGAGATGTCGGCGCGATCCTCAATTTCTTCAAACGGGCCTACGGCCTGTACATGAATCAGGCTGTTGCCGTTAGCTATGTCTTGGGCGAGAGAAGGGAACCGCTGGTCAGAAGAGTACGAGCTTCCTATTGAGGATGAGTCTGGTCACACTGCGAATGTCGTTTAGAGACTCATCGAGTATCGACTTAATTTCCGGCTTGACCTGCGTCAGGCGAGTTGTCTTGTCAAGAACCACAGCGGCGCTGGCTATCTGCGGTAGGTCAATCGGGTTGCCTATTCTGCTTAGAATCCTTACGTAGGCTTCGTTTACTCCTTTCACCTCCTTCACAATCCTGTTTGCAGCGATAAGGGCCACAGCGTTGAACAGTTTCCCGGTGTGGTTTACCGGGTTTTTCCCGGCTGTGGCCTCCATTGAATACTCCCTCATTGGAGAGATCAGACCGTTGACCCTGTTTCCCCTTCCCGTGTTCCCGTCATCACCCTGTTCTGCGGAAGTACCCGTGACCGTGAGGTAATAGCTCCCCTTCCCTGGGTCGTCGGCGCTATTGAGCTTGATCTTAACATCGAGCCCACTCTTCGAGGCAAGATCCTCCACCCTGCTCCTGAGCTCCTCTTTCACGCTCTGGTAATGAGAGGCATCCGGAATCAGACCGCTCACCATGGCTGCGGCGACTGTAACAGAGACCTTCTTTTTCACTCTCATCCCCATGACCTTGACATCCTCGCCCACCTCCGGGTACTCTTTCTTGGTCTTAGGGGAGTTGATGAACCGCTCGATGTCATAGACAATCTTCTCGGTCGGGGAAAGCGGTGCGAAGCCAACTCCTATCGATGTATCGTTCGAGATCGGCATTCCCTTTTTCCTCAGGAAAACCGAAATCAGGTCCGAGGAACCCTGCCGTATCCTTGTCTCTATCACCACGTGTTTATCGGGGTCGAGGAACCGCATCGTGCCGCGAATGAACTCCCGGATGGCGCCGTCCGCAATCTGAGCGACAGGCACCGTCTGCGTTTTGCCCTTGAAAGGCACAACATCGGTCGCCCTACCCGCGATGATGAAGCACATCGGATCGACGATTCGTCCTCCCCCAAACCTCGGCTCGGATGTGCCCCCCACCAGCATTCCCTTGTCCACGTTGTGATGTAGTATCAGACCCAAAGTGCTTCAGATAGTAGTCGCAGAGAGCGAGTGAAACTGCCTCCGAGGCCCCATCGATAAGGCTGTCCGGATGCCCCGCCCCCTTTCTCTCTACGACCTCAACCTCATGTTCAGCAATTGTGCGGCCAGAAACTTCCTCCACATGCAGTGGTCTTGCCAAGCAGCAACACGACTGACTATATCGAATCGTCTATCTTGACATACAGGACGTTGTTTCCTCTGATGACAACCTTTCCGTAGTTCGCGGAGAGCTTGCCGTTTTCGTACTCTTCAGCATCCACGAGAATCAGATTCATGTACGGATCGACACTTGAGACCTTTCCGCGATACTCCAGGTCGCTCTTCAGTCGGACTGAAGCCCCCTTGTTCACTGCCTTCTGCAGTATCGGAATTGGTCTCTTAGAAGGTTGTTGCCCCGAGGAACTCACTTGAAAACGTATTCTGGCTGCATTCGTCATCGATAAAAACGTATCTGACTAGGAAATTCGTTTTCGAATAGTCATTCTTTTATGGGGAGTTGCTAAGAACTCAACTCGATGCCCTCGGAACCCGACCCCCTTCTCATCAACCTCCGGCAGGCGCGCGAAAACTTCAGTCGGCGTCAGGTCTTCTCCACAGGTTCGGCGGCAATCGATGGTCTACTGGGCGGTGGATACCGCACAAGCGAGCTGACCGAGGTGTACGGGGATAGCACGACAGGAAAGACGCAGCTCGCGTTCCAGGCGGCGGTGATGGTCGCCGCAGGGGAGGCGGGGTGGCCTACATCGATACAGAGGGAACGTTCAGGCCGGAGCGAATCGCCAAGATAGCGGCCTCGCGCGCTCTTGAAGTCGAAGCCGTCCTGTCCAAGATTTACTGCCGACGGGCAACGAGCGTGGAGGAACAGATGGAATCGGTGTCGAAGCTGAATGAGGACCGGAGATTGAGGGACTGCAAACTGGTAGTTGTGGATACCGTGAGCAATAACTTCGCCCTGGAGTACAGGGGAGAAAAGAGGATGCTCGAGCGACAGTCGATGCTCAGTGTCTACCTCAACGGAATCGCCCGGGACGCGTACATCAACGACAGAGCGGTCGTACTGAACACCAGGGTCGCGTCAATAGGCTCGGGGACAAGCACGAACGAAGTGGATCTCGGAGGCAGTACGTTGCGGAGATTCGTTCAGGGTGTGCTCCGACTTCGCAGGAGGGAAAGCGAGGTCGTGGTCTCACTGATGTCCGAAACCGGGGAAACCCAGAGTGTCAGTTGTAGGTTGAGCGATGAAGGGATTGAATAGTCCTCCAAAAGGTGAGAAAGCCCAGTAAGGTTTTAAGCTAACAATGACTACGGTCCTGTGAGTATGCTCTCTGCCAGCATGTTAAGAGAAGAAGTAGACGTGATCCTCGACCTCATAGCAGCTTTGAAGATGGACGAAGCGAAACAGAGACTGGATCTGCTTCGGACTCAGTTGGCGTCAGACTACGGAAAGGGCGTGGGTCTCGCCCTTAGCGGGGTCATCACAATGATAACGAAGGTCCGAGGCGCGGAGCTGTTCGACAGGGACAAGGTCTTGCGCACGGCAGAGAGAATCGTAAAGACGCAGACGCTAGACGATTTCGACAAAGGGTACTTTCAGACGCTGAGCAAGTGGTCGAAACGGGTCAAGCTGCCACAACCAGAGTCACATAGTGCACCCCAATCGTGAAGAGGAAAAGCCAGAAGAACAGGAAGAGCATTACGTAGGAGCCCATCCCCGTGGTGTAGATCTTTCCCTGCTCCCCTTTCGAGAACTTCGCTCCCCAGATAAACCGGAAGCCGTAGTAGGAGGCCAGAAAGACCACGAGCGCAAAGAGAATACCTGTCATATAGTCGTTTCCGGCAACGGTAGCGGCGAGCGTCCCCGCAGCAGCTCCAAGCACCACTCTGAGCCAATACATCTTGTCTGTGGCGGAGAGCAAGTTACGCGTCTCCTACCCGCTCCTGAAACGATGAAACCAAGACACGCAGCCGTTTCCCTGGCGATTGTGCTTCGCTTAATAAGATTTGTATCGTGTGGGTTCAGTACAAAGGAGGATGGCTGGTCATGAGCTCGAAGGCCGAAGCCGGGCGCGCCGAGATCGCACTTTCTGGGCTGGAGGTCGCGGTTCTCGCTGAGGAACTCAATGCGAGGCTCAGCGGAAGCTACGTCTCAAACATCTACACTCTCGTAATAGGCCAACTCCTGCGTCTAAAGAAGGGAGATACTCAGCACAACGTGGTTCTCTCCCCGAGACGGGGGGCCTGGATCTCCGAACGGGTTGATAGCCACGAGGTGACTACGGAATTCACAACCTCCCTGAGAAGCGGGCTGCTTCGCTCTAAGCTTGAATCCGTCACCCAGATGGGCTTTGACAGGATAATTGTGTTCTCTTTCTTGAGGGGGGGAGAAAGGGTCGAGCTCGTCTTTGAGATCGTCCCCCCTGGCAATATCATACTTCTCGATCAGACCAGAAAGGTCACACTCGCGCTTGAGGAAATCAGAGGACCACACAGGAGAGTCGTCCGTGGCGAGAAGTACAATCCTCCCCCTGAGACAAGACTGTTGCCGACCGAAGTCACAGAAGAGAGGCTACTCGATGTGCTAAAACGAGACTCGAAGGTTGGACGAGCGCTGGGACGGGGGCTCGCGCTGCCCAGAAAGTACATTGACGAAGTCCTGGCCAGAGCCTCCATGCACCACGAAGAACCCTCACCACCCCCGGCAGAGAAGGTCAGGGAGTTGAGGCTAGCCATGGAGTCCCTACTCGCTGAGGCCCGACGCCACACCCTGTACCTCGCGAGTGGAACGGCAGGGCATGAACTGCTCGTGGTCAAACCGACAAACATGAACGTGCTGAAAACCGCACAGGAGATTAATGGTCTGTTGGATGAGTTCTTCGAGGCCTCTATGACCCTCAAGGCGACGGAGCCTACCGACACGGAGAGGCGCGTCAAGGAACTGGAGGCAACCATCGAGGGGCTTAGGAAAGAGCTGACTGACATCGAGGCGAGAACAGCTCTTGTGAAGGAGCTGGCAACCAGGGTCCAGCTACTGCCGATTGGGGAAACAACTGCGCTTCTGAATGAGAAGCTGAGCAAGTTCACTCCGTCTCTTCAAGCACAATTGAAGGAATGCAATTCGAGCGCAGCCATCGCGTCAGGACTCTTCGACTTTGCCAAGCAGCAACAGGCCGACGCAGCAAGAATCCGCGCAGTTGTAAAGACGATGGAGGCGAGGAAGGAGAGAGAGGTGAAGAGGGCGGTCCAGGAGACCAAGCCCCTCCCCCAAATCAGGGCGAAGAGAGAATGGTACGAGAAGTTCAGGTGGTTCTACACGTCCGAGGGGAAGCTCGCCCTGGGTGGCAGGGATGCCCAATCGAACACTATGCTGATTAGAAGATATCTCGAGGAGGGTGACGTCATATATCATGCCGACCTCTTTGGCTCCCCCTTCTTCGTCCTCAAGGATGGTAGCGCGCAGACAGAGGAGGAGGTTCGGGAGGTCGCCGGCGCTACCGTGAGCTTCAGCAGCGCCTGGAAGACAGGGCTGAGTTCCGCCGACGCGTATTGGGTTCTACCGGACCAGATCGGGACAGCCGCCCCAACAGG
The DNA here is from genome assembly GCA_963836465.1 of uncultured Nitrososphaerota archaeon. Taxonomy (GTDB): domain Archaea; phylum Thermoproteota; class Nitrososphaeria; order Nitrososphaerales; family Gagatemarchaeaceae; genus CAWIJZ01. The sequence goes on from CAWIJZ010000069.1 coordinate 51,287, forward strand.
CGAGTACCTCGCCCGAGGGAGCTTCACCATCAAGGGAAAGAAGAACTTTGCAAACAGGAATCTGGTCCAGATTTCAATCGGGATCGACTCCAACGGCAGGATCATCTCGGGCCCTGAAGAGGCAGTAGCAAAAAACGCGATCCAATACCTGACGCTCATTCCGCACCGCGAGAAGTCGTCTGACACGGCGAAGAAGATCCTGGTCGAGCTGAGGAGGATGGCGCCCGAAGACGTGAGGTTCCCTTTCACAGTCGATGACGTCATGAGAATGATGCCATCAGGCGGAGGAAGAATCGCTAGGAAGAGAGCGGGGAAAACGTAATAATGCTTCCGTGATTACTTACCGATATCGCATGGCCGACCCAATTCGCGAGAGTTACCTCTTTCTGCCTTGGTACGCCCCCGCTGCCGTCTACCTCGCCTTTTTGATCAGCGGAGTCATAATGCTGTTCGGCCTACATAGGCACCTGCGAAGCTACGGACTCGGACTTGCACAGTTCTCATCTCTGGCCGCCAGAGACTTTCGGGTGAAGTTGAGAAGGTTCCTGAAGTTCGGACTCGGGCAGCGAAAGGTCCTGAGGAGTGAGCCAGGGGGAATCATGCACGGCGCCCTCTTCTATGGCTTCCTGATGTTACTCGCGTACACGACGCTCATCTTCATTCAGAACGATATTCTTCCCCTATTCACTAACTACGTGTATATGCAGGGAGATATCTACTTGACCCTTGAGTTCCTCGGGGACACTCTCGGCATAGCATTTGTCGTCGGCCTGCTCATAGCCGTGTGCAGGCGCTACGTGCAGAGGCCCGACAAGCTTCAGACGAGGTGGGACGATTACGTCGTCCTGACGATGCTCGTGTGGATCGGTGTTTCAGGGTTCCTGATAGAAGCGCTGAGGTTCATCATCATCCCGTCACAGTGGGCGATCTTCTCCCCGGTGGGCGACGCACTAGCCAACGGAATCGCGAGCCTCCACCTGAACGGGCCAGATCCCCGCCTCACCTACCAGGCCTTCTGGTGGGCGCACGTGTTCTCTGTCTTCTCTCTGATTGCGATAACTCCCTACACCAAGCTTGTTCACGTGTTCACGTCCGGAGCCAACGTCGCCATTGCACCGGAGAAGCCGATGGGTCGCATGAACACGCCGTTCAGTCTAGCGACCATGATGGCCACAGGCAGCTTTGAAACACCTCCAAACGTCAAGAGCATCACCGACTTCTCCCCCGTGCGGCTACTTGCCCTCGACGCGTGCACTAACTGTGGAAGGTGTCAGGAGGTCTGCCCTGCGTACGCATCTGGTAGGGACCTCTCTCCCAGACTTGTGGTACAGGACCTTGGAGGCGAGCTGAAAGGGCTCACGCCACGCGACCTGTTGTCCGAGGGCGTGGTAAGAGAAGCCGAAATGTGGTCCTGCACGATGTGCAACGCTTGCGTTGAAGCATGCCCCGTCCTCATAAACCAGGTCGACTACATGGCCGATTTCAGGCGGACCCTCGTAGCAGAGAGCAGGCTCGATCCGCGGAAGAAGATGTTCCTGGAGAACATAGGTAGGAACAACAACCCCTTCGGTCTCTCGCAGGGCGAGAGGCAGAGCTGGCTCGTCGAATCCGGAGCGCCCACGCTTGCTGAGAACCCCGGGGCGGAGTACATTTACTGGGTCGGCTGTCAAGCAAGCTATGACCCGAGAGCGAAGGGCATCACGAAGTCGGTCGTGAAGATAATGAAGAAGGCGGGAGTGAACTTCGCTGTTCTCGGGAACGATGAGGTGTGTACGGGGGAACCGGTGAGGAGGATGGGAGAGGAGGCCAGGTTTCAGGAACTCGCCCTGAAGAACATAGAGAGCATCGAGAGACACGGCGTAAAGAAAGTCGTCACGCACTGCCCTCACTGCTTCAATACGTTCCTGAATGAGTATCCAGAGTTCGGTGCCAAGTTCACAGTCATTCACCACTCACAGCTCATCGCCGAATTGCTGTCGTCAGGGAAGCTGAAACCGGGCAACATGGGCGAGAAGATAACATTCCACGACCCCTGCAACCTCGGGAGGATGAATGGGGAGTTCAAAGCACCCAGGAGCGTCCTGGCTTCTATGGGGGTCGATCTCTTGGAGATGGAGAGAAGTAGGATGAACAGTTTCTGCTGCGGCGGGGGAGGAGCCAACGTCTGGTACGAAGTCTCCGAGAAGAAGAAGATAGGCGTTATACGAGTCGAGGAGGCGAAGAGGACTGGAGCATCGGTTCTTGCCGTCGCGTGCCCATTCTGCATCACCATGTTCGAGGACGCTGCCAAGGCGATCGGGGATGATGCCCTCTCCGTCAGGGACATCGCAGAGATAGTGGCAGACGGCCTCTAGGTGAGTGACGACTGAACTCCACTCAGAAGCAGTGTGTAGTTCCTGTTGGAGAAGAGGCTGGTGCGATCCCCCTCTGCACGCCCCGAAAGTGGTGTGGAGGAATATATCAGGGTGCGGTCCCCGAGTTCCTTCCTGTCTACTTCGCCAGCAACTTCAGAAGAGCCGGCACGACCTGATACAGGTCACCGACTATGCCGTAGTCGGAGACCTGAAAGATAGGCGCCTGTTTGTCTGTGTTTATGGCTGCGATTATCTTCGAGTCCTTCATTCCTGCGACGTGCTGGAGCTGCCCCGAGATGCCCACCGCGAGGTAGAGGTCGGGGCGCACGTAGAATCCGGTGAGCCCGATGTGGTGCTCCTCTCCGAGCCAGCCCATGTCGGAGGATAGCGGCCTAGAGCAGCCCACCACGCCTCCCATCGCGGCAGCCAGTTTCTCAATCAGAGCGAGGTCCTCCTTCTTCTTGAAACCCCTCCCAGCCGAGACGATTATCGAGGCGCTCTTCAGGTCCACAGAAGCCTTCGGCTTTGGGCGCACCTCCACTCTCTTGACTCTGCCGGAAACGTCCACGGAGATCGTCTCCGTCGAGTCTGATTTACCATTAGCCCTCTCGTAGGTCCCTGCCGGGATGGTCGCAACGCAAGGGAGAGGGGCACTGACCCGCGCAACAAACTTTCCGGCGTATGCGCTCCTCTCGCCGACCAGACTCCCTCCCTCCACCGCGAGACTCCTCACGTCGCTCAGAGCGGCGACTCTCAGCTGAACTGCCAACCTAGCGGCCACTTGTCTTCCAGACCTCGTGGTGCCTACGAGTATCGCCGACGGCTTCGCCTGCCTGGCGAAGGCGGCGATCGCCGCCGCCGTGAGCTCAGGATTGTCCGACAGGGGCTGCTGAGTAGAGCTGAGCACTATCGTCGCGTCTTTCGTGGGAGCGCGAACTTGGTCGGTCACCAGGGCTACCGCTTTCCCTCCCGTGGAAGAGGCGAGCAACCTCGCGACCGTGGAGAGCTCAGCGTCAAAGTCCGAAAGCTCTGAGTAGTGAAGGATATCGCCGCTCATTTGAGCATCCCCTCCCTCACGAGCTCCGCAATGAGCTTCCTCGCCGACTCCACCGGCGGATCCTCGAAAATCATCTTTTTCCGAGACAGGGCCTGAACCTTCGTATCGACCACCTGTAAGAGCCGCGTTGGCGCATCTTCACCCTTCAAGGACTCCACTCTGAGTTCTTCTATTGGCTTCTTAGACGCTTGCATGATCTGAAGAAGGGTGGGATAGCGCGGTTCATTGATCTCGCTCACGACAGATACGACTGCGGGGAGCTCGACTTCCGTGACCTCGACCCTGTCCTCGAGGGCCACTTCGCAGCGAAGCCGTCCCTCGCTCACCTCTATCTTTCTGGCGTAGCCCACGTATGGTCGCCCGAGCCATTCCGCCATCATCGCTCCCACGAAGCCGTGATAAGTATCCGAGGCACCCTCAGAGCAGAGAACGATGTCCACGTCGCCTATCTTCTGGATCGCCTTGGCCAGATAGTAGGAGGTCGTAATGGTGTCGTGCTCTGCTGGACTCGAGATAATGATGTGTCCCGTGTCCGCACCCATCGCAAGCGCCTCCTTGATGGACTTCTTTGCGTCTGGCTCGCCCATTGTCAGGATGTCGACCTTAGCTCCCTTCGACTCTTTGATGCGAACGCCCTCCTCCACCCCATTCTTGTCGAAGGCGCTCATCTTCATCTGCGCCCCCTGCAGCTGGGGCCCGCCCTGTGCGTCCGCCTTGAGCTCTGATTCGTCGACGGCGTGTTTGACGCAGACAACGACCTTCATGACGCGGTGGCCAACTCCGTTCTAGCAATAAGCATTCTCAGTATCTCCGAAGTTCCCTCGCCTATCGTGAGAAGCCTAGCGTCTCTCCAGTGGCGATGGATGTCGTCAGTGGTGTACCCATACCCTCCGCAGATCTGTATTGCATTGTCACAGACCCTTAGGGATGCTTCCGTCGCGAAGATTTTCGCCTGGGCTGCCTCGCTCGTGAAGTCAGACTTCATGTCCCTGAGGCGCGCCGCGTAGAGGTAGAGCGACCTCGCCGCGTTGATATCCATGGTCATGTCGGCGATTTTCTCTCTGATTAGTTGGAACGTCGAGATCGACCTGTTGAATGCCCTTCTCTCGAGACTGTAAGCTAACGCCTTGTCAAGAGATACCTGTGCTATTCCGGTGCAAAGTGCTCCCATGATGATTCTGCTCGAGTTCAGCATGCTCTTGGCGTACTCGAAACCGTCACCCTCCGACCCGAGCAGACAGGAGGAATCAACTAGGCAGTCGAGCAGAACCTCGGAGGTGCGTGATCCGCGCATCCCCAGCTTTGGGAGATCCTCCCCGAAGGTGAGGCCAGGCGTGTTCTTGTCCACAATGAACACGCACGGACCTATTTGAGACCTCGCAAAAACCAAGTAGAGGTCTGCCTCCCCCGCATTGGTAATGTACATCTTGCTTCCCCTGATCCTGAACTTCTCTCCTTCCCTTTCCGTCTTGGTGCCGAGGGCTCCCGCGTCCGAGCCAGAGGTCTGCTCTGTGAGGCAAAAAGCAGCAAGCTTCCTTCCCGCAATAAGGTCCGGAACCAGACGAGACTTCTGGTCCTCGGTGCCAAACTTGTCTATACCCGAGGCGACGGTGTTGTGTATCGCCACGCTCAGTGCTGCGCTGGCATCGGCGGCCCCTGTGAGCTCAATCCCAATGGAGTAGATAGAGAAAGGGAGCCCCAGCCCTCCGTACCTCTCGTCGAAGGGCATCTGACACAACCCAGTCTTGAAGATCGCGCTCCGGACTTTCGCAAGGCCCTCCTTCTTCTCGTCCACCTGAGACGAATGCGGCAGGACGCTTCTCTCGAGCAGATTCGCCAGCCCCTCCAATACTCCCAGGTATGTCTGGTAGTCAGCTTCGTGGTGGATGCGCAGACACGTACGATGGGCAGGCTTGAGCAGTGTCACCTACGTTCACTGTTAGAAAAGCGCGGGGCGAATGATATAACCTTCTTGGTTTGGCCAGAGTTTTCGCTCTCCGGAGAAACCTTATTGGTGTGTCTGGCGTGCAAGCAGCAGGAAGGAGCGAAAGATGCGGGATAGGATCGGGATAATCGGCTTCGGCTGCGAGGGGTTCAGACCGGTCGTGGCGGACCTGTCGACCAGAGAGATGATGTTCGAGGCTGCGTCGAAGGCCTACGCTGACGCCGCGATTGACCCTCGAAAGGACATTGGTTCATTCGTCTGTTGCACGGAGGACCTCTGGGAGGGATGGAGCATCTCCGACGAAATGGTCCCCGACCAAATTGGAGGGGCCGGAAGACCAGTCTGCACGATTGCCGGTGACGGAATCGCGGGTCTCGGGCATGCGATGATGCAGATAATAGCTGGTGTGGCAGATGTGGTCGCCCTCGAAGCGCACAGCAAGGTCGCTGACGTGCTCGACAAGGACGCCGTGGAGAGACTGGCTCTTGATCCCACCTATCTTCGTCCGCTGGGCTTGACAGCTGACACACTCGCGGAGCTCGAGATGAGCGCATTCCTTCGCGGTACGGGCTTCACCATCCACGACTGTAGCGATATCGCGCGCTCTTCGCGGGAGAGGGCTCTTAAGAATCCGAGAGCAAGCTACGGGGGTGTCACGGAGCGCCGGCAGTTGGGCGGGGCCACCGACCCACAAGCGCTTCGTGTTGACAAGGCCCCATTCGCCGAGGGAAGCGTTGTTCTGGTGCTGGCCTCTCAGCACTGGATTAGAGAACACCATAAAGAGGCCATATACATCGAAGGGCTCGCCTGGAGGTCATCGCTGCCCTGGTACGAAGGTGGGTCCTTTGAAAGAGCGGATTACGCCACTCTGTCTTTTGAGGCGGCCAGAAGGCAAGCCGGCAATGAGCCTTCGCTGCTTGACTTCGACGTCCTAGAAGTGGACGACACCTACTCATACAAGCTACTCCAGCACCTTCATTCAGTCCTTCCCACCAAGAAACAGACCGCGGCATTCCTGAGGGACAACAGGGAGCGTATCAACCCCAGCGGCGGGTCCCTGGGAGTCGGAAACCTCATTGAAGCTACGGCGCTTCACAGGCTCGCCGAGTGCGTTCTTCAGCTCAGGGGCGAGGCAGGACCACTGCAGGTGAGGGGAGCGAAAAAGGCACTTGTGCTCTCTTGGAGGGGGATTCCCACGGCAAGCGGGGGAGCCGCAATACTTTCGAGCTGATATCGATGACAAAGAGAAGGGTCGCAGTTATCGGGGCAGGAATGACTCTCTTCAGAAGAAGACTTCTCGAGACGGGGAGGGAGCTCTCCTTCGAGGCCTCGAGGATGGCTCTCGACTCGGCTGGGATGACAATCCGCGACGTCGAATCTGTGGTGCTCGGGAGCGGTCCCGATGCGTTTGACGGCGTTCACATGAAGGGAGAGTACATCATGCAGGGAGCGGGGGGGACGAACAAGGCAGCCAGCAGGGTGTACGTCGGGGGAGGAACGGGCGTCTTCGCCCCAATCTCCGGTTGGTGGCACGTGGCTTCGGGCCTATTCGACACGTGTCTGGTCGTGGCTGAGGAGAAGATGTCTCCTCTGCATCCTCACCCACAGTACGCTTTCTGGAGCATCTTTGACCACACCACAGAGCGGCCACTCGGGGTGACACTCCTCTGGATATTTGCCCTCGAAATGAGGAGGTACATGCACGTCCACAACGTGACGGAAGAAGACATCGCACTGGTGGCGGTGAAGAACAAGGCGAACGCGCTGGATCACCCCTGCGCCCAGCTCGCAGCAAGGATAACTGTGGAGGATGTGATGAGGAGCAAGAAGATGGTGTGGCCAGTGAAGCGGCTTGACGTCTCCCCGCCTTCAGATGGCGCCGCTGCTGTGATACTGGCATCAGAAGACGTAGCGAGGAGGTACACCGATGACCCAGTGTGGGTGGACGGCGTAGGCTGGAACGTAGACAGTCAGTACTGGACCAACAGGGACCTCTACTATCCCAGCTACTTAGAGAAGGCTGCGAGGATGGCGTACAGGATGGCAGGCATCGAGAACCCGAGGAAGGAGATTGACTTCGCCGAGGTCTACGATCCATTCGACTACAAGGAGCTTCACCACATGGAGGGTCTTCTGCTCGCGAAGAAGGGCCAAGCTGCAAGGATGACGAAGGAAGGAGTTACTCAGCGCGACGGGGACCTTCCGATCTGCCCTTCGGGAGGATTGCTGGGAGTGGGGAATCCGATCGCCGCGTCAGGCCTGATGAAGGTCTGTGAGGTCTACTGGCAGCTGAGGGGAGAAGCGGGCAGGAGGCAGGTGAAGAAGGAAGTGAACAGGGGACTCGCGCAGGCGTGGGGCGACCTCATGCAAGTTGGAACCGTCATAATTATGAAGAGGTAACGGCGATCAGCTTCTGCTAAGCGACGAATTTCATGTACTAACTCCAGCACTACCTAGTGTTTGGAGCATCGAAACTTGCAAATCTCTGAGGAAGATGGCGATCACCGCTAGTTTACACTTATGATCTCTCACGCTAAACACGCATAAGGGATTAACGGCTTGCTGTGCGAAGGTCGTTCCAGCGTGACGGCGTCTGTCCTGTCAGTCGAACGTGCAACCTGATCGTCTTCGCGTCACAGCTCAGACTTGTTTATAACCCGAAGTGATTCTCCTCACGACTGACTGGTAATGAGCTCTTCAGTCACGCACTATGGTGGGACGGAGATAACCTCTGAAGAAATGAAGAGCGGACACTACCTCCTAGAGAGCTACAGGACCACGCTCAGATACGCGTGGAGCGCAGGTGTGGCAACGGGGAGGTTTCTCGAAGGGCTGAAGGAAGGAATCATCTGGGGAAGAAAGTGTGACCAGTGCGGGAGGATACTGGTTCCTCCGCGAATGTACTGCGAGGATTGCTTCAGGCCCACCGATTCGTGGGTCAGACTGAAGGATACTGGGAAAGTCGTAACCTATTCGATCAGCTACGTGAACGCGGACGCGAGTAGAAGAAAGGAACCGATTATCGTTGCGGTGATCGAGATCGATGGTGCATCCCCGCTTGCCGGCATGTTGCATCTGATAGGGGGGGTCGATCCCGATAAAGTGAGCGTTGGGATGGCAGTGAAAGCAGTCTGGATGCCGAAAAACAGGCGGACCGGTGCCATAACCGACATCAGGCACTTCAAACCAATCTAGGCGAGTGATGCGATGCCAATCCGAGAGAAAATCTCCGCGGTTGACAGGGTCAGGCAGTGGACCGACGCCATACCACTGCACTACGAGTATACTGCGGGCGTGGCGGGAGAGAGGTTCTTGCGGGGGCTGGCTGAAGGCAAGCTCATCGGGGGAAGGTGCGACAAGTGCGGAGTGACGTTCGTTCCTCCGAAGACCTACTGCGTAACTTGCTTCTCAGGAACAACCTCATTCGTGGAAATCGCTCCGGTCGGGAGGGTGGCAGCTATCAGCGCAACCGCCGACGACGGGAACGAGCCCGCGGGCACGCGCTTTGCCTTTGTGCAGTTCGATGGGGTCGCGGGAGGCTTGGTTCACCGGGTCCGGGGAGAGGCTGAGGTTGGAGGAAGAGTGAGAATCAGGTTCAAGCCCAAGCAAAGAAGGAAGGGCTCGATTCTGGACATAGAGTGCTTCGAGCTAGTTAGCCTCTTGGTTACTCCAAGAGCGTGAGAGCAGCGTTGAGCGCTCCTACCCTGGAGCTGGTCTGGTCTCTCGCCCCGCAGAGTATCATCAGATCGTTGTTCTCGGGTCGCAGCTCCTTTCTGAGCAAGCTCCAGATCTTGTCCGGATAGTCGGTCTCACAGTCCTGAGAGCCCCTCGGCACTTTGATCTCTGATCCAAGAACAACCAGAGTGGTCGCTCCATCGGCTCCGACCCTCACCGCGGCGTCACGCTGTGCGATGCCATCAGTCACCATGGAAGCTACCCCTCTGACAAGTGCGGCTGACTGCACGCTCCCCACGGTCAGTTTCGTGTATGGAATGGGAATAATGCGTGGAATCGCCATTTTGATCGCCGAGTGGAGCTTCTCGCCTCGGGCTAGGAGAGTGCAGCCGCTCGCGAAGGTCTTCACGTAATTGGCCTGCTTCAACTTCCGGACTATTGTCCTGATCGCACCCTCTCCTATCCCTGTCTCTCTCGCCAGCGCCTGTCTTCCGATGACTCCCGCATCTCCGATCGAGAGTATCGCGAGAATCAGATGGGCCTTCGTGTATGACGGGGTTGGGCCAGGGGGTCGGCGATACTCCGCCTTCAGGAACTCTGCGAGCAAGGGCAACTGACGAACACCGGATCTGGGCTTCACACCCCTGCGTGCTCGCGCCTTTACTAAACCTTATCCGACTCGTTCGGTCCTCCAGAGTCTGGGTTAATTAACGAGGGGAGAGGGCCGGGCTGCGCGAAGAGTATCATGTCTGAACCAGTCATTATCTCTTCCTGCAGAACACCGATAGGGAAGTTCGGGAAGAGTTTGTCCGGCGTTCCCGCTCCGAGGCTTGGAGCACTCGTGGTGAAGGAAGCACTCAGGCGAGCAGGCGTTGACGAGAGCATGGTCGATGAGGTGATCATGGGCAATGCCATTTCTGCTGGACTGGGACAGAATCCCGCCCGCCAGGCGGCAATCTATGCTGGTATTCCTGTAGGTGTGGGTTCATTCACGCTGAACAAAGTCTGCGGTTCGGGGCTAAAGTCGGTGATGCTCGCCGCCCAGGCAGTCAAGGCAGCAGACGCAGAAATTGTGGTCGCAGGGGGGATGGAGAGCATGAGCAATGCTCCCCACTTCGTCAGGGAATTGAGATGGGGGATAAAATACGGAGACACACACCTTGTAGATGGCATGATCAACGACGGACTCTGGGACGCATACAATGAGTTCCACATGGGAATGACCGGGGAGAGGATCGCAGAGAAGTTCGGAGTGACTAGGGGAGAGGCTGACGAATTCGCCTACGATAGCAACATGAAGGCAGCCGCGGCCATTCGTGGAAGCTTCGATGAAGAGATCGTTCCCGTCAAGGTGCAAAGGGAACCAGGGGATGTCGATGAGTTCAAGACGGACGAGTGTGTGAGGCCTGACACCACGCTCGAGAAGCTGGCCAGCCTGAGACCCGTATTCAAGTCAAATGGAATCCTGACAGCCGGCAATTCCTCCCAGCTCAGCGATGGAGCTGCGGCGCTTGTTGTGGCCTCATCCGAAAAAGCCGCCAGTCTTGGTGTGACACCGATGGCGCGAATAGTCTCCTACGCCTCCGGGGGAATGAGACCAGAGGATGTCATGGAGGCACCAATACCAGTCGTGAAATCACTCCTGAAGAGGACAGGGATGACCGTAGATGACATCGATCTGTTCGAACACAACGAAGCGTACTCCACCGCTTCCATCGTGGTAAGGCGAGAGCTGGGTGTTGAGGCAGAAAGATTCAACGTAAATGGAGGGGCTGTCGCGCTTGGCCACCCCATCGGATGCAGCGGCGCGAGGGTGCTCACCACACTACTTCACTCCCTAAGGCGGATGAGGAAGAAGACAGGGCTCGCGACCCTCTGCATCGGCGGCGGTAACGCGGTGGCCATGACCGTTGAGATGCTGTAGCGGACGGAAAACGCCTCCGAGGTAGCGCTTAAGTATCAAGGCATCAGAAAGATTCTGGCATAGCAGTGTCGGAGACCTCAGAACGATTTCTGATCGTAGCAGTGGACAGGGACGGAGACATGGAAGCCAAGACAAGAATCCACTCGCCTCTGTATGGCAGGGAGACAATGCTTTCTGCGGCGACGAAACTCGCGATTGCAGACCCCGAAGAGGCCGACGCAAATGCAATGTTCGCCGCCGTGCGGGAGCTCGATCAGCTGAAGAGCAAGGGAGTCAAATGCGAGGTCGCCGTGGTGTGTGGCAGGTCAGAGAGTGGCTTCGAGGCTGACCGAAAGATAAGACGGGAGCTCGAGTCTCTCCTCGGCAGAGAAGAGTACACGGGCATCGTGCTCGTTTCTGATGGAGTGGAAGACCAGCAGGTAATTCCAGTCATACAGTCGCTCAAGCCGATCACCTCCCTCGTCAGAATTGTCGTAAAGCACAGCAGAACGGTGGAGGAGACCTACCTCGTTCTTGGCAGGTACCTCAGAATGCTGGTATTTGACTCCAGATACTCCAGGTGGGCGATCGGAGTTCCAGGCATCATCTTTCTCCTGACGGGGATACTTGTCCTCCTGAATCGCACGGCCGAAGCCGCTCTGGCCGTCCTGCTCATTCTAGGCTCGGCGGCCTTTGTGCGCGGGTTCAACGTTGATAGATTCGTCGCTGGAATGTTCACGCACCGGCCCTCTGGCTACGTGCGACTCTTCACAATAGTGGCGACCATTCTCATCTTCCTGGTTGCTCTTTCGAGCGGTTCGTCCTATATGGCCTCAGCCGCGCCAAATGAGGTCGCAGCTGTGGTCGCCTCGCCAACGGCCTTCCTTGTGTACGGCTCTATGCTCATAGGTTACTTTCTGCAGGGGTCGATCGCCCTGATCTGGACCAGCTTCGGAGTCTACCTAGTAGGCGGCATACTCGCCACTCTGTCCAGGGGGAGCATCAAGGCGTGGAGGAGTGCTGTGGCATTGGTGATTCTTGTCCTACTCTACCTCCCAGTCAATCAATTCTCCACCTTCCTCATCAGCGGAGGACGCAGCTCTTCCGTCCTCCTGGTCACCTACGTGCTTCTGGGACTTGCTGCGGTCTTCGCCCTGGCAACCGTGGTGTACAGCAGGGTCATATTGAAATCCCGAGCTACGGCTCCGAGAGAGTAGAAACCATGCTCGGATCGTTCCTGAAGGCCACAGGAGCATACCGGATCTACGAGAGAAGACTGACTTCAGAAATCAAGAAGGGGCCAACACCCGATCACATCGGAATCATCCTCGATGGGAACAGGAGGTGGTCCGCAAGCCGGGGCCTTCCGCCGGGCATAGGGCATGCGCAAGGCGCAGATGTGGTGGAGAGGCTTCTCGACTGGTGCCACGAGCTGGGGATAAGGTCGATCACGCTATACGTGCTCTCGACTGAGAATCTCTTGAGGACAAGGGAGGAAGTGAATGAGCTCCTTAGACTCATTGAAGAGAGGATGGCTCGACTCCTATCCGATGAACGGATCTACAGGTACAGAGTACACGTAAAGGCCATCGGCCAGGTCGAACTCCTCCCGGAGTCCATCCGCACCATTCTACAGACCTTAGAGGAGAAGACAGTGAACTTCGAGGAGACGTTCCTCAACATAGCGATAGCCTACGGCGGGAGGGCGGAGATCGTGGACATGGTTAGATTGATCGCCGGCGATGTCCAGCGAGGCGCCCTTTCTCCCGCGCAGATCTCAGAGGAAGTGATATCGAAGCGGCTGTACACGTCTTACCTCCCGAATCCCGAGCCCGACCTGATAATCAGAACATCAGGAGAGGAGAGATTGAGTGGGTTCCTGCTCTGGCAGGGTGCTTATAGTGAGTTAGTCTTTATGGATGCCTACTGGCCTGACTTCAGAAAAATCGATTTGATGAGGGCCATTCGAATATATCAAAAAAGGCAGAGAAGGTACGGCAGATAACTGGATGACGTCGGACAAACCGTTATAACGCCAGTTGCATCGAGGTTCGGTCATATTGAAGATACTTCTTGGGAGCTTCAAGGACAGGGCAGACGAGCTTGTCACATTTCTGGAGCCACGCCTGGGCACGAAACCGAAGCTGAGCGGCGGAGAGATAGAAATTGAGGATGAAGGTGTGAGAGCCGGTGTCAAGCCCCGTCATGTCAAGACCTACTTGAAGCGGTTCCTATTCAGGGCAGAGGAGAAGAAGAAATACCGCGTCCTTGTGCAGGGCCGCGAACTGCGACTGGTAGAAGTGGAGGGGGTTAAGGAAGAGGAGGAGAAGAAGGAGGAAGGAAAAGCAGCAGAGGAGCCTGCTAAGAAGGAAGGAGAGAAAGAGAAGAAGGAAGAGCCGAAGGAGCAGAAGCAGGAGGAAGTGAAGGCGGAGAAAGAGCAGGCCGAAGAGAAACCTAAAGAAGAGAAGCAGAAGAAGAAACCTAGGAAGAAGTCGAGCGAGAGCGGCTAGCTCTCTTGCTCACCCTGGCTTCAGCCAGGCGAACTCTCCTCTTTTCGGACAGATAGAACCTGAGCGAGTTTCTCGAAGCCTGAGCCGACAACAGTGTTGGTAGATATTTCCCGGAATCACAGTGTGAGCGCGCTAGTCTCGACAAGAAACTCGGAGGGCTGTTTCTTCGGCCTCGAAACGCGCCTCGGGGGTCCAGGTTGTTCGATCGAGAGGCGAAGCTTCATGATGCTCACGACCCTTTCAGGTCTCGCGTAAAGCAACCAGATGCTGTCGTTTAACTCTCCGGCTGGGGCACGAAAGGCCTTGAATGGATCGGCATTTAAGAGGATTAGATAAGCAGATGAGCGAATCAGTCGGTGACTTTCCCACGCCCAAGCGTTGGCACGGTTGGAAGAACATTCATAAGCACGAGGACTAGGGCGGGGGCCGTTGCCTTCGAAAAGGGAGAAGAAGAGAATAATCGGTGCTTGTTTCATCGAATTACAGAGCCTATTGGACCTGGGAAGATTGTCCTGCGCTCTCGAGAGGGCTCCCTTTCCGATATTCGCTTCTCGCCACGCTGGCAAGACGCGGCTGGCGGTGCAGACGGACCTGTTCATGGGCATCCCGATTTTCTACTATTTCGAGGTCGACCATGCAACTGAGTTCCTGGCCTACAAGAGCACGGGCGAAGCGGAGGATGTCCAGCTAGTCGATTCAACCCAGGCACCTTCGTTCATCTACTCTCCACTCATTCATGTGCTCAGGCTGCCAAAGGTGCTGGAGCACAGGGGCCACTTCTCCGAGCGGTTTCTGGCCGCTGAAGTGGCAGATCTCTCGAGCCTAGTGAAGATTGCTTCTTACAAGATGCTCTACGAGGAGCCTCCACTCCCCCTGTACACCTTCAAGAACGGAAGCGTGTGGACGATCGGTTCGTTCGCGAGGCTTGACGACTACGAAGAGGCGTCGCTCTTCTTCTACACCAACGTGACCGCTGAGCCGGAGCAGGGATTCGTCAGGTATTCACCCGCGCGCCTCACCGAGACAGCATTCAGCAAGCGCACAGATGAACATGGCTTCATCTACGTGAAGGTAATCAAGCTTGCCGAAAAACATCCGCTGGTCGAGTTCTAGCCTTCCATTCGCAGGAAAACGAACCAACCCATAGGGCCCCTGAGTCCTCTCGTCTCTCATGGAATCGAAGTCAATCGCGAGGTAGACGCGGTGACTGCAACTGGAAAGGATTTCTACATGATAGAAGCGAGAGCGCTCGTGGGCTTCAGAGAATTCTTGCATGCGGCTTCGAGCCGAAACGCGAGCCGAATCGTTCTTGCTCTCGACGTCACCGGACCCATCAACAAGAGGGTTGAGACCGCGATGCAAATTCTGCATCAGGTTGGTGGCAGTATCGCTGCCGTCAAAGTGAACATGCACCTGCTCCTTCCCTTCGGGCTGGAGGGCCTGCAGGGCCTCGTCTCAGAGTGCCAGGCGCGCCACCTTCCCCTGATAGCGGACATCAAGCTGAACGACATAGGTGCAACAAACCTTGATGCGGTGGAGACTCTATTCAGTCACGGCATCGACGCCGTCATCGCCAATCCATTCGTAGGGTTCTCTGAGGGTCTCTCCGAAGTCTTCAAAGTCTGCAGAGAGACTGGCAAGGGCGTCATACTGCTGGTGTACATGAGCCATGCGGGAGCGAAGGAAGGTTACGGAATCAGACTGGCATCCGGCAAGCCGATGTACACAGCGCTGGCAGAGCGCGCTCGGAGGTGGAATGCGGACGGTGCAATCGTCTCCGCGAAGTCTCTCTCCATCCTTCGTGTGGTTAGGAAGACACTTCGCCAGGACCAGCTCATCCTCAGTCCGGGCGTTGGGGCTCAGGGAGGAGACGCAAAGATGGCTCTGGCGGCGGGAGCTGACTTCATAATCGTTGGCCGGTCAATCATAGAATCAGGAGATCCCGGCGCAACGGCGAGGACGATACGGGAAGAACTATCACCTGAACGCGGTTTCTGATTAGTGCCCTTACTGTCCCTCTCGGCTCTAATATCATTCTCCCATATACCCACTGAGGCGATAATCGCCGATGCAATCCTGTCTTTTCTTTCCGCTGTCTGCTTTGCTGTATCTCTCCTTCTGATGAACAGGTCGCTGCACAAAACCTATCGTGCACTAATGTTGAAGTCTGACTCCGTGGTGAATCAGACTCTTTTCTCTTATGGGTGGGGAGAGCGGGCTTTTCAGCTCGGAATAGGATTACTCTTGACTTCAATGCTTGTAGTCGTGGTGGCATTAGCGACTGTCGGCTAAGTATGCCTGGAGAGAGAGTCGAAGGCCTAGATGCGCAGCGCCGACTAGTCAAGACCATGTGTAGGCTGGCACAACGTCGAACGTGTATGTTTGGCTCATGATAAGGGAATCTATCCCTTTTCAAGAGTAGCAGGCTTAATCAGAATGTCTTCGTTCTCAACCTTCACGAGATAGGTAGACTCATCCGCTATCTTTGGATGGAAGATACCTATTTTCGGGTGTGAAATGACTTTGCCTGTGATAACGGCAAATTTTGCCCCGTGGGTTGGGCAAGTAACAACATCGCCCTCTAAAGAACCCTGTGAAAGGTCGCCATTCCTATGAGTGCACCTAGCTCCGATGGCGCAATAGTTGCCGCCCACGTTAGCTACCAAGACTTCTTTGTCGTCCAACTGTACCTTTTTCATTTTACCAATTGGAATCTCAGATTTGCCTACAACTCTTACAAAGCCCGTTTCAGTCATGATTTGACTCCCCCCAAAAGAGTTTACGGTTAACGTATTAAAAGTCTAAGCTAACAAGAAGTAAAATGCGAACGTCTGAACTGGACTGGTGCGCTTGGCGCGATTGGATGCCAGAGTAATCTCGGTGTAGAAATCTTAGAAGAAATTGAAGATGATAAAGAGGTGCTGGCAGCTCGATGTTCGGGCTTGGTTGACATCGTAGCCCATGGAAGCAAGTTCATCAGCAATCTGCCCCTCCCCGACTGCATTAGAGCAGCATTTGCTCTTCCCCGACTGGGGGGAGCCGTGGAGACGGCCCTTTTACCCCGTTGGCTCCTCAAATCCCGCTTGAGCACCGATTTCAGCAGAAATGGAGATTTGATACTTGTCGCAATATTTCGGTTCTTGCAGCTTCAATGAAACGG
>CAWIJZ010000070.1:0-10996 GCA_963836465.1 uncultured Nitrososphaerota archaeon
GCCCCGTCCTCCCCAAACTTATTAAATGGAATTCGCGCGGCGTGAAGAATATGGCAATAAGCAGGAAAGAAGCCAGAGAGAAATTTCGTGGACTCTTTACGCCCTTGATGACACCATTCAAGGAGAACTATGATCTCGATCTTGATGGTTTGAGGAACAACATCAGGTACTTGCTGCGTGCAGGGTTCGGCGAGAACAACAGCGGGAACTTCCTGGTGGCTGGCGCCGGGGGAGAATTCCCCACCCTAACTATGGACGAAAGAAAGAGCGTGGCCCAGACGGTTGTGGAAGAGACAGAGAGGGAAGGTCCCGCTCATATTCGGAGCCCAGCACACAAATCCACAAAGAGTGATCGAGCTGTGCAAGTTTGCAAAGCAGGTGGGAATGGATGGAGTACAACTCTCTCACCCTATTATCGACCCCTGACGGCTGACGTGACATAATCCGCTTCTTTAAGCAAATCAATATGCAACCGATATCGGAATCATGGTCACACTGGGCACTGGATCGTCACCGCTTCCCGCGAGAATTCTTCACGAGAATCCTTGACCTGGATCATATCGTTGCCGTAAAGTTCGGTATGCCATCCGTTGTCGAGTTCGGAATATTCTCGTCCGATTCTCCGACAAGCTTGCATTCGTAGATAACATGACCGAGCATGTGACTGGCAACAAGCTCGGGGAGGTGGGATTCCTATCACATGAAGCACACTTCCACCTTGAGCACCAGCTCAGCTCTGGAACTATTTCACTAAGAAAGACTACACGAAGGCAGTCGAACTGTTAGCCCAGCTCAATTGGCCATTCAATGACTTCCGCTATGACATGGCCAATCCAACTTCAATCGGCGACGCGAACTCAACCAAGGCGGCCATCGAAATGATTGGACTGGCAGCAGGGCCTGTGAGACCTCCAGCTAGGAATCTCACGAGCGAAGAGAGAGCACGAATGAGAGAAATACTTGTCAAGGCAGGCGCACCAGTAAAGGAAGCTACGGGGGTCGTCAGGTCTAGGAGGTAAACTCATCAATCTTTGAATGTCGCCAATCGAATGAAGAGACTGGCGAAACCTCTCCTTTTCTCTATACAACGAAGCCTTCCTTCATTTCCCCTTGTTCATCTCTAGCGCCCTCAGATTGGCGTCTGAAGAGAACCGGTGAGCATCCTCGACAACGATAACCCACCCTGATTGTCCTGTGATGATTACTGGCCCGGTCTCTAGGACTCCAATCGAGTGTAATCTAGACTTCTGACCGATCCGCCCCATTTCTTGTAGGAATTGCCCAAACTCTGACGCCCCAAAAGTGTGAGGTAAGCGGTTCTCTTCCTGTGTGGTATATCGTAGAATAGACACCGCCGGAATGGCTCTCGCTGGGCCCCATGTCGTATGATCATGCCGACATCGTCGATGAAAAGATCCGCCCTATCTATCGGCAACTGGATTCATAGGGCTCTCTTCCGACTCTTGGCGAGCGACTCTTCGAGAGCGAATTGCTCCAAAAAGTGGTTGATCACAGCCTGTAGGTCCAAGACGGTTTCGGGCTCAGTCACTGAGTGTGCTCCCATGAAGAACGTTGACGAATAGCTGTACTTAGCGCCTGGTTCTTCTTCCATGTTCTAGTTTGAGAATATAGATTCAGACTATATGTGTCTTGCCGTAGACTACTTCTAGGGCACATTTTGTTTGGCTGCCTGGGTCCTTTCCGCTTTTAGGGCACATGATATGACAGATAGTCAACCAGGGAGTCCGACAACTCTTTCTGCTTGGCAAGCCATCTCACAACGTCCCTCATCGTGACCAGACCCAGAAATGTGCCTTCCTCACCTACTACAGCCAGCCGCTATATGTCATCATTCAATCATCTTCTTTGCGGCGTGCCCAATTGACGTATATTATCGGGTGTGAGCTCGCAAAGTCACGATCTGTCCGAAGTGCGGAAAGACAGCATGGGCTCCATACGTTATGACGGTGATTGTGTGCGCGGCCTCGATGACAATGTTTTGTATTGCCGCCCTAACCTGTTAGCTATAAATAGGTGAGCTAGAAGGGGTGTCGGTTATGCCCCGGAATACTGGCATCAGTCGTGTTGTCACTGTAGTGGGCCTAATTGTAGTACTTGCTGTAGTTGTTGGTGGAGCGTACCTGGCACTTGGGGGTCTCGCTGGGTCATCGACGACCGGGTCTAGCTCTTCTACAAGCTCTCACACAAGTTCCAGTTCCTCGTCTTCTACTACTACCTCAACGGGTGGCTCCTCGACGACTACACAGGTTGCTGTTTCCACTTCCTCGCCCTCGAGCACTACTCACACCCAGACTTCAACTTCGGGCAACACGGGATCCTCGACGTCATCTGTAACAACCACGACCTCGCCCACATCCTCGACGTCATCTGTAACAACCACGACCTCGCCCACATCCTCGTCTACCAGCGCTTCAGCAAGCAGTTCGTCTATTTCCACTTCGACTTCCACTTCGACCGTTGCGTACACGAGCACCTCAAGCTCGTCTGCAACCTCAACTTCCACGACTACAGCCAGCTGCTCTACTACCACGGCCTCAACCTACACTGCCAGCACGGCCTCGTCCAGCACCAACTACATTCCGTTCTTCCAGGCCTTCTCGGCGATGCAGCTGAGCTATCACGGCACGAGCGGGGGAACGAGCTTCAATCTGACGACTTCATACAGTACGGTATACCACTCCTCCTCGACCTACAAGGTGACAATAACCTCGGAATCCCAGGGTTCCGGCGCTCAAACGACCACCGCATGGGTATTGAATGACGGGACCGTGCTGGCCGTTGGCGTATCGGGATACAACATTACGGGCTCACAGGCGTCGTCAATATTCACTGGCTTCATGGGGGGATTCGTGGCAGAGACCTCGGCTGCCGTGTCCATCCCAGTCTACACCGATAGCGCATACTACCACGTTGTCAGCCAGGGGAACGTGGCGATAGGGCCGACGACGGTGAGCGTCACGAACTACGCGGCCAACTCGCTGCCCACGACGTACGTGGCTTGCGATGGGAGCAGCACAACCCTGCAGCAATACTCCTTCTCGGTCGGTACGATCACAGGGACCAGCTTCACTCTCGTGACCCATGAACTGCTCCAGGGCAGCACAACCTCCAACGGCACGACAACCCAGTACAATTTCGAGTTGCAACTCCAGTCAATCACGAGGGCCTAGAATCAGACCTACCTGGTCGGGCTCAAGGTTAGATTGGGCGTCGCAAGCCCCAGTGAAGTCGGACCGGGGTTGCTGACGACTTCCCGTAGTCAGCCATGTCTTCGAGGCTGTTTCTTCCTTGGAAGTAGCTCCTGAGCTCCGCTACTTGTCGGCTTTGCTAAGGGATGAATCATGATTTGAATGAGCCGGCATCAAGTGCCTCAAGCTCAGGTACCAGAACGCTGACATGAATCCGAGGAACATCAGAGCCCCCGAATAGAGGTGGAACGTCTCCATTAGGCCGGCACCGAACTTCGCTGGTACATTCAGGTTCAAGCCGACGGGTTCAGCGCTCAGCTGAGTCTATCATCCGACCCGGTTTCCGACAGTGGAGGAAGGGCGAGACCGTCTTTGCGAAGCACTCACTTCCGCCTTCGCAAAACGAGAATTAATGCCACGACGATAATCACGATAACCACTCCTCCCGCGGCCACCAGAGGCGAAGGAATAGATGGCGGAGTAGTTAGCCACGGATCCTCGTTCGACGGCAGATCCTCATTCTTCAATCGCAGAAGGGTTGGATCGACTCTCACTCCCACCGGGCCGCTGTCGTCAACAGGCCGCCCCGCCAGTTAATAGCCCCTGAGTTTAGACGGAAGGAACATGGAGTTCAAAGACAGGGCAGTCATAGTAACAGGAGCCTCCTCCGGCATAGGACTTGAGACAGCGAAGTTCCTTTCGGCCCGGGGGTCGAAACTTGCCCTCGCTGCACGTTCGAAGCAGAAGCTGGAAGAGCTCACGAGGACCCTGCCATCCTCCTTCTCCATCCCAACCGACATGACGAAGATAGATGAAGTCAGGGAGATGGTCAGGCATGCTGCCGAGCATTTTGGCAGGGTTGACGCGCTGGTCAATTGTGCAGGTCAGGGATACGATGCACCAGTCGAGAAGACTGACATAGCCACCCTCCGCTACATCTACGACCTGTACGTAGTGGGGCCCCTCGTTGCAATGCAGGAGGTCATACCATTGATGCGCCGCCAGGGGGGCGGTTCAATTGTCAATGTGAGTTCGGGTCTGGCGCTGGCGCCGCTGCCGAACATGAGTCCGTATTCGTCCACCGAGCGAGCACTTGCCGCCATCAGCCTTGCAGCTAGGGAGGAGCTGAAAAAAGACAAGATTGTCGTAAGCGTCGTCTATCCATACGTAACGACGACAGATTTCGAGAAGAACACAATCAAGCATTCTGTTCCCGAAGCCCAGGGCGAACTTCCCTTTCCTCCTGACACTGCGGAATTCGCTGCCAAAAGGGTGCTCGAAGCCCTGGAAGGCGGAGAGGCGGAGATTTTTGCTCACGACTGGATGAAAACAATGGGCAAAGGGAATCCGACGGGATAGCGTGAAGAGGCTGCGACAAGTTTTCTCCCTCCGAGCCTCCGTAGCGAAGAGGCGAGCGATGCATCATGCGGAGTCGGAGGGGCCAGTAGTACCTGTGATGACGGAGATAGCATAACTCAGCTGGAGGGAAGGGAGGTAGGTCGGTCATTTACTCGCTCCAGCTCGTTAGGGAGGGCGAATCTGGGCCTCCGAATCAGAGACTCGGTCGCTAGGACAATAGACAACTAGGTAGGCGATGGAACTACCGTCGTCCCTCCCACTGAGTTTTGGTAGCCCTGGCTTCTTTCGAACCCAATAGCCTCTTCATCTTGGGACCGAGTGCTTCAAACACTTCGGCGATGTCGTAACCGGACTCGGTATATGCCCACAGGTGTTTAGGCGAGTAGACGTTGATGCTCACTTCGTATCTTGTCTTGCCACCGGATGTCTCCTTGCTCCTTATGATCGCCCTGCCTTCTTCAATTGAGGGCATCGCCCTCGAGAGATGCGTCGCGAGTCGTTCGAACGTCGCTTTGGCCCTCTCCGCCTCAAAGGGCTCGTCTGGCAGGCCTACGATGTAGAATGGAGACTCGCGTTTTTCCCTCTTTAGCAACAGATTTACAATATCTCTGAGGGTGATTATCCCAGCAATTCGACCTCCAAGAGTCACCAGCGCGTAGCTTGAACGTTTCTTTTGAACGGCTTCAATGACTTCGTGCATGCTTGTTTCAGGGTTCACTTCGACCATCGATTCGGTGTATAGTCTGGCGACCGGGTAATCGAATCGAGTTTGGTTCTCAGGCCCCATGAAACCTGATTGCGAGCGTTCTTCTGGGAGAAGACTGTAAAGAAGTTGTGACGAGGTCAGCATTCCGCGATGGTTTGCCTTTCTTTGTCACGGGAAGGTGGTCGAAAGCTTCTGTGCAGCATTATCTCCCTCGCCTTTGTGGCTGGATCGTCGGCTTCAATAGTAACGGGGTCCAGTGTCATCATGTCGGAGGCTCTAAGTCTCGTTTGTCCCACTAGTGCGATTCTCTCTACTATCGAACGCGCCGTTATTGCCTTGACATTGTTGCCATCGATGTAGGAAGGCATTGCTCTTAGCCTGTATTCAAACATCAGTCTGGCCGCCTTTCCGAGACTCTCTTCCCGCCCTAGCTGAGGTGCGGGGTAGGCGGCACGTCCCAATCTCGTCGTGCTGGGGTTTGATACCCTGAGCAGGTCCCTGACAGTCGCGAACGAGAGTTTTTGCCCGATCCTCACGAAGACTTCGTACTCCTCGTTCTTCCTCAGCGAGCCTATCGCCTCGGATACCCTGTCGCTCTCCAAGAACAGACGTCTGTCCTCCAACAGCTCCTCGACTGGCGTCCGCCGAACGGTCTCTAGATCGATCAAGCGCAACCTCTTCCAATTGATAGATTCATAAAGCCGTTGATGACCCTCTGCTCGACTAGGACTTCAGATGTATTTACGCTGACGTATGGCTCCACCTTAGCATACTCTTCTACTACGAGTGAAGACCTAGCAAGAATTGCGCTCTCTCCAAGGAGCTTGATTCTCTCTTCTTACCTGAGATGTTACTTTTCAGGGGAGGGTTTTACTTAATGTGGCTTGATGTGGTAGATTTGGACGGTCGATGCGATGGGCTTCTTCGGAACTACTGGGAGTAGATGTTGCCTTAATAGGGAGTTCTGAGTGACAATAGCACTGTCACGCTGCTACCTCAGTTCTGAGTCACAATAGCACAAGAGCGAGTCCGTGCCATATGATTACAATAAAAGGGTCAAACTCATCCTTTCGTCATTGCTTGTTCGGGTAACCGAGGGAGTTGTTGCCTGATGTGCATGCAAGAATGACACTTCAGAAGAGGCTAGAGGAGCATTTACAAGCCCCCAGCCGTTTGGCCAATGAGACCGCCGGTTCGGCATCCAGAGATCCTGGAGGGTATTGAGAGACCGGAGCCGACCGAGGAGTCTCTCCAGAACATCTGCCTGCACAAGGGGTACGACTTTCCGGATGTCAGCCATTGCAATCGAGTGCAGAAAATACGTTGAGTAGTTATAGTGTCGATGATGAAAGAGAGACAAGAGGTGAATTCAAAAATGGCTTTCCTACTAAGAAGAAACAAAAGGGCTGGAGTCGGAACGCTCGGCATTATAGTTCTCGTTATAGTCGTACTTGTGGTTCTTGCGTTTTTCGGTATCTTCGGGCTGCACCTGTAGTCTCAAGAGAGCAACCGCCCAAAACGAACATGTGAAGCGATGTGCTAGCATTGGCGTCTTAGGAGAAGAACCTAGACTATAGTAGGACCGAGATGTTGAAGGCATAAGACGTGATTCGAGGTTTCGAGACATTCAGATGAAACCTTTATCATGAATCTTAGTCACGAAAAACATACCCGAGAACAATAGTCAAAGCCTCGGTAGGAACGGCAAAATCGTCTCGGATGGGTTTCTAGTCCTCCGTAAAGCATGGTCTTCTTCTTGACGAACCAGCTTCCTATCGAGTTGGTGCGAAGCCCATAGGCCTCTACCATCCACGCCAGGACAAGAGCCAGAATCTCGACAAGCAGCATTTCGTTAGCAGTCTCCCCGATGTAGATATTGGTTCCAGTGTGCTCCTCCCGATTTAAGGCGAGCAAGAGCGTCCTTCCATTCATCCACTCTCTCTTTCACGTTAACGTCAAAGGGGACTGGATACTTGCATCCAGATTCAACTCCATTATCCTTTTTTCCTCTGGTGCTGGCGAGGTCAATGTGACAGACATTGGTAAACTCGAATTAAAAGTGCGTATGGAAAGACAAAGTGAGTCTGTCTCTAGTTGGCAATGTCCTCTAGACAGGCACAGTCTTGAGGCCCAATCCGATGCAACCAGAAAATGTGTGCAATGTGGTGCAGTCTACGTAAAGAAATCTTGAAAGAAAGGTGGGCGAAGAAATCTTGAAAGAAAGGAGGGTTGGCACCGAATGACACCTGAGCCAGAGGTGCGGCCACCGCTGAAATAACTACCTGACTAGTATCCGAACAACTTTTCGTACTCTTTGTGCGGCATGAAATCGATTGCAAGAACCTTCAACTTGTCCCCTGGCAAGTCAGAGTGGGTATTCTATGAAAAGAACTGCCAAATCCATTCGCGAAATAGAAATGGTAGGACGTAATTTCCCAATTTCCTAAATCCCGAGGAGAAGAACTCGCCTCGAAAAATTGACGAAAGGGTTCCCTTCGCGCAATTTAGGAATGGGGACGGAGCCGGCGCCGCCTCGTGGTCCCTATTCTGACCCCTTCGTCCAATCGTGTTGGCCCGAGCTGTCCATGGGGCAAGCTCCGGCGAGTCTTCTGTCAGGAACTCCGGATACCACTTCCACAACCAGTCGGCAGTTGTTACACTTGTATTTCTGTCCCATGGGCTCAAGTGAGCGCACGTCCCTATTTATTCCTAACTTGGCGGAGTCCTATGCAGTCACCCCGAACTCCGGCTACACATTCCTTTCCTAGACGTCTTCCACGACCTGTGATCAGAAGTCTTTGGAGTCGTTTCTTACGAGCAGTCTCCGTTTCATGCACTTATTCTCTGAGAATGGCTTCTCAGTAATGCGTCGGCGATTCTCCTTACGAGCGACAACTAATCCATTACCCTTTCATCCAAAAAACTAACGTTTACTCTTTCGTCCACCCTTTCGTCCGAAGAGCAATCCGATCAAGACCCCAACCCCCAGTGCGATCCCAACTGCCATCAGAGGTCGCTCCTGAATAGTCGTCCTCCCTGTCTCAAGCGCATCATCAAAGCTCTCGCGGGCATTTTCAAGACTCTCGCGCATGTCACTGAGCCTATTCTCCAAATCCGCCTTGAGGTCGCCAAGCGACTTTTCAACCGCTTCAGCTGCTTCAGGTCCCCTTTCTTTGAGCTCGGTCCCAATCGCATCAATTCTCTTCTCAAAGTCCTTTTGCAGGTCCCTGACCGCCCGATCCGCGTCTGCTTGCCAATTTCTTGCGCTGTTGGCCATTTTATTCGTAAATCCATCCAGATGTTTGTTATTAAAGCCTCGCAATTACCGTTAGCATCACCTTGACCGTCTAAGCGCCGAGTTCGAACTACAACGGAGTTCTCAACATATCAATCACAGCTTCGTGAGAAGCCTCCGCTTCATCAGGACTCGGAAGCAGATTTCGACCTTTCTGGCGAATAGTAGTAGGCCCGAGAGACCGAGAAGTGGGCAGTTGCTAGGGTGAAAGACCATGAACTAGATCGACCATTGCAGAGTGTATCTCGGCGACCAACGCCTGCCGTTTTGGGACTCTCTAGGGGAAATTGGATAGATTTTTGCGTCGTGGACGGGGCTTATGGTTTGGGCCAGGGAAATCGTCGCGGACGTTCTCTTTCCCTTTGGGTATGCATGAACGCCAACAATCAGGGCAGAAGTACGTATTGTTCCCTATGTGGTGCATCTCGACCTGATGGATAGCACAGCGGATTAGAATCGGTTGAGGAACTCCTGGTCTCTGAATCATTTGCGTATCTTGTTCGGGGTTTGAAAGATGAGTGGGAGTCCTCCGATTCTGAACCCTAGCTGTTTTCATGCCTTACTCCACAGAGATACGGTCTAGCCAATAATACCATTATGCAGTATTGGTCTAGTTATCGAGTCCATTTTCTTCCAATTGATCTGGTGTTGTCAGGATGTCCATTCTCACTGCCATCAACGAGATTGCGACGGCATTACCCTGCCAATGGTAGGCGCCCCAACTTGCGAACGCGAAGAGATGTAGCGGACCCGGTCCTAAGTGGTTCTGCGGCTCTTCCCCTGTTCGGGCCTCCTTTTGTCGTCGGGGGAAAGGTGGATTTTTTTTAGCCCTGCTGGAGTGGGCTGCTCCTCTCGCTTTGTGGTATCGCTAACCGACCTCTCGAACTCGGCCAGAAGCCTCCAAACGCGGGGCCTTTCGTCGAGGATGTCGTATCTCTGGCTCAGGTACACCTCGGGGAGCTTACCTGCGTCCGCCTTCCTGCGGTGCGTTGCTTGAGAGAGAAGAGCTGGCAGCCCAGGCGCTGAAACGCTTGCGGGTTTCAAAAGAGGTTTCAAGAGGCGTGCCTGAGGGTGAGAGGAACCGTGCCACCTTCACAATGGCCCGTTTCGTGCTCCATTACCTCAACCTGAAGGGAGAAGACGCACTCGACGCGCGAATCGTGACCGTCGTCACGTATTGGCTCCTGTCGGGGAGCTTTGATCTATGCAGGAAACCGCACCCTCTATAAGAGAATCAAAATGATAATACTGTTGGCAACATGTTAGTAGAGACACTGGAATACGCGGTCAATGACCGGGAAAAGATTCTGAGCGGGAGCAGAATATCATGGGGCAAGATTACGAAGCTCCAGATGCCAGGGTGGTCAGTAGATGCTAGATGCTGATAGGTTTCATTGGGGTGTCGGCCTGGATAATCTGTGGACCTACGCGGGCCTCCCTCCACCGAAGCCCATCCCCTTGCCCTTTCTTCTTTCACTAAGAATGCCGAGGGGGCCGGAGGGGAGTCTGAATCACCCCAAACTGTTGGCTCATCATCTTCTTCATCGCCTCTCCCAAGATGAAGCTGAGCAAGATTCGACTGTGAAAGAACTCTGTGCCGAGCTGGCAAAGACACTCAAGGAGGCACGGATCGACTTCGTGAGGAGCTGGTTCCCGTGGAACTTCTTCGACCGGAGGATTGGCGAGGAGAGGCAGTTTCTGATGGATACATTCGTAGAGACGATGAGAGCTGCGGATATAGAGATTCTGGCCGTCTTAGGAAACGGATACTCGAGATTTCTCCCAGAGGGGCTTGGGCTCGAACACATGCAGAAGTACGTAGATACATTGGTGCCCGCTTCAGCAGAGATAGTCAGGCACTACAGAGGCAGCATCAGGATGTGGCAGATTGAGAACGAACCAAACTGGTGGAAGGAACACCTTGCCGTTTCGTGGAGAAGCGGGCTGATATGGCTGGAACCCAAGGGTGAGGAAATCATCCTAAAATCACTCCGTGATGTAGTGAGAGGAGAGAATCCCGAGGCAAAGATAATCATAAACATAGAAGCGGATAGGCACAAAGTAAACTGGAAGCTGTATTCCGAATACTGCGATGTCCTCGGGTTGGACTTGTACCCGGCTTACTCCCACCCGCATCGGACGTCCGCCGATGAACTCAAACTCGCTACAGAAGTAAAGGCCGAGACAGGGAAACCTGTGATCATAGCTGAGACAGGGTACCCGTCTGGTCCTCATCTGTTCGGCTATAACGAGGAGCGTCAGGCGGAATATATCCGTTCGGCATGTCAAGTCTCGTACACATGCGATGCAATCAATGCGCTTTGCATTTGGAGACTTGCTGATACTAACTGGAGGTCTTTCCCCATGCAGGAGAACCACTTCGGCCTTTTCACCAAAGCGAGGGAGCCGAAACCTGCATGGCGGGAG
>CAWIJZ010000071.1:0-49913 GCA_963836465.1 uncultured Nitrososphaerota archaeon
ATATTCCCATCTTGGATCCAAGAACCAACACCCTATTTGATTGACATCTCTAACCGCGTCAAGATCGAATTTCTCCGCCAGCTCGATCTGCTCCTCCGCTATTTTCAAGTGAACCTCCTCAATCTTTCCTTTGGAGCAAGCCTCTAGGTACGTATGCGGATTGCGCTGGTAAACGGGCCTCTTGAACAGCTTCTCAAGCAACACACCGTTGATTCCAATGACGAATAGAGGAACCTGATCAGGTTCGCCACGCAACAATGCCTTAACAAAACGTTCTCTCGGGAACATATGAAGTGACAAGAAATACTCGCAGATATATGTTTGGTGTGGATATGAGTGCCCCCAGAGTGGCCAGAATTGGCTAATCCTGAATACAGATTAGGGCTCTAGTATTTTGTTTGGACTAGGTAAGCGAAAATGACTAGGTTAAGTGCGGGATACTAGGGCTTCCACAATCTGAGAATGTTAGACTTGTCTAATGATTAAAGACCTATCTAATTTAGAATTTCTCAAAAAGAAGACCAAAATGGGCTCTTTTGGTCTGCCCCCCGCACTTTTTGAAAAGGCGCTAATAAGAATCAAGCAATTGTTATTACGAATCACATAACTTTTATTAACTATACTCCTAGGTCTATACCGCATGAACGAAGCACTTTGTTATTAAATCTAGAAAAGCAAAGCTTTATAAGTAAGTAGGCTGTTTTCTACAGATAGGTTTAAATCATGACAAATTTGGGCCTTGATGCGGACAGAGGGAAGAAAGGACAGATAAAGGGAGTGAGTAGGAGCCTTGCTCAACAGTAGGGCTTCTTCGCCTCATGGTGGTGTTACTTCTCGCACCTTCATTCCTCTTTATCTCGACACCTCAGAGTTTGAACCTCTGCAACATGAAGCCACTCGGAGAGACATCTCCGTATTCGAGCTCATCCGAGAATATATCCGTGGTGGACTAGACGGTGGGCTAGAGAAAGGTGAGAATACGTGAGCTCAGATACAATATCAGAAAGAATCAAAAGAGCTCTAAGTTCGGTACTTTCAGATAAAAGGGAAACAAGCTCTAGCTACGTTACTTCCAGAAAAAGGAACTATTTCAAACCAAGGCGCTATCATGGAGTCTCCAAATACTGGAATGGTCTCAAATGCTTCGCCCACGACACTTAGGGACGGGTCAAAGAACTGGGTCGTCAACTCGTGGGCCGGTTATGCGGTCTCGATAATCGAAGGGTTTGGCGCCGGACAAACGGTGCTTATCGGGTCGAATAACCAGACTACCCTTACGTTGACGTCCCCTTTTGCTACAGTTCCTAATTTTCAATCGGTCTATATCATCACTCAGCTCGCGTCTACTTCTACTGCCGTTCTTACGCCTAAAGGATTAATTTCGGTCACATCTTCACAATCGACAGCTACAGACATAGAATCGGGCACGTGGACAACTTCGGCCAATACCAATTTCACTATGACCGTAAAAGGAAACGTCGTTGTTTTTGTTGTCGGGAGCGGCTCAATTCAAGGATATGGTGATACTCTGAAGCTGTTCCTAGATTCTACCGAAATAGAAGCCGGAGCGACCGCTGGTAATCCGGCCACGACCGGATTTATCATTCTCTATGGGGGCTTGGCTTCAGTCAGCGCCGGAGTGCATACGCTTTACATGACTTCAAGCGGCAACCAAAGTGCACAAACTCTCACCTACTACATCTTTCAGTCGATACTACCGATAATAGGAAAAGCGAAGGCCTATACAGCGAGTGGCAACGTCGGTGCCACTTTTACTTATGGCTCTGGTTCGCTTTCAGTCCCATATCCTACTGTCTCATCTCTGACTCCGAGCTACACGATTTATGACTACATGGAAGGGTCTGTCTCGGCTCAAGCCTACTCTTTCAACGTGACCGACAACTCCGGCAATCCACTCGTTCAAATCACAACTCCGTCCGACACTCCTACGGTTGACGTACTCTATTCGGCCCAATACGTGACTACCGCATCTTTTCCCGACGTTCTCACTGGCGTCTCTGTATCTAGTCCAGCTTCCAGTAGGGCATCAACGCAATTCGGGTTTATCGTGCTCGCTCTTCTAAGTCAGGTGGTGCAAAGTCCATGACAACGAAGGTCGCTCGCGGAGTCTTTAACTTCTACAGTCCGACATTCGAGGCAACCCTTCTTAGTTGGATAACCGGACTTGGCATAACGACCGTCATTAGCATTTCGTCCGGCTTCGTCCAAAATAGCGGAGTTCTGGAGTTTTGCGCGGTGGTGATATACTCTTGACCGTAAAAGGCTTAGAAAAATGGATAGCGCAAGAAGCCAAAGCCGAAAAGGCGCTTAGAGCGGCAGCTAGAAAGGGCAAACGAGAACGCAAGGAGCTTCTAGCCTTAGAAGAGGAGCTTCCCAAAGTCGAATCTCCAAAAGTCGAGCCTCCAAAGCCGGAATCGAAGCCACTCCCTCATTACGTCTTCGAGGCGCCTAGAATTCCCGAGACTCTAGACACTTCGATAGCCTCATCGCTCTATGCAGTACCCAGCGCTTCTATTCCTATTCCGGTCGAGTCTCCGGTCATATCTCAGCCCCGACCACATAGAGTCAAAGCGCCTAAGTCCACGCCCAAGCCCGCACAACCAAGCTCACAACCAAGAGCGCCGGAGAAGAAAAACTCATGGGTGGACTGGCTTCTTATCGGCGTTATCATGTTTGGGACTGCTTTTCTCGGTCTCTATGCGATTAAGCGACCACAACCTAAAAGAAAAGAGGTGAAGGGCTTTGCCTAGAGGCGTTCCTAGGAAATTAAGCAACGACGAGCTTTCAAGCATCGCGGTGCTTTTTGATACCGGATGGGCTTATCGAGCGATATCAAAAGTGTTCTCAATCTCTGAGTACCGACTCGTCAAGACAGTCCATGCGCTTAAGCTGAACTTCCCAGCGCACACGCGCGCACGTTACGAGCATCAGCATAAAGACTATGCACGAGCGCACAAGCGGCAAATCGACCATCCAGACGAGACCTTCTGGAAGGCCTACAGGTATTCGAAAATCAATTCAGAGCTGGGGCTGGACATTCACTTCAACCCAATTAGGAAGAGAGCTAAGGAACTACTCAAGCGGTTAAGAAAGCGTGGTTCTCCATGAACACAATCGAGCCGGAAATTCAGAATCTTCCCCTAATCCATGACTCCCTTAAAGGCGCTAGACTCGACTCCGTATTCTCGAAGGTTCTAGGTCTCCCTAGGAGAGTTCCTAAAGAGCCTCTAGGCTTCGATATCGAGTCTGACCAGAACGGAGACATTTACCTTATCGCCTCAGAAAACAAGTATCTCTTTCTCGATGGCCTTCCCCTAGAAGCGCGTTCTATACTTGCGGTGTATTTTCTCTATCAGGAAGGCTTCGGCCACGTTTGCGCCTTTTTCAATATCGACTATGACTTTCGAGGTATTGTGAAAGGCTTTATCGTGGAGAAGCCAAAAGAAGAACAAAACCAAATCAGAAAATCGAAGCGTATAGTAGACGGCGAATACACAATCGACTGGATAAAAGGAAAATCTTTCAAAATCAACAACCCTAGACGCGACTGTGTTTGGGCTTATGATACAGCTAATTTCTTCGACGGCTCTCTAGAATCAGTCAGTCAAAAGTACCTTGGAGAAGGGAAGGGCGAGCTGTCAAACGAAAAGCTTGATATGAAACATCCTGAAAAGTATCTCCCTACTCCAAAAGGGAGAAAGCTCCTTAGAGAGCGGTGCATGAAAGACGCCGGTCTCGCCGGAGAGTTGTTGCGATATCTTAGGAAACTCTGTCTCGACAATCTTGAAATTGACCCTCCACAATATAATTCTGAAGGCGGTCTCTCCGAGTATTACCTCATTAAGAACGTCGAGCTAAAACACCTTAAGCCCTTCGCTATCGAGGGCTTTGACGAATGGGGGCACAATATGGGTAAAGACGTCCACAGAAAGCTAACGCCAAAAATCGTCGAACAAAAGGCGCTATATGAGCAAGTCCTCGAATACGCCTATCGCTCCTATTATGCGGGTATCTTCTATACTCCATGGCGCGGCCCCGTCGATTTTGCCGTGGAGCTCGATATCACTTCAGCATATCCTTACCAAATGTCAAAACTAATTAGTCTTTCAGACGGAGAATGGAGAGAAGCTCCTAAAGGCAACTATTCGCCGGAAGCTTGTTACGGCTTCTATCACGCTTTCATGCGGCCAAACGGAGAATTTCCTTTTCGACTTAAAGGAGAAAAGACAATCTATCCAAAATTCGACTCGGAATTTCTAGAGCGATGGGTAACGAAAGACGAGCTTGAATACCTTCTTGAAACCAAGTGTCCGGTCAACATGGTTGACGGCTTCGAGTTCTTTCTCGACGACCCCGAGCACTCTGTTTACCCTTTCAAGAACGCCGTTTCAAAACTCTTCACCTTAAAGAACGAAGCCGAAAAGTCTGGCGATAAAGGACTTAGGCTTCTCTACAAAACCATTCTAAACGGGATGTATGGCAAGACCGCACAGAACGTCGAGACTCCTTTCTCTGAATACTTCAAGTCTAGAGTTGGAAGGCTCTTCAATCCGGTATACTCTGCAGTCATTACCGCAAGAACAAGGCTCGTGCTCTGGAAGAGAGCTAAGAAATACCTCGACCCTATTTACTATCTTGCTACCGATGCAGCGTGTGGAAAGCCCCGTCCGGATGTAGGAATAGGGCCCGTATCTGACGAGCTGGGGGACTTTCAGATAAAATATCTGGAAGAGAAAGACGGAGAGCCGAGCAGACGATTCTTCACGGGGTGCATCTTATTACAAAATGGCGTGATAACGGACTCTAACGGAACATTCATCAAGACTAGAGGCTTCGCAAAACTAGAAGGCAAGAAACTCATTTACGATAAGGAAAAGGGGTTCGGGGTAATGACAACCCACGTGATGGGCCTTGCAGAGTCGATACGAAGAAAAAGCGCTGAGAAAATCAACTGGTTTGACGAGAAGACCTTCAGAAGCATTAACCCAGTAAATGATTTGTTAATCTATCCGAAAGAGCTTTGGGAAAATCCCAGTCTGGTGCTGACAAAAGGATTCAAGTGCGAACCGGTAGACGAGGCCTTTATGAAGTCGTGGGAAATACCGGAAAAGAGAAAGGCGCCTCAAACGCTTGTAGCAAGTGCTCCCTCAACGCGAAGGCACACTCCGTGAATTTGCTTTCATATCGTCTCTTGCTCCCCTTCCATGCGCTTAGTCTGCCGGAGACCTCTTGAATGACTTCTCTTCTCGCGTTCTCTCCTAGTCTCACTTGAAAATCTTGCGTTCTAATGAAGTCACTAAGTGTCACTTTCTTTTCTCTTACTAAGCCCACTGTCGCGCGTTCGACTAGCGAGCGCCCTAATTCCTGAAAATCATAGACCAGTGGAGTTTTGTACGGAGCCATTTCATGCAGAAAGCCAATTTGAGCGTCAAGTCCGGCGAAAGCGATGGCCTTTCTACAAGTGCCCGCTAAAATGGAATAGCCATAATTTAACATGGCATTTACCGGATTCGTTGCGTGTAAGCTCTGCGCTGAAGGATTGTTTCCTTTACGCCCCAAATAGCTTTTGAAGCTTGGATTAGTCCTTATCGCGTTTGTAAATTCTCGGAAAATTTGTGCTGTTAAACTGCCTTCGGCCAAAAGAAGGGCCTTACTGTCTTGAACGCGTTTTATCGAAGAAAAGTCTTCAAGCCCCGACGTTTGAGCACGACCTTCGACAAACGCTTTTGCAATTGAAAGCTTTCTTCCTCTATCGCAATACGCTTTGTATTGTTGGATTCTGACTTTGCCGACTTTTGATTCTGAAGGGACTAGAGAGCAATACATCTCCCCGCGTGAGTCTAGAAAGGAAATGGAAGCACCACCATAAGTTAACCACCGAAGCGCGTCGATTGTGATATAACCTGAGGGAGACGAGAAAACCAAGTTGGCGTTTTTCAGTTTGCCCAAGTCGATTTTCTCCGAGCCGGTATCTAGTCTGAGATGATTTACCTTTAGATAGGAACTCCTAGAATCAAGTAAAAGGCTTTGCATGGCTAAACGCGCGTTTGTCTAGGCCATTAACTCTTTTGTCCTTTTGCCCTAGTCATTTTCGCTTACCTAGTCCAAACAAAATACTAGAGCCCTAATCTGTATTCAGGATTAGCCAATTCTGGCCACTCTGGGGGCACTCATATCCACACCAGATATATGTTTGGGGACCGCGCGAAGTCGCTGCCTCCACGCTCGGCAGTGTGAGCGGTGCCCTTATGGTTCTCACTGCCAACGTATCCTTGTGCTCTGATTCAGTGAATGAAACCTTGGTAATTTCTTCAGCTTTTTCTTATGCTGCGAGGCCTGTTATAGCAATCGGCCTCACGGGCGAACCTGTTGCTCCGACAAGCTTCAGTGGTAAGCAGACGAACAGAAATTCATGCTTTCTTTCTGACGCGAGTCCATCGAGATTCAGGTTTCCCAGAATGCAAATCCCATTTTGCACAATTAAGTAAACGTGGCATGGCAGGGTGACACCCATCTCTGGGTCGGGTGCACCCGTGTCGAGTTCCCAAGCCATGTTGTCAGCACCTACGACTGAAACGCCTTTTGACACGAGCCATCTTGTTGCGGCGAGGGAGACCCCAGCCGCGCTCGCGTACCTCCCGGGATGGTTCCAGTACTTGGCGTATCCTGTCCTCACAAGCAAGACATCCCCTCTCTTGATCTTGATGCCTTCGGCTTCACAACATCTCCTGAGGTCCTCTTCCGCAATACCATAGTGTGGAGGAAGAACCCTCACCTTCATGATGCGAGGCACATCAAGGAGTAGTCCTCGGCCCACAATAGGCCTGAGATTCTCCACCCCATTCTTCGTGAAGCCATAGGGAGTCTCGACCTGAGGCGTTACTTTGATACCCCCGTTCAGCTTGTGGTCAAGAGCCATGTGGCTGAGAGCATCAATATGCGTGCCTGTGTGCTCACCCATGACTAGTAGACCTGAAGCGCCGCTTCTTGTCCTCCCAGAAATGGCAGTGTCCTTGTGCTGCCTGTGTAGTAGGTACCTGTACCCAGTTGGCACATGAGCCGGGTGGATCGGCATGCCCTGGAATCTTGGTTGTTCCAAGTCATATACTCTGAACTCTTTCTTCAAGGCCTCTCAATTCTCTTGCCTCGCCTAGGCTTCTTTTAGTTTTGTCGGCATTTCGAGGTGGCGTTTTAGGAGAATGTCACGTGGTCAGGTTTCCTTCCAGTGAGTCAGTGTTTTGTTCTCTTCGATTCGACCCGAGCATAGGCCAATCGCGCGGGGTGTCAGGTGCGCGAACTCCAACTACACTCTATATTGCTGGGGGTTGGTCCGAACCTCTCGCACGAAATCGGATACGAGTCGGTCCAAGTTACCAAATCGTGGCTTCCAGCCCAATTCTGTCAAACGAGTCATGTCCATATTCCTGCTGCTCGAGGCGATCATTCGATTCATCTCCTCATCGGGCTCGAAGGTGATACGTGCGTTCGGTATTGTTCTCTTCACGGATGCCACAAGTTCTCTGGCCGTGGGGTTTCTTAGCCCAACGACATTGAAGATTCTCTCGCTAAGTGAGGATATCTTCTTCCTCACAGTGAGCGTGGCGTCAACGGCGTCCTTCACGTAGACGATGGGGATTCTTGCGTGTTCCGGGAGGCGGACGACGTATGGCTCTCCCTGTGCTGCCTTTTGAAAGATGAGGGTCGCGTAGGCGGTTGCTCCGCCCTCGCCCCGGCCGGGACCTATTATGGATGCATAGCGCAACGCAGCAAAATCAATCCCATACTTGCGCTGGTACCAGCTTCCAAGCATTTCACCGTAGATTTTCGAGATTCCGTACAGAGTTACTGGAGGGTAGTACATGAACTCTTTCATGGTGCGCGCATTGTCATCACCGTAGGCGAGGGTGCTGCTCGCGAAAAGCACCTCCCTGACGTCGGCCTTCCTCGCGGCATCGAAGAGGGACCAGAGGGACGAGATGTCCACCGAGTAGCCCATGGTTGGGTCAGCCTCCGCCGCCGCAGAGAGAAGGGCGGCGTAGTGAACGAGGACGCTCGGCTTGTAGAGCTTGAACGCTCGTCCCAATTCTTCGATCTGCTCGATACCACCTTTGTGGAAGACAACCTCTCTTTCGCTGTGCCCGACGATTGACGTGTTCTTCCTCACATCGTAGAGCACTACTTCATCTCCGGAGTCAATTATGCTCTTGGCGAGCCACTGCCCTAGGAAGCCGCACCCCCCAGTGATGAGGAATGTCGCCAATGGTCTCTGCCAGGGCTTCGCGAGCGCCGTACTTGAGTCCTTCGCATACTTGTCAATGAACCACGCTATTGAACCGGCTTCAATCCCATCGGCCTCGGCACGTTCACATGGAGCGTTCTTGCGATGCTGGTGATCTCGTCCCACGTAGCATCTTCTATGAATATGCCGTTCTTCAGCCTCTTCTGTTCCTCGATGAGCTCTGGTTCTCCGGGTATCAGAATCTCCTTCACTCCTGGCGCCTTTTTGCTCATCCTGACCCTACTGATCGTTTCATCGAGTCTTCGCTTGAACGCAGCGACCGGCCCGAACCTTGAGATGTCAATCGTCAGCATGAAAACCCCGTTGCCACCAGAAAACCCCTTTGCTTTCAGCATTGAAACCCCTTTGCTCGAGGCGCTCCCGTTTCCGCTCAACGCGCCACTCAGAATATCGACTAGGAAGGCCAGTCCATAACCCTTGTACCCGACATTTCCACCAATTGGGAGGATGGAACCACCGTTGAAGAAATCATCAGGCTCGACGCTAGGAGCACCGTTCTTGTCAACTATCCACCCTTCGGGAAGCTTTTCGCCTCTTGCCTTCTTCACAGCTATCTTGCCCACCGCGCAAACGCTCATGCATATGTCCAGCGAGAATGGATGCTGCTTGTCGCCAGTAGGGACGGCCGCGCCGAGGGGACTCGGGTTGAACATCCTTTCTATGCCCCCGAAAGGCGCCACCGATGGATATGAGTTGACCATTGTGATTCCGATCATATCTTCTTTCATAGCCATTAGAGAATAGTCAGCCATTCTTCCAATGTGTCCGCAGTTGTAGATGCAAAACGCGGACACGCCGAATTTCTTTCCCTTTTCAATTGCCATCCTCATAGCCTGAGTCGCAACCACCTGTCCGAATCCCGCGTTACCGTTGATCAGACCCATGGCGCCATCGTCGACTTCAAGGACACCTTTCGCCTTTGGATTCAGTTTTCCCTCGTCTATCTCCTTGACGTAGGGCATTATCCGAATGACACCATGAGAGTCGTGTCCAGCCAGATTAGCCTTCACGAGAAGGTCCGAAACCGTTTCAGCGTTCTCGTCCGAGGCGCCTTTCCTTGAGAAGATTGCTCTAGTCAGCGACTTGAGCTGGTCAGCGCGAATGTTTGGCATGACGGCGTTCGTGAGCCATTTAGCTCGCTATAAGAGTTCCCAACTATTAGGTTAGATTCGACGTGTCTGATTCGATTGTCAAACCACAGTCTCGATCCTCCTGGTCCTCGCGTGGGCCGGTTATGAAGTTGGATTCCATGGACGGCGAACATCCATGGGATTGAGAACGCCACTTTTGCTCATCTCGTGCGGGCTCTGCAAGGAGATTTGCCCGGTGGACATCGACATTCCCATGATGATCGCGAAGGTCAAGAGTCAGGAGATTGCGCTGGACGGCCAGCTCAATCTCAGAGAATCCGACCGCAGACTTATCGCCACAGAGAGCAGCGTGTGCGCCATGCAGTCGAACGATGGACTCCACGCGAGGGTGATGCATCCACTCTACTTCGTCAAGCCCGAGTTGGTGAGTTAATATGTCATCGGCATTTCCCCGCCGAAAGCTTCTGGGACCTCTGCAACGGATGCTCTGGTTCCGTGGTTGCGCCAAGCAGACGAAGTGAACTCCTGTTGGAGTCCGAGTCGGGGGATGCACTGTCGCCCTTCTGCCCCAACAATGGCAGTGTCGCAGGCCTGCGAACAGGTTAGGGGTTTAATTACCAGTGCACGCAGGTGCCTGTTTGTGCTGGCATGAGGTACACAGAGAACGCGATGAAGCTCCTGGCGTGCACCGACTTCGGAGAGATATTCGAGCTAGTCAAGACGGCCGCGGAGCAGTCGCTAGGCATGCACCGGGCGGGACTTACGCTCGTCCTCGGGGACCTCCCGAACTCCGTAGGCGCGTACCACGAGCTCGGTTCGAACTCGATAGTGATGAACCGCAACCTCGTGAAGGTAGTTTGGGAGATAAGCGACTCCCAAAACATGAGGAACTCCTATGTGTTCATGATACTCCTCCATGAGTACCTCCACAGCCTCGGGTTCGCGGACGACGCCCAGGTGAGAGAGCTGAGCGAGAGGATATCAACGGACTACTTGGGGGATGGACACGTTGCAGCCGAAATGGCCGTGAACTCGCTCGAAAAGTTCTTCCCGGATGTGGGACGCTACACGATGTTCCGCGACCGTGGCGCGTACGAGACTGTCAGGAAGTTCGACTCTTCGAGCACTTCCTATATCGCATAGCGACCATAGGGGTTTCAGTCGTCCCAAGCACCCTACAGCGTAAATGTAGGTTCTTTCGGGCCTCGAGTGGAGCGCCTTAGGCATGATTGATGTGCCTACGATAGTTCTTGGCATCGCCTTCTCCTGGATCAGGATGATACTGGCGCTCAGTCTGAGCATCGTGTTCGCGCTCGTGGTCGGAATTACAGCAGCGAGGAACAAGCGGGCGGAGGCGGTGATACTGCCGCTGCTAGACGTTTTCCAGTCAATTCCGATTCTAGGGTTCTTCCCCATCATCATCTATGGTATCTACTCCGTTCTGCCCAACGATATTGGTGCCAACCTTGCGGTGATTGTCCTAATCTTCACCAGCATGTCCTGGAACATTGCCTTCGGTGTCTACGAGGGCGTCAAGGCAATACCACAAGACTATGTAGACCTGCTGGACATGTCCAAGGCGAGCGCGTGGCAGAGGACGAAGTCGTTGTACATTCCCGCCTCCCTTAGCCGCATCGCCTACAATACGCAAGTTTCTTGGGCCGTCGGCCTATTCTTTCTCGTTTCGAGTGAGATTATCACCCTGGGAACTCGCATAGTTCCAATCAAGTATGGTATAGGAATCGCGGCAATGAACTTCGCCAGCAGTAATCCACCTGACTATGTTAACTACACACTCTCGATAGTAGCTCTCATCGTGACCGTCGTTGTGTGGAGGTTCGTCTTTCTTAGGGAATTCGCGCTCTGGTCAGAGCGGTACAAGATGATGGAAGAGCCAAGAGAAGCTCACAGAGATCCCATCATGAGATTTTACTCCTGGGTGAATCAAAGAAGTGTCTCCAAACTGTTTCTGCTGACGCAAGGAAGAGGTGTGAACAGGTTCACATCGGCAATCTACAGGTTCAGGAGGGGAATCAAGTACGCCGTCGCGATCTTGCTCGTTGTGTTCGTGCTGTTTGAGCTAGGTGCAACAATGAGCGTTGGAGGTGCGGGTCTGCGCCCACTTCCTCAGGCTTCGGTTCTGCTTTCAGACGAGGGGCAGGTACTCTTCGCGCTTGCCAGCTCTTTTCTGAGGGTTTGGTACGTCTATGCTATTTGCGCTGCGATCGGGCTCCCACTTGGCATAGTCATATCTCTGAACTTCAAGCTCTACGACACGGTCTCTCCGATTCTGGAAGTGATATCCTCGATCCCTGGTCCGATACTACTTCCGGTGTATAATCCTGATTCCCGTGATTGGCACATCTGGAGAGGCGGTAGCCGCAATAATCATTATGTTAGCGATTATCTGGTACGTGATTTTCAACGTGATGGCTGGGGTCAGGACGCTACCGGCTGACCTCAAGGACCTTCCCAAAGAGTTCCACGTTTCGAGATTCTCGGCGTGGAGGAATGTCTACATTCCAGGCTCCATAACGGCTTTCGTAACAGGCTCGATAACCGCGATTGGGGGCGCGTGGAATGCACTGATTGTAGCCGAGTACTTTACGTCCCAACGTTCTGTGTGTGTGAATGGAAAGGTCGTCAGCGCCAATGTCCTCACGCAAGTAGGCGCAGGAATAGGCAAGTCCATAACACTCGCTACTGCCTGTAACGACATCACTATGCTCACACTCGCTGTTCTTTCGATGACTGCTCTTATCGTGGCGTTCAACCTGATAGTCTGGAGGAGGGTGTACCATCACGCAACGAAACGCTATGCATACAACAGATAAGCGAAGGGCGCAACATAGTGATTGGCACGTTTAAATTCCCGGAACTACTGCGTTTTGTGTAAGAAAGAGTTGGTGCATCTGCGCAAATGAAAGAGAATTCTAATACAGGACTCACACCACTGACAGAACTCATTTCGCTCAGGAACAAGAAGAGCATTGATTACTGGCTCTGGAACGGGCATTGGCGAAGCTATTGCCAAGAGATTCGCTGAAGCCGGTGCTAACTTGGATTTTGTCGATATCGATGAAGAAGGACTGAACAAGGTGAAGGGAAGGCTCGAGGGGTCTGATTCGAAAAAGATAGACATCCGCAGAGTCGACCTGTCCGGGAAAAGGGAAATAGACGCTCTCTGGACGAAACTGGAAGGGAATGAGCCAGACATATTGGTAAACAATGCTGGAATCTATCCTACCAGAGTCGTTCCTAGACGTAGATGAAGCCTTCTTGAGGAAGGTGATGGATGTCAATCTGAACTCCGTTTTCTGGATGTGCCAGCACATGATAAAGAGCAGACTGAAAAAAGGTGGCGTAATCATCAATACGGCTCAATCGAAGCGGTAATGCCGCTGAAGGAGAGACCTGTCCCATTACGACATCAGTAAGGCGGGGATTATGGTTCTCTCGAGAGCATCTGGCAAGTGAATATGGCAAGCGCGGTTCAGGATAAATGTTCTAGTGTTCGGGCGGAATATGGACTGCGGGAACCAAGAACTTGGCAAAAGAAGCGACAAAGTTCAAGTTTAATGTCGTCAAGTACGGGCATCGAATACGGCATGAGGACTCCTATGAAGAGAATGGGAAAGCCAGACGAGATCGCACGTATGGCTTTGGTTCTCGCGAGTGACTTGTCGAGTTATGTAAACGGACGCTGATGGTCGTCGACGGAGGCTTTCTTTCAGCGTAGAGTCTCCCTATTGCTAACAGAAATGCACGGCAAGGGAGAACCCGGGCTGCTCGAATAATCGAGAAGATGCCCCTTTCCGCGCTATTGTGAGTCCCTGAAATCGTCGTACTTCCGGATGCTCCCGTGATACCTCTTCTTGGCGAGCTTCCTGCTCCTCCTGTACAGCACGAGGATCTCCCTCCAGAAACCGTAAATAACCACGTCCGAGCGGATAGCTCATGAGCGAAAGACTGAATCCTTTTGAAAATGCACTCGAGCAGCTCGACATCGCTGCTAAACAACTGAAGCTGGACCCGGGAATTCACGCAATCCTAAGGTCACCGAAGAAAATCCTTACGGTATCTATCCCGATACGTATGGACAACGGAAAGACCAAGGTATTCACGGGGTACAGGGTTCAGTACAACGATGCCAGAGGGCCTTACAAGGGCGGAATCAGGTACCACCCGCAGGTCACCCTAGACGAGGTGAAGGCTCTCTCTGCTTGGATGACATGGAAGTGCAGCGTGGCGGACATACCCTTCGGAGGAGCGAAGGGAGGCGTCATCTGCGACCCCAAGGCCATGTCACAGGGAGAGCTCGAGAGGATGACGAGAAGGTACACAAGCGGTATTGCTGGAATAATAGGACCATTCCAGGACATTCCAGCTCCCGATGTCTACACGAACTCGCAGACCATGGCTTGGATCGAGGACACGTACAGCCAAATGAAAGGCTACATGGTGCCGGGAGTGGTCACCGGAAAGCCGTTGTCGGTTGGTGGGTCACTGGGAAGAGACAAGGCGACTGGTAGGGGTGCGGCCTTCTGCACCCGAGAAGCGGCGAAGGTGCTGAGGCTCAACCTGAAGAACACCACCATGGCGGTGCAGGGATATGGGAACGCCGGTTCGAACTTCGCCATAATCATGCAGGACATGGGAGCCAAGCTGATTGCTGCGACAGACTCCAAGGGAGGCATCATAAACAGAAAGGGACTCGACGCGAGAAAAGTGCTCGAGCACAAGGAAAAGACAAGCTCTGTCGTGGGCTTTCCTGGAGCTGAAGCAATCTCCAACGAGGAGGTGCTCCAGACGGAGTGCGACATACTCTCACCATCTGCCCTCGAAAACGCGATCACCAAGGACATAGCCAAGGGCGTGAAGGCGAAGATAATCGCAGAGTGTGCTAACGGTCCAACTACCCCAGAAGCTGACAAGATAATCGATGCAAACAAGATACTCCTCATTCCGGACATCCTGGCGAACTCGGGTGGGGTGATAGTGAGTTATCTGGAGTGGGTTCAGAACCTCGAGAGGCTCTTCTGGTCAGAGGAGGAAGTCAACGACAAGCTAGAGAGGAAGATCACAGGAGCGTTTGCAGGCGTGCACAAGCAGTCCACCAAGAGCAACGTCTCCATGAGGACAGCCGCAATGATGGTCGGTGTGGGAAGAGTAGCAGAAGCCATCAAGAGCCTCGGTCTCTGGCCATAGGAGTCGGCTAGCCGGAGCGAATCAGCTTCACAAGCTCCTCGACCAGGCTCGTATTTCCAAGGCCATCGGAGCCAGCTCGTACAGGATCCGCAGCTTCCCCTTGGGTTTTGCCCTGAGTGCGGGATAGCCGAAGGAAAGAAAGCGGTACAGTGAGCTATGGACACCTATCAGCGGATAACAACAGTGATATCACCATGGCACATGCCTATCTCACCTTCTTCTTGGTCCGTGGGACAAATCGGGATAAGCAGAGATGGCGAAATCATCTTTGGGAAGGGTTGACAGCTAGGGGACAGTGAGATTCGGGTTGGCCTGCTCCGTGGACGGGAGCTTTGGGAGAGGACCTTGGCATCACTAACTCCACACTGAGGCCCACGTTCGGATGATAGACCTTGCTTTGTTGTAACAGAATTGCACAACGAAAGGTTCACTGGGTTTCGGACCGAGCTAATTAGCCGTATCCGACAGAAAATGTAGACTATCGTACCGGATCAAGACAAGGCTTGCGAGATGGTACGCAGGATCATGCGAGACGTTTCATGTGATGTTTTCCACAACCAAACTGACCAGGATGTGTATGACTATTTTCGCATGGCTTCCAAACCTTTCTCGGTGAGTGATCCCTCCGCGCTGACGTAACCATCTATTTGGAGCCTGGCCACTTCCTTACCCACAACTGCGGGTTCAACTTTGGTTACCTCCGATATCTCCTGAAGACTTCTCTTGTCGCTTAAGTGATGCAAAATTGCTAGGTCCAACTCGGATAGCCTTGTTGCCTCCGCTTTCTCTTCCATTTCCTTCTGCGCCCCTCTTCCATTTCGTCTCCATTAAGTCTTCTCCAATGTTAGGAAGGTCGGCGCGCGCAAGTTGAATGGCAAGCCACGGCCAAGGCGTTCGTTTGATGGGCTTGGAATTCACTTACAGAGCCCATCCAGGTTCTGGCCCGACTGGGCCCGCTTTTTCCTAAACCGTCGCCGGGACTGGTGGAGTCTGACTCAGCATTACTTACCCTCGTTAGTCGCAGGGAAAGCAATGTTTGTTGCAACAATAGCTCAGAATCAAGATTCAGTTTCTTAGGGTCGTCAGTAAGGGACCATCTAGCGTCGACAAGGTTCATTAGGGTAAGACAACACCTAGTAGTTGGCTTCAACAGTTTCGGCGGCAGTTGTTGCGGTGAGCGTCGTTGTGGGCCTTGTCTTTGCTCTCATGGAACTACGTCACTTGACCAGAACCAGGAGAACGGATGTCATCATGAGAATCTATGATAGATTCGGCGGCAAAGAGATGGTGGAAGCGATATACAGCGTAGGCCAACTGAGATCGGAGACATCTCCTAATTTCCCGCCAAGGGATGCATTGACGGGCGTCACACAGATTGCCATACTGTTCGAGGGACTAGGCGTCCTGCTGGAGCAAGACGTGATAGACATTAAATTGGTTGACAGACTTTTCGGTCCTTCCCTGGATTCCCTCTGGGAATCAATCCGCCCGTTCATTTATGGTACAAGAGAATCTCTCAAGCAGCCCTTTATGTTCTCACACTTTGAATACCTCCACAACAGATTGAATGACTACAGGACAGTAGCTCCGAATAAGCGTGGATTGAGTTCCTGCTCAAGGATGTTTGTTTCATGTGGATAGGATGAGCTTACCCCGAAAGCATCGTTTGTGACAACTGAGCTAGCCCACGGCTTCGACCTCATCTTGATGAGGTATCTGCCAGAGCTGTTCTGCTTCGAGGTAAAGCCCAATTCTATCTACGGGAAGATGGATTACATATCGCTGGTTGTCAAGGCTTCCATACTCAATGGTTATGCTGAGGGAACGAGCAACGTATCGAGGAGGCTCGTGAAGCGCTCCCACCGGAGATACCGTCCTCTCATACCTCAAGGGCATCGACAGATACGAACTCCAGAGCGTGTCGTCAATCGTCTTCGAGTGGCAGGTCGACGAGCTGAAGAGGAAGGGGTTGCTCAGGAGGCCCGTCCCGATCGCCTTCGACTGGCACGACCAGATGTTCTACGGCGATAGTGACTCGGAGATGGTCAACGGAACGAGGCCGAAGGACGGCTCCTCCGCGCCTACCAGTATCTGACTGCGAGCATCCTCGTCGACGGAAAGAGGCTGACCATAGTGCTCACCCCCATCAAGAGCAGGAAGCACATGCTCGAATACGTAGAGGACGCGTTGAACAGGATCAGGAGCATGGGGATAAAGGTGAAGCATCTTCTCTTCGACGGAGGATTCTCCTCCCTTGCATTACCGCGATATCTCGAGGAGCACGGGTATTACTACGCGATACACTTCACACCCAACAGCGTGACGAATGGGATTGGCCTGAAAGACGGAGAGGAGGCCCTCTATCCTTGCGACGATAGGCCGTTCAGGATCGTCAGGGCAGACGACCGAAAGACTGGGAAGACATACCTCTTTGCCACCAACATGACTTGCAGGCCGAAGAGGGTTCTCAAGCGTTACAAGCTGAGGTGGGGAATCGAAACGTCCTACAGGGAGCACAACG
Source organism: uncultured Nitrososphaerota archaeon (assembly GCA_963836465.1). Taxonomy (GTDB): domain Archaea; phylum Thermoproteota; class Nitrososphaeria; order Nitrososphaerales; family Gagatemarchaeaceae; genus CAWIJZ01. Next base: position 17,141 of record CAWIJZ010000071.1, read on the forward strand.
TCTTCCTGGCGAAGACGACATCGAAGGACTACACGGTGAGGCTCCTCTACTATGCTGTGGCCGTCTGCATCTACAACGCTTGGTGTATCTTCAACAACACCCAGTAGGAGAGGCGAGTGATTGCTCTCGAGGTGAAGATCTCCCTGCTCATGGAATATCTGGTACCGTTCAGCTCAAAGAATGATCCGAAGGCGAAAGAAGATGATTATGGATGACGCTTATTCGGAGCTACTGTCTATTCCAGGGCAACTCATAATGCATATAACAGATGAGTTGAGGGCGCAGCAGAGCTGAAGGTGGGAACAATGGAGAGCAACGTCGCATATCCATCCCCGAATGCATCAGTAAGAACTACGGGAGAAAACAAGTCTGGACTGGGTGAACCAACCATCAGCGTTGAGCATGTCGGTCTGGATTACGTGAAAGAGAAAGAATCGCTGCCCGTTCTCGTAGACGTCACCTTCCAAACGTTCAAGGACGAATTCGTGATGATTACTGGCCCGTCGGGGTGTGGCAAGTCGACACTGCTCAGAATAATCAGCGGCCTCATCAAGCCGACGTCCGGCCTCGTCAGGTTCAGGGACAAGGAGATACTCAATCCGAGGAACGAGATAGGGATGGTCTTCCAAAACTTCGTGCTTCTGCCATGGAGGACCTCGTACGAGAACGTTATGTTCGGACTCGCGTCAAGGGCGGACCTCTCCGAGGAGGAGAAGAAGCAACGTTCTTTGAAAGCGCTTGAAGACGCCGGTCTGAAGGGATTTGAGGACGTGTACCCAGGCGAATTGTCTGGTGGAATGAAGCAGAGGGTTGGTGTTGCTCGCGCCGTCGCATTGGAACCTCAGGTTCTACTAATGGACGAACCCTTCAGCTCACTGGACGACCTGTCGGCCGACCATCTGAGGAAGGAGGTGTACGCTTTGCTCATGAATCCCTCGTCGCCCATCCAGACGGTTATCATGGTCAGCCACAATGTCGAGGAGATAGTCGAACTGGCGGACAAGGTCGTGATTCTCTCGAAGCGCCCAGCGAGGGTGGTCGGCGAGCTAACGATAGACCTCCAAAGACCCCGCAACAAGAAGTCCGATGAGTTCTTCAGCTGGGTGGACAAGATATACTCGTTCCTGGCCTAGGCAAGCAGATATATTGTGCCAGTAATCTGTAGCCACTAGAGAATTGAACAGAGACGTAACGCGCAGGAACGTAGACACTCTTCAGAGCGGGCCGGTCATGCCCGCCAATGTCAGGGCGGGTCAGGTGATAGGTCTGGTCGAGGTGACTGGCGGGCTCGACTCGGCCATCGATGCATCACGCCTCGCAGACGAGTTCGGTTCAGATATAGCCACTTTTCTCCCCATTCTGGACGCCGCGGAGATGCTAGGATTGGTGAAGAACGAAAACGGAGATATCTCGCTGACCGAGTTCGGGCGCAAGTTCCAGAAGACAGCAAAGCACAAAGTAATGCTGCTGAAGCAGACCCTGACCAAGATTGAGCCGTTCAAAACTAGTCTGGACCTCGCGGCGGCAAGACGCAGTTTCTCTGCCCATGACGTGGCAGAGGCACTGCGCGCGAAGGGGATAACCTGGCACCACAACCACGAGGTCAACGAGACGCTCGTTCAGTCGATGCTACTCCACTGGGTAATATACGGAGGCCTCCTAATGTACTCTGGCAAGACTGGGCAGTACCAGAAATGTTAGGGCGAGGTTGCTCGATCGCTTAGCTCGTGAGTCCCTCATAGGAGTACGCTATCCGTCCGGCCACTATGGTAATCGCGATCCCCACCCTTCGTATCATGGCGGGGTGGGTGTCACTGAGATTCGAGTCAAGGACTGTCAGGTCGGCCATCATTCCCTCCTTTATGAGGCCAGTTTTCTCTCCGTCCAGCCCGTTGAGGGCGGAGTTGGTCGTGTACATTCGGATCGCATCCTCTATAGTCGGTTGCTGCTCTCCGCCGGTCCCGCGCCCAGTCGTTGCTGCCCAGAATCCCATCAGGGGGCTGATAGGTTCCGTTGGCGCATCCGAGCCCCCTGATACTACAAGGCCGTTGGTCAGCATCGACCTAAAAGGGTACAGGTCGGCCATTCTTTCTCTTCCCAGTCTCTCCTCTGCCCAGGTGTCCGATGCCACAAAGTGGGGCTGAACCGCCACTCCCACGCCCAGTTCACGCATTCGCTTCAGAAGGTCAGGAGGGGCAAGGCTCGCGTGTTCTACCCTGGGTCGCCTGTCGCTCATCTTGAGTCCAGCGTCAGACACGACGTCGAGCGTCTGTGCTATTGCTCTGTCTCCAATGGCGTGGGTCGCGACCTGAAGGCCGAGTGCGTCGATTTCGCTCATCAACCTCCGCATCGTTTCGTTAGAGTACCTCAGAATACCCCGGTTTGTGGGGTCGTCCGAGTACGGTCGGATGAGCGAAGCTGTTCTGGCGCCGAGGGTGCCGTCGGCAAAGAGCTTGACGCCGTTGATTCTGATGATCTCATCGCTTAATCTCTCCAAGATGCGGCTCTTCCCGAGGTATTTGAGGGCCGCCGCCGGGGCGTAAAGCCTGTGCCGTAGCGAAAGCCTCCCAGCCCGGCGTAGCGCTTCGAATGCCTCGAGCTCACCAACGAAGTGCTGCGAGAGGAAGCAGTGCACAGTCGTTATCCCGTTCCTCGCGGCCTCGTACTCGCCCATCAGTATGTCGTCTTCTATCGTGCCGAGGCTCTTCTGGGGTAGCCTCGACACAACCTCGTCAAGTGCGGCCTCCTTGACCAGCCCGTCCAGTGCTCCTTCCGCGTTCCTCGAGTAAGCGCCTCCAGGAGGATCAGCTACGCTCTCTTCGATTCCAAGGTCAGTGAGTCCCCGGGTGTTGAGAAGACCGACGTGCCCGCAGCTCCTCAGGAGAACCGTGGGGTTGTCCCTTGTCAGGTCGTCGATGTCCCACCGCGTCGGGAACCTTCTCTCCGACAGTGCCTCTTGGCTCCACCCTCTGCCTATGATCCACTCACCGCGCGCGGCCTTCTGGGTCCGTGCGAACAGCCTCAACCTGATGCTGGTTATGTTGCTGATACCCCTCAGATCCAGTACGCGTGAAAGTGAACCGAGCTCAAGCAAATGGCAGTGGCTGTCTATGAGCCCCGGCAGAACGGTTGCGCCACCAGCATCGATCTTCAGCGCTCCTGCCGGGGCGCTCTGACTACGATCCTCGGAGAGTGCAGCTATCGTCGAGCCTCGGATGAGAACTGAACGCACGCCAGAGAATCCTTGAGCCGTAAAGAGGTTGCAGTTCTCAATCAGTATGTCTTGAGACATCCTGAGGCACCATTTTCAGCTTCGAGCTCGACCTTCGCTTCCTGGCCAGATAGGTAAGAGTACTGCACCTACTACCGAGCCTGAAAGCTTGGTGCACATCTGTTACCTTGTCTATGTCGAAGCCGACCGTGTCTGAGTAGTACACTGCTAGGGAATCGGAGTTGGCGATCGCGTCTCTTGTGTGGTTCTCGAAGCTATTGTCATCATAGTGCAAGCCCATCTTGGCTCCCTTCCTCAGCAAGAGTAGGTTCGTTCCGTCAAAATCGCGCGATGGAGAGATGACCACACTCGCCCCAAGCCTTGCAAGAGTGATCGCATTCCTGACGTCGCGCGGGCGTATGAATGGAACGTCAGCGGGAATCACCATCCAGGATCCATAGGCGCGAGTCTTCTCTATGGCCGTCTCTACTGCGGCGTTTACTCCACCGTCCTTCTCCTCTTGGATTGACTTTGCCCCATAGCGTTCGGCGAGTCTCAGTATTTCCCTGTCAGAAGAGATGACGTGAGTGTCATCGATCACCCTGGCTTTGGCAAGAGCCTGAAGAACGTCCTCCAGCATCGCCACCACTAGCTGCTTTCTCTCTTCTTCGCTGAAGAGGCTGGCGAGCCTCCTCTTTCTGTGATCTGCTTTGACGGGAACGATGATTGCAGTTTGACCCATTTTGAGCTATACCTCCACTAGGAGTCTCGCTATCCTTCTCTCCGCAGCAAGATACCGTCATCACTGTTGGCGCGACTGTACACTGCACTCCGAGTTTCTCGATGGCCTTCTTCATCCGCTCATCTCTCGAGTCAATGACGATCTTGTCAACCACGTCCAAGTACAATCGCGCAAGAGACAACGATGTTGCTTGCATCCCGATCGACCGCATGAACTTCGCTGCGGGCCCGCTGAACGGCCCATCTCCCAGAAAGGGGGACAGCGCGACCTTGACAGCCTCAGTCTTCCCGAGCGCTCTCCTGATTCCGGGCGTGTTCAGGATGGGCATGATGCTTGTCACAGGATTTGCGGGGCAGAATATTATCCTATCTGCGTGCGATATTGTCCGGACAGCCTCATTAGTCGCTCTAGCTTTGTCAATACCTTTGTACCCGACCTCTCTCACCTCCTCTCTTCCACCGTCCCTCACCCAGAACTCTTGGAGGTGGAACTCGCCTGCGGGAGTAACAACATGGGTTTCGACGTGGTCGTCGGTGGGAGGAAGAAGTCGCGGTCGAATCCCCAACCTCTCCGTGAGCATTTCGGTCACTTGAGTAAGCCTGAACCCTTTTCTCAGGAGCTCGCTCCTCAAGATATGTGTTGCCAGGTCGCGATCTCCGAGTTTGAACCAGTTCTGCCCGCCCAGCCTCCTCAACTGATTAAACGTCGAGAAGGTATCGTGGCTCACGCCCCAGTTCTTCGTCAAATCGAGAATCCCGGCCATGGTGTACATCGCTATGTCGAGGTCAGGACAAACGTAGAGGCCGTACATCCATACGTTGTCTCCCGTATTTGCTATGACCGTGAAGTCTTGGACAAGGGATGAAACCCCCCGAATGAGCTTTGAAGAACCCGTTCCTCCTGCGAGCAGTACGATTTTCAATTCAAGCTACCTGAATAGGTCCAGCTCCCTTTTTCGTAACATCGGACCGATGCCGTCCTCGCCCTCTTCATAGCTCAGACCTCGAACGATCGCGACGGGGGCCATGTCGAGTTTCCCCATCACGAGTTGCGATGCCGCGGCGACTTCGTCGACGATGGCCGGCTCTGTAACCCTTAACGCATAGCCGAAGGGATCGACAACGCCCTCATAATCTCTCGTGGGCTTGATTCCGGAACAACCGATGGCGACGTCCACCTGTCCCTCCCGCCAGGGTCGCCCAAAGGTGTCTGTGATCACGACGGCAACGCGTTTATGCGTCTTCTCTCCGATGGCATCTCTTATCCTCTTGGCGCTCCTGTCTGAGTTCTCCGGAAGAAGTGTCACGAACCCCGTCTCGATGTTGGACTGGTCAACTCCCGAATTTGCGCAGACAAACCCGTGCTTTGTCTCTGTGATTATGACTCCGTGTCCCATCCTCACGATTCTCTTTGCTTCGGACAGCACGACCTGCATCACTCTGGAGTCTTTCCGCAACCTCCTGGCGAGCGTCGCTGCCCTTTTCCCGACAGTGACATCAGCTAAACGGCGGGTCTGGCCTTCCGCCTTGGACAAGACCTTCTGTGTGATTACAAGCACATCAGAATCCCGAAGAGTGAGCTTCGCAGCTCTCGCGGCGTTCACTATGAGCGAAGCAAGGTCATCACCCTTCTTCACGACGGGCATCCCTGGGATAGGTATGATCGAAACTGGACGCGCGCGCAATCTTCTTCGGCGCGCGTTACGACGGAGGAACTTATGAAAGCTTGCTTTACTGAGGCGCGAGGAAGCATGTCAATCTTATAATAGGGGCCCCATCATTCTGACCACGTTTGCTTTCGAAGGATGAGGTCATCAATGCTTTGAGGCGGGTGGAGGATCCGGAGCTGCACAGGGATATCGTCTCGCTCAACATGGTTGAGAACGTGGTGGTCGAGGATGACAAGGTCTGGCTCACCCTGAACCTGACGACACCCGCATGTCCGCTGCGTGCCAGGCTTGAACAAGGAGCGAGGGAGGCTGTGCTTTCACTGGAAGGTGTGAAGCAGGTCGACATGAAGGTCGGCGCCAACATCACCGCGACCCGGGAGTACTCTGGAACGGACGTCCTCAGAGGTGTCAAGAATGTCATCGCCGTAGCGAGCGGGAAAGGCGGGGTAGGCAAGTCAACTGTCGCTGTGAACCTGGCCGTTGCACTGGCCTCATCCGGAACGACGGTCGGCATCCTAGATGCAGACATTTACGGGCCGAACATTCCCCTAATGATGGGGGTAAACAAGCGGCCCGAGGTCAGGGGCGAAACTCTGATTCCCGTGATGGCGCACGGAATCAGAGTGATGTCGCTCGGCTTCTTCTACAAGGACGATACTCCTCTTATCTGGAGGGGACCGATGGTCGCCGGGGCTGTGAGACAGTTCCTAACCCAGGTCGAGTGGGGCGAACTTGACTATCTTGTGGTTGACCTTCCGCCGGGGACGGGTGACGCGGGGCTGACGCTCGCACAAGCGGTCCCACTCGGGGGTGTTGTTATAGTCACAACCCCGCAGGAGGCAGCACTTAACATTGCGACGAAGGCGCTCGCTATGTTCAGGAAGCTGAACGTTCCCATCCTCGGAATCGTTGAGAACATGAGCTACTTCGTCTGCCCGCGCTGCGGAGAGAAAACCTACATCTTCTCGAACGCGGGAGGCCGAAAGGCAGCGGCTCTCCTTGACGCGGAGTTTCTTGGAGAGATCCCTCTTTATCCTTCGATTAGAGAGCAGTCCGACCTGGGCACGCCGATCACGGTATCAGCTCCAGAGTCTCAGGAGTCATCGATCTTCAGAGAGATAGCGTTCAGGGTGGCCGGAATGCTGAGCATTGTCGCCTACGGCCAGGGGGCAGGCGTTGGAAGAAGAGAAGGTCCTCGAAGCCGAGGAGAGGAAGAAGGGGATGAAGAGAAGGGAGGGCCCAAGCGGGTTCCAACAGGCTCAAGCCCCGCAGACGCCCTAGAACCGCCCTAGTGGATTCTGTTGCGTCTCTTGTCAGGGACCGAGGTTTGCCGCACTCTGTTTCGTGAGTGGTACTAGTCTCGGTAGTCCTGTTCCTGGAGATTCGAAGAGGGCGGACGAGGATTCACTCGACTACGCCACAGAAGTCGGTTATGGTCTGAAAGAATAGCTTGGCTCCTGTGACGACCTCTGGCACGGGTATATACTCGTCGGCCGAGTGAGCCAACCCGATGTCTCCCGGCCCGAAGACACACGTCGGAATCCCGGCTCGGTTCTTCAGAATGCACGCGTCAGTGCCGTAGGGTACTCCAATTATCTTGACGCTCATGCCCTTGGCACTAATCGCCCGACTCAACGCTTCCACGATGGTGGCATTCCTTGACTCTTCGAAAGCGCCCAAGAGATTGATGATCTTCAGCGAAGCCACGAATTCCTCGTCTTGACTTGAGAGCTCGTCTAGAACCGACTGCATCTCTTTCACGACCGACTCTGTCGTTTCACCTGGGAGTGTCCTCCTCTCCACTCTGAGCACACACCTTTCGGGCACAATCGTCCACTGGGTGCCTCCCGCGATTGTTGAGGTGTGAATGCGCGGGGTACCGACCAACGGGTGTCTGATCTTCCGGTGCCTCTTCTTGAGCTTCTCGATGGCGAGAACAAGTTGACTCGTCTTCACAATCGCATCAATGCCCTTCTCGGGGACGGAGCCGTGAGCTGCCCTCCCTTTCGTTGTGATTTCGAACCAGACGGAGCCCTTGTGCGCGATGGCAATCTGGAGACTGGTGGGTTCGCCTACGATGGCCCCGTCCGCCCTGAATCGCTCGATCACCTTCATGGTTCCCCTCCCCTCGTCTTCCTCGTCTGCAACCCCGGTGAAGATTAGGTCACCCCGCAGCCTGACATCCTCTTTCACGATCGCCTCAACAGCAGCCATCATCGATGCGATGGAACCCTTCATGTCGCAGGCGCCCCGCCCGTGCAGGTTTCCTTTGCTGTCCACGCGCCCCTCATACGGATCGATGATCATCCCCTCAACCGCCACGGTGTCGGTGTGCCCGTTAAGCATGAGAGCGCGACCCCCTCCTGTGCCCCTCAGTACTCCCACGACGTTCTTCCGCCCATTGACAACGCCCTGCATCGTAACTTCCAGCCCATGCTCTTTTAGCCAGCTTCCGATGTGCTGTGCTATCTCATTCTCGCCGTTTCCCCCTGGAGCCGAGGGATTGATGCTCTTTATCGCCACGAGGTCGCGAAGTATCTTCGTGACTCCTGAGGATTCAATCTTCGGTACCCTTCTTGCTGCCAACCTCACCATCTCCTGTGGGTTAACTCGGTGCGTCCGCCTCTTGCGATGTGGACGGCGTGCGGGAGGTCCGATATCGTGGCTCTGAGCGCAGTCTCGACCGCGTCGGGCGAACCTGGCAGGCAGAGCACAAGTTTCCTGTGCACGATTCCGGCGGTCGCTCTCGTAAGCATCGCGGCCGCCCCGATTCTCTCATAGCTGAGCGTCCTTAGGAGTTCGCCGACACCAGGCAGCTCCTTTTCGAAGAGCGGCCTGACAGTTTCGATTGTGATGTCGGTGGGTGAAATTCCCGTCCCTCCCGTCAGAAGGACCACGTCGACCCGAGGAGACCGCGTCCTCCTCTGTACCACTGAACGAATCATGACAGCATCATCGGAGATTAGCTCCCTTCCAACGACTTGGTGATCCGCCCCGCCTATGATCTCCTCGGCCACGTCTCCAGATTCATCGGTGTACGCGCGCCTCGCTTTCATGCTACGGTAGCGAGAGGTACTGACAGTCGCGACGAAGAACCCAAGCTTCCTGCTTGCCGCGGCCCTGTGTTCTTCAGGGGGTTTCAACTGGCTTCTTGACCTTCCTTTCGACTCTGATAAACTCGATTCGGGTATCGGGGTACTGCCCGTTGGAGTCCTTCTCGTATGGCTTTACAACGTCCCAAATGTTGAGAAGGGCGACAGCCACTGCTGTCAAAGCTTCCATCTCGACTCCCGTCTTCTCGTGAGCGGCCACGGTGACGGACACTTCGACGCCATCCTTCGCGAGCTCCGCCTTGGTCTCTGTCGTTTCGATTCTCAGGGGGTGGCAGAGCGCTATCAGGCTGGGGGTCTGCTTGGCCCCCGTGACGGCTGTTAGCCTCGCCAGAGAGATCGGGTCCCCTTCTCGACTCTGCCCTTTCTTATCCGGGCTATCGTCTTTTCGCTGAGCCTGATCTTCCCCACAGCTGTTGCCAGGCGGAAGACTTCTGGCTTCCTCGATATGTCTGCTTGTGTAAACGCCACAGGGCCAATGCGGTCGAAAGATGTTATAGGCTTTCCCCACGATTGCCCTGTCGAAGCCGCAATCATATGCGACTTGCGAATGGGATCGGAGCTGAACGTAGTCGGGTCTTGCGCGCAGATCGAGGACTACGCCTCGGCCTTGGCGACATTTCTGAGGGTGCCGATCTTGTCGATCGTTCCTTCGAGCACGTCTCCGTCTTTGAGGAATGGTCCCCCCGTTGCGGCAGCCACGCCGCTGGGTGTTCCAGTCGATATTATGTCCCCTGGCCTGAGGGTTATCCCAGTCGAGGCGTACTCCACCAGTCTGTCGACCGTGTAGATCATGTCGGCTGTATTGGCGCTCTGCTTGACGACGCCATTGACCGCCAGAGATATCTTCAGTTTCTGAGGATCTGGTATTTCATCGGTTGTCACCAGCCAGGGTCCGAGCGGGAAGGCCCCGTCCATTGACTTGCCAAGCACCCAGTTCATCCCGAAGGGGTTTGGCTTACCCTCAGGTATCTTGCTGCCTGAAAATCTCTGAAGCTTACGTCGTTCGAGACAGCATAACCCGCTACGTGTTGCAGCGCGTTCTCCCTTTTGATGTACTTCCCTTCTTTCCCTATTATGACAGCGAGCTCCACCTCCCAATCGACCTCCTTCGAGACCTTCGGTAGGAGTATCGGGTCTCCTGGGCCCCTCAGAGCGTTCTTGAACTTCGTAAACAGGTATGGTTCTGGATACGGCTCGGCGTCCTTGGCACCTCCTTCCTTGATGTGAGCCCAATAGTTAGCCGCGATGCAGAATATCTTCTCGGGTGAGAGGACGGGGCTGAGTAGTCTCACAGACGAGACAGGCACTCCGTGTCCCACTTTCGAGACTCTGGCACCAGACGCCAATATCCTGTCCACTGTAATATCTCTCTCAGCGCTAACAGGATATATCTTATCGTTCTCGACAATCCCCGCCCTGATGACACTTCCTTCAAGATAGTTTGCTAGTCTCATAGCACCATACCCATTTCAACCACTTGTTAAAACTTTCATGCTCCATCTGCGAGTATCTCTTCAAGAAATCATGGAACCGTAGAAACTCCTGGTGTGTCTGGAGTGCTGAGTGACACTTCGGGTTGCTCTTCGCATGGGAGGAATTCAAAGGACAATGACTCGCTCGATTATCGGGAAATCAGCGTGCCCATCTGTTGGAATTGTCTCTGTGTGAGATAGCCAGTTGGCTGATGTCAGGATCGACGCATTCAGAATGAACGGGTTGCAGCGGCTGTTCGGCCAGCCACATCTTGCGCTTTCTTCTCTTCTTTCCACGACCTTCAGCTGCCCAGAACAATCGGAAGAATGATGTGTGATGGTGTTTCGGCTTCGTGATGTACCGTCTGCTGCGCTCTCCTCGCAGCTTCCCATGAACTCTCCCAATGCCCCGTGTTTGTGTTTCTGTCGAACCTTGGGAAATTGCTGCTGGAGATTTCGACTCTAATCTTGTGACCTTGCCTGAAGAGGTTGCTTGTCGCCACAAGGTCTATATCGAATTCGTAGGTCCGGCCGGGTTCTAGGAGACTGGGTGTTTCGAGAGACTCCCTGAAACGAGCTCGAGCTATTCCGTCGCAAAGATTTCTCGCATAGCCATCGGGATGAACGTCAACCAGCTTTCCCGTGAAGTCGGTGTCTACGGCTGAACTGCTAGCCCATAAGCGGATATGCACCGGTCCCGTAACTTCAATGGCCCTGTCAAGGGCATCTGTGGTGTAGACGAGCACATCCTCCCTCTTCTCGAGTGCGCGTTGGTCGAAGACCCCGGGCGAAAGGCCCGGATGCCCTGACGGAACTATCGCACCCCCAAGCGTTGGAACTGGATTCTCCGGACTGTAGACGTAAGCATCCGGCGGCTCGTGTAGCGGGGGCTCGATACTTAGCGTGCCATCTCCGCTCAGAGTGTTCGCGTTTCCTCTGCTATGAAAGTGGAATCGCGTGTACTTGGTTCTCGGCAAAGGCCAGTCGTTCTCTGTTCGCCACTTGTTCGCCCCCATCACGTAGAGGAGCACCGGGGGCTCTTCCATGATTCCGTTTTCATCCCCTTTCAACCAATGGTCAAACCACCTGAATTCCGTCGATTCGAGCCCGACAGCAGCACCCTGAGAAAGGAATCCAGCATTCCAATTGCCTATGACGTTGCTCAAGTAGAGTTCGTGAAACCATGGGCCTATCACAAGTTTCTGATTTCGGCTTCGTTTCCCACGACTGAGACCAAGATAGTTCCGAAGTGTTCCCTTAAGGAAGATATCATACCACCCGCCCACATGTAGAGCTGCTACATCGAGCTCTTCATAATGCCGTTCATGGTCGATCTCCTTCCAGAACTCGTCGTATGCGGGATGTTCAGTCCAATCGTAGAAATATCTAGCTACTTGGTGCTTGCTGAACGTTTCAATTGCCGCGGGCGCGGGAGGCGAACACGTTCGTTCCAGATCGTCGTACGACGCGGCCAGGTCATCTGAAACAGCTGTCCTCTCTTCCTGACTAAGATTCAGTCTGGCCAACTCGTCAGACGCGAGACCTATTGTCCAAAGAATGTTGAACGCCAGAGTGAAGGCCGCTCCTTGGTAAGTCCAGCCGTCAAAAAGGTTTGACCCTGTCAGTTCAGGAGATATCGCCAGAAGCTGCCTTGGCTTTGATATGGCAGCCGCTAGTTGCGTGACGCCTGTGTATGAGCTCCCCCACATGCCCACCTTCCCGTTCGAGTAGGGGAGACTTGCTGCCCATTGGACAGAATCGTAGCCATCCTGGGCTTCATTGAAAAAAACATTGAACTTGCCCTCCGACGAAAACCTACCTCTGACGTCTTGAACAATAACAGCGTATCCTCGCCTTGCTGCGCGCAGGGGGCTCAGGTGCACTCCTATGGGAGGAGCGACACCTTCCTTGTCGTATGGCGTTCGGTGGAGAAGGACGGGGAACCTTCCCTCCTCATCGGGACGATATACGTCCGAGTAGAGAGTTATCCCATCTCGCATGCGACACGGCACATTCTTCTCGACTAATATTCTTCGATAGGTCTTCATCTCCATTGGTTTTGTTCTCGTTTGATTATATGTTATCTCTTCAGGCGGAGCGCAAATGAATAGGGATACTCCTCGAACAGATTGCATCAGCTGCTCGCATTCCTCTACGGGCCAGGTCGAGTAACCCCACTCGGTCCTACTCAGCAACTCAAGAGAGGAGACTGAAATGCGCAAAGGTCAACTCCGTCGCGGTTGGATAGTCGCAGCTGCTCCTGGAACGAATTCGTTCCGCTTGCGACCAGTAGTGGATGACCAGTCGCGCCCTTCATCAACTCCCCGAATCAAGAACTCGAGTTTGCCTTTTCCTTCTTTGCTTGAGACGCTCACTTCTTCCTCTCGCCGAGTCTCTCCCTCAGGAGCGTGGCGACGACCCTCGGATCGGCCTTCTTGTCCTGCTGTATGACCTGACCTATCAAGAAGTTAAAGGCCTTGGGGTCTTCGCGGGCCTTCTGGATCAGATTCTGTCGAAGAGCCAGCACTTTCTCTACAATTTCACCGAGTAACGTTTCGTCGGTAACGGCTCTGTGGCCCGTCCGAGTAACAACAGCCTCGGCTGATTCGCCTGTTGTAATCATCTCCCTGAGCACGTCCCTCGCCTGAACCCTCGTGAGCGCGTTCGCCTCGACCATCGACAGGAGCTCTGCGAAAGCCTGTGGCTTGAGGGGGATCTTGCCTTCTCGGGACCTATTCTTGCGCACCTCCCCTACGAGCCAGTTGGCAACCTCGACGGCGTTGTAATGGCGCTTCACCGTCTCGTCAAAGAGCTTCGAAAGCACTCTATCGCGGGCGATCTCTAGCGCAACCTGCTCATGGATGCCATTCTCCTTGACATATCTTTCTGCGCGTGCCTCTGGGAGCTCCAGCGTGGCGCTCCGGATTCTTTCCACATCGCTCGCCGTGAAGTGAACTGGTACTAGGTCGGGCTCCGGGAAGTATCGGTAGTCCTGCTCCTCCTCCTTTGTCCGAAGGGCTATTGTTATGCTCCTCCTTTCATCCCAATGCCTTGTCTCGCTCTTCTTTTTCGGTCCCTCAGCCTCGAAGGTCCTCTGCCTCAGGATCTCGTAGCTCAGAGCTTTCTCAACCTCCTTGAAAGAGGAGATGTTCTTGATCTCGACCCTTGATCCGCTTCCCAGGGAGACATTCGCGTCGCATCGCATGGCGCCCTCAAGTTCGCCGTTGGACACGCCGAGGAATTCGATTATTCTCCTCAGCCTGGCGAGGAAGATTTTCGCGTCACGCGCGCTGGAGATATCAGGTTCCGTAACAATCTCAACCAGAGGTATCCCAGACCTGTTGTAGTCCACGAAGCTGTGGCTCGAATGCTCAATCGTTCCCTCGTAGGTCAGCTTTCCAGGGTCCTCCTCGAGCTGAACCCTTCGTATTCTCACCTCTCTGTCTTCAAGACGCACACTACCGTTGGTAGCTATCGGTATTCCCCCAGCCTTGTCGTACTGACTGATTTGGAAGCTCTTCGGGAGGTCTGGGTAGAAATAGTTCTTACGATAGAAAAGAGTCCTCTCAGCGATCGAACAGTTCAGCGCTAGTGCTATCGTGACGGCGCACTCAACGGCCTTCTTGCTGACAACGGGGAGCGAACCCGGAATGCCAAAGCAGACGGGGCAAATCACTGTGTTCGGGTCCTTCTCCCTGTAATCAGACGAGCAACTACAGAAGAGCTTCGTAGGAACGCAAGTCAACTGGCAGTGCACTTCAAGACCGATCCTTATTGACGAGTCAACCATGACTCATCACACTCTCATAGGCGTGGGCCGATTCAAGGAGCAGGTCCTCCCTGAAATGAGGGGCCATGAGCTGAAGGCCTATGGGATGGCTCCGTCTACTTCCGCATGGCACACTCACAGCTGGTAAACCAACGAGGTTTGCGGGAACGGTGTTCACGTCCATCGCGTACTCCTCGAGCGGGCTCATCTCGTCCCTAAGCCTGGGAGGGAGGACTGGCATTGTTGGCGTCGCGAGAAGGTCGAATCTCTTGAAGACTGACGCGAGCTCGTTTCTGAGCATCGTTCTGATCTTCTGAGCCCGGAGGTAGTAGGCTTCGGAGTAGCCGGCAGAGAGCGCAAAGGTTCCGAGGAGAATGCGCCTCTTCACTTCGGCCCCGAAGAGCTCGCTCCTCGTTCGCGAGTAAGCAGCGTTCCAGTCCTCGCGGTCCCTCTCAGCGGCCCCACTCTGTCTTCCCACCGTACCGTACTCCATCGTACCTCGCGAGGTTCGAGCTCGCTTCGGCCATGGCAATGATGTAGTATGCAGCCAGGGCGTACTCTAGGGAGGCAACAGACACCTCCTCGACGACTGCACCGAACTCTTCGAACTTCGAAATCGCCTCTCTGACTGTGCGCTGCACGACGTGCTGCGTTCCCTCTGCCTCCATCGACTCGCGCAGCAATGCCAGCCTGAGCTTACAACGTGGGGCCTTGAGGTACCTGAGATAGTCGTGATGCTCCGTCATCACAGATGTTCCGTCTCGGGGGTCATGGCCTGCTATGGCACTGAGAAGTATCGACACGCCGGCTACATCGCTTGCCATTGGGCCGATCTGCTCGAGGCTGTTCGCGTACGCTATGAGCCCGTACCTGCTAACGAGCCCGTAGGTGGGCTTCAGACCAACGATTGAGCAGAAGCTCGCGGGACAGCGTATGGACCCCCCAGTGTCTGAGCCCAAGGCGAGGGCCGCGATCCCCGCAGCCACAGCAGCGCCGCTTCCACCCGAGGAGCCTCCAGGGGTACACTCCTCGTTCAACGGATTCACGACAGGTCCAAACGCGCTGCTCTCTGTCGTGGTCCCCATGGCGAACTCATCCATGTTCGTCTTGCCGATGATGACCCCGCCCTGAGAAACAATTCGCTCAATCACGGTCGCGTCGTAAGGCGGCATGAAGCGCTCCAGCATTCTTGACGCACAGGTCGTTCTCAATCCCTTGGTGCAGATGTTGTCCTTCACTGCGACAGTCACTCCTGCTACGGACCCCGAGTCTTTCTCCGCGCTTAGCCTTCATATCAATCAGCCTCGCTCTGGCGAGAGCCTCTTCCGGACAGAGCGTGATGAACGCATTCAGTCTCGGATTCAGACGACTCGCCTTCTCCAGTGATTGGGAAACGTATTCCTCGCAGCTGGCCTCCTGAGTAATCACTCTTTTGGATATCTCAACCGCTGAGAGGCCTGTCAGGTCCATGGCCAGATCCTCAGAAAACGCGTGGGGCTCTCACTAGCCTTCCCTTCCTCTTGGGGACGCCGTCTAGAATTGGAGCTGGGTCGGTTGGAACTACCTCCTCCCCTCGGAAGACATTAGTCAACTCTGTTGTGTGGTACATGGGGGCAATGTTGCTAAGCTCCGCCCTGCCGATTATCCTGAAGTACTCTACAATGGCGGAGAGCTCTCTGCTGTATCTCTCCTCCTCCCGCGGACCAAGGGAGAGGTGTGCGAGCTCCGCTATGCGCGCAACCTCGGCCTTAGAAATGACGACACCTTCTCCCTTTTTCTTCTCAAGCGACCCAGGGGGCAATTCAGAGTTTTACCTTCATTTTTGCTTCGATTTATGCTTACCAACCCTCTTCCCCCACCCTGTTCTGACTCATTTACCGTGTGTTCATTCTCAGCAGGAACAGTCCTAGATCCTCATTCCACACGTCGGCCACTACCGGGTATCCGGCAATGTACCCTTTCTTAAACAGCCTAAAGCAAGTAATCAGAGAGTCGACCTTCTCCTATACAACAGGCGGATTGACTAGGTTAGTTCCACCGCTTCCCGTGAGAGTACCTCCTGACGAAGCCGTTTTCGGGCGAAGACGACGTCACGACCCAGGTCAAGAACCAGATGCTGCTGACCGTTGTCTCTCGTCCTCTCCCTTTGACGAAGGCTGCGAAGAGCTCGGAGGACCTTTCCAAATTCTCAACCTTCCCCTTATTATCTCGCCCGACCGCTGACCCATTGCTGGTGTCGCAGTCTGAAACTTGTAGGCAACATGGACAAATCGATGCCATGGGTGGAGCCTCTCCGCCAGGTAGCTCTCCAGGCTCCGGTGCAGCTCGTCCCTGCTCGCAGACCTCACCCTCTGCTCTTGAGCTTCGACCTCGGCAACACTTCTTCGCCTTTGTTCCTGGATTACTTCCTCTCGCTTTATGAATGCAGTCTTGCTGCCGGTGACATACTTATCGAACAACGCAGCAGCAAAACCACCCAATTGTTCGCCTAGAGCTTCATACGGTCCACCACCCTCGGCCTCTATCTTTTTTTCTCTGCCCAGCAATTCGAGACAGGTCTCTCTTAAGCTGGCTTCGTAGATTCTATCGACGATATGGGCGCCCGCAAGAATGGAGTCCAGCTCCATTCCCAGGTCCGAGATCACCCTGTCGAGATCACGGTCCGACGATTGCACGATGAATAACCTCCCCCAAGGAGGATGCACAGGACTGCAACTGTGAGATCTCATTGGCAGCGGCCCAGCGCTCCAGGTTTGTCACACACTTAGAGGAAAGCGCGAGAACCTGCTCGAGGCTGACTGACTTCGTCTTCGAGAAGCCGCCGACCTCCTTGAGGTCCTCAACGAGCTGGCTCACGCCGAAATCCCTCGCAACGGCTTCCAGACCAATTCTGTCGACTTCATTTTCAAATTCTCTCTCTATGTTCGTGACCGAACCACTCCCTATCTTCTTGTAGGATCGGCCGACTGTTCGAAGAATCTCTTTCCTAGTCATGCTGTAGAGATATCCCTCGATGACCGCCTTCCTCAGGGCAGTAGGGAGACGTTCAGGCACGAAGGTGCCAACTGTTTTGGTGATATTTACGTCATGCGCCGAACTGCTAAACCGAAGTCGTCTTCAGGAGCGCTGTCGGTCATTAGGTCATTTGAGACGACGACTTGGTCAACAGTGTCACTATCAAGGCACCTGCAATCCACAAACCGAGAGTTCGGTCAAAACAGACCAGAGGAGAAAGACCTGGTCTCGCGGTTTTCCCTAGGTCTACTCTAGGCTCCTAGCTCGCTACAGCATGACAGTACCGTAAAAGTACGGAAATGCCAAAAACCATTTGACCGATTTGACGTATTCGACCGATCTGACCGATACTAGAGCTCCTTTGACCGTCATTTGACCGTTCATTTGACGCGTTTGACCGATCTGACCGGCTGCTGGATATCAAGCTTGATCTGTCGCACGTGGATAATGCCAAGCATCTATTGAGCCGTGGCGAGGTTGGCGAAGCAAAAGAACGCACTAGAGGGGCGAGGCAAGGGAAGGCTTGGCGGCGAGTTTCACTCGACAATAGTGAGTGAAACGCTCAGCATAACGATTAGTAGAACAAGCCATAGCGCTGGTGACGTTCCCTTGAGGTACGTACGCCCTGTTGGGAAGGAGGGCCACGGAAGTAATCTAGCTTCACCTGAGCGCTTGTCTTCTCGATTTCGGCTAGCTCGCGACTTGAGAGCTTGAGCTCCCCACCCCGAACGTTCTCCTCGGCTTGCGAAGCGTTCTTCACTCCTAGAATCGGCACGACATCTTTTTGGAAGTGATCCAGCTGATGGCAACCTGGCTCACTGTCGCTGAGTGCTTCCCCGCGATGGTGAACAATACGGCGAGCAATTTCTCAATCTGGACCATGTTCCGCCGGGTGAAGAGCTGACTGAAGAGCCTGTTCGACTCACGTACATCGCCCTTCGGGACGTTCGTGGCATTGTATTTGCCCGTCAGCGCACCCTGGGCCAGCGGGCCCCATCCCAGAACCGTGATCCCCATCTTCTCGCAGTATGGAAGGATCTCTTCCTCAATATCCCTCTGGAGTAGGTTGTATCGCACCTGATTCGAAACGATATCGACCTTCGAAAGACAGGATTGAGCTTCCTCGAGATCCCGGACAGCGAAGTTGCTGGCGCCGACCGCCCTGATCTTCCCTTCGTTGTACAGCCTCTCTAGAGCTTTCATAGTGTGCTTCAGCGGAATCTGCTCCCACGGGTTCAGCCAATGAACTTGGTATAGGTCGATCTCCGACACACCCAGCCGAGCCATACTCGCTTTGCATGCCCTTAGGACGTCGTCGTATCTCAGATGCGCTCCGTTGACTTTTGTGGCAACAACGAAGTTCTCTCGGCCCAGCTTTCGGAGTGCCTGGCCCAAGACCTCTTCGCTGTGGCCATTGCCGTAGGCCTCTGCAGTGTCAACGAGGTTCACCCCAAGTTCGTGTGCCCTCTCGATTGCCCCGATAATCTCCAGGTCGTCTACCTTCCAGTCCCCGCTCGCCTGCCAGGCACCGATTCCGGCCCTTGAAATCTTGATTCCGCTGTCGCCAAGCTCCATCATGTCGTCCTGAACCTGGGAGCTGCCTATCTATTTCTTTCTTTGTCAGGAGCTGCCTATCTATTTCTTTCTTTGTCAGGAGCTGCCTATCTATTTCTTTCTTTGTCAGGAGCTGCCTATCTATTTCTTTCTTTGTCAGGAGCTGCCTATCTATTTCTTTCTTTGTCAGGAGCTGCCTATCTATGTATTATGACAGTGGACTTACTGAGAAGCAAAACTAGTGCCAGCCACTGAGTCTCATAGCAGCTACAACCCTATTCACAGAGATGGTGAGCGCGGCTCTCCTCAGGTCGACATTCTCCTTTAGCGAGTACTCTAGGACCTGGTTGAAGGCCTTCATCATCTTGAGCTCCAGTCTCTCGTTTACCGCCTCCTCTGTCCAATGGTCCCTGTTGAGGTTCTGAACCCACTCGAAATAGGAAACCAGAACGCCCCCCGAATTCGCCAGAATGTCAGGGACAACCTTCGGTTCCGCTCTTCTCGAGGAGATGATCCGCCTGAGGTGTGGTGGGGCCGTTGGCTCCCTCAACGATAAGCTTCGCTCTTATTCTCCTCGCATTTGCCCTGGTTATCTGATTCTCAAGAGCTGCTGGAACAAGGACATCCACCTCAGACTCCAAGAGTTCCTCGTTCGATATCTGCTCAGCGCCTTGTATCCTGCTGACAGATCCAAGTTGCTTCGAGGCATCTAGCAACTCGTCAAATGACTGCGCAACCGATTCACCGGTTGCCCTTGCCCCTCCGACAACGTCACCTACGGCCACCACTTTGGCGCCCATATTCATTAAGCATGCGACCGTGTTCGACCCAACATTCCCGAATCCTTGCACAGCCACAGTGACATCCTTGATGCTCTTCTTCAAGAACCTCTCAACCGCCTCCCTGACGCAGATTGAGACTCCCCTTCCAGTGGCCGCGTTCCTGCCTTCAGACCCCCCTAGCTCGATGGGCTTTCCAGTCACCACGGCTGGTTCGTTGTGTCCCTTTAGCCTCGAGTATTCGTTCATTATCCACGCCATGGTTTGAGCGTTCGTGTTGACGTCTGGTGCTGGGATGTCAATATCGGGAGCCATGTCACGTTCCATGGCATCAACGTATTTCCTCGTGAGGAACTTCGAGATCATCCTGGTTGAGCTTGGATGGGTCGACAGTTATTCCTCCCTTCGCTCCTCCGAACGGGACATCGATGACTGCCGTCTTCCAGGTCATCAACATGGCGAGGGCTTTGACCTCGCTAAGGCGGACAATTGGGTGGTACCTCAAACCGCCCTTGTATGGACCTCTGGCATTGTTGTGCTGGACTCTATACCCGATGAAGGTAGTCGAGCTTCCATCTGTCAGTTTCATGGGAAGGGAAACGGTTACTTCTCTCCTGGGGTTCTTCAGTGTTTCATAGTAATCCGGCTCGATGGCGAGGACATCGGCAACCGACGCGAGTTGTGCGAGCGCGTTGCTGAAGGGGTCTTCCTCGGAAAATTCACTCATTTTGTCGGTTGAGTATGTTACCCGTATATTACTCTAGCGATGGGATATGGTGCGGGAGTCCAGGAATCGAGTGGAGAAATGAGTCGTGTTGCGCCAAGGTCTTTGATGTCGTGCTGCAGCAGTTCCGACTTCCTGAGGCGGGGAGTTGGTAACTCCATACCAACCTCAAGACGCAGCATCCCACACGTAGCGCTTCGTCAAGAACTTATTAATGCTAGGAGCTGATTTCACAAGTCGAAATTCTCATGAACCTCATTAATTCAATTGAGAATGGTGCTAACAAGAGCGGTTTAGCGAGCCTTTGGTTTTTGGGAGGTTCGTCTTTCGCATTGAAATTTCAGAATAGGCCGGTAATTTTCTTCGATTTGGATGCGAGTAGATTTAACGTTGATGTCCCTCCGTCTGGTAGAGCACCAGGCTTCAAACAGATACGGACATCTTTTCTTCCTTTTGACATTCATGACATCTCGAAACCAGCTGTTTACCTTTCTACACATGAACACCTCGATCATTGCGATAAGCTAGCCGCTTTGTCAGTAATTGCGAAAGGAGGAGTTTTTGTTGGGCCAAGATCCTCGTGTGAACAGGCGCTCCTGTGGGGCGTGTCACCTGAGAACATAGTTTCTCTCGATGGAGAGAAGTTCGAAAGGACAAGATTCGGTGAGGTAAGCATAACCGCAGCCCCGGGCCGTGACCCAAATGCAAAGAATTCGAATACCTATGTGGTATCTTACGATGGCGTCACAGTTCTTCATAACGGGGATTCGCTCTACGACGGTCCAACGAATCTCGAGATATCCTCAAGGTTCAAGATTGACGTTGCAGTGATAAACCTGGGAAAGAACCCAAAGGGCGAACACTGGTATCACACACCCTATGATGTAGCGAGGGCTGCTAATGACTTGAATCCTAGAGTCGTTATTCCGCACCACTACGATAAGTGGGACAAGATTCGTGAAGACCCTGCGAAGATCATGGTGGCGTTACGGTCATCGTATAGCGACGTTCTCGGACGAACTAGGCTCAAGATTATCAAGCCTGGATTTCGCATCTTGATATCATCGGATTGTTAGAGAACTGGACTGACACGAGTGATCATCATACTTCAACCGTTCGGGGGCTTGTCGAAGTGCTTCATGCCATCGTTGACTGATATCGCGTGACTAGAGAATATTGCAATCGTACATAATACCATCGTCAAACAACACGCGATAGCAGGGCACAAATGGTTATGCAACTGACATCATACTCTTTGGTCCAGCCAGAGTCGCGAACGGGAGGGTAAGATCCTTCGCGCTAAGAAGGCCAGGGGGAGAATCAATCACCCTAGGTATCATGTTGATGAGCAAAGCGATCGTACCCTGATCTCCATTCACACATGGACTTGACGAGAATCTGATGTTTGGAGTGCCTGTGATCTCAATTCTATCGTACTCCTCAGGCGAACCGATGTATGCGATGAAGTTGTATTCCAGTAGTTCTCTGCCATTTACGATTCCTACCGCCCTCTGCTCCAGGCCCGCTACCATTCCTGGCGGAATTCTTATCCAAGCACTTTGAACCCAGTCTTCAAGAACCATGGGTTTGGGTTCCTCCACGACTATTCTGTCGAGATCCCACCCAAGGGCATTGGCAACAATTGAGATAGATTGCTCCAACCCGACGTGGCCCGATATCTTCTTAGTCGAAACGGCACTCGCAAACTCATCCCGGCTTAGGCCAGCACCTATCTTTTTTTGAAATGGGATTCTCCTGCTTGCCGCGTTCATTCTTCTTGCGACACTTATCTTTTCGATTTCAACGCAAGGCGTGGTGAGAACCAAAGGTAAAACGTCCATCAAGAAGCCCGGGTTAATTCCAGTTCCCAGAATACTCACATCATGCCGCTTTGCCAGCAGGTCTAACTGCTCCGCCAGCTTCGGTTCTTTATGGTATGGGAAGGAGAGCTCTTCACAAGAAGAGATGATATTGACATCGTTCAGAACTATTCTCTCCAGCTCTGGATAGACCTTCGAAAGATAGCTCGAAGTGGTATGGATAACTACATCTGGTCTTGTATCGTTGAGTACCTTGTCCAGATTGCTCGATATGCTTACGTTGAGTTTCTTGCCGAGGTCTATTACTTCGCCCAAGTCTTTCCCTACTTTATTCGAGTCGATATCTATCGCTCCTACGATGTCGATCCAACCCTTCTTCTCACAGATAGTCCTGGCGACGGCGCTTCCGATGACGCCCACGCCAAAGCAGACTGCCTTTATCCGCCGAGTCAACCCGAACGAGGGCAGACAAACTCCTGATTTAATCTTGTCGAAGTGAATAGCACAAATAGGCTCACCAGATTCTCTTTCTCAGCCCCTACTGGCATCCGACTGACTTGTAGCACGTTTCTGCTGTCGGCTCCTTCGCTGCCGCGACTCCAACGAAGATCTCTCGAAGACGACTGCATTAATTGACGAACTCTGGTGCGATGCGCATGCCGCCAGCAGCTCCCCGTCTGTAGTCTCACCACGATTGTGGAGGAATGCTGCGTCAGACAAGAGATAAAAAGAAAACAAATATCGAGCATAAGGCACAGATTGGGTATGTACAAAGAATTGGGAGTAAGACGAGTAATAAACGGTCAGTTCCCTGTATCACGCCTGGGCGGGTCGGTATTACCGAAAGAAGTTCTTGATGCAATGATCGAACCTACAGGAAATTGGTGCTCGATATGGGAACTTGAAGAGAGAGCAGGCGATGCGATAGCAAGAATCTGTGGAGCCCAAGCGGCCCACGTGACGTCTGGAGCGTATGCAGGGCTCGTCCTGAGCGCTGCAGCGTGCATAGCGGGTAGAGACCCAGCTAAGATGAGACGGTTACCCGATACAACAGGCATGAAGAATGAGATCATTGTACAAAGGAATTTGCGTCTAGGACACTCTGGGCAGGTCGGAATGTACGACAGAAGTATGGAAATTCCTGGAGGCAAACTTGTCCAGATCGGCCCAGAGGTTGGGGGAGCCGAGCCAGAAGACCTTGAGACAGCGATAGGCGAGAAAACCGCAGCAATCCATTTTGCTGTTCCCGAGTACCCCGAATCGAGAAAAGACATTATTCCTTTAGAAGAAGTAATAGAGATAGGGCACAGACACGGCGTTCCAATCATCGTTGATGCAGCAGGACAGACATACCCCGTCTATCTGCTGAGCAAATTCGCGAAGATGGGAGCCGATTTGGTTTGTTACGCAGCCAAGTACATACAGGGAGCAAACTCGGCCGGATGGGTCTGCGGACGAAAAGACCTAATCGAGACTGTTGCGTTACATAGTTTCATAGGCCAGGAGGCGGGTGGCCGCTCTCCGAGGCCTGGATTCTACAAGAGTGTAGGAAGAGGTTACAAGCTCGACAGACAGGAAATTGTCGGCACTCTAGTCGCGCTGCAAAGGTGGGTGAAGATGGACCACCGCAAGGAGCGCATCGAACCTGCGCAGAAGAGGATTCGCTACATGCAAGACGCTCTTAAGACTCTCCCGAATCTGGAATTTTCTGTTTTTCCTGATACTCTGGTGGAGGGGATAGGGTACCATCAGCTCGGTCTGCGGATAACCTTCGAAGGCAGGACTGCAGCTGAAATTGCAGAAATGAATGACGTGCTAAGAGATGGCGACCCGTCGATCTGGCTCTATGCCCACGAGAACAGTCTACTGGTCAACGCGCTCTTCCTTGCCGACGGGGATGAAAAAATCGTAGCGGATAGGATCAAGACTGTATCAGAGCAGACACGGTAGGTATCCGAGAAGCGTGAGACCTGTGCTGACAGGACAGTGATGGCACAACCCTCACTGAGTTCTCGAATTGTTTTCTGGAAGTCCCATCGCTTGATTAGTCAAGCGACCACGGGAGAATGATTATCCCTGACGCAAGAGATATTGATCAATACCTGGCGTGAACGGTCTGGACTACGCGGCTCGTCTTACGAGGAAAATGCGTTTCGAATGCGAAAAGAAACGGTAACCGTCTGATATCTGGCCTAATACGTTTAGAATTCAAGTCACAATCGATTGATGACGGATTTCCGCCCTTCTTCGGGCGTTGAACATATGCCAATGGCCTCAACGGGTCGCAGTAATGCACTTGTCACTCGGCGTTTTCATAGCCTGACATTACGGGGTAATTCGGAGTTTGTCCCTTGGATAGAGCGTGACTTCTCTTATGTTTTGCTCGGAGACCAGCACCATCATGAACCTTTCGAGACCCAGACCGAAACCGGCGTGAGGGGGCATTCCGTAGTCGAACATCTTCAGATGGTAGTCGAAGGCCTGTGGCTTGAGTTTCTGCTCCTTGAGCCGCTTCACAAGCTGGCGCTTCGTGCTTATCCTTGAGCCACCCGAGGCGAGCTCGAGGGAACCGTGCATTAGGTCGAACGACTCGGATATCTTGGGCTCAGGGCGGCTGGGCTTGATGTAAAACGGCTTCGATGACGTGGGCCAATCCGTTACGAAGCAAAAGCCCGGGTTTGCTCTTTCAAGTGCTTCCAATGCTGCTCCTGCGATGTCCTCGCCCCAGGATAGCTCCGCGCCTGCGTTAGCCGCAAGCCCGAGCGCCTCATCGTAGCTGATTCGTCCGAACTTTTCAGAACATACCGGAGGCCTTTTCCTCAGCTTCTCGTAGTCCGACCTACACCTACTCGCGACCTCCCTGACGACGTGCGTGATAAGCTCCTCGAGCGTGTCCATGACGTCATTGTAGTCAACGAACGCTTGCTCCATGTCTATCGAGGTAATCTCGCTGAGGTGCCTCTGGGTCCGCGACTCCTCCGCCCTGAAGGCGGGCCCTATCTCGAAGACCTTCTCAAAGGGCATTACCATGTGTTCTTTATAGATCTGGGGACTCTGGGTCAAGAAAGCAGGCCTGTTGTAGTACAGGACGGAGAAGAGGGCGGCCCCACCCTCGCTCGCCGTCGCGATCAACTTGGGCGTTCTTATCTCAAGGCAGCCCTTCTCTAGGAAGAATTCTCTGACGGACTTGAGGACCTGCCTCTGTATCCTGAATATCGCCTGGGCCTTATCGCGCCTCAGATCGACCGGTCGAATGTCAAGCCTCTTCTCCAGGGATGGGAGCTCTCCACCAAAGACACTGAATGGAGGTGTTGTGGTCGCCAATCCCAGAAGCTTGATCTCAGTAGGAACCACCTCAGCGCCGCGGATAGCCTTTGGAGTTGCTTTCACGATGCCCCTTATTCCCAAGCTCGAATGTTCGGTTACCACGTCCAGCTTCTCCAGTAGTTGCCTGCTGGCATTCTTCTTGTGAACAGTGATTTGCACGGCCCCTCTTTGTCAGAGAGTAGGATGAAATCGATGCCTCTCTGAGTCCTACGACTGCTTACCCAGCCGAAGAGCGTGACTGCCTGGCCGTCGAGCTCGGGAGCCATGTCAATCGAATAGTGAGTCCTCCTCCAGTCTCCGAGCTCTTCCTCGCGGTTCATGCAGGGTGCCAGCCGATTCTCCGTTTCTATAAAAGCTCTCGCGGCTCGCGGTGCTCTCGTCTGTCTCTCTATCGGTCGGCTTTTTGGGCGGGAGCAATGATTCAACTGACATGCTTTCGCCAGCCCTTTTCCTGGAACGTTGGCCTCGAGCTGGGCCGAGGTCACAAAATGGTCCGTGGCCGTGCCTCAAAGAGAGAATCGAAGCACTAGGACAGGGCGCGACCGCACTTAGGGCAGAACACTTTCCCCGGCTCCGAGAGGGCGCCACAGTACCGGCAGTTTACTTCCCGGGGCGGTTGCTGTTTCGCCGCGTTCTTCAGCGCCCTATTCTTCTCCATTCTCTTCCCAATCAGCACGGACAGTTCAAGCATAATCACTATGGGGAAGAACAGTCCGAAGTGGCCGACCACAGGTTCGGGCGTTATGGCTGCGATTGTAACATAGAGAGCAAAGTAAACGATCAGTCTGTTCTTCGTAAAGGCACTGGTTGAGATTATGCTAAAGTTGACGAGGAGGAGGAAGAACGCGGGAGTCGTGAAGGCAACTGCCGTCGCTCCCGTGGCGATGAAGACCATTCCGTAGTAATCACCCGCCGTTACAATCGGCTGCGCGCCGGCGATGTAGACGAAGTAAGCCATGAAGCGTATGATGGCAGGCGTCAGCACGAAGTAGCCAATGGTCGCCCCGCCCACAAAGAGACCAACAAAGGCCGTCATGAATCTGTAGAGTGTACGTTTCTCGTTGGGAAGGAGACCGGGATCCACGAATCTGTACAGTTCATAGCCGATTACCGGGCTGGCAGTGATCGCCGCCAGGAGGGCTGACGCTATGAAGTATATCTCGAGTGGGGCAGTCAGGCTGCCTGCGATGATCGTGATTCTGCCGTTAGAGAGACTGGCTGCGTTTGCGAGAACAAGCGAAATCGCAGGCCTATACAACCCAGTAAATAGGGCGCTGGGGTCGAAGGCTCCTGCGGGTATCAGGAGCCAAGATCCCAGACTCCCAAAGTATGCCGCAGCGATCCAGATGAGTCGACTCTTGAGTTCCCTAAGATGTTCTCCCAATGTCATTGCCTGGAACTGCGACCGCGCGGCTTGGTCTGGCTCAAAGCAACGCACCCATATCCATCAAGAGGTGGTTCAATTTGCACGAGGTACGATCGGCCTCAGGAGCGGGTCGGTACCCTCTGTCGCAATGTGGACTGTTCATTTGTTTTTTCGACGTCTTTGCTCGGTTTTTTGGCGCCCGATTTATCGGTATTGGTCGCGTGTCATCGAACCACTTCGGACGGCACAGTACCGGTACTCCTTCCTGCTAGATAAGTTAGCAAAATGGGGGTCTCCTGAAAAGGTTTTTAGACGACTGCGGGGCGCGAAGGCAAAGTCAATGTCACTGCAGGACAGCAGGGGGCGAGTGGCGAGAAAGGTCAGGATTTCTGTTACCGACAGGTGCAACTTCGCCTGCCTGTTCTGCATGCCGGAGAAGGACAAAGTAACTTGGCTCCCGAGGGAGGACATACTCAGCTTCGAGGAGGTTGTGCAGTCGCGAGGGTGCTCGCTTCGATGGGGGTTGAGAAGGTGAGGATAACGGGGGGAGAGCCTCTCTATGCGGAGGGGGGTCGAGAGCCTCGTCAGCATGCTGAGCTCGATTCGTGAAATCAAGACCCTTGACATGACGAGTAACGGCTGGTTTCTCTCTGAAAAGGCGGAGGCGCTAAAGCGGGCCGGGCTGAGGGGCGTAACCGTGAGCCTTCACAGCCTTCAGAGGGAGCGGTTCGCGAAGATTTCTGGCATGGACGCCTACCAAGGGTCATTGAGGGGATCAGGGCTGCGAGGAAGGCGGGACTTGACCCGTTGAAGATCAACAGCGTCGCAATAAAGGGCTACAATGATGATGAAATAGTTGACCTTGTGGAGTTCGCCAGAGAGTTCAACTCGTCAATCAGGTTCATCATTCATGCCCCTCGACGGGCTCGGGGAGTGGAGCGCAGACAGGATGGTTAGTGGTGACGAGATACTTCGCAAGGTCTCGCAGAAGCACGCGCTCGTGCCAAGAGGTAGGGAGCAGGGTGAGACGGCAACCCTGTGGGGCTTTGAGGACGGAAAGGTGAACTCGGTGTGATAACTCCAATGACAAACCCATTCTGTGATGACTGCGATAGGATCAGGCTCACATCTGACGGAAAACCCCTCACCTGTCTCTTCGACACGGAATTCAACGACCTCAAGCCGATTCTAAGGGGAGGAGGGACAGACAAGGAACTGGCAGCTCAATAAGGGAGTGCGTCTGGAGGAAACGGGCGGGCGTCGCATACATGCCGTGGGTGCGTGAGACATGGGAGAAACCCAGAGCCATGTATGCAATCGGTGGTTGACGACTTGGCCGCAATCAATGTAAGGGTGCTCTACTTTGGACAGGCGAGGGAGGCGTCGGGTGCCTCCGAAGAGATGGTTGCTCTGCGCGCTCCAGCTTTGTTGGCCGACCTGGTAAAGCAGGCTGAATCCAAACATGAGAGACTCGCACGGCTGAACAGAACGATGCGCGTAGCAGTGAACTCGGAGCTGGCGGCTTACGAACACCCACTGGCTGATGGTGATGAGGTGGCCTTCCTGCCCGCGGTCGCCGGAGGTTGAGCGAGCAGGTTTTGCCCGAGAGGAGTCGAAGGCGACCACGCTACATTACTTCACGAAGGATCTCGCCTCAGGCAGTCATCAGGTCTGTTGAGGACGGCGGTGCTGGTGCGGTGGTCCTCTTCCTCGGGACGGTTCGAAACACGAGTGAGGCGGGAAGCGTGAAGGAGATCATCTACGAATCCTACGTTCGGATGGCGGAGAAGAGGCTCGCCGAGATCGAGGAGAACGCAAAGAGGGCGTATCCAATCCGTGGAATCAAGATTCTTCACAGGATTGGAAGACTACGCGTCGGCGAAGTGAGCTTGGCGGTCGTTGTCTCAGCCCCGCACAGGGCTGAGGCCTTTGACGCCGGTCGGCACATTGTCGAGCGGATAAAGCACGAGGTTCCGATCTGGAAAAAGGAGAAGCTGACCGGAGGCGGCGAGTTGTGGCTAGAGGGCCGGAGAATGGAGTGACATGGTCCGTCAGTTCACAGACTATGTGCCGCTCGAGGACGCACTCAATCTCCTGAGAGACCGGGCGGCTGTCCTACCCAGGCTGGAAACAATCCCCGTCGAGGAATCGTACGGAAGGTTCTGGCCAAGGATGTAGTAGCGCAGTCCGATATTCCTGCGTTGGACTGCTCCCATATGGACGGGTACGCAGTGAGGGCCAGCGATCTCGCCAGGGCTTCCGAGGCACATCCCTTGAAGTTGCGGATCAGCGAGGCGACACCACTAGGCAAGTACCCTTCACGTCCTCTCGCGGGGGGAGAGGCGAGGAGGATTCTCACGGGAGGATACCTGCCGTCGGGGGCGGACGCTGTCCTTCAGGCGGAGACGGTCGAGAAAGCAGGTAGATTCATACTTGTTAGGAGGCCGGTGCAGGCAGGGTCTTTTGTCTTCAGGAGGGGTGCGGACGTGACGGCGCGGCAGCGCGCTCTACAGAAGGGGCAATTGATGCGCGCCCAGGACGTGGGGCTAGCTGTCTCGCTCGGGATCAGCCGACTATGTGTGTTCAGGAAGCCCGTGGTTGCGGTAGTTCCAACGGGGGATGAGCTCACCGCCAGATTACGTGATCTCGAACCAGGGAAGGTCATCGACAGCCACACCTACGTTCTCTCTTGGCTTGTCAGGGCGGCGGGCGGTGAGGCGATCAACATGGGGATAGTAAGAGACAACCAGGCTTCGATCGCTCTCAAGCTGAAGGAAGCTCTGCGCCCGTCGGTGATGGTGCTCACGATAGCGGGATCGTCTGTGGGGGATCGCGACCTCGTGGAGAGGGCCATCAACAGAGTCGGAAGCCAGGCGTTGTGGTTCACGGGGTGAAAATTCACCGCGGGAGGGTAGTCGGTTTCGGGCTGGTGGGCCGGAAGCCCATAATTATACTCCCTGGACCGATACAGGGAATGCTGAACGCGTTTTCGACTTTCGTCTATCCACTCATCAGAGCGCACCTCGGTCAACCGTTTCGCGGACCACCCGCGGTACGGGCGAGGCTTTCCAGCCATTGGGAGGTCCATGGACCTTTCGCTAACTTCACAAAAATCCTGTACGTCAAGAGAAGCACTTCTGGGCGTGGCATCGAGGCCCGCCCCCTCGTCGGCGAGACTGAGAAGATAACGCTCCTCACCGGCGCCGACGGCTATGTTCTCGTGCCGGAGGAAGTCACAGCACTTAAGGCGGGAACCAGGGTGGACGTGCGTATTCTTCCAGGGTTTTCGGGCGATTTCAGTGGTTAGCCGGTCTGCCTTGACCGGCGGCACCAAAACGGTATTCGCTTAAGCCGTGGGTTGAACTTAAGTGCCATTTTCAGGGAAATTGAGCAAGAAATGTCAAAATGCCTATGTGGTGGAGACACCAAGGAGTCACATCTTTTCTGGTTAAGGTCCTTGGGCCCTAAACCTCTGCGAACGAGCATTGTGCTCAAACTCCGGAAGCCCAGAATGGCGGCCCATACCATGGCGATACGAAATTCTGCCAGTCCTGCGGAACTACCATTGGCTGGTCGTTTACTTTCGACTAAGCCTTAAATAAGCAAAACCAAATATTTTAACCACGAAAAACGTCGTAACCGGTTCAATAGCTCATGAGACAAATACATTTTCCAATATCCCTTCGACCCTTGATGTATTCAGGCAAATGGGTCTGTACGAGGGAAACGATTTCTTCAAGATATATGATAACACAAAAACAATTGGCGGAGCATTCATTGAGATCTCCGAGGAAAAGGGATTCAACCTTATTCCAACGATATGGAATTCGGTTTTTGCCTGGGGAACTGTAACTGAGAAAGCCCTCGAATATATGCTAGGAAAAATGCTTGATGGCATTGAAAAAATCGATCATGTCGATGGCGTGTTAATGCAATTACATGGAGCTATGGTCTCCGAAAAAATAGGCTCCTCTGAAGGCTACATACTACATAAAATCCGAGAAAAGGTAGGGGCAAGTGTCCCAATTGTGGCCACGTTGGACCTCCATGCAAATATCTCTCAGCTTGCTGTCGACATGGCGGACATACTTGTGGGATATGATACCTACCCACATGTGGATCCTTATGATCGAGGCAGGGAGGCTGGAGAGCTCATCTGGAGGATGTTGAATAACGAGATCCATCCAAAACACGCACTTGAGAAGCCGTTAATGATGCCCTCCCCACAGAAACAGAAAACAAGCTACTTCCCGATGAAGGCAGTTTACGATCTCGCTCACAAGATAGAGGAAGATAAAAAGGTATTGAACGTGACGGTCCTCCCTGGTTTCCCCTTCGCTGATATACCGGAAGCAGGTTTAGGCATCGTTGTTACCACAGATAATGATGAGGAACTCGCACACAAAAAAGCCAAGGAGATATCCGAATTCTGCTGGATGAACCGAAAGCATTTCCTAGCTGATGTCGTACCCGTTGAAGATGCAGTAAGATACGCTATCAACGCGAAGGAGGGCCCTATCGTCTTGTGGATCAAGCAGACAACCCAGGTGGAGGAGCCCCTGCGATAGTACGGTTTTTGTAGGGGAACTTCTGAAGCAGAAAGCGAGTAACGTGGTGGTTCGTCCTATCCGTGACCCTGAGGCGGTTGACATAGCGATCAAAGCCGGGGTCGGGAATACGGTAACGATGAAGATCGGAGGCAAGACTGACGGTTTCCACGGCGAACCTATCGAAGTTACTGGGTATGTCAAACTCATTTCGGATGGTAAGTTTCTGGTAACAGGACCCATGGACACAGGCACCGTGACAAACCTCGGGCCTACTGTCGTCAAAAGTAGACGACATTGAAATATTATTGACTGAAGTTAGGGTTCAGCCCACCAATCTTCAACAATACAGGGCTTTTGGTATTGAGCCTACCAAGAAGAAAATCATCGTAGTTAAGTCGTCGCTTCACTTCAGCGCAGTACATGAACCGATAGCGAAGGAGATAATCGAAGTAGACACCCCGGAACATGGAACGCGTTTAGCTGCCTTCGGTCACAAGAAGATTCGTAGACCAATGTTCCCGATTGATCCCGAAACCCTTGGCATATCAGAACTCAGAACAAGAATCAAGGAGTAATTTGTCTCAGGCTGGGGACGTAATTTCGCGCTTCAATGATTCCATTCTCTTTGTAAAAACCAGGCCGGTCCATCCGTATGCGCTCCTGACTGGATTCTTGAGTCTCCATACCTTCAACCCTCCCAAGCCTCCCCTTACCGCCTCGACGGCTTGCTTATGGCTTTCCGAAAACGGCATCCGACCACCTTCTTCAGGTCTTTGCGCGTGTCGATGTCAAATAGGGCGCAACGGCAACTTGTGACTCTATCTTCAGAACCTCACTCCAGTGATTCCGGATGATCTGCTGGGCTTCTTTGTCACCCGACAGGTCGGATATTTTCGAAACAAACTGCGGTCAAACAGAACGGGGTTGCCCTGCCTCCCTTTGTGAGTGGGCGGCTGACAATTCTGGCTCCGGTCATTTCGTAAACCTCTGATTATCCGTCGATCACTGATGTGGGTGAGAAAGGGCTGGTCCGCGAGCACTATCAATGCAGCGTCAGCCTTACACGTCACGGCCTTGATGCCCGACTCTCACTGACGAGCTCAAGCCCGCTCGATATCTGGAGTTGATTACGACCCTTACCCCTCTCAGGTTGATCGTCTGGCGCATCTGGCTCGGCCTCGTGGCCGAGCACGAGCAATCGTTTCGTCAATCCGTACCCTCTTCACGGTGTTGAGCGTCCTCTCCAGCAAGGTGGTCCTTCCGAAGCGCTCCAGAAGCTTCGACGATCCAAATTGAGACGACGCCCCGGCTGTGAGCACCACAGCCACGACCCTGCTCCAAAAAACCATCGACTCCGCTGCCGGGGGCATTTGTCTAATTAAATAGAATAATGACTGATATCGTGGCGACGAGGCGGGAAAAGCATTTGACGCACAAGACGGGAAGCGAAGCAACCGCCACGAGAGAGCAGCCGGGCGAAGCCGGAATCGGACCGAAGGAGGGTTGTGAACAACGAAACCGACTTGCGCAGCGTCACCAAAATGCATGTGGGAGTCGTGTGATACGGACGCCGTCCAAACGAGTTGGTCGGGGTGGTGGTCTGTTATCTGAAGGAATCGGATCTCGCCCTTACAGTTTAGGAGGTTCTCAATCGTTTAGGGG
>CAWIJZ010000072.1:0-6874 GCA_963836465.1 uncultured Nitrososphaerota archaeon
AGACGCTTTGGCAGACTAGTGAGCCAGACGGACAGCAGATGAGTCCCTGTCACTGTTATCAGAATCAGGCCCAGCAGAGACGCCCAGATATACCAGATATGAAGATACTGAACCGTGACGTATAGCAGGAATCAACCGAGCAGACGCTGAACAGGATTCTAGGGCGCGGGTGCCTTGCTCACCCAAGCATCGATGATGTCCATGGCTTGCCTTAGGTCTCTTGCCACGACCTGGCCGCCGATGGCCTGGGATTCTTCCCAAGAAGGTTTCTCCTTGCGGAGGAGGATGGTCCTCATGCCGATTCTGGTCGGAATAAGGACGTCCCCCTCCAGCTCGTCTCCTATCATGACCGCCTCTCCTGGTTTTACCTTGAGGGCCTGCAGAGTCCTGAGGTATATCTCCGGGCTCGATTTGTCGCAGTGGAATGTATTCCCGTCCACGACGAAGTCGATCCTGTCGAGGATGCCGCGTATGTCCCGTTCGAAGCGGAAGCGGGCGATGGACGTTACCAGTGCCGTCTTCAGGTCGAGTTTCTTCGCCCTCCGCACGGCCTCCTTCGCGAAGGGGAGGGAGTTCCACCGTATCCTCTGGTATTCGCGGACCACCTCCCTGAAGGTCCGCTCGTTGGGTTGTTTGACATGCGCTATCTCGAACGTACGGCCGATGTACCTTTCCCAGTCAGGGTAGCCATACCTCGGATAGTCAACGCGGTGGACCTGGGCCAGGGCATCCCCCCAGGCCTTGGGTGAGACTGATAGGCCTCGGTCGCGGAGGAGCCTCGAGACGTGTTCCGGGTCGGGAGGACCGAAGTGCGGCCTGAAGCCAGCCAGGGTGTCTTGCAGGTCAAAGAAGACCGCGCGGAGATGGACGGGCTTACGAGCCGTGAACGGCGCCGTGTATCCCAGAGGTTCAGACATGACCAGCGCCACGATGCTCGACGGATGAAAAAGCTTGCCACCTGGTGGTCTATCCAGTGTGCAACTTGACGGCTCCAGTGATGATCGCTTCCCAGAGACGCATGCCCGTCAGCCAGAGTGGGTCACCCCCTCAAGAAAGTAGGTCAATCCCTGAAGCCTCAGCATGTCGCCAAGTCAGAAGGAACTACACTCAGTGGCGTGGCAGAACAGTCTTCGGGTTACCTGACTGGTCTTGCCCCAAACGTCCCGAGGATTCTGACCTGAATTTACCGATAAATTAGTGGAGGAGGGCACAACATCGGTTCAACCCGCGAACCCCTATTTCCCTATGCCTGGGCTCGGCCACCTTCTACGGAGCTGGCTGCATCCGGCACTCAAGGCCTGACGGGTCGGTCTGGTTCACATCACGTACAGGTATATCGGATGAGGCTTCCTCCAGCCCGCAGGCGTGACCTCTATTTCACGCTCAGGCCTCCAACCGGGAATAGGGTAATCAAAATTCACGATTCTGGCACCAGGCCTCAGTTCTTTCATGAACTTGGGCGCCATCAAGTTCAGAGTATAGCTCGAAAGATACATGGCAAGGACGTCGGCCTTTCTCAAGCTTACCTTCTTGAAGTTGCGACACGATATCATGATTTGATGGGACAGTCCCATCTCCTTCACCTTTCTGCGGCACTCTCTCACGAGGCGCCTCCGAACCTCCACTCCCACCACTCTGGCATGAAAGTCCTTGGCCGCTGCTATCACCATTCTGCCGTCGCCCGAGCCGAGGTCGAACACCGTCTCATCTGGCATTACAGAAGCCAAGGTGAGCATCTTCGGTATGATGTCTTCCGGAGTCGGGATGTATGGTTCAGTGTAATTCATTCATGCCAAGTAGTTTCTCGCTTTAGATAAGCATCGAGGTGGCAGGGGTCGCGCCGACTATTATCGCGGCGACCCAGTTCCTAACTAATGGTTTGGCAGGGTACGATAACGGATGGTGCGGAGAGTGGGATTCACACCGTGTATTTCGTATTTAGACACCTACCTACGGAGCACGCCCGCGTCTTCGACGGAAGTGATCGGGTGGGATTTAGCGCATGAGTTTCCCTTTATCAACCAAGACCGTTTGATCGGCCAGGCACAACAATCGTCGTCAGAGCTTGGCGCCAAAGTGGTAAGGGTGGAGCCGTCATTGAAACGATCGGCTCGAGATGCCACATCGATATGGCCGAGGTCCTGGTGTGGTTCACCATACTCGTGCTGAAGATGGGGAGAAGACGTGCGATGCTCGGAGCATAGCGACGATGGTACTCTCCTCAAGGGCAGGGCTCCTTGGAATCTATACGTGTTACCAAATCATTGCCGAGAACCCGTCTCAATGTCGCTCTTCTTCTCCCCTTTAGTGTTCGCTTTTCTTTCGTCAATCAGTTCAAGATAGACGTCTGATAACTCTCGTTTGGCTTTCAATGAGAGGTCAAACTCATCCCTGTATGGACATAATCCGTCCTTTACAGGATGGTTAAGGTCTTCGTCGAAGATGATGGGATACAGCCTGCATCCCGCGGGTCGATTTGAGTAGATTGTACACTGCTTTCCATCGTGAAAGACACATCTCCCGCTGCTGCTGTTCCTGAGCATTTTGAAGCCGTCGGATTCAACTGCAAAAGAGCCTTCTTTGAAACCCAGACTGACTATTCGTTGCACATCATCCTCCAATAGAAGCATCTCTGTTCCATAGCAGCAACTCACACAGTGATGGCTCTTGCAGACATTCTTCGAAGACAGGGGAGCCTCCAATTAGCAGTCACAAGAAGTGAATATGAGCTTACTGAACGTTTCGGCTTTGGCACGTAACCGGATTTGAGCCTTCTGACGATACCTCTTGACGCCCGTTCCTATCATCGCCGGCGTCCCCTGCCGGAGGAGGTCGGTCTCACTTCTTCAGCGTGATGGTTCAATTGGGGTTCTGAACCATTTCAAACCCGAACCGTTCGAGGTCAACTCTTGAAATCGATTTCATCTGACCCGACAGTATAGAATTTCGAGCGCGAGAAGTTGTGAACCTTTATCGGAGGCTCTCGCTATCGAGCCAGGCTCTTTTTCGTGGTTCTTATGACGCTGTCAATTTCCTTTGCGACTACATCATACGCATTAGGCCTTAGTCGGACCCTGTCGTCAGAGGGTACCATTTCGACCAGAGCTGGATACCGCTTTGCCATCTCGAAAATGTAGTTGTTGTGCACTTTGTATGCCTTCAACCAATTCATCACTTCTCCGGACTTATGCCAGTCATCCCCCAGGTCTACGAGCGCCTTTAAAGTCAATAGGCGGCTCAGCCCCTTTCTTCGCAGGCTTTCATTGACAATTGAATCAAGCACATCTTGGATAGACATACGAGACTTTCACCGCATCTTATCCGAGCTGTCTCATATGTTAATAAGCAAAGCAGCGGGAGAACCTACATTAGGCAAGTTTAAAGGATACTATCAATCTTCTTGTGTATGATGGGCGAAGCTGATTTCATCCAAGCAAGCGCAGCGAGTCCCCATCCTTCCCCCATCATACGATTCAGCGTCGAGATTCATTATCCCCCGTCTTTACTATCATCGCCGCAGGCTCAACCACAGCTAGTGACTGGTGCATTCGGAATACTGGAAACAGCAGCACCTCTTCCTTCCTTCATTGTAGGAATTTCGCACCTTGAAACACCAATAATGCTCTATTCTAATTCGACAGCTCATGGCTTAATTTATCTAGAGATCTCCTCACCCACTCTCAATCGGCTGGAAGAGCTAAGGTCGAAACAAACTGATAGTCGTCATATGTGGTTTAGATCAGCCATGACGCTAACTTATGCGGATCAGACTTCAGGTAAATATCGTTGGGAATCATACGAAGTCAAGACAAAGGGTTTCAATAGCATCAGGATACCTGAACCTGACTGGCTTGACCTGCTTAGGGCTCTCGAGTTCAAGAGGGTTAGAATCTACGAGATACCTGAGGAGATAGCGAAAGAGCTTGACGCGTATGCTACTAAGAAAGGAATTACGCCTGTGGATGTGGTTGAAGATGTTATTTCGAGAATGATAAAGAAAGAGGAACAAGAGCAGTGATAATTAGAAGCTCGCGAGTTCCGGCGCGTACTCCCAGCTCCCCGAGTCCAAAGGCGCTGAGGGGCAGGCTTAATTATCTACGGTAGCATGCCAAACCGATTATTGTAATTGTTCCTCGCGAAGACCGCAACCTCGGCGGAATGGAAGGCTGTGTCATCAGCCATCAAGACGCTCGTCGAAGAAGCGACGTTCGAGGCGAGCAGCGAAGCCCTGACCTTCAGTGCGATGGACCCATCGCATATTGCTCTAGCTGGACATCCACTGGCCGAGCACGGCCTTCGAAAAGTACGAATGCGACAAACAGTTCAAGTTCAGCGTCCGGGTCGAGGACTTCGTGAAGCTCATCGGAAGGACCGATGCCAAGGACAGCGTGGAGATCGCCTCGACCGAGGAGGACGCCCTTCCCTGAAAGCCTGATGAACGGATACAAGCGCGAGTTCAAAGTGCATCTAATAGAGAGCACGTCGGGGACCGCGCCGCTCCCCAAGCTCGACTTTGACGTCCGCGTGGTAATGAGCAGGGGCGTCTTCGAGAAGGTTTTGACCGACGTCTTCGTGGTCACGGACCAGGTGACAATCGCTTCCCTGAAGGAAGGCGTCTCGTTCTCCGGGAAGAGCGAGATCGGAGCCGCTTCCATACAGCTCGACAAGAACAGCGCCGACATACTGGAGTTGGACGTGAAGCAGGAAGCTACGGCGACTTACAGCATCGACTATCTGCTCAGGATCTCCAAAGCGATAGGGAGTGCTTCCGATAGCGTGGTGTGCGAGTACTCCGGTAAGAAGCCCGTTCGCCTTGAGTTCAAGCTTAACGAGCAGGGCGCAAGGGTTCACCATTACCTGGCGCCGAGGATCAACGGCGAAAAACAACGATGAGAAGTCGACTTCAATGGCCCCGTGAAGACCGATTCTGTTCTCGAAGAGTCGTCCCACAGGAATCCTGGTCCCCATCTTTCACGCTTCTCTTCCTCGCCAGCGGGTGACTATACGCCCAGAGCAACAACGGTAGTTGCGTCAGCGGCGAGTAACGTC
Source organism: uncultured Nitrososphaerota archaeon (assembly GCA_963836465.1). GTDB lineage: Archaea > Thermoproteota > Nitrososphaeria > Nitrososphaerales > Gagatemarchaeaceae > CAWIJZ01. The sequence continues at coordinate 5,050 of CAWIJZ010000072.1, forward strand.
GTGTCTGACGAATCCTCAATTGCCTGTATGAAGTCCTTCATTGTTATTAGGTCCCTGAAGCTGTGCACCGTCCTCATGATCGTGACGATCGTGTCTCTGTACTTCAAGTCTATGTCACTTTCAAGTTTCTGTATCTGCGTGGCCATCTCAATTGATTGATCTGGATTTATTGACAGGGCGCGAACACACTCGTTCAATTTCGATATTCCCTCGATAAGCAGATTGAGCAGGTGATGGAGCTCGTCTCTGTACTTCTTGGACTTTAGCATCGACTTCCGAAGCTGCGACATCTTGAAGGCGGTGCCATTTACGTGACCCACAACCTCCTCGACTGCAAATCCTGTTCGAAGGAGGTCCTCCCTGTTGACCAAGAGAGTGCCGACCTGGGCGAGTTCCCTGATCAGAGCTCTCCTCAGAGTCACGACATCCTCTTCGGCCTTCTTTATCCTTTCGAGTGCGTTCAGAAGCGCACGCCTGTCGCCCTTCACGATCGCCTGAAATTCTTCTCCTAGCACTCGAGCCGCATCGGTCACTCTGCGCGTCTCGTCTTCTAGCACCAGAAGTGTCCTTCTTCTGGCCTGCATGTCGGCTTCTGAGCCCGCCAAACCAATCTACCCATGCTCAAACTGCAGAGTTACCATATAAGGCAAATCGACTGCACTTGCTCGCGGCGATCATCTTTCGAGATGCGAGAAACCGATGAGTTAACCAGAAGACGGCACTTCGAGAGGTGCTCTTGACATTAGCGTTGGTGTGCGCGGTGGTTTTTGGGACTTCCAGGCTCATGAACCAGGCTTAGCCAAATTAGCTGCATTCGAAGCAATCTAGAAAAATAGCGGATTCCAGCAACTTTCTGACTCGATTATGCCATGTTCTTCATCCATACTTTAATACTCAAGACCAAAGTGGACGAAGTCATGTCTGACAACAAATCTAGGGAACCAGCCTACGGGAACACCGTATACATTGGAAGACAAAAGCCAGTGATGGATTATGTCCTCGCCACCTTGACCTGTCTCAACAACTCTCCCGACATCACCCTGAAGGCGCGGGGCGCTGCGATAAGCCTCGCGGTCGACGTAGCACAAATAACAATTCACAGATTTGCTCCGGGTCTTAGAGTCGCCGAGACAAGACTGGACACGGAGCAGTTGCCATCGCAGGAAGGTGGCACCAGAAACGTTTCAACCATCGAAATCAAGTTGACTCACTCCTCGGAAGAGCAAAGATACGCAATAAAGCTTGGCCAATGACAGGTTGGTTGTCTGGCACCTCAGCGATTGTAGAGTTAGCATCTACGTTAGTTAAAGGAGTGAAGAACACGGTCAGCTCGGTTGTCCTCAAAGTGCACAAAGGACCAATGCGAAGGTAATGCTAAAGTACTAAGCCAATCGATTTCTTGGCGACTTTGACAACAGAAGGGTACAGCAAAGGGCAGATGTGGGGTGCACTCAAGAAGGCCTGGACAGGCTTCAGGATAGCCAAGGTGAAGAATGACGCTGAGAAGATGAAGCAGTATTCCAGAGGATCAATGCTCTGCAGGTTCAGCTCGGATTGACCAAGACAGAGTTCAAGTTGTAGGATTCGGCCTCTCTGGACACAACTGCCCTCGAAATATCAGTGTAGCCAGAGAATCTACCAGTACCCTAAATACGCAGATTAGCGATGAATTGAGGCGTTTGGTAGCTCCCTATCTTTTTAGAGTTGCCATATCAGATGATGACTTGCGCGTCTCATGCCATAACAATGGCGTACATGGATAATGTTGATGTCTTTGCCATGAGCACCTTCTCTCTTCCCCTTGTTTCGTTAGCAATACATCATT
>CAWIJZ010000073.1:0-11455 GCA_963836465.1 uncultured Nitrososphaerota archaeon
TGTCGCTTCTGGACCTGATATTCATTACGGAGTTCCCACTCGAAGCTCAGTTGGCGACAGCGTGAGCTCACATGTTCTCGCTCTTGGCGTTGGATGGCTTAAGGGTGGGCCTGCCGGAAAAACGGTTAGATGTTTGTACCACAACGCTATATAAGTCAGGGCGGGGGCGGGCGTATTCTATCAGCGTGACATGACATGATGAGGGCCACTGAACAATTGCCGGGGATCACAGTGCAGACGGAGAGCGTCTGGAAGACTTACAAGATGGGTTCGATAGAATACAACGCGCTGCGCGGCGTATCGATATCGGTGAAGAGAGGGGAATTTGTCGCTACCGTCGGGCCATCGGGCAGCGGGAAGACCACCCTTCTAAACTTGATTGGCACCATAGATCGACCCACCCAAGGAGAGGTTTTCCTCGATGGTGTGGCCACGTCCAGGCTGAAGGGAAGTGATCTAGCCCGCGTTAGGAACAAGACCCTCAGCTTTGTCTTCCAATTCTTCAATCTCATTCCGTACCTAACGGCCGCAGAGAATACCGAGCTTCCACTATTAGCGGCGGGCGTCTCCCTGTCCGTTCGTCGTGAGAAGGCACTATCACTCTTGGAGCAGCTCGGGTTGGGGGACAAAGCGAAGAAGAGGCCCAGGGAACTCAGTGGGGGTGAGCAGCAGCGCGTGGCACTCGCGAGGTCGCTCGTGAATGACCCATCCATCATCCTGGCAGATGAGCCGACGGGAAACCTCGACACGACGAACTCCGAGGCTGTGGTGAGGCTGCTTAGCAATATAGGCAAAGAAAGAAACGTGACGGTTATCATGGTCACCCATAACCTCGAGCTCACGGCCTTCTGTCACAGGGTCATCTACCTCAGGGATGGCTTGGTTGAGAAGGAGATAGTTCAGTTTTGAACAAGAGCGCCCTCACGAGCCCAGTGGTAGTGCTCAATCTCCCCCTCGGCGCGACGCCCAAGGTCTCTGCGCCCAACTCTGGAAGCGGTACAGGACATGGCAGGTCGTTTCTCGGTGGGCGCATCACTTGTACCATCATGGCTATCATCGCTGCGCTCGGAGTCGGATTCTGGGTGGGCCGAAGAGGGGGTTCCAGGAAATGAAGTTCCAGGACACCACAAGGTTGGGCTTCAAGGGTCTCTCGGACAAGAAGGTTAGGACCGCGCTCACGGTCCTGATGGTGGTTATCGGGGTGGCCGCGATAGTCGGCCTCGTCTCGCTAACAACCGGCATCCAGGTGAGCATCACAAACTCCCTTTCGAGCCTAGGCCCGACCTCGATAATTGTGACGCCGAGCAGTGCGTCTACAATCATCACGCAGGCTGATGTCGCAAGACTCTCGACACTGCCAGGGGTTCAGACGGTGATCCCGATAATAGACTCGCGTCTCGATCTTATGACCACGACTCCACCGACCTCGGTCAGCGTCATAGGAATAAGCAACGAAGGAATAGTGTCTCTTCTCGGGAGCGTGAAGTTGGTGCAAGGATCAGGCTTCCAAGACAACGTGGTCCCTCTCGCGCTCGTGGGGAACTCAATCGGGTTTCCCGTCTCGAACGGCCAGCAGCAGTCCATATTCCCGGGACAGTCCATCGTCCTGCAGGAGGTGTCCGGGACGAATTCGAGGACCATCAGCCTCACGGTGACAGGGATTCTCCAGTCGTATGGTTCTTCGCTCGTCCTGCCCGCGACAGCTCCATCTTCGTCTCAATGGAGACTGCCCAGCAGATCTTCCACAGGACGAGTTTCAACCTGCTCCTCGTGAAGGCTACAGACACCAGCAGCGTGGCACCGGTGGCTCAGGACATCACCGCCATCTATGGCAACGGCGCTTCCGTCACGACAATAGCACAGATCACCCAAACGGTCTCGTCCATAATCGGGTCGATAACGATACTACTCGGGGCGATAGCAGGAATCTCCCTCTCGGTCGCTGCCATAGGAATTGTCAACATAATGTTCGTTTCCGTCCTCGAGAGGACCAGGGAGATAGGCATCCTCAAGGCCCTGGGTTTCCTCGACAGAGACATACTCCTGATCTTCCTCTCCGAGGCCGCCATCATCGGGGTCGTCGGAGGGATAGTGGGGATTGGTACGGGCGCTGTGATCGCCTACAGCCTCCCCGTTCTTCTTTCTGGCTTCACGACTTCCACTACATCGGGTGGCGCTGGTAGAACCGGAGGAGCCGCGGGCGGATTCGGTGGAGGAGCAGGGGGCGGATTCGGGGGCGGGAGTTTCAGCTCGCTCTCCCTCACACCTGTGATAACTCCAGAGATAGTAGGTGTCGCTTTCTTCATTGCGACAGCCGTCAGCATCATTGCAGGCATCTATCCGGCCTGGAGGGCGGCAAGGCTGCAGCCCATCGCGGCGCTGAGGTCGGAGTGAGCGCATTCAGCCGGCCGGGTTAAAGTGGAATACAAAACCGAGGAGCAAGCTCAGCATCAGCACGGTGAACACGATGGTGGTCACGAGAACAAACTTCCTCTCCTTGTTGATCGAGAAAACCACGATCGAAACAAAGACCCTCGTGATGGGGGTGGCGATCAGAATTATCGTGCCCAACCCTAGGAATGCTATGGGATGCAGGTTGACCAGATCCGTCACGAAAGTCGCCTGATCGAAGTTCGGCAGCGGTGTGGATGGCCCTGGATTCTGAGCGGCGAAGAGGACGACGCCGATTACGTAGAGGGCTCCGCTGCTGAGCATCCCACCAACGAGGACGTAGTACATCACCCTCTCCAAGTTTACCATCTAGAGTCCCCCCAAAATGAGTTGGAAACCCTGGGAAAACATCGTGTATGCGGAGTAGAGAAGGAGGAGCACGAACGCAACTTTCAGGGTCGACGATGGAATCTTATTCATAGCCCTGCTCCCAAAGGTCGCCCCTATTGTTGTCCCGAGGGCGATGGGACCGATGAGGTAGAGGTTGACCACGCCGGAGATGAAGTAGAGGAGGGCGCTGGTGGCAGCGGTGACCCCCAGCTCGAACTTGCTCGTGGCGACCGCGGCCTTCATGGGTACCCTCATCAGGGAGTTCATGGCTGCCACCTTGATGACTCCGCCACCAATCCCCAGCAGTCCTGACGTGACCCCAGCGAAGCCCGAGAGAAGGGATCCCTTCGTCGTGCCCGTGACTTTGTAATCTATCTCCCTCTTCTCGACACCATCAAAGTAGGATCCCTGGAGACCGAGGTATTTCGCAGTCCTGTCCTGCTCCTGTGACTTTTGCATTGTGTCTTTCTTCCTCGTCCTGAACGTGGCGTAGGCCACGAAGAGGAGGAGCACTCCAAAAAAGAAGAACAAGATCCAGCTGTTGAGTAATAGAGCCACAATCCCGCCCACCAGGGCGCCCATGGTCGTTGAGATTTCCAAGAACATCGCGAGGCGGACGTTGGTGATTCTCTGCTCGACATAGCTGGAGCCGCCTGCATTTGAGGTCGCAACGACCGCGGTGATGCTGACCGCGATAGCCACGTGAATAGGCAGCCCTATCACTGAGGTCAAGAACGGCACGATTACCACACCCCCACCGATGCCGAAAAGTGCACCCACGCTACCCGCAAAGATTGCGGCAAGAATCGAAATCAGAATGACCGTTAGCGTGATCACGACCAATTCTGGATCGCTGTGGGCGACTTGCCGCCGTGAAGGCAATTTAAGCTAATGCCCCGCATTCGGGGGCGAGTGAGAAGGCAGAGCCCTAGGTTACGGGAGCTCTAGATTATCTCGATGGAACCCTCAGAGAAACCCTGCTTCTTGAGAATCTCTGCAGCTCTTTCCCTGTGGTCACCCTGAAGAATCATTATCCCGTCCTTCACAGTCCCGCCTGTCGCAAGATTTTTCTTCATCTTCGTCGTCAGCTCCTGGAGTTCCTTATCGCCCAGCATCAACCCTTCAAGGATTGTCGTTGGCTTTCCAAATCTTCGAACTTCCATCCTGATCTTGACCCTCGCCTGCTCTCTGTCAAGTTCCGCGATGATGTCCTCGAAACCCTCATCCAGATTCTTACTACTCACTGCTATTGTGGAGGGTATGGAGACGTCGATATATAGTCTTAATCCCGCCATCACCAGTTCAATGCAGAGCGGAAACAGCCTCTAATATCACACCAAAGCTTCAAGCTGCCGGTCATATGTTAATAACAGGAGCCATTTTCGTCTTTGGGTGCGGGCCCGTAGCTCAGTTCGGTTAGAGCGACCGGCTCATAAGGGACATACCTTGGGATACCGGTCGGTCGAGCGTTCAAATCGCTCCGGGCCCACTCCCTAACAGTGTGTGGGTCTAATCTTTATTAGGGACCGCTTACCTACTGAGCCTAATGGAGGCATTCAAGAAGTACGAAAAGAAAGAACTTCAAGACATGCTAGACAATAATGCCAACCTTCGCAGATGGTTTCTCAACTACGCTAAGGGGAGCACTGTCGTTGCGGACACGTACCTCAGAAGACTGGGATACTTCCTCACCCAGTGCAATCTTACGGCGGCAGACTACGTGAAGTTGCCGAAGCGCAAGATGGAAGAGATGGCCTTCGACTATATACAGGAAATGGAGACCAGGATCAACCCAAAGACCGGAAAGAGGTACGCGCCGAGCTACGTGGAATCGAACCTCAAGTCCATCGCCTCCTGGGCGAAGTCGGACACAAAGACGTTCGAGATGAAGATAAAGATCGCCAATGCGAGCGCAAGACCAACGCTTGAGAACGAGAGGGTACCAACGCAGGATGAATTAAGAAAAGTCCTCTATGCGGACACAACGCCCCAAAGAACCAGGGTATCAATCGCAATAACGGCTTTCTCGGGATGCAGACTAGAGGTACAGGGCGGCTATATGGGGGTAGACGGTTTGAGACTAAAGGACTTTCCAGAGTTGGAGATAAAGGACGGAGCGGTGACTTTCAAGCACACCCCCACGCTGATAATCGTGAGGGCGGAGCTCTCAAAGTCGAGGCACTGGTATCCTACGTTCATGCTTGATGAAGGATGCGAGATACTAGCGCAGTGGCTGGGCAAGCGTATCGCCGAAGGCGAAGTACTAACGCCTCAAAGCGGTGTGATAGTGAGCACTGAAAGGATGCAGAAGGCAGCGAGGCGAATGGGAATAAGCGACACTTCTCCATTCATCAGAACCATCAAGATTGGAGATTTCATCAGACAGGCGATGAGAGCCTCAGGATTACCTTGGAGACCTTACGTGTTCAGGAGCTACTTCGACACAATGCAGATGTACGCTGAGGGAAAGGGTCTGATCAGCCATACTTACAGCCAGGTATTCATGGGCCACTCCGGTGATATTGAGAGTGTCTATACGTTAAGAAAGGCGGAGCTGCCGCCTGAAGTCCTGGAGGACATGCGAGAAGCATACCAGAGGTGCCAACCATTCATGTCGACCGACAAACAACCAGCTACGGAAAGTGTGAAGGATGAGCTGAAGAAGCAGCTTCTGCTGGTGGCTGGCTTCAAACAGGATGACATCGACAAGCTAGACCTGGCCGGCGCCACAGACGAGGAATTCCAGAAGATGGTCAGGGAGAGGCTCGGTGCGATGACGAACAATGGGAACAGACAGAAAGTTGTGCCAGTAGATCAAGTGAGGGAACTGCTTCCTCAAGGCTGGGAGCATGTTGCTCAGTTGCCTACGGGAGAAGCAATAGTCAAGTTGCCCCTGTGATCGTTGAGCGGTATGAAGCATGCTGTTACGGTTAATCGAATGACTCGAAGTCGCATGTCGCTCGTTGCAGAGTTGCCGTAATCCACTCTCTCCAGTTGCCTGGGGAACAAGGCAGCCTAAATCTTCTCGTACAGCGTCAGACCCATCAGGTTCTCTGGAGATTTGACGTCTCCCAACATGATGTATCCGTGCCGGAGAAAGGTTTGAGCATCGCCTTGGTGCAATTTCATCCGATCATAATCAAATGCCTGCACTGAATTGTTCGTTAGAGTCAAGAGCGTACCATGCGGAACTGCTTCCTTACCTACGTAGAACACCTTCGGCTTATAGCGATAAGTGTCAAGCAGTTCGTGTTCAGAATCTTTCGCAAGAGGCATCACTTTCTTATCGAGCACCGTCAAAGGCGCACCGTTGAGCATCCCCAGAGCGGTTAGTAATCTCTCCTCAAGTTTATCCGCTTCCAGCTTCCTCGGATAGAACCGTACGTAGCCCCACCTTGTTATCTGAAACACCTGGTCGGAATCGCTGTCGATGTATCTCAGAGAAGCCCTCCCTGTTTTGTTCATACTCACATAGGGATCTGTCCTGTATTGGTCCACCTTCACACCGTGAGGCAGGTCATGGCTCCTTAGGTTCTCCAGAACCTTCCAAGAGTTCAAGCCCTCAGTCTTGAGTTGTATTATGACCTCTGCCTTTCGCTCCGACCACCATGACCGCTTGACCCCATGACCCCGTCACGTGACCGTCCATTATAAGTGAAGTTGATGGTGAATATGCAGACAAAGACGGGGCAACCGTCCCCCCAAAATGCTGCTCCGGCCGACGCTTCCGGAGCGGAAGGCAGGGATGGCGTCAAAGTGACGTGCGCAAGATGCCGTTATGTGTGGCTGTATCATGGCCGTCATACGGTCTTTGCCCAGTGCCCGAACTGCCTCGCCAGGATCAAGGTGGGCGGCACAAAAGAAGAGTCTGAGCCATGGGTCGAGCTCCAACGAATATCAAGTTCGGACCAATCAAGCAATTCGCCATTGAGAAAGTTCCCAAAGATTCAGCCCTCCGAGATGTGCTCCTGGCCGAAGCGGAGGAACTCACAGTGGAAGAGTTCCTGGTCAAGATGCCAACCTGGCTAATTCTCGTTCCACTCATGAGGGCTTCGTGCCATGGGGTCCGAAAGACCCGCCCTTCTACATGCTTGAGGTTCCTGACGCAAAGAGGCATGATAGCTCGGAGGAAGATTTCACAGTTGCTTGTAGTCCTTAAAATTTAAGACGGACCCATGCCTCTCATTTATTGGGAATCTTTGTTCGCCACAAGTCGCGATGAAATCGAGACCGGCCTGCACATTACGGACGTTCTATTCCACACTAGGCTCTCGAAGATGGCAGCTGAGGCATTCTTGGCATGGTTCTTGGGAAGGAGTGGCAGGGCCTCGAAAGAAGAGGTCGCAGACTTCGCCGATTCGCTCGCCTCCGGCACCGCTGGCTCAAGGCTCAGTAGATCGAGCTTCTACGGCGGCGTGCTCAGGAAGTTCCTTGACGCTGGCTTGATAGCTCTAATCCCCGAATTCGACTATGGCAAGCGAAGAGCAGTCAAGGTCTACAGAAGCGTCGCGCAGCCCGTACCCAAAAGACGGCCTCCGAAGCCTTCGCTGCTATACAACAGCCATCTCATAGCCGAGCAGTGGAACAGGGAGATCGAGAACCTGCGTAAGGCCCATTGTCTTCTCTTCGTCAATCGTGAAGTGTGCTTGATTACAGGCCGAATCTCTAGTGTAGACCTAGAGTGGATTGTTCTCGGTCTACATGTAAGACTCTCGAAGAAGATGTGACCCGAGTACGGAGGACTCTCTGTGGCTCGATGTAAATAAGGGTTGAAGTCGAAACGACCAGTCGAGCGACAGTCAATCGACTTCGATTCTGAGGCTCGCCAGTCGCGTTCTAAGTCGTTTTTCACCAAGTCGGGCGACTCGCAGATTCGACTTACCGAATCGACTTGCCAAAACACACATGATCGACGGAGTCAAGAGAGATTGACTGAGTCGAAGTGGACGAAGTCGAGCAAATCTATTAGATGCTGCAATGAGCGTGTATTAGAGCTATGGTCCTCGTAAAACCCGAGAGGCGATTTCTTCTCTCCGAGTTCTCGCGATTCTAATAGATTTGTGTTGACTGTGACGCTACTCGACGTTCTTGTAGTGCGGCACGAAGTACTCCCTAAACCACCGCTCGAACTTGACTTGACTTCTCAGAGAAGACCTCTTTTACCACTTACGAGGGGAACTTGCAGCCTCGGCTAATGAAGTGTTGAAGGACAATTTGATGGACAACTGCGCAACAAGAGCAATGATTGATGGACAATTAATCGGTAAAATTCTGATGGACAATTCTTGTCAAAATTGATGGGTGAAGCCGGCCTGTACAATATTGATGGGAATTGATGGGAATTGATGGGAATTGATGGGAATTGATGGGAATTGATGGGAATTGATGGGAGTGCGTAAATTGATGCGCAACAAAAAATTGATGCACAACCAAATCTATTTGAGGCGTACGTACCGAGTAAATAGAAGCTGAATCCCTCGTGTAGACCGAGAGAAGAAAATCTTCTCTTCGATTTATCACAATTCTCATAGATTCTTGTTGACTGATGGCTCTGTCGGATGCCCGCCGCAGTACTCACAATCGCCACAAATGCAACCCAGCAAAGTCACAAGTCTTCTCGTTGTACCCTACAACGGCAGTAGCAGAATCTGATTATGCCCGTGCGAGGTTCCCAGGTTTGGCACCTGGTATCTTCTTACCCAACTCTAGCGCTTTCTTGATGATTGCCTCCTTCTCTGACTTTGAAACCATAACGGACCGCCAGTCAGGAGTGTTTGGCTGTATCGGCGGTTCTACCTTGCGCAAGGGATCTTCCTTCAGCATTTTCTTCGTCCTTTTCTCACTTCGCCTCTTCTTCATCCTTCCACGTCTCTGGTTCAATCAAGTCACCAAATCATGCTCAGACGTGCTCCAACATCGTTAGCATTCGTGCCCGGGTGTTCGTGCTGATTACCATGCCTACATGGCCGAGAAGGTTCCAGGTTTTCTTGTTGTACATGGGCACGATGGTGTCGAGCCACACGAGGAAGGTACCCTTACGCATCAGCTCCCCGAGCTCCTTGACCACAATGGTCTTATTGAACGGCTTCACCCCGTACTTCTCGAAGTCCTTCGCTCTGGGCCCATCAATTATCGTGCGTGGCATTCTTAATCTGTCTATGGTCAAAGAGGGGGCGAAGATTGCAAGCTATCAGATGGCCGCAGAAACAATCATTCGGTCCTTCCATAGTACCGTCGTCCAGCCCAGCTTTAGATGTTCCCAGCATCAGCTTCCGCAGTTTCCAGTCTGACTTGTATAAGAATCTGGAAATGCAAGTGGAACGAATTGGTTTGGACATACGTGCTTCCCATCTGCTAACCAAACATATGTGATAAGGCGAAGTAGTTATCAGAACCGTTACGAAGAATAGATGCGACAACACTTATTTCGTCGCCGATACCGACTCTTCGACGAAGGTGCTTGTCGTGGAGATTATGAAGCTTGTAGAGGAAGTCGAAAGCTTAAGAAAAGGATCGCAGATGATATGGCTTAAGAATTTCTGGGAAAGATTTTATTCTCTAGAAGAACCAATGAAAGTTCCAGCCACGATTTCTGGTTCAGTTTGGAACACTCCATTTAATCTTAGCACATTGTCTCGAGTATTAGATGCAAATCTAATAGAGATTTTCAAGGATCCAGAAAAATACCTTAAGTTTATGCTCGAAGCAACGGTCTACAAGTATAGAGAATTCAAAGAGGACACTGCCTTAACCTCCCTTGGTGTCTCATTTGGAACAGCTTTGGAATCAAGCATGTACGGACTGGAACCTATCTTCAGTGCTAATCTGGACCCTTGGAGCGGCTCGCAATCACAAGGAGTAAAACCTCCGATTCAAACGGAGGAAGATCTGGATTCCTTAGAATACCCAGATTTCTATCAAAGCGGCTTGATGCCGCGGGTACACCACTTCTACAAGAAAATCAAAGAGCTTACTGGGGATAGGCTTGAAGTGGAATTTCCATTCTTTGACAGAGGATTATGGGGCATTGCATGCGACCTCGTGGGAATCAAGGACATAGTTGTAGCGACGTTCAGGAAACCGGAGTTCGTTCATAGGGTCATGGATTTTGTGCTCGAGTCGAAGATTAGGTTACTAAGAGAAAGAGAGAGATTTCTCGATATCAGAGAGAAAAGACTGGCTACCACTGGGAGAGATGAGGTAAACTGCGACTTCATATCCCCAAGAATCTACAAGGAGTTCATCTTCCCCTACGAACAGAAACTGGTAAGTTTGTATGACGAGGGAGTCTTCTATTACCATAGTTGTGGAAATCTCACGCCCATATTGGAAGAGATTGTAGGGCTCAAAGGATTAAGGCTGTTACACGTTAGCCCGTGGACAGATCTCAGTAAGGCTGTTGAAAGTGTTAAGGGGAAACGAATCATCCTTGAGAAACGTATGCATGCCGAACGTGATGTTCTTAATTGCACTCCCGAACAGATGAAAGAAAAACTGTCAGCGATAGTGAATGCCGCACAAGACACAACTATGGAGATAAAAGCATCCAGTCTCGATAGAGTTCCACCAGAAATCATCAAAGCCTGGATAAGAGCATCGAAAGAAGTTCTAGGTAATCGCGCTTTGTCCATCACTCAGTTCGAAGTATCGAAGTAATTCTTCCTTCAAGCATACTCGAACTCTCAAGCTCCTATGGGAGCGGCTCTGCGCTTACCAATATCAATACCACCCTGTTATCTTCTTTCGAAGGCTTATTAGCCCATGTCGGTCCTTTGCTCTCTTCATGGGGTTTTCTATCGATCTCTCTGATAGGGTTGCAATCGTCACGGGCGCTGGCAGTGGAATCGGGCGGGCGACATCGCTACTTCTCGCCCAAGCGGGCGCAAACGTCGTCGTCCCAGACATCAACTTGCAAGGTGCCGAAGAGACGGCAAAACAAATCAAGAGGCTCGGTCGGGAAGCTCTTTCACTTCATGTCGACGTCACGTCCGCTAGTGATGTCGATCGGATGGTGAAGACCACAATCGAGCAATTCGGCAAGATAGACATTCTAGTGAACAACGCTGGCACCAACACCAGCTTTAGGCGGCCTTTCTACGAGCAGCCGGAGGATGATTGGATGAGAATCATTGAGGTTGATGTGAAAGGCCTTTGGCTCTGCTCGAAGACAACAGCAGTAGAAATGATCAAGAGAAAGTCAGGCAGAATTGTAAACATATCCTCTGCTGCGGGAAAGGTGGCCCTAAGGTTCCAATCAAACTTCGTTGCGGCGAAAGCAGGTGTAATTCGACTGACTGCAGCAATGGCTTTGGAGCTTGCTCCTTACAAGATCAATGTGAATTGCATTGCTCCAGGAAGCACGGCGACTGAAGGGTTGAAAGCATTCATGTCAGCTAACCCTGCCTGGACGCGAAAACAAATGAAAGTAATACCTCTCGGAAGGGCAGCTGAGCCAAAAGAGATAGGATTCGCTGTGCTCTTTCTGGTTTCAGACTTGGCTGAATACATCACCGGCCAAACGTTGGTGGTTGATGGAGGATGGACGGCTCAAGATCGAACTTTTTGAGGCTGTGAAGGCGCCGAGGAGGAGACCTAAGAGAAACTCTGACTTGTGGAGAGTTGAATAATAGATAGGATATTCAGTCTTTTTTTGAATTATGAATCTTAACTTCTT
>CAWIJZ010000074.1:0-71304 GCA_963836465.1 uncultured Nitrososphaerota archaeon
TCCTATTCCAGATCGAGGTCGGTGACGAGACGATTGACGTGCACGCCGAAGAGATCACCGGCCATGAACATGACACCGTTTACAAGCGACACGCCACCCTTTATCCCGCGTTTGCCGATTACCAACGCAAGACCAAAAGAATCATCCCAGTCGTCGCCCTTACCAAGAGGAAGAAGTGACCTTGGTGATGTTCACGCTCGACCCCTAAGTAGTAGCTGCCTTGGCACCGACGGCCGCAGCCATGGCGCCTCTCTGTATCGGCCTGCCAAGGGTTTGCGGACTAGCTTCTAAAAGAAGAAGGGGAGACCCCTTCATAACGATTTTGTGAGGCGGATCCGGTGGGATTTGAACCATCAGAGCTACGCCCCGCTTTTGAGGCCGAGGAGTTCAAGGGCTGGCATTGGCGTATTTATATGACCTTGACATCCTTTCTGAGGATATGACAGCGACAGGAGAGTCGGAAACGAGTCAGCACGAAAATGAGTTCTTAACTCTGGGTGTAGGTGCCCCGGGCGGGATTCGAACCCACGAATGTCTAGGGAACGGGATACCTCATCCCTACCTGCCTTTGTAACAGTATTCACCGTTTAACAACAACTTAAAGAGCGGATTTGGAAAGGAGGAGGCATCACACCGTTGAGGAAGAGATGAGAACGTCGTGAAGGTTCTGAGCTACCGGCGGCAGGCCGTTGCGGACCATAGTTCGACGAACTACCTGTTTTATTCGCCCAAACCGCTGAGCAAGGAGGCTCGGGCGACGGTGGGCAAGCTGAGTAGCCACGTAGACGTTGGCGCTCACACGGCTGAGATTACTTACAATGGCGAATTTGCCGACTTGGGAGAGGTGCGACGGGAGAAATTTCTGGAGCACTATGAGATAGAGGTGCGTGAGAGTTACGATTGGTGGGACATCAGCATCATGCTGGAGGAAGCGAGACTGCCCGATGTTGAGCCTGTGACGCAAAATGAGGAAACAGATGGCGAAGCAACGCTGACCTTTGAGAAGATCGGGGATCGGCTCCGCCTCCGGTTGGAGGGCTGCCATTTAGACTACGATGCGTGCCACGGTGAATTCGGGGAGGATTTGATGAGGACGCTCGCACAGTTTGCCATAGACATCCGCGACGAACTCTATGCCGGTAAGACAGATGTCTTGAAGGTCATGGCAACTTACTGCCGAGAAAATGAGGTTCTAGATAAGCGAGGGCTGTCACCAGCGGCCAAGACACTATCTACTATTCTGGAGCCGATTTGAGACGAAGGAAATGACGCCCCGGTTAGAGAGCATCTACGAACGGAACATAGGTGTGCGGCTGAGGCGAACAGCTTACGGAGGTGCAGCCTTCCTGCCGGAGCGTGCTGCGACGGTTGAGTTGGATGAAGAAGCGTTTGCTTTGTTATGCTGGCTGGCCCTTCCTATGACAACGCGGCAACTCCGACAGCGCTCTATCACGCGGTTCGCCCGCAATGTCACTTTATCCGAGGTGGACCGCACCGTCAACCAGCTTAAAGAGTTCGGCTTCGTGAATTCGGCCCAGAGTGGAGTGATTCACGAATCTGTCACCAACTTGTCAGAAGAAGACCTTCAACAGGTAGGAGGCCCCGACGGAACAGATTTTCAAGAATCTACCTACGGGCGTGAGGCTGCGCACATTGCGGCTTCGTCGTCTTTCACTCGCCACACGTCGCCCTCTTCAACCTATTTCGAACCCGAGGTTGTTCCCATCGCACCCGAGAGCGTCCACCTTCAGCTCAACAATGTCTGCAACTTGCGTTGTCCATCTTGCTATGTTAGCTTGCAGATGCGCGACGATGGCTCGCTGCCAGTCGAGCGGTGGATGACGCTTGTAGACGAAATTGCTGAAATGGGCGTCTTCCAGTTGGCGTTAGGCGGGGGCGAGCCGCTTATGTCGCCTCACTTCGTAGCGATTGTTCAGCATTCCCGAAGAAGAGGGCTTCTTCCTAACGTCACCACCAACGGCCATCTGCTGACGGAGCGATTGCTGACTCAGATACGCGGCTTCATTGGCGAGGTGCGTCTGTCGTTCAACGACGGTCTTCCCGTTAACCGGCGCCTATTGACAGAGAAGGCGGTTTTGCTTCAGGCTTGGGGCATGCGGTTCGGCTACAATGTAATCGTCACACGCCGCAACATCGGACAGCTTGAGGAGATTTTGCGTGAGCTCACGGCGCTTCATCCATATTCCATCACGCTGATTCGCCCCAAGCCAGCACTACACAACGAGCAATGGTACGCAGCCAACGCCCTATCCGCACAGGACTCGATGCTCCTAGCCGAGCAACTGCGCCGTGTGGAGCCTTTGTTTGCCGATATGATGCTAGCTGTAGACTGTGCCTTTTCCTTCTTGTTCTATAATCTGCCCGATGCAGAGCTTGTACTGCGTGGTGCGGCGGGATGTGCTATGGGGAAAAGGTTTGTGGTCGTGGCGTCGAACGGAGATGTTTACCCATGCTCGCACCTGCGCGGAGGAGAGTACAAGATGGGTAATGTCAGGGAGCAACGGTTCCGCACTATCTGGGAAACAGGCTACGCCTTTGCAGGTACTCACCTGGAACTTCAGCGTGTAGAAGGGCACTGCGGCCGTTGCACCAAGCGACGGTTCTGTGGAGGCTGCCGAGCCATTATGTGGCACACTACAGGCAACCTGCGGGCAGCAGATGCAGGTTGTCATTTCAGGACGTAAATGCCTGCCGGAGGGATCAAAGACTTAGGGAACCTTGGCCATGTCCCCTGTAAGTGCTGATGGTGTCACGCGGAATACCTCGAATCTATCTCGCCGATGGGTCGCTCGATATTTTTCCCGCGGGCATCCCTGAATGGCTATAGCTTGCTTACCACAGAATGACTATAGCTTGATAGGGGTTGTAGCGTGAGGCAGAATGATAATTTCGATCCTCACCGCTAAACGCAATTCTCGCACCTGAAATGATAGCGGGCCCCCGCTGGAATTTGAACTCAATCACTAGGAACAAATTCTAATCAGAAGCTCATAGTGGAGAATATATACGGTGATTTGGAATACACTGTTCCATTGAAAGGTATGGAACGGCGAGGGTTCCATACCCAGACAGGTTTGGGCTGGGGACTCACCCCTTGCAAGGGGCGGAACCCCCCCGGTCCGCATGCGGATGCCCTTCGTGAACATGCAGGCCGCAGACCTGTGGGACCCCTACCAAACTTGGGTGTAGGCAAGTCCGTTGTTCTCGTTGATGTTTATATCGTAAGGCAGCAACATAAAATGGTATGAAAGAGCAGACGGGATCAAATCGGAAGGGGGACAAGGGAATTGAACCCGAACGGAGGCGGGCCCGACGGGGCTCGCACAAAAGTCTCTTAATCGAGAATCGAAGTAATGGGTCCCGTCTCTTCAAATCCTGTGACTCACCTGTTGCGTTCGCTACGCACGAATAGGTACGTGCCAGCGACGAAGAACACTATCGCGAGTGCCGAACTGATTGCCAAGTCAGTTATCGGGTCGTAAAGGACCACCCTGGCGTATGTCGAGGTGCCTTGGTAGAAGACGCCTCGCAACAGGTCCACGAGGTAGGTAAGGGGCATGAGGTGGGCGAGCACACCAAGCACCCCGGTTGAGTTTCCAATCGGTATGAGCGCACCAGAGAGGAACATCTGGGGGAAGATGATCATGATGACTGCTTGGTCCACGGCCTTCGGATTTGAGCCAAAGACACCACACAAGAGTACCCCAAGGGACCCGCCCAGCAGGATTATGACCGGGGTCACGAGCAGAATGAGACCGACCTCCGGCAAACTCAGAGGTATGCCCATCGCAAGGCCTACAAGGAAGAGGACGAAGAGCTGGACCACACTCTGGAAGCTACTGCCGGCTATCTTTCCGATGATGATTGAATACCTCGATACCGGCGAGACGAAGATTTCCTGCGTGAAGCCGGTCTCTCGCTCCTCCACCAGCGACGTTACATTCATCATGGTGGTTTGAATGATTAGTGACGCGGCCATCCCGAGAAGAGCGAACTGCATGTAGTTGTATCCCAATCCGGCTCCCAGATTCTGGCCGATGGTTCCGCCAAGAATTCCCAGGAACGCGACGGGGAAGAAAAGGCTGAATGCGAGGCTATTCTTCCATTCTCGAACGAAGCGGAGTACGTCTCGGCCGAAGATGGTCACTGCCGCGTTGAACTCTCTTTGAACCGACACCTTCACGACACCTCCTCTTCGTCTTGCCCGTTGCTCACGAGGTCGATGTATGCCTCCTCGAGCGTGGGCTCGTGAAGCCGCATGAATGATAGCGGGGTCTTGATCCGAGACAGGATGTCCTGAGGCGTGCTCTCGTTGAAGCGGACTTTGATGCGTCCGTCTTCAATTAGCTCGGGTCCAAAGCTAGCCAGCTCCCGTCTCAGCGAATCGCGATTCTCAGCGTCGAGCAGCAGATATTTGCCGGCCATCAGACTCCTCATCACTTCGGGCGAGCCGGAGAACAACATCTTGCCGTGGTTAACGATGCATATGCGGTCTGCACTCTCGGCTTCCTCGATGTAGTGGGTCGTCAGGAAGATCGTCATCTTCTTCTCTCTGTGAAGCTTTTGGAGATAGGTCCACAACGAGGCCCGACCGACGGCGTCGAGTCCGATAGTTGGCTCGTCCAGGAACAATATCTTCGGATCGTGCATGAGGCTGCGGATCACCTCCAGTTTGCGCTTCATTCCTCCCGAGAAGGTCTTGACCGGCTTGAAGATTTCCTCGGCGATACCCACCACCTGCGCAAGCTCCTTTACCTTCTCCTTGTAACTCCTCGGCATCAAGTCATAGGCGGGCCTGTAGCCATAAATCCCGTAAAGGCCCACGTGAAACCGAATGTTCTCCTCTGCGGTCAGATTGAGGTCAAGACTCGGATTCTGGAAGATGATGCCGATGCTCTGGCGGACATCTTTTGTTTGCCTGTCCAAATCATACCCGCAAATGCTCACGATTCCGCTTGTCTTCGCCAGCGTCGTGGTCAGAATCGAGATGGTCGTCGTCTTTCCGGCGCCGTTTGGACCGAGAAAAGCGAAGAACTCTCCAGATCGTACGTCGAAGCTTAGGCCATCCACGGCTGCCTTCTCTGAGTTGTTGTAGCGCTTCACTAGGTTCTCTACGTGTATGACTGCATTAGTTTCATTCTCCCCTACAGTTTGGGAAGCAGTCCTTAACATAGTTAAGGCACTTTAACGATACTAAATAAGCTTTATCTCCGTTAAACATATATAGAATCAGGGCACACTATAGGCCATGAGAGTCCGAGAGTCCAAAGCCCCGCATATCGAGCCTCAAGCAGCAATAAGAGCGACGTTAGAGATCCTTGATGCTGAAGGGCTCGAGCATGTCACGATGCGGCAAATATCATCCAAACTCGGAGTTAAGCCTCCGGCCTTGTATTGGCATTTCAAAGACAAACAGGACATTATCGACGACATGGCTCAGGCCATCCTGGTACAGGGCGGACTAGGAGACATCAAACGTCCAAGGGACCCGGCGGCTTGGGCCGAGTGGTTAATCGAAACCGCCTGCGCTGTACGCAGGGCTATGGTTTCGCACCGCGACGGTGGCCGGGTCGTTGCAGGTGCCTCCTTCCGTGCAAAGACTTTGGCCAAGCTGATGATTCTTACGACCCGCGTCCTGAACGAGGCGGGCTTCGACCTTCTACATGCGAGTCTGGCGACAGGCCTCACCTTCGACTACATCTGGGGGTTTGTCATTGAGGAGCAAGCCGGTAAAGGGCCGGAACCTGAACCTGCGCCTCCACAAGGGCAAGAGGTTGCTTCTCCCTTCGCATTGGATTTGATGGACGAGGATTTGTTAGACGCCGTTATGACGGAACGTGACAAGCTCACCGCGACAGAAGAGTTCGAGTGGGGATTACGAGTGATTGTAAGCGGCCTGAAGCCAGCGTTTGCCGAGAAGAAGAAGAGAATCAAGACTCAGTCTTGAATCATTGCAACAGGATTCGGATCCTTGATAATCGCTGCCCTCTACATCTCACTCTCCAAAGCAGTTGATTATCTTCGTGACTGGATTACATTCTTCGGCGGAGGCGCAATGAACCCCTAGACAATCTGGATAGCAGTCATTTGAGACTATCAAGCAAGCAGTAATGGTTACTTGGCTGAATACTCTCAGGTCTCATGCATTCACGAGAACAATGGTTCAGTCCCTAAGCCTTGAGATAGCGGTACACACCGGGACTGACAAATTCTACGAGTCCAAGGTCACGCAGAACCTGCAGTTGTTGCCTAATCTTAGCTTGAATGTTGTGATTATTCGGATGCTTCTCGGAAAGCTCGGTCTCGAAGGCGTAGAGATTGTCTAGCGTGAAAGTGGAATACAATCTCTCCACGCATCTCAGCACGTCCGCCAGCCATCCCCTGTACTGTGGTCTGGTCTTAAGGAGGGAGCCGCTTTGCTTCCACTGTTCAAGTACAGCTGACTTGTCGCGAACCACTCCTCGATTAATTACTTCGATTTGTCCGAGCTTTGGCATCTGCTCTAGAGATATCAGGCATCCTTGCCATCCCGCTCGTCTGGCCGTCGGAGCCAACGGCTTTCGAGGGATGATGCAGCTGGAGGTGATGCACGCACGATGGATTACCGAAAGGTCCTCTACGACCAGGTTGTCACGACTATAATGAAGAAGCATCAGCGAAGGGTGCGCGTCGGTCAGGACGCTGTTCAGCATTGTGTGATACTCTGAGTCGAGCACCGACTTTGAGAACGTGTGGGAAGAAGATTTCAGTTGAAACCGTTCATCACAGCTGGAAGAATAGAAGTCATAGACCTTCGTTCCCGGCCGGTAGGATGAAAGTGCCTTTCCACACGATGGACAGTAAAGATTGTACTCAACCCACTGTTCAGTCGATATCCGGGCAACCTGTGACCTGCTTTTGTAACCTAATGGAGGAACCAGATTCTAGATTCGTAAAGAGTCTCAGGAAATACAATCATCGAAGTTTATAGATTTAAGCCTCCGAGTTATCTCCAGAAGGGTTCGTTGAACCTCGAGTCAGCTAGAAATATTGTGGCTCTGTCGCTGGGCGTCCTGATAGCCCTCCCGATTGCCTGCCTGACCGCGATCAACGCAGGCTGCATCAGGAAGTACATGGCCTTCAGCCTCCCCACATCGATGTAAACGCCGTCATCACTATAACCACCTTCCTCGGTCCCGAGGCGCTTGAGGATGCTCTCAGCGCTGCGTCTGTGGTACGCGTCAGGGACCGGGTAGGGTATTCCCGCAATCACGACCGTGTCTATCAGCGAGTCGCCCTTGTCCTCGTCGATGAACTCTATTCCCTCGACCAGCTTCCCGTGTGCGACCGATATGATGGCATACCTCTTCTTCTCCTCCCTCCCCTCCTGCAGCTTTCGAAGCACTTCCTCGTGACTGGTCATCTTCCACTCCCTAATGTGAGGTATCGTGAGGTGCCTGGAGACTTTCTCGGCCAAATTTAGGAGGGAACGCAGACGAGCACGTTCTTCTCCGACGAGGAATAAGCTCGGCAGGATAATCTTCAGGTCAGAGTATCAGGATATCATCGACAGGCTCAGGGCGAGGCTGAGCAACGGTGAGGGGCTCGAGAAGCTTAACAAGAGGAAGGAGATTGTCGAGCATCCGTTTGGCACCATGAAGAGGGCGTTCAACCAGGGCTATCTGCTCCTCAAAGGGTTGAGGAAGGTGAACGGAGAGGTTGGATTTACGATGCTGGCTTACAACATGAGGCGAGCGATCAACATCCTGGGGACCAGGAAGCTGATAAGCTCGATTGGGGCCATAATGTAAGACAGAACGATAATTTTGATCCATACCGCTAGACGCAATTCTCACACAGTCTGAAAAGATAGCGGGCCCGGTGGGGCCCGAACCCATACAAGAGGCGAGAGTGGCTCAACCTCGGTCACGTCGGTCAGACCGATAGGATTGTAAAGATTCGGATACTCAAACGCCATTTGCTATTGTTGCCGTAGTCGATACACCACCAAAGCTTCCTGAGCTAAACATGCCGCCTCGCTGCCCAAGTGGTGGTGCGTATATAGCCCACATGGGTCTAGAATCGATTGATAATGACGCAAATCATACCCGATAGTGCCCCCAAAAACCCAAAGATGCGCACTCAACTCTGGATATAGGTGCGGGGGGTGGGATTCGAACCCACGAACCCCTAAGGGATGGGAGCTCTGAGCCAGAAGCACCTCAGTCCCACGCCGTTGACCAGGCTGGGCGACCCCCGCGCAAGATGACCCAGATTTTGCTTTTCTAAAAAGGATTCCGAGATTATCCTGACAGAGCTTTAAAACCGACGTCAGATGGCTTGTGACCCGTGCCGGCGTAGCTCAGCCTGGTAGAGCACGTGCCTCGTAAGCCATACGTGCCGAGCGAGCACGGGGTCGAGGGTCCAAATCCTGCGCAGCAGGTGGCAATCCCTCCGCCGGCTCTCTTTCACGCTCGACCGGCGAACTTTTCCTTCCACCTGTCCATGGCATACTGATTGAGCGTCGATGCCGGAACCTCACCGTCTAGCGCCTTCAAGCAGCAATCGACCTGGGTCGAAGTCAGCCCTCGCTCCATTTCGGAACTCAGAGCTGAACTGTGCGGATAAAGCAGCAACTTGTCCGAGATCTCCTGCGAGAGAATCATGCCCGAAGCTGGCTCCCTCTCGAACACGTCGCTTCCTGACGAACTCTGGATGGTTGCCTTCGCCTAATGCTCGCTTTTTCCGGTTTTTCCCAGGCCCGCCGGCTCTAGGTTTATGACGATTGTCTTCAGTACGGTCATCTCGTCTATCGAGTAGCCTATCCCTTCCCTCCCCATGCCAGAATCCTTCACGCCGCCGAACGGGAAGTATCCTACGCCGTGCCTTGGGAGGTCGTTGATCGTCACCTCACCAGCGCGTATGCTCTTGGCGACTCTCCACATCTTGTAGAGGCTGTTTGTGAAGACGCACGAGTCCAGACCGTACCTTGACCTCGAGGCTATCTCGAGCGCTTCATCCTCGCTCTTCACCCTCACGACAGTGATGACTGGCCCGAAGGTCTCCTCCCAGAGTATCCTGGCATCGAGGGGCACCATATCCAAGACGGTGGGTTCAAAATAGCAATCATGATACTGGCCGCCTCTCAAGATCTTCGCGCCCTTGTTGGCAGCGTCGCTGACGAGCTGATGGACGTGCTCCACTGCGCCTCGGTTTATGAGTGGACCCATCATCACCTCGGGATCCCTCGGGTCGCCAGTCTTCCAGTCATCCACCTCGGTTACCATCTTCTCGAGCAGCTGGTCTGCGACACTCTCTTGCGCGAGAATGGCACTTATGGCATCGCACCTCTGCCCGCTGCTCTTCAATGAGCCGAGAACGCATTTCTTCGCGGCGAGCTCAAGATCGGCGTCATCAAGAACAAACGCGAGACCCTTGCCGCCGAGCTCCAGGTGAAGAGGCTTCACAGATGATGCCTGGTTCAGCGCCTTCCCAGTGTCGGTGCTCCCGGTGAACGAGACCATGCCGACCTTCGCGCTAGCTGCGAGCAGACTCGCTATTCTTCCCGGCCCGGTGACTACGTTCATCGTTCCAGGGGGAACGCCCGCCTCCTCCAAGATTCTCGCGAAGAGGAGTTGGCTCAGCGGGTCCTCGCTCGCGGGCTTGACCACAACGGAATTGCCCGACAGCAGCGCCGGAATTACCTTCGCCGCGGGTATGTAGAGTGGAAGATTGAATGGGCCTATCGCGCCCACGACCCCTATGGGCTCGTGAATCACGAGGGCTATCTTCCCCCTAGTGTCCTCAGACCAGTCACCTGGGATATACTCGCCGAAGATCTGCCGAGCTTCTTCCATCGTCATCAGCATCCTCTCTATCGTGGATTTCACCTCTCCAGCGGCATCAGCTCTGGGCTTTCCGGCCTCCAGCACCAAAGTCTCTTCGAAGTCGCTTAGCCTTGCCCTCATGATCTCTGCCGCGCTCTTGAATATGGCAATCCTCTCTATCGCTGCCAGGTTCCTTATCCTCCTCTGACTCGATGAAGCGGCGTCTATCGCTGATTGCATATCATTCTCGGTTCCTTTGTGAACCCTCGCTATGATTGTCCCGTCAATCGGCGTGTCGACCTCCAGTGTCTCCCCAGGTGGAGTCGTCTTCCACTCACCGCCTAAGTATGACCTGAATGTGGGTATCTCGTCTTGCACGACATCATAGATGTTTTCGAAGAAGTGACCAAGTTTCAACGAGGGCTTGCCATACTGATGCCGTGATTCGCCCTGACTCATGATGATCCATCTCCGAGTTCTTGACCTCGGTATTTACGCATTGTATGAAGACGGAAGACTTCCATGCAATTACTAGGTAAGGGAGATCT
Source organism: uncultured Nitrososphaerota archaeon (assembly GCA_963836465.1). Taxonomy (GTDB): domain Archaea; phylum Thermoproteota; class Nitrososphaeria; order Nitrososphaerales; family Gagatemarchaeaceae; genus CAWIJZ01. The sequence continues at coordinate 10,376 of CAWIJZ010000074.1, forward strand.
AATTCGGAAAGTGAAAAATGGAGGACGCCATGGTACGTAGATCACTCCTGCATCCTGCCACTCGTTCCCCAACAAGTGAGCTAGCCAATTCGCGCCTTACCTGCGTTCCGGGACAGGTCCATCTGCTCGTACCTTTTCTTGTATGCGCTGCCATAGGCGAACGCCTTCTCAATTGCTTCAATCATGCTCGTTTCGTTCGCGACGCCCTTCCCAGCCACGTCGAACGCCGTGCCATGGTCTACGGAGGTTCTCAGGAAAGGGAGACCGATGTTCAGACTTACGGTCCTGTCAAAATCAAGCATCTTCGCAGCGATGTGTCCTTGATCATGGTAAAGGGAGACCACGATATCGAATTCTCCACGAGCCGCCCTGTGGAAAACGGAGTCCGCTGGGTAGGGGCCTGACACGTTGAATATTCTCTTTGCAGCGTCGATAGCGGGTGTTATCCTCTCAATCTCCTCTCTGCCGAAGAGTCCCGCTTCTCCTGCGTGGGGATTCAATGCAGCGACAGCGATCCTGTCGCCCTTTACGCCAAGCAACTGAAGGCATTTGCTCGCTTCGACTATTGCGTCGTAGACTCTTCGCTTCGTTACGCTTCTGCAGGCTTCAGCCAGGGACATGTGCTTCGTCATGAACATAATACGCAGACGGTTCACCTCGAACACGGTCGAGATGTTTCCTGAGTTCGTCAATCCCGCGAGCATCGCGGTGTGATCGATGTACTTCGAGCCGGCCTGCAAGATCGCCTCCTTGTTTATTGATGCTGTCGCCAAGGCGTCTATTTCTCCGCTTTCTGCGAGTTCGACACTCTTCTCTATGCTCTTGAGCGCTATCTTTCCGGCAGCCTTCTGAACCCTCCCGAACTCGATCTTTCCCCCGGTATGTCAACAAATGTCTGCGTCTCGATGGTACTCTTACCCAAGTTCAGCATCGAACACACTTCGAGGAAGTTGTCCCTGTTCCCGATGATAACCAGCCGTCTTCCTTTGAACTTCTTCAGAGACTTCGCGACGATCTCAGGCCCTATGCCTGCGGGGTCACCAAGGGTTACTCCGACCTTCAACTACTTTCTTCTCAACCACCTGAAGAGTCTTCTAAATACGTCTTCGTCACCGATTATTCCACCCTTTAGCACAACCATCTTGCCGTCCCATCGCCCGCCCATTATTATCCCGCTGGAGACCAGGGGTTGGATGCTGTCCTCGTTCAGTATGTAGTCGAAACTCCCTCTATTCAGGAGGTAGTTCGCAGTTGCGCCTCCGCTGATTACAAGCGCATCATAGCGATCCAGTCGCTCCAGAAAACCTCTGTCCAGGAGGCGCCTTTCTCTCATTAGATCAAACCAGAAGATATCAGTCTCACCAGGATAGCCGCTATGCGGTTTCTGAATCGTGTAACCCCGTCTGTTAAGAACATCCATCTGTCTTTCCGTTGTCTTGTGATGCGTGCCGACGACGCACGCAATCGTCCTCACTCCCCCGTGCGCCGTCCGCTCTACGCAGGCGCCAGAGACTCCCAGCCCGAGTCTCTTCTGTGCCACAAGTGCGATCAGGGGACCTGGGTCAACCGGGATGAACGATCTTTCGATACAGATGGAAGCGAGCCTTTCCAGGTCCTCATGTGTCCGGGAGTCTGCAATTATGAGTTCGTTCTTTGCCTCATCCAGATTGCTTTCAGAGTGGATGCTCTCCCTGATTCTCTTCTCCTCCACAAGGATGATCGTTTTTCCCGACAGCGTGTATCTGTTGTACTCTGGAATGGTGTCTGTGAGCATGACACTGCCGATTCCTAACAGAACTTCTAGGTACACACCGATGTGGCCTCGAAGCGCACTGTCTATCCTAAGGCCAAAGTATGTCCCGTCAGCCATTCTGGTTGCGCGGATGAATTCGGCTCTTGCCTTTCTCCGACTCGCCTCACGCGTCTGAAGGTTCACGGCGACGAACGGGAATTGTTTCGTCACTGGCGAATAGAGGTGATCAAGGTTGATGGTGATTCTGGGAGCACCTGTCATCAGTGAACTAATCCCGGAGGCGCCAGTAAGATCATCTGAGAAGACCCAATACGGGCTCAAGCAATTACGCACCGCGCGTGAGTTCTCGACGATGTGCGTCTGACCTTGGAGAACTTCATCTGCCAGCGCTGGAAGGGCGGAACGGGAGTCATTATATGAATTGTGAGCTGGTCATTATTTCGTGAAAGAACTGCGGGCCGAAACGAGGTTTCGCTGAATCAGTAACCGATCTCTGAGCTCGGCCTCAGGTGGCGCATGGACTTCACTCTTCCGCAGCGCTTGCACCTGTACGTGCCCCTTCCCCTCGGATTGTAGTCTCTTGTGTCCTCTACTGCTTCGTGTTCAGTCCGCATCATGCAACGTTCACAGTATCTTTCGTCGGGCAAGCAGGTTTTCGGTCAGAGAGACGTTCGCCTTCGTAAAAACATTGTTATCGCGCGAGAACCTCATATAGAGCGCTCACAACAGATGGCGACCGCAGAGGGGACCGTTAGAATTGGTCGACGCAGTGACTGTGGGAATCATCATTGTCTTGGTCGGATTTGTGATACTCTTTCTCGCAGCAATTCGGGCGGAGCGCTCGCAGGCAGGGGACGAACCCGGGCGGAAGACAGAGGTGAGGGGCGGGGGAGTCGTGCTAATTGGCCCTATCCCAGTAATACTTGGATCCGACGCCAAGTGGGCCAGCGTAGCTATTGCCCTAGCGATCATCCTTGTTTTGATCAGTCTGCTTATGACGTTCTACGGGGGTCACTGAGGTGCGTCTGTCATGGCTGTTCGTCCTTGGCTTCGCTCTGATCTTCATAGGCATGGTTGTAGTCACAGCTGGCTCCTTCTCCTCTCCCGGCGCATCCGTCGGGATTGTCGTGTTCGTGGGGCCCATACCGATTGTATTCGGAAAGGGAAGCAATGGCACAACCCTTGTCCTCATCGCTCTAGTCGCCGCTATCGGAACCGTCATTGCCTTCTGCCTGCCGTTTCTGGTTCAAAGAAGGACTCGCGAAGAAAACAAAGCCTACTGATGGTTTCCCTTGCGTAACAAGGGATAAATAGGTGGATGCGAAACTTCTCTCTTCTGTGCAAGAGATAGCACCGATTGTTCAGCTCACGCCTTCCGCGAAAACGAAACTCGTTGAGGTGTTGAAGGAGCAGAACGCTCTTAACGGATACCTTCGGATCGATGTCTTCGCATCGGGAGGATGCGCCTGCAGTGGTGGCTATAGTTATTCGATGAGCCTTGAAGAGAAGCCCAGGCCCGATGACATTGTTGAGGAGGTCGACAGCATTAAGGTCGTCGCGGACAAAAGCTTCTCGGGGATTCTGAGGGGCTCCCGGATTGATTATTTGGACACGCTGCAGAGGAGAGGCTTCAAGCTCGAAAACCGGAACGTGAAGGCTGAGGGTTGCGGCTGCGGCGGGCACTAGTCGTAGATCATAGCGTCACTTGTTTCGAGCTGCGTCTTTGCGTCCAGGAAATGAGGGCGCATGAGGCCTAAGAGTTCAGCGCTCCTCAGGGCAGCAAGCTGGACCGTGAAGACGGAATGGAAGAGTTTCTCAACATCCGATTCTCCCCAGCTGTCAATGAGCTCGCATCTGTAGCGATGGCGTCTGAGTAGCGCTTTCAGTTTCTTGCCGGTGTTCCCGTCATCAAAGCATGAGAAGATGTTGACTGTGTCATCTCTAGTGAGAGAGAACAGCTCCATGTGGCTGAATTCCTCCAGAAGTTCCGGGTGAGAGCGCCACCCCAGGAATTCGTAGACCTTGGCCGCGGCGTAGACGGCGACGCCGTTTGCGGCGTGATTCCCCAGAAAGTATGTCACACCGGTCTGTGACAGCATCACCTTCTCGGCTGCCCGCCTTGACGCGTCGAAAGCGCCCCTGAAGTCCCACGCGCGCTTCGGGCATTGCAACAACAATAGTATCAGGAGAGAGAGGGAGAACGAAAGTGTGCCAGGAGCCTTTCCTCGACTAGTCAGTGGTATCCGGATTACCTCGTCGACGTCCTTGGCGAGCGGGCTATCAGTGCTGGCCGTTATGCCGAAGGTGTGTCTGCAAACTCCCCGGAGCCTCCGCGCCACCTCCAAGTTAGCGCTGGTTCTACCGGTGACTGAGACGATGTACACATCTCTGCCCCTAGCCATCTCTGGAGCTTGATTCAGACTGCGGGGATCGACCGCCAAGAGCCTGAAGGACGATAGATTCGAGACACACAGTGAAGCTGCGTAGGAGTCTCCCGCGCCCACCAGTATGGAGCCATCCCTCGCAGGACGAATCCTGTGAGAGGAGAGCAGCTTCTTCAGTTCCCCCGGTTGCTTCCCTATCAAGTCTTTGACAAGGAGGATTCCGGCGGCTCCCTCGTTCATCAAGTCTCCCTCCTCTGTGAAAATCTCTCTGGCTTGCCTACTTCTTCTCACCAGTCAGCATCCCGGGTCGGACTAGCTTTTTCAGGTCCAAGATTCCGTCTATCTCTGCATCCTTGTAGCCAAGCTCATGAAGGGCCTCCCTTATCGAGAAGCCCTTGGCGAGTTTCTTCCCGATCTGCGATGCCCTGTCGTAGCCTATCTTCGGGGAAAGAACGGTGATGAGGGAGGGGCTGCTTTCTGCATACTTCCTCACCCGTTCGGTATTTGGAACAACATGGTCGATGACTAGGGAGGAGAGTTTGTCCATGCACTCCGAGAGGAGGTTGATCTGCGAAGCCACGTTGTAGCCGATGATTGGCACACCCATGCTCAGTTCGAACTCGCCCAAGGTGCCTGCCATCTGATTGGCCTGATCGAGGCCGATTACCTGTGATGACACTTGCATCGCCGCCTCCACAGTCACTGGGTTAGTCTTTCCCGGCATGATGCTGCTGCCAGCCACCTCCTCCTGGGTGGGGAGGTCAATTTCTCCTAGGCCAGTGATTGGTCCGGAAAACATCAGTCTGATGTCCTGGCAGAGTCTGTATGTGTCGAGAGCCGTCACCCCGAGAATAGAGCTGAGCGCGACCATGTCGGAGAGAAGCTTCATGGCGCGGAACTTGTTTTTTGCTGAGGCGAAGTCTAGCCCTGTCTCGGAGTTCAGCTCCTGCACCAGCCGCCTGCCGAAGTCGGGATCCGAATTCAGGCCTGTGCCCACCGCCGTCCCACCAATGGGGAGCTCTCTGACGAAGGTCAGCGTCCGGTCCACCAGATCCCCGTCGTGGGAAAAGGCGTCAGCGTAGGCCCCGAACTCTTGACCCATCGTGATCGGGAGTGCGTCCCTGAGATGCGTGCGACCCGCTTTGTAGACTTCAGATGTCCTGCTGGCTAGGCTCTCCAGGCTTGAGATGAATCTCGTCATGCTGGGCTTCAGCCTCTCCTCCACAAGCGAAACAGCCGCGATTCTAACGGCCGTGGGCACAACATCGTTGGAAGACTGCCCCATGTTAACGTGATCATTGGGATGGATGGTTTTTTGGAGGAGCTGGGAAGCTCTCTCCGCAATCAGCTCGTTTACGTTCATGTTGATGCCCGTGCCGGAGCCGGTCTGGAAGACATCGACGACTACCCTTGAGTCGTGAGTACCCTTCATTACTTCACGCGAAGCAGTAATTATCGCCTCACCCATGTCCTTGTCAAGATTGCCTAGCGAAATGTTGATCTTGGCTGCGGCGTACTTGACTATCGCAACCGACCAAATAATCCTTCTCGGGAAAGAGGTTCCAGTATCCATGAAAACCTTGCGTGCGCCCTCGACGTACTTCATCCTGGAGTCAGCAGTTCCCCAGAAGTTCTTAAGCCTTGGCAGGAGTGGTTGATGAGATTCACTCTAGCGTCTGCGCTTTACGCCTATCTTTTCTATCAGTCTGCCGAGTTCGTCATCATCCACAGCGTCGACCCTTAGGTACCGAAGAATATCCTCCTCCGTCATCTCAAGGCGCTTGGCCTCCTCGACCGTGTAGCGATATGCCTCTATCTCTGTGGGACGATCCACGTACTCGAAGGTCTGGTCGAAGAGTTCCTTCCCGTCCAGGAACTGTTTGACGTGGACCAGCACGTGCACTACGTCAAGGTAGAGGTATCTCGGTTTGGCCGTTTTCACGTACCTTATCCCGACGCAGACCGCGCCGGTGTTGTGATCGAGCCACACGCCCCAATCAGAGTCCACCACTCGCAGCTTGAGGTGATGGATGATCTTCAGCGTGTTCCTCTGTGAACCGAAGACTCTAAGAAGGGTTTCGGAGTTCTCCACGCCTATGAATATCTGGGTAAACTTGTACTCGCCCAGACTTATGCCTCTCCTTACTCTGAAACCACTTAGACTCATTGTTGAAACTTTTGGTTCTTCGAAAATGAAAAGAAGGGAACTCAAAAAGAGTTCACTTCTTGCAAGCTATAAGCTAACTCGGCGGTCTGGAGAATGGTCATCGCGTCCGTAAGCGGGATACGGGGGGTCTTCAACAAAGACCTCCTTCTCGTTGATGTACTGAGATACGCGAGGAATTTTGCTCGGCTCGACAACTCCAGGCAGTTCCTGGTCGCGAGTGACACGCGCCAGACTGGCGTGGTCATGAAGAGAACTGTTCAGAGTGCAATGATTGAGGAGGGGGTGGATGTCGTTGACTACGGGGTGATCTCGACGCCGGCGCTGTTCCGGGAGAGCAGGATGAGCGGAAGACCCGCCGTGATGATAACCGCCTCACACAACGCTCCTGCGTGGAATGGTCTTAAGTTCATACGCAGCGGGATGGGGATAAGCCAGGCGGAGGTCGAGGGCATCGCCCGCACCAAGAAACCTCCGCCTCGGAGAATCGAGGGTGGGAGGATGATGCACCAGAAGGCCAAGTACAACGCGGACATTCTCGAGACATTGGAGGAAGGAGCTGGTTCTGGGGTATGTGTGGTGCTTGACCTAGGGGGCGGTGCTGCCATCGCCCACGCTCCCGCGATACTCCGCTCTATCGGATGTACTGTCCGCACCATTGATGACGCTCCGGGACTCTTCGGGAGGACAATCGATCCGACTGTTGATTCTCTGGAGAGACTGAGCAAGACCGTCGTGTCAAGTTCAGCGGACATCGGATTCGCCTTCGACTGTGACGGCGACAGGCTTGTGATTGTCGATAACGAGGGGAAGAAGAGGAGCGGGGACTTCATGCTGACGCTGGCTCTCCGGGTTGTGCTCTCCGAGCAGAAGGTGCCCGGTGTCGCTGTCTCGGTAGACACCACCCAGGCTGTCGACGAACTCCTGCGGGAGTGTGGAGCCGAGGTCTACAGAACCCCGGTGGGAGAGGCAAACGTGATTCAGGGAATCAAAGGGCACAACCTGCGATTCGGCGGGGAGGGGAGTAGTGGCGGCTTCATCGACGCTGATTTCAATCACTGCAGGGACGCGATGATGGCCGCGACAACATTAATACGGGGCCTCAGGCGGTGGAGGAAGAATCTCTACCGCGACACGCGGAGCTACCAACAGACAAGAATCAGAGTTGAGGTTCCTCGAAGCAGTGCCATGAAAGCGATCAGGAAGCTCGCAAAAGAGGGCCCCGACGCAGACACCCTCGATGGGGTGAAGCTGAGAATCTCCCAGACTTCCTGGGTGCTCATCAGATCATCCGGGACCGAGGACATCGTGAGAGTCTCTGCCGAGGCCAAGTCACAGAAGGATTCGGACGAGATTGCCCAGTCTTATGCGAAGAAGGTGAACCAGCTGGCTGCCTGAGCGAGTGAATGGGCAGGCGAGCGGGTGTTAGTGTGTGAACGAGTATGAGATAATCGAAGCCATAGTCGGGGCAGCGGGCAGGCTACCGCGGGGCTACTCGAGGATAGGGGATGACGTAGGCAAGATTCCGGTGAAGAAGGGAAAGCTCATCGTGAAGACGGATATGCTGGTAGCGAAATCCGACGTTCCCAGAGGGATGACCTACAGGGAGGCGGCGAGGAAATCCGTTGGAATGTGTGTGAGTGATTTTGCTTCGAAGGGGGTCTTGCCCGACTCCTATCTGATTTCTCTCGGTCTCAGGGAAGGAACAACCAGAGAACAGGTGAAGGAGCTTGCCCTAGGGCTCGCCGATGCGTCCAGCGAATGGAGGGTCAAACTGGTTGGCGGTGACACAAGCGAGGCAGAGGACTTGGTGATCAACTGCGCAATGTTTGGATTCGCCAAGCGAATCGTGCCAAGGAGTGGAGCCAAGCCCGGGCAGATGGTGGTCACCACGGGATACTTCGGCTATCCTCCCTCGGGGTTGAAGATTCTGCTAGAAGGTGCGACGGCAGAGCGAAGGTTCAGGGAATTGGCGGTGCAGAGTGTGCGGAGGCCCCGCCCGAACCTTCCCCTGGGAGTCGGAATCTCCGGTTTCCTGAGCGCGGCCATGGATTCGAGCGACGGACTCGCGATTTCACTGCACACGCTAGCCAGGTCGAGCGGTGTTGGGATGAGTGTGACGAAGCTCCCCGTGAAGAAGGATGTTGAGAGTTTCGCCTCCTCCAATGGATACAACGCAACAGACCTCGCACTCTACGGGGGTGAGGAGTACATCATAGTGGGAACCATGGACAGTCGACGCTATGATGAAGCCAGAGGAGTCGCAGAGAATTTTGGTGGCGAACTCATCGCAATCGGAGAGACTACTCGCGCGAAGGGAAGAGTCCTCCTCGAGACAGAGGGGAAGGAAAGGAAGGAGATAGAGATGAGAGGCTGGATTCACACCGTCTGAGAATCACACGCTCTTGACAACCTTCAGAAACTTCCTGAGAAGGGATTCGGCATTCTCCTTCGTGTCGGACTCGGCGAATATCCTGATGAGCGGCTCGGTGCCGCTGGACCTAACCAGAACCCAGGAGTGTTCGTCCGTCCAGATTTTCAGCCCATCTGTTCTTTCAATCTTTCCCTCCGCCTGCTTTGACACCGCCGCCAGTGCGGGCTTGATCCTGTCCGGAGCCACCTGAACCTTCGTCTTCGCCTGGAAGAACTTCGGGACGGCATTGGAGAGCACTCGCGAGAACGAGAGACCTCGGGCAGCGAGGCACTCGAGAACAAGCGCAGTTGTCATTGCCCCGTCCCGAACGGCTATGTGCGCAGGATAGATGCAGCCGCCGTTCTCCTCGAACCCGAAGAACGCTTTCCTCTCAAGTATTGTACGAGAAACATCAACGCTTCCAACTCTGGTCCTGATGACCGACGCCCCACGCCTCTTTGCCACGACCTCGACGGCCTGCGAAGAGCTGACAGGTGTGGCGATAATCGCGCCCGGATGCCTTTCGCAGAGGTAGTCCACCAGGAGTGACCCCGTCTGATCACCCCAATAGACCTGCCCTTCCTCGTCACAGAAGATGGCTCTGTCGCCGTCACCGTCATAGGCGACTCCGAGGTCCGCGCCGACTGCCTTTACAGCAGCGGAGAGGTCATGTAGGGTATTGGGGGTGGGCTCAGGACCCCGGCCCGGAAACTTTCCGTCAACAACGCAGTTGATTGTTATTATCTTGCACTCCAAGGAGTCGAGAAGAAAGGGTGCAGCGAGGCACTGTGCACCATTGCCAGGGTCCATGATAACAGTGAACTTTCTCTCCGCGATCAGCTTTCTGTTTATTCTCCCGAGGATGCCTTCCAGGTAGGTCTTGATGACCGAGGGCGCCTCAGACGAGGTGCCGACGTCCCTCCAGTTCGCCCGGGTTACGGAGTCGTCTTTGAATATCTTCTCAATCTTCTGCTCGTCGAGGCGAGAGATTTCAACACCATCGCTGCCGAGGACCTTGAACCCGTTGTACTCGGGAGGGTTATGAGACGCTGTCACCATCACACCCCCCTTGTACCCCAGACGTCCAACCGAGTACTGGAGAGCGGGAGTGGGAACAATCCCGGCGTCCGCGACACTTCTTCCGGAGCTCATCAGGCCCGACGTAATTGCGGTCGAGAGGGCTGGGCTTGAAAGCCGTCCGTCCATTCCGACGAGAACCTCTCCCTTGTCGAAGTACGTGCCCACCGACTCTCCGAACTTGATGACGAAATCGAGGTCCATGTCAACTCCTGGAACGAAACGAACTCCGTTGGTTCCGAAGAGCCTTCCGTGCAGGGGTGCCACGGCCGCAGCATACTGCGCAAATGAGATTTAAAGCGTTAGAAATGTTGAAATATTTTGAAGAATTCCTTGACCTGCTAGAATTTATCGTCCATGTTGTCTGAGTGCACGCCGAATGACTGCCTTGCCGCAGGTCTCCTTTGAGAATTCACTCCGCTACACGAAACACTCTACGCTTGTGCTTCCGGTCAATCCAAGGCCTGTCAGAACTCGAGTCTTCAAACCAGGGAATATGGCTCCCACCTCTCTCAGAATGCGGCTTCAAGCGTTCCGATCCTCGGGGACAAAGGAATTTAGCTAGGTCTTAGGGGAGTTGCTTTCGGGCCCGTAGCGCAGACCCGGCAAGGGCGAAGTACGGATAGCGCGGCAGACTGACAAGGTCGAGCCTTCTATCCGCACGAAAGACAGCTGTAGGAGACGTCAAAAACCTTCGGCTAGAGGCCGTGGGTTCAAATCCCACCGGGCCCGCTACCAACAGGACTCGGACCAGTCTTGACTAAACCATACAACCGTACATCTTATTTACGTGATAAATGGAAAGGTAACGATGATTACGTTCACACCGGTCAGGACAGAAAGGAGGAATTCAGGCTTTGACCTAAGGGAGCTTGTCGATAGTCTGGTTGGAAAGGAATTGCGAGATGGTGATGCCCTTGTGATTTCCAGCAAGTTTATCGCCATATCCGAAGGCCGGATTGTCTCTCTGGAATCGGTCAACCCAACTGAACGTGCACGGGAACTATCGAAGAATTACGAGATTCCACCGGAGTTATGCGAACTTATCATAAAGGAGTCCGACCAGATTATCGGAGGAGTGGCGGGGTTTATTCTTACTCTGAGAGACGGTATTCTGACCCCGAACGCAGGCATAGACAAGTCCAATATCGAACACGGGAGAGTCGTGTTGTATCCAACGAATCCAGTGCGATCTGCCACCGAGATTGTCAACACGATTGATTCTCGTCACGGCATCCGCATCGGCGTCGTCGTGTCAGATAGCAGACTGATGCCGACCAGGATGGGCACAACCGGGGTCGCTCTTGCGGCAATAGGTCTTCAAGGCATCCTCGACCTACGGGGAAAGCCAGATCTCTTCGGCAACCCTCTGAAGGTCACTAGGCAAGCTATTGCAGATGACCTCTGCTCAGGAGCTCAGCTTGTCATGGGGGAAGCAGACGATGCGACGCCAATAGTCCTTGTCCGAGGGCTGGAATCCACACTCTTAGGCAACTACAGATACGCGAACAGAGACTTCTCCATTCCGATGGATCAGTGTGTCTACATGCGGAGCTTCGGTTACACTAGTACTCCTACAAACTCAACCCTGTAGAATAATCGCACTGACGCATTTGCATCGAATGTTCTGGTAGAGATACACATAACTGGGGCTGACCCAGCGCTCGATTTATCCGCCACATGCAAACTCCATGCTTTCCGACGGTACTGGCCAAATCAGGGTCGAGTAGATCGAGGGTGCCTTGACGACTGCAGGTAGGGAATTGTTCACCCTTCACAGCCAATTTTCAGTTTTCCCTCGGTCCCTCTAAGGTAATTCCGACCGGGGCATACCCAAATAGGTTCTTAAGATAGGGTCCTAAGATAGGGGCATCCATGCAGGAGCTACAGTACGAGCAGAAGTCCAAGGAGAACCTTCTCCGAGCCGCATTGGAGAAGGGCCAATTCCTCTGCACGGCGGAACTGGTTTTGGGTCGGGACCACAACATGGTGGAAGCCGAGGCCTTTGTGAAAGAGGCGTCTCAGCAGGAGGATGGCCTAAAGGTCATCAGTCTCACGGATCTGCCGGGCGGCAATCCGGCCTTGCCGCCGGAAGGTTTCGTCTCCTACATCACCGAGCACAACCTGACGCCGATCGCGCATCTCACCGGCAAGGACGGAAACAGGGCATTCCTGGAAGGCCGCCTGCACGCCCTGGCACGCCTGGGAGTGGAGAATGTCCTGGCCCTGACGGGGGACGCTCAGAAAGAGGCCTTCAACGGCAAATCGAAGCCCGTTTACGATCTGGACTCAGTGCTTATTCTCTCGCTGCTCCAGGCCATGCGGAGCGGGATCGAGTACAACCTAGGAGCTAGGACCGCGCGCAGCACACCTTTCGATTTTTTTGCGGGCGCCGTGGTGAATCCCTACAAGGTGCGCGAGCCAGACCAGATGATGCAGTTCTACAAACTACAATTGAAGGTAGCGGTGGGAGCCCGGTTCATCATCACCCAGTTGGGCTTCAATCTCCGCAAGCTTTACGAACTCAAGCAGTACATGACCAGGGAAGGCATGGGGCACGTGCCAGTCCTTGCCAACGTTTACGTCCCGACAGCGAAGATTGCTCAGATGATGCAGTCTGGGGAATTGGCGGGCTGCGTCGCAAGCGATGCGCTTGTGCGGCGGTTGGGAACTGAGAAGAAGCCCCAGCGACTGGAGCGCGGCGCCTTGATGGTAGCGGCGGTGAAGGACTTGGGCTTTGCGGGCGCGCACATCGGAGGCTTCGGCCTTACCCACGCGGATTTCATGACCATCGTGGCGCGTGCCGCCGATATAGGGAAAGACTGGCGCGCCCGGATGGACGAACTGGTCTTTGCTTATCCCGATGAGTTCTACCTGTTTCCCCCGGGCCGGGAGGGTCTCAGCGACGGTACGGGCCACTATCAGGTTACACTAAACAAGCGGCATCCTTCCTTTAGCCAGCGGCTATCCCGGTTGGTGCATCGTTACCTCATTGCGGAAGATTCTACGGGTGAGCGCTTTTTTGCGGCGCGGCTGCGGCCGAAAGTCCAGGCGTCCTCAGGCGATTCCTGGCGTCATGGTCTCTGGTATCGGTTGCTGGGGCCATCCACCCTTTATCGCGAGGCGACGGTTGGGTGCGTCAGTTGCGGCGATTGCGTGCAGGACCATCTTAGCTACGCGGGTTGCACGATGCGCTGGTGTTACAAGGAACTGCGCAACGGCCCTTGTGGTGGTTCTCGGGTGGATGGGACCTGCGAGGCTCGTCCGGAACAACCCTGCATCTGGAATCAGATCTACCTCAGCACCCTGGCGCTCGGTGACGACCCGAAGAAGTTCGCACGCACCCTGATTCCTCCCCGGGACTGGAGCCTGGATCGTACCAACGCCTTGGCCAATCGCATGGCGGGACTGGACAACCTCTATAAGCAGAGGGAATTAGCGGTCGCCAGAGAAACTCACGAAGGGAGCGGAGACACATGTTAGTTATAGGCGAACTCATCAATTGTACTCGCAAGCGCGTCAACGCGGCGGCGCAGAGCCGGGATGCCGAATTCATCAAGGAAGTCGCCCGCAACCAAGTGAATGCTGGAGCGGACATGCTAGACGTCAATGGCGGCCTTCCCGGGCAGGAAGTGGAATGCTTGCCCTGGTTGGTGAAGATTATCCAGGAGGCGGTGGATGTACCTCTCTGCCTGGACAGCGCCGATCCCGAAGCCCTGCGCCGGGCGCTGCCGCTTTGCAAACATAGGGCTATGATCAACTCCATTACCGATGAAGCGGCGCGCTACCGTGTGGTGCTTCCTCTCGTGAAGGAGTACCGCGCGAAAGTGATCGCTCTTTGCATGGGCGAGTCGGGACCACCCGCCAACCTGGAGGCGCGCGTAACCACAGCGTGTCGGCTTGTGGATCGGCTTACGGCTGATGGAATTCCCCTTGACGATATTTATGTTGACGCGTGTGTTATGCCGGTCAGCATCGGCTCCGAACGCGGAAAGGACGTCGTAGAGGCGATCGGACAGATAACGGCTCGCTATCCCGGCGTACACACCAGCGCTGGGGTGAGCAATGTCTCTTTCGGCATTCCCGTGCGCAAGCTGTTAAACGAGGTTTTTCTGCTGCTGTTGATGGCGCGAGGACTGGATGCAGCTATTGTCGATCCCTGCGACCCACAACTAATGATGAATATCAAGGCTGCCGAAGCGCTGCTGGGGCGCGATAAGTTCTGTGCGAATTACCTGCGTGCCTATCGGGAAGGGAAATTGGAGCCTCTGGCAACCTGACTTCGGGCGGTGGCGGTAGTGCGTCCACCACTTGCCGAAGACTTCTCGTCCAAGGCGGACGCGTGAAAGTGTCGTTACCTAGAACCTATTCTAGGCCTGCGCCTTCTCTTGGCTCTGTGTCGAGTCCGCTAGCTCCCCAGCCACCGATCCAGCCACAAGAGGATCGTTTCATGCCAGAGGATGCTGTCCTTGGGTTTCAGGACCCAGTGGCCCTCATCTTGGAAGTAAAGCAGTTGTGAGGGTATACCCCTGCGCTGGAGCGCCACGAACGTCGAAATGCCCTCGGCGTCAGTAAGCCGGTAGTCCCGGGCCCCGTGGATCACCAGCGTAGGCGTCCTCCAGTTCGCGACGTATCTGCCGGGCGAGAACTTCTCGTAGAGCTCGGGCCTCTTCCAGGGCGTGCCTCCGAACTCCCATTCGGGGAACCACAGCTCGTCCGTGGCGAAGTACGAGGAGAACTCGTCGAAGCCGCCGTCGTGGTTGACCAGGCACCTGAAGCGGTCTGTGTGTCCGTTAATCCAGTTTACCATCCAGCCGCCGTAGGAAGCCCCCAACCCGGCGAGACGGCTCCCATCCAGCCACGGATAGGTCTGCAGGGCAAAGTCTAGGCCTTTCATCAGATCTTCGAACGGCTTCCCTCCCCAGTCTCCTGAGATCGAGTCGGTGAATTGCTGCCCGAAGCCCACAGAGCCGTGGTAGTTGATGGCGACCACCGCGTATCCTGCGCCCGCGAAGACCTGCAGATTCCAGCGGTAGTGGAACGTGTCCTCAGTGGTGGTCTGGGGACCGCCGTGTATTACCAAAGCCACCGGATACTTCCTGCCCTCTACGTACCTGACCGGCTTCAGAATCCAGGCCTGGACTTGCTCCGAATTCGCTCCGGCGAAGTGGAATTCCTCTGGATGCGAGGTCAGCGCAGCTGCCACTCGGCCGTCGTTCAGGCGCGTCAAGCGGCGAAGGTCGGTCCCGTCGAGCCCGACCGTCCAGATGTCTGCGGGAGCGACCAGGGAGTCCTGTGCGAAGAAGACACGGTTGCTCCCAGCAACCGCAATGGAGGTGTTGTGGTGCTCGCTCACAAGCTCGCTGGGCTGGCCGCTCAGCGCATCGACTCGGAAGACCTTCTGGCGCGCAGATTCCGGTGCCGTTGCAACCAAGAACTTGGAGTCGACCGACCATTCGAGCGAGTTCGGTGAGCGGTCCCAGCCCTCGGTGAGCGTTCTGGTCTCGCCGGACTTGCGGTCGTACAGCTTGATGCGGTATCGGTCCGACTCGAACCCGGGCCGCTCCATTGAGAGGTAGGCGACCCTCTCTCCGTCCGGGGAGTAGACCGGATGGAAGGCCGTGGCCCGGTTGTCGCCCGTGATGCGCCGCGGCTCGCCCCTGGAGGAGACCAGAAAGACGTCCATGTCCGTGGACCAGGCCCGGTCCTCTCCCGTCTGCGTCGAGAAGGCCAGCTCTTCGCCCTGCGGCGACCAGGAGTAGTCCTCTCTGTCGCCAAAGGGCTTCAGTGGGCAGTCCCCGTCGAGCCCTTTCATCATGTCCCTGGGCGCCCCGCTCGCGGCCCACTCCCGCCTTCTCCTCGGCTGCCGCACTGGAAGAGCGAAGATGTGGCTGCGCTTGCCCTCGTACCACTTGTCCCAGTGGCGCACGAAGAGGCGGTCGAACTTCATCGCTTTCGGCTCGTGGCTGCACTGCTTCTCCCGCCTCACCGTCTCATCGAATCCTTTGGCGTCAATGTAGACCTCTGCGGAAAACGCGATCTGGTCCCCTCTCGGGCTCCAGCGCAGGTTGTCCACTTCGACCGGGAACTTCACGAGCTGCCTGGGCTTGCCGCCCTGCGGACGGACCGTCCAGACCTGTTTTAAGCCGCTCCGGTCCGAGACGAACGCGATGGTGCTTCCGTCTGGCGACCAGGTGGGCGACGTGTCCGAGTGCCCCCTCCCCCTAGTGAGCTGCGCCGTCTTCTTGCCGTCCGCCGAGACCAACCACAAAGACCTAGTGGTCTTGTCCGACCTCTCGTCCCAGGACCGCTTAGTGTACGCCACCCAGCTCTAGCCACTCGGCCAGGAAATATGATGGTGATGTGTTCGTTGTTGAGTGACATCTCGATGGAATCTACCTTCACATTGGGTATCCCACCCTGACCTGCTGAGCTTCAGACAGTTCCTCTACCCGTTGTACAGAGTCGAGTGAAGAGGAGAATCGTCTGGCTCGACGGCAGGGGCGGCGGATAGGTAAGGCTCTAGGGACCCACGCCTGCGGGTGCCACAATTCCAGAGGGCTACCGACTGCCAGCGGACCCATTCAATCAGTAGTCTTCTTCTTCGCAGTCGCTTTCTTCTTCGCAGTCGCTTTCTTCTTCGCAGTCGCTTTCTTCTTCGCAGTCGCTTTTTCCTTCGAGCGCTTCTTCATGGGCGCTTTGACCTTCTCCACAACCTCTTCTTCTACCTTCTTTGCTTCCTCTTCCACCTTCTTTGCCTCCTTCTCCACTTTGCGAACTTCCTTCTCGACAGCTCTCTCTATCTTCTGGATCTCCCCTTGCGCCCTTTCTTTTGCTATCTTCTGCATTCGAGGAGCCCACTTCCTGAGCGAAGCAACGTTGCCCTCAAGTACACTCCTCCTCCTGTCGTCGACGAGCACCCCCCACCTCCTTGCCAGTCCGACGTTCAGGTTCGCCCGTGCGACCTCCCCCAGCGAGTACCCCCTGGCTTGCCTCTGCATCATGCGTCCGCCGTGCCTCACTTCTACAATAGCGGAGGAAGGAGCACCGATGGGTTTCGGGGCCTTCTCCTTTACGGCAGGCTTCGGCTCTGCTTCCTTCTTTTGCTTGCTCGTCCGTTTCCTTTTGGCAGGCTCACTCAATTCAAGCTCCCTCCCCCATACGCCTTCATTAAAACGGTTCCTAAGATCGTTGCTAAGACGGGCCCCCCTTGAAACTGAGGGTTTGATTCTCTAGGATCTCACGCTGCACCACAATACTACGAAATAGGAAGTACGCTCGTGAGAATCATGACGGACCCAATTATCACAAATACTATGATTGAGAAGTACTCTATCTTCTTGGGAGAAAGTATTCTGCCGATCCTATTTCCAATAATCGTCTCCACACCAGTAGCCGCAATCAGGGCAACCACCGCTCCTGAGAATACCAATAGGACAATTCCGAACTGAGCGACGAAGACAACCGTCAGCACCTCAGTGGCGTCGCCAGCCAAATCAAGCATGACTAGGGCAAGGACAGCAGCCAAGAAGGCCGACCATTCGCTCTTCCTCCAGTCCTTTGCCAGTTTCTCCTCTCGTTTCCCAAGATTCTCTTCAACCCTTGAGCTTTTCCAATATTGCCACACAGCATATGCGAGCATGATTACCCCGCCCGAAGTTTTGATCCAGAAGATAGGAATGAAACTGACCAAAATGGATCCGATTCCCACTATTATTGCCGATGAAATCGTGAAGGCTACCGACCCTGCAAAGAACGCGAACTGTGGCTTGGTCTTGGTCGCAAGCGCCAGAAGGAATAGCGCATCCTTGTCAGTTAGTTCTGCTACGAATATAGCACCTGCGATGGTGAGAAAAGCTCCGAGGAGGCTTGCTTCGACCAATCTTATGCCATCACCATTCTCATGCAGCTAAGACCTTCTACCACCACATACTTCTCGCGAGCCAAGTCCATCAGGTTCCTGTCCAGCGTGGTCATTCACGGGAATGTCGCCGTCACCATTCTGGGCATCAGGATTCCTTTCACTCTTGAGCCTCTATTATAATATAAATGAAAGCTAAGGAGTGTGCTTAACCAATGAGCCAGAAGAGCCGCCCTAGGTACAGCTTCTCGAAGAAGCTCGGTGGTGGTGAGTTCCTCAACATTGCGATATGGCCAGGGATGTCAAACCCAGAAGACGAAGTCGTTAGCGTGCAGCTGAGGAAGTTCGACGGCGCTTGGAAGACAGTGACAAGGATTGCGCTCTACAGGACGAAGGAGGGTGCATACTCCGAGCTTCCGGAGAGGGGGTCAAAACAGGCGTCAAAACAGGCGGAGGGTGTGTAGATGGGAACCACTGAACTCGAGCTCCGCGGAGAAGAATTGCTGAACAGATTCACCGGAGAAAAGCGACTCGATATGGACTCTAGGATCAAGGTCTGCGATGTTGAAGGGCTCTCCACTCTCGCCAGCATATCGAGACATGATGCCCTGCGCCTCATAAGCAAGACAAGGGAAGAAGATGCTGGCACAGCGGAGAGGAGGGTCCTAAGAACAGGCGACGCGAGGAAGCTCAGGCGGGAACTCCTTGAGATCTTCGCAGGTGAAGCATCCTCGGGTATCGCAAAGAACTGCCTGCTCCTCCTTACGCCTTCGCTCGACAGGAAGGTGATACAGCGAAGGCTCGAGCTCTGTGTAAAGGGAAAGGAGATCTTCGACCCACTCAAGCGCTTGGATAAGCTTGAGAAGCTCAAGAGCATTCTCTCGCGACTCTCTTTCGCGCAAAGAAAGGCCAGCATGTCGGCTACGCTCGAATTCTTTGCTTCAAGGAGAGAGATTCTGGCTGCGGTTCAACAGATATTGACCGAATTCTCTGACGTGAACGCGATAGAATCATTCTTCGTGGATGTCAACACCAATATCCTCCGTGACATACTCGTTGCACTCGAAGAGGTAGGATTCACTAAGATCGAGGATGCCGAAGCCGTGATTTCTGATGCCGAGCTCGCGATAAACGATACGCTGAGGAAAGACGTCCGTGACAGGGAGAAGGCGCTTGCAACCATTGAGGAGAAGGTGGCGGAGATTGTCTCCTCTCTCCGTTTGAACTGGGAAGAGGAGGAGGCACTGAAGAGGGCAGCTTTCGGAATCTCATCCATGCCGTTCGAGTTCGACAGAGTAGCAACGAGGAATCTCATCGAGGCTTGGAGGAGAAGGAAGGATGAGGAACTCGCTGCAAGGATGGAGAGAGTGGAGAGAAATGTCAAGCAACACATCGGCATGGTGAACGAAACGATCGAGAGGGCCTTCTTGCTGGACCAGATGCTCGCGACAGCTTCTGTAATGGAGAAGTATTCTCATACCATTCCAGAGATCGGACAAGCCGGTATCGGCTTCATTAACGCCAGAAACCCTTTCTTGGTCAGAGAGCAACTTGATCATGGCTCCTCTTCCCTGCAGGCCATCAGCTATTCAGTCGGCAAACCGTCATCCATCAGGCTTGCGAAGCCCAGGAACGCCGTCATACTTACTGGGGCAAACAGTGGTGGAAAGACAACGCTTCTGAACACGCTCGCCGCGGTACACATCTTAACACTCCTTGGGCTGCCCGTCCCTGCAGAGTACGCAGAGACAGCGTTGATGCCGATCTATCTCTTCAGGAAGAGGGTCACCAGGAAGATAGGGAGCCTTGAACACGTGCTTCGCTCTATCATCCCTGTACTAGCGGACAGGCAGAGGAAACTAGTTCTCATCGACGAGCTCGAGGCGCTCACCGAGCCGGGGGCGGCAGGAAGGATCATAGCATCTATCATTAACAGGGCGGCAACGACAAGCAGCCTCTTCCTCCTCGTGACGCATCTCGCGAAGGAGACGCTTCCGTACGTGAAGTTTCCAGTGAGAGTCGATGGGATAGAGGCGAGCGGGCTCGACGAAAAGGGAGAGCTGGTTGTTGACAGGCAGCCGAAGTTCGACCACATCGGGTCGAGCACACCGAAGCTGATAATCATCAAGCTCTCGAAAACAGCGAAGAAGAAAGCAGTGAAAGCGCTCTATGATGAAGTGCTGGCTTCGCTCGAAGGGGAAGCAGGCGCACCGGTCCAAGCACCCATTGCATTCCCCTGGCTTGAAGAGACCTCTGTTCCCAGTCGATCAGGCAAGGGCGATGAGATGGAGTAGCACACTCTACGTATAGCATGCCCCCTGGCTTCAAGCTGAGTTGGCCTGCCATTAGCCTGCCGCGTTGGCATCATCTCTCGGGAGAGTCGAAAAAGCCATTTCATGGCTAAGTCGGGGTTTGGTTCCGTGCTCAGCGCCGAACCGATCAGCGAACTAATCCTACAGCCAGCTAGTCAATCGCTTAAATGATAGCATCACACGCCAATCACCGCGGAATGTCGCCAAGTTCTGCTCTGCTAACCCTCATTCTCCTAGTCTCAGCTTTTTCGACTTCATCAAGTGCTACAGCCCTCGCTTTTCCAGCACCGAGTCATATTTCTCCTGCGTACGGAGTCTCTGGTGAAATTCGTGGGCCGTCGCAGCCATTGCAGCCGTCTCAGCAACCCTGCTCCCCTGATCTCCACTACTACTATGGTTGCCTCGTTCCTCCGAGGGAACTTGTCTATTTCGAAGCCAACGCCTATGGCATTGGTACGAAACTGAAATTCAACATCTCTGCCTCTTATACTCTTGACGTTTATGTAATGAGTAACACTCAATACTCCGCGTTGGCTTCTTCGGGCAGTACTGCTGCACTCTACCATTGGACTACCGCCACAGCAAGCGAAGTGGTTTCCCTGCCATCGAGCGGACAGTACTATCTCATTGTTTGGAACGACATTTCAGGGACCACTGAACCATTCGAGTTGTCATATTCCACGATTCCTGTGGATATTTACCAGGGGTACTCTTCACCGCCGGCCCCGGTCGGAATCACCGACTACGGAGTCAAGAACTCCTCGAACGCCCTTCTGCCATACGAAGTACTTGCCTCGCAAGTGACTGGGAGTGCCGTCATCAACAGTGTCGCGGCCTACAACAATAGCGCCCCCAGTCCCTACGGCGCGGGCCTTCAGTTGAACGTCATGCTCGGAGTTAACACTACTACGGGGCAGTATGTCTACTGGTTGCAGAATGTTCTCAGGCTGTTCACAAATAACAATACGGCATTCTTCCTGAGCAACATCTGGAACGCCTCATCAGGCGTGCACGTACTCGATCAGTCGTACATATCACCCTCATCACATGTCTACCAATCGGGTAGCGAGAACTTTTACGCTACGCCGACCAACAGAAGCCAGTACACTACCCCTCTAACAGTTAGGATGACGGTTGCCGTCACTCACTCAGGCAGCAGCGCAAAAATCAGCTTCGGATACGAGGAATCACAGAACGGCCTCCCCCTCAGCGGGAAGACCGTCTACTACGATAACGCAACCATAAGCGAGAGCCATTCCGTCCAGAATGCGGCCATCGTCATAAACGGATATGAGAGGACACCAGACGACAGGTTTTTCGACGCCGAGTTCGTCTTTGCCGGAGATTGCTGTCTTATCTCTACCACGTTCAACAACATGGATTCAACCCTGAACCTGTACTACACCCTTGAGAACGGGCAGGTAACAGTTCCTATGTCGGTTTACGAATTCGGCAGTAATACCGGGGAGGCGGCATATAACCTTCGGACAAGCATGGTCCAAGGAAAGTTCCAAGTGAGTCTGGGGCAGGTCGACTTCGGCGCCAATTACATCCCGGTGAGCGTCGCCTCAGTCAACCTATCTTCAGCTATTCGGTCATGGATGGAACAGCCGTTTCGGCGCCGCCGCTGCTCCATTACCTCAGTAACGGGGATGACGTGACGGTCGCTCTATCAACGACACCGACGACGTACGAGGCGGACTCGGGCACAACTTGGACGGTTACGTCAACGATCGCGGGCGGGAACGGAGAGCGGTGGGCGACGAACGCACTGACTAACGGAACAACTTCGAATTCACAAACCATGAACTTCGCCTTCTATCATCAGTTTCTAGTTTCTTTCAACTCGGAGGTAATAGGGGGAGGGGTGGGATATTCCATCCCCACAATATCATTCTCCCAATTCGGCGGTAGTTCATCCACTATTGCTGGATCGAGCGTCTGGGTGGATGCGTCTTCCACGTTCTCGTATCCTGTCTCGCTGAGTGGCGGCTCGCCGACCAGCGAAAGGTGGCAAACGAACCAAGCGACTTCAGGACAGGTCGGATCCGCCGGTTCGGTGAGTGTCTCCTATTACCATCAATTCTTGGTCATGCCCGGCTACACGGTCGTCGGCGGCGGTTCTGGGTATTCCGCGCCCGACATTAACTGCACGCAATTCGGGTCTTCGGAAACCACAACGAGTAGTTCGTCTGTCTGGATGGACGCCGGATCATCATACTCTTACCGTAATCCTCTGGCCGGCTCGGCTTCCTCAGAGCGCTGGTATTCAGCTACGTCCATGGGGACCATAGGCGGCGCGGGAACGATCACAGCATCATTCCACCACCAATACAGCTTGACAATTGGCCCCGCTTCGCTGCAGGGGGGGTCAGTCACTCCCTCGGCTGGCTGGTATGATGCAGGGACAACACTACAAGTCTCATCGTCGGCAAGCCTGGGATGGGAGTTCGAAGGTTGGACCGGGACGGGTAGCGGCTCCTACTCCGGCCCATTGAATTCGACTTCGATTCAACTCAATGGGCCAATCACGGAGAACGCGTCGTTCTATCCGGGGCTGAAGATTATCGCAACAGATGGTGGCTCCGTATCCTACAGTTACGGCTCCGTTAGTGAGACTGTTTCTCCAGGTACAACTAAGACCGTTTACGTTCCACCGGGGATGACCATTTCGTTGAGCTCAGTTTCTTCTTCATTCCTGTACGCTTTTACAGGGTGGACAGGCGCAAGTAACAGGACAACGAGCCAAGTCCAAGAAACGCTCGCTTCCCCAGCATCCCTGCGAGCGAACTTCTCCTACAACGTCGCTGCATTAAGCGGCATAGTGGTCGCGCTCGTCGCGGTTCTAGTCGCAGGATTGCTTCTCTACAGGAGAAGTCCGCGTCACAGGCCAACAGCTCTGAATGGAATACATCCACCCACAGAGCGACCCCAGCCTTAGGTTACGGCTTTCAGTCACCAGCAAGACCTGTCCAAGGCCTACAATAGCCAAACCTCGCCGGTATTCTTTCCGACACGGCACTCGCAGATTACTAGGGCGTTGCCTGTTTCCTCGGCCAATCTTCCAAAGCCATAAGATGCCCGCCGAAGCCGACCGACCAGAGAAGAGTCGGATAGACGATCATCCGTTCCATTCCACCAGCCCCGAGACCAAGGTAGACGCTGGGAATGTAGAGCAGCAGAGCTGCGAGTGTCATCACACCGAGCAGTACTGAGAAGTACGACATTGGTTTCTTTTGGAACCTATATGTGACGATTGCGGAGAGGCCAGCAAAGAGGAAAATTATCAAGGAGAAGATGTGGTGCCAGATTCCAGTCGTTTCGGGGAAGAGACCAACTCCTAGGGCTCCGACTCCTGCAAAGACGAGCATCACTGTAGCCGGCGTCCATCTGAAGGCCCGGTGGATGAAGTAGGCACCCACCAGTATTGTAAGGCCTAGGAGGGCTATGGACGAGTCGAAGAGCGTCGCTGAAGGCGGGATGTAACACACGCCCCCGCTTGGGCAAGTCGCGCCCAGGTCGCTGACGTAGTTTGCGGACACGCTGTAGCCACCCGTTCCGTATGCCGAGTAAAGGATCTCTGAGACTATCAAGAGCACTCCGAACTGCGCAGCTCCGACGAAGATGGCAACGCCCCCTTTCGCGGCATTTGAGAGGGCCATCGCGGTAGAAGACACATGTGCGTGTTAAAAACCTGAGGTGCATCCGGAACTTGGGAACTGGCCGGATCTTCTCATTCCGCGGTACTGCGAATAGCTGAATGAGCATCGAACAAGTTCGTTTATCCTGAATGACTTGGTCAAGGAACCCCAAACAACGAATAAGAGGGAGCCCTGCCGGGCTATGAGTGGCGCAATGCTGTTGGTAAACCCAGAATTCAAGAAGTTCCCATTCATCGTCGTGGGTACTGACGGATTCTACCTGATTGCAGAAAACAAGAGATTTCTCGATTTCTCTGGTGCAGCCATGACCACAGGCTACGATTTCTTCAAGAGTCTAGAAATATCCTCTGTGAGCTCTCTTGCCTTCAAGAACAAGTTCACGCTCGAACTGACCAGGAGACTGAGAGAGATCTCCGGGTTCGAAAACGTCGCATACACAAACTCCGGTACGGAAGCCTGTGACATGGCCCTCTCGAGGTACGGTAGGCCGATAGTATCTCTGGAAGGTGCCTATCACGGTAGAACGTTTCTCACGTATGTGGTGTCAAACGGGGAAGGTATAGACCATGAAAACAGGATTGTGCATCTTAGAGTCCCCGCGGGTCAGGCGCTTGAGGACGAATGCACATCCTACAATGAACTAATAATGAAAAGGGCTTCGAAAGAGTTCAGTTTCGATGGGAAATCCATGATCATAGAGCTCATTCAATCCGATGGAGGAGAAATTGTTCTCAGCCGCAATTTCATCAAACATCTTTACGAGTTGAAGAATATCTACGGCTTGAATGTCATCATGGACGAAGTATACACAGGACTAGGGAGATCCGGGGAACTGCTCCTTCACAAGAAATATGGACTCAAGGCTGAGATGGTGTGCATAGGAAAAGGACTGGCCGCAGGCATCCCACTGGGTGCGATTCTGTACAACGGAAAATGGGACCTGCCGTACGACGGGGCCTTGGCCATGCAGGCCGGAAACGCCGCAGCCGCGTCGATAGCTCTGAAAGTCTTGGGCAGTCTTACCGAGAAAGTACTGAAAGAAGTGAGAAAGAACGGAAAGGCGATGATAGCGAGATTCAGCGGAATCAAGAATGATCACATAAGGGAAGTTCGTGGTATGGGATACATGATAGGAGTCGACCTGTCTGGCATAGGGCGAGGTAGCAGCAAATACGCTTACAAGGTCCGAGAGGAGTTGATGAAAAGAGGACTGGTTTGCACGCTGGTGGGCGGAAGGAACGATGTCCTCAAAGTCACTCCACCTGTCTTGATTGACAAGAAGACTCTTGAGTCAGGTGTTGCCATCATAGAACAGGTCCTGCGCCTGCGATAACACCCTCCCGGCATCTACCGTAGAGAGGCGTCCTGTTCTGACCCTTGCAGCGCATGCCTTGTTACAACGTTCTTAAATGAGGAATTGATCTTTACAGCTCCTATTGAGATTTGGGCATAGTGGGATTTGAGCGACAATGAGAAGCTTCCTCAATGAACTAGACAAGACCGGTGACCTCCTACATGTTAGACGGGAGGTCTCGACAGTACACGAGATTGCGGCAGTGGCGCACAAGCTTGAGGACAAGCCCGTGTTGTTCGAAAAGGTCAGAAAGTCGGGGGAATACAAAGTCGTAGTAGGGGTCTGCGGCGCTCGGACTTCGCTGGCGAGGGCCCTGAGTATGAAGCCAGAACAGGTGCTGGGGAAAGTCCTGGAGAGCATCGAGAATCCCAAGCCCTTCCGGACAGTAGACAAGGCACCGTGCCAAGAAGTGGTTGAGGACGACGTTGACCTGTACAAGATTCCCATTCTCACTCACTGCGAGCTCGATGGAGGGCCATATACCACTGCGAGCATCGTCATTGCGAAGGACAAGGAACTTGGCTACAATGCAAGCTACCACCGGTTGATGCTCATAGGCAAGGATCGTGTTGTTGCAAGAATCCTGCCCCGTCATTTGGACGAGTTCATCAGGAGAGGCAACCGTGACGTAGGCATATCCTTCGGAAACCATCCTGCCTTTCTCTTTGCCGCAGCCGTCTCGTGTGAAATTGGGAAGAGCGAGTTGGCCATAGCGAACGGGCTGAAGGAGATGAGTTACGTCAAATGCACAACGAATGATGTTCTGGTGCCCGCAGAGTGTGAACTGGTCTTGGAAGGGGTAGTGACGGATGAGTTCGTTGACGAGGGCCCTTTCCCGGACATAACGGGTACCTATGATATTGTCAGGAAGCAGCGAGTCATCAAGATCAACCGTGTAACGCACAGAAAGAACCCTATCTACCAGGCTATTCTTCCCGGAGGGGCTGAGCATAGGCTGCTGATGGGCATGCCGCGGGAGGCTACCATCTTCCGGGAGGTGAGCAAGGTATGCAGTTGCATCGACGTGCGTCTAACGATGGGTGGTTCATCATGGCTCCACGCCGTCATCAAGATAAGGAAAGAGAGGGAAGATGATGCGAGAAACGCCCTGGAGGCAGCGTTCAAGGGTCATCCAAGCCTGAAACACGCCATCGTGGTGGATGAGGACGTAGACGTAGACGACCCATACGCGGTTGAGTGGGTCATCGCCACAAGAATGCAGATGGACCAAGGTCTGATGCTAAGGCCAGGTGAATATGGCTCCTCCCTTGATCCCTCGGCGAACCAAGTTACGAGAAGAACATGCAAGGCAGGTCTGGATGCGACGATACCGCTGAAGAGTCCGAGGGATTCATTCTACAAGTCCAGAATTCCTCTTGAAGACAAGATAAGAGTGGAAGACTACCTGTAGCTGACCAGCAAATGCGTCTCACAAGAGAAGAAGAAGGCATGCTCTCCGGAAAGGAGGGCCGCGCCACCAAGAAGTGTATGGAGATTCTGGTCGCCTTGGGGAGAATCTATGGGGCCAAGAGGCTGGTTCGGGTCTCCAGCGTTCAGGTATCGGGAGTCTCGTACAAGAACCTGGGAGATGCAGGAATCGAGTTCTTGAGGGAGTTGGCAGAAGATGGAAAGGCGCGTGTGAAGACCACCCTGAACCCCGCGGGCATGGACCTAATGAACTGGGAGTCGCAGGGAATTCGCAGCGATTTCGCAAACAAGCAGCTGGAGATTATCGATGCGTACAGGAAGCTTGGGTTGGAAATCTCATGCACGTGCACACCGTACCTGGCCGGAAACGAGCCTGGCTTTGCAGAACATATCGCCTGGAGCGAGAGTTCAGCCGTGGTCTACGCCAACTCTGTCCTTGGAGCAAGAACGAACCGTGAAGGGGGACCAAGCGCCTTGGCGGCGAGTCTTACCGGGCGGACCCCTCTGTACGGTTATCATCTGGACGAAAACAGGGTTCCGACCCTGACAGTAGATGTAGATGCCACGCTTGAATCGGAGGAAGACTTCTCCGCCATGGGTTACTTCATAGGCAGAATGGTCAAGAATGGAGTGCCCTACTTCCGAGGGATCAAAGATGCCCGACTCGAGGAGTTGAAGACGTTGTCAGCAGCTCTGGCGAGTTCAGGTAGCGTCGCGATGTTTCATATCGCTGGAGTGACCCGGGAGGCGAAGCAGAGCCCGAAGGGAACGGAAACCATCTCCTTCAGTCAGCGTGACCTGGCGGAGACAACTGCTGCGCTGAATGACGTGGGGGACCCTGACTTTGTGTCCGTGGGGTGCCCTCACTGCTCGCTGGACGAGTTAGCGACAATCTCCGGATTGCTCAGGGGGCGTAGGGTCACACGCGAGTTCTGGATTTGTTGCAGTCGAGATGTGAAACATCAAAGTGATGAGAGGGGGTATTCAAAATCGATTGAGGAGAGCGGAGCCAAGTTCGCCTGTGATACATGCATGGTAGTCGCACCAATTGAATCTATGGGGTACAAAGTTGTTGCCACCAACTCCGCCAAGGCGTGCCATTATCTGAGGAGCAATGGTCTGAGGGTCAGGTTCTGGCCTCTGAGTAGATGTGTTATGGAAGCGACGAAGCCGATTTGAAGCTCAGGGGAAGAGTCATCTACGGCGGGAGGGCAGAAGGGGACGCCCTTGTAACTTCCCAGCCAATATCCTTCTACGGAGGAGTAGATCCTGACTCGGGGAGGATCATCGAGCGAGGTCACGAGCTTCAGGGCGAGGTCGTGAAAGGGAAGGTCTTGGTCTTTCCTCACGGAAAGGGCTCCACGGTGGGCTCCTACGTCTTGTACAGGCTCAGCAAAAGCGGAACGGCCCCCTTAGCTATCATAAATGAAAGATGCGAGACCATCGTTGCGGTAGGCGCGATAATCTCGGGGATACCCTGCGTGGACAAGATCGACATAGCAAAGATAGAGCCCAATACCCGAATCAGAATAAACGGCGCAACGGTCCAGTTCTGAAGTGTCAGCTCCCGTTAGGTCGTCATTCAGAATCGGTTTTGTTCTCCACAGGAGTTGTTATCCAGCATCCCTACCAGAATCTGACATACTAGGTTGTTTCTCGTCACTCGGAGGTGGATAGTCCTTCCCAGCGCCGGTACAGGTCGTGTCCGATGCCCAGTATGTCGAGGACTTTGCCTACCACATGATTAATCAGACCATCGATTGTCTTCGGTCTGTGGTAGAAGGCAGGCATGGCTGGTAAGACAACGGCACCCGCGCGTGTCACCGCGACCATGTTCTCGAGGTGAATCAGCGTCAAAGGTGTTTCCCGGACTACCAGCACAAGAGGGCGTTTCTCTTTCATCGTGACCTCAGCCGCTCTGAATAGCAGATTCTCCGCATAGCCACTCGCGATACCACCCAAGGACTTCATGCTGCAGGGGATTACTACCATCCCGTCCGTGCGGAAAGAGCCGCTCGAGAGCCTCGACGTGAAGTCGTCGATCCTGTACGTCTGGGTCGCGAGTTTCTCGACAGCGGCTGTTTTGTAGTTCGTCTCTAGACGGATTGTTTCGTGCGCCGCCGTTGTCAGGATCAAATGTGTCTCCACTTTGAGCTTCTTCAGAACCTCAAGAGCGCGTATCCCGTATATGACGCCGCTTGCCCCAGAGATGCCTATGACCAGGCGCATACGCAGGTTCACCTACTGCCATCTTTTAAGGAAGCTTCTTGGTGATGTGTATTAGCGCGACACCGCTCGGCAATTTGGTTGCTTCACGCTACTCATAGAATCTCTTGAACACTCTACAAATAGCCAGTGCAATCCAGGAATCCCAGAGGTGAAGTGAACCGAATCGGGGAAACTCTCCGATGGTTCTCCTGAAGTCCCAATCTCCCAGCACGAATAACCCTACCTGCCGTAGGCTGGTAGACAAGGCATATTACGCCCCCTCGAAGGAATCCGCCGCGAGCCAGCTTGTCTCTTAAGTTCAGGACGATAAGTCAGTCTATTTTCGTCAAGGCCAGCCCGGAGGCAGTCTACGAGGCCCTAGTGGACGCTCGGAGGCACAGTGAGTTCACTGGTTCTCCCGCCACAACAAATAGCAGGGTCGGTGCGAAGTTCACCGCCTGGGACGGCTACATATCAGGAAAGAACTTGGAGCTGGTGAAGGGAAAGAAGATTGTCCAGGAGTGGAAGACAACGGAATGGCCTAAGGGTTATCCTCCCTCCGTTTTGCAGTTCACTCTGACTCCAAAGAGGGGGGGAACGGAACTTAGGATGCTGCATTCCAAAGTCCCTGCCGAACAGACGGAAAGCTACAGGGAAGGTTGGCAGAGTGCGTACTGGGAGCCACTCAAGGAGTATTTTCGGCAGCTCTCCCAGACCAAGTCCTGATTAGTTAGGACTTACGCGGTTGAACTCTTCAGACAGTGTGGTATAGCGGACTCGGTCCAATATCTCTTAACCTGAGCGAGCGCAACAGCATCCAATGATGCCTGCGAAGGTCGACGATCTCGACTACATCAACTTCCTCGTGGCTGCGCAGAGGACATTCACGTGCACTGAAGCGTCCAAGAGCCAGCCTTCATCCTCCAGCATGGACGGGACGATACCAGCTCATGACTCGTTCAACCGCCTGCTCGAGAGGTCCTTCTTCGACAGGGATTCACTATGGAACGAGGCGAAACAGTTCGTCAGGCTGGATGGCGGAGCGCTCGTGGTGGATGATTCCACGCTCGACAAGCCGTACGCCGAGAAGATGGACCTCGTTACCAGGCACTGGAGCGGGAAGCATCAGCGCGTGGTGATGGGGATAAACCTCATCACGACCCTCTGGACGGACGGTGACAGGCTCATACCCTGCGACTTCCGAGTCTACGACAAGCCGATGGGCGTGGACGGTCCGTTCGGTGGCAAGGACAAGAACGAGTACATGAGAGACATGCTCACCGCGGCCAAGCAGAGGGGTCTCAACCCGATGTACGTCGTCTTCGACAGCTGGTACACCGGGCTCGACAACCTGAAGCTCATCAGGTCGCTGGGATGGCGCTGGTTCGCCAGGTTGAAGAGCAACCGCCTGGTCAATCCGGACGACACGGACAACGTGCCGGTCAGCAGCATCCGGATTCCCCCTGAAGGAACGGTAGTCCACCTCAAGGCGTATGGGTTCGTCAAGGTCTTCAAGACTGTCTCCTCAAACGGGGACGTTGACTACTGGGCGACGGACGACCTTGAGATGAAGGAGAAGGCGAGAGAAGAGCTGCAGAAGGACGGATGGGGCGTCGAGGTCTACCACAGAGGCATCAAGCAGTGCTGCGGCGTGGAAAGGTCTCAGGTGAGGAGAGCGATCAAGCAGATCGGCCACATAACTCTCTCGTTGAGGGCGTTCATCCGCCTGGAGATCAACAGGATGAGGAGAGGCACAAGCTGGTATGAGTCGAAGACATCAGTGATACGGGCAGCCGTAGGATCCTACATCTCGAATCCGGTCTTTACTCTCGCAAGCGCGTAACTCCTATTAGTATTGGGAAGTGATTCTGGGCTGGGTCTCTCTCGTAACGAGAAGATCAAGGTTGTGACAATCTATGCAATCCTAGCCGTGGTGACCGCGCTTGGTTTTTAGGCTTCGCTAGCCGTCGGAAAAATCACAGTAGTCCTCGCCGGGCTGGGCGTGATCGCCTATATCTTCGGTCTTCGCCACGGGGTGGATGCCGACCACATCGCCGCGATTGACAACACTACGCGGAAGCTACTCTAGGAAGGCAAGCGTCCTTCCACCGTGGGCCTGTGGTTCTCGCTGGGTCACTCGACGATTGTCGTCGGACTCATCATCGGTCTAGTGTTCGCTACACGCGCTGTCGCGGCGAGCATACCTGCACTACAGGACGCTGGCGCGGTAGCAGGGACTCTAATCTCAGGCAGCTTTCTCTGGATAATAGGCCTGATCAACGCGGTGATCGTCCTGGGGATTTACAAGATCTTCCAGACACTAAAGCAGGGCAAACTGAACCAGACGGAGCTAGACAACCTTCTCGAAAATCGGGGGTTCATGAGCAGGTTCTTCCGGCCGCTCTTCAAGATTGTAAAGAGTCCTTGGCAGATTTACCCCATAGGAGTGCTCTTCGGGCTTGGCTTCGACACGGCGAGTGAAGTTGCGCTCATAGCAATCAGCGTCGGGGTGGGGGTCTCCACCAGCATTCCCATCTACTATGTCCTAGTTCTTCCTCTCATGTTTACCTGCGGAATGGTTCTCGTCGACACTACTGACGGTGTTACGATGACTGTGGCCTACGAGTGGGCATTCCTCAACCCGATTCGCAAGATATACTACAACCTGACCGTGACCTTGATATCGGTGCTCGTGGCCTGGGTCATAGGGACAGTGGAGCTTCTACAGGTCCTCTCCAGCGAACTCGGTCTATCGGGAGGGTTCTGGGACTGGTTGAATGCCCTTGACTTTGAAAGGATTGGCTTTGGTATAGTCGCAATCTTCGTCCTGTCATGGCTTGTCTCCTTGGGATACTGGAGATACAGGAGATTCGACAAGCAATTTACGTTCAACCAGTCTCCGCAACCTCAATCGAGCCCGTGAGCGTGGAGGACAACGAGCCAAGCGTTTATGCCGTACGTTCTTCTCTCAGCGAGGTGGATAACACGATGAACGATGAAATGACCTTGACCAGTTCCCCGAGCACATTGGAGGTAGCGACGCTGGGTGGTGGCTGCTTTTGGTGCACCGAGGCGATCTTCGGCGAGCTGAAGGGCGTCGAGAAGGTCGTGTCAGGCTATTCTGGGGGCACGGTCGAGAATCCATCCTATGAAGACGTCTGCACCGGAGAGACTGGCCACGCCGAGGTAGTGCAGATAACCTTCGACCCGCGGGTCATCTCTTACCGGGACCTTCTGCGTATCTTCTTCACTGTTCACGATCCAACCACCCTGAACCGCCAGGGTCCAGATGTCGGAACCCAGTACAGATCGGTCATCTTCTACCACAGCGACGACCAGAAGAGGACTGCCGAGGAGGTGATAGATGAGGTTGAAAGGGCCAAGATCTGGGGACGACCGGTGGTCACTCAAGTCACACCCTTCGGGGCCTTCTACAGAGGGGAGGACTACCATCAGGAGTACTTCAAGAAAAACCGTTACCAACCATACTGCCTCGTGGTGGTCGGTCCCAAGGTAGCCAAGTTCAGGAAGCAATACCAGGAGAGGCTCAAGAAATAGCATCTTGCCCTGCGCGGAGACTCTTCAAGAAGACTGGCGCCGCATGGCAAATTTCCTGCGCCGGGGAAGTGCGCCTACTTTGAACGTCTACAACATATAAATAAGATTGGGCTTGGACTTTTCCCGTATTTGAATTACGTTCGACTTGGTAGCTCTGGCTGTCTGGTCTCCCAGCTCTGCCTAGGGGCATGGCAGCTCCCGGCTTCGGGGGTCTTCGACAGCTCCGGCGTCGAGATGGTGGACGAGGAGGAGCTGAAGAGAATCATGAGGAAGGCGTACGACGCTGGAATCAATTTCGTAGACACCTCCAACAAGTATCACGGGAGGAAACTAAACCCGCCGCCCGAATACTCAGGCAACAGCGAAGCTCTGCTGGGCAAGTTGCTGAAGGACTACGACAGGGAGTCTTGGGTGGTCGCAACGAAGGTGAGGGCGCCAATGGCGAACTGGCCGAATGGAGAAGGGTTATCAAGGAAGCACATCATGTGGCAGATTACCGAGTCTCTGAGAAGACTGCAGCTCACTTACATCGACCTGTACCAGCTCCACTGGCAGGACAGCTTCACTCCAAAGAGAGAGATTCTGAAGACTCTCAACAACCTGATTGACCGCAGCTTCGTGAGGTACATCGGAGAGAGCAACCACTCGGCAGCAGACACTGTGGAGTTCATGGAACTCGCGGAAAGGTTGGGGCTTGAAGGCTTTGTTACAATGCAGGAACTCTACAATTTGCTCGAACGTCGCGTGGAAGGTGACCTGTTTCGGGTAGCGAGCAGGTACGGCCTCAGCGCGCTGGTCTACAGCCCCCTCGCCCAGGGCGTTCTCTCGGGCAAGTACCTGAGAGGTGTCGAGAAGGGAAGCCGGGCCTCTCTAATGAAAGGCTTCGGAGAGAAGTATCTGAATCCGGAGACGACAGCCGCGATCACAGAGCTGGCACAGCTGGCCACCGAGAAGGGCATTACACTTTCCCAGCTCGCCCTCGCGTGGGTGCTCCGCAAGGGATCCGAGTTCGATATCGGGGTGATTCCAATCATCGGCGTTACAAGCCTACGCCAGCTGGAGGAAAACCTTGGAGCGCTCGAGGTGACGCTGACTCAGGACGACGTCAAGATGGTTCAGGAGAAAGCTTCGACCGCCAAGATTGTCCAGACCTAGTTGGATACGCTTCATTTGTGCCGTGTGCATACGAGGGTAAGCTTTGCCCTCTTGCTCATCTTCTTGATCTCGAACTCTCTTTGCTGTGCCGCCGACCTGTCAGGACATCGTTCGTGATAGAGAAGTCTCACGGGCAACCTTCCGCTCGTGAACCTCGACCCGACGCCCGTGCTGTGCTCTTGAATCCTCCTGGAGACGTCTGTGGTAGAACCTGTGTAGAGCTCTCCGTTGCAGCATTCGAGTATGTACACGAACCAAGTCATGGCGCTCCCCAAGAGTATAAGAAATCCAGAGAACACACAGAACCCCATGCGCCGCGAGGATGAGAGCCATCATTCCGAGATGAAGTGCCCAAAGTGCGGCCGGTACTCCCTCAAGAGAAGGGCTGAAAAAGTTCTCTGCCGCTTCTGTGGGCATGAACTCTCGGTAGGAGAGGAGGCCAGGTTCAGGCTCTACGAACTCCTGAAAGACCAAGACTTGTCGGGCCCAACGTCAAGGGATGACGACGCTTCGCAGAGGAACCAACTCACTTAAATGAGCCCAAGGGCGAAAGCAGTTCAAGACCCAACCGTGCCTGGAAAACCCAATCGCCTGATTAATGAGAAGAGCCCCTATCTCCTGCAGCACGCGTTCAATCCGGTCGATTGGTATCCCTGGGGAGTAGAAGCGTTCAGGAAGGCAAAAGCCGAGGACAAGCCGATTTTCCTCAGCATCGGGTACGCAACTTGTCACTGGTGTCACGTACTCGCCCACGAGTCTTTTGAGAACCCAGAGGTCGCTTCATTTCTGAACAAGAATTTCATCTCGATCAAGGTCGACAGGGAGGAGAGGCCGGACATCGACGAGATACTACATGAAAGCGGTCAGTCATGACCGGTCAGGGAGGATGGCCGCTCTCCGTGTTCCTCACCCCAGACCTGAAGCCGTTCTACGGCGGGACATACTTCCCTCCCACGCCCAGATACGGAATGCCGAGCTTCAAGCAGTTCCTGGAGTTCATCGCAAATTGTGGAAGGAAAAGCGGAGACGACGTTGGAGCACAACGCGGAGCAGATTGTCGAGGCGGTGAGGGACGCCTACAGAGGGAACCCGGCGGCTCGCTGAGCAGGGCAATCCTCGATGGTGGTTACGCCGCCTTGGTCTCTGCCTTCGATGCCGAGCACGGCGGCTTTGGCGGAGCGCCGAAGTTCCCGCTGCCCAACTACCTGAGCTTTCTCATGCGGTACTTCAGCGGACTGGGAAGGAGCTTGCCCTGCAAATCGGTGACCAAGACTCTTGAGGCGATGAGGCTGCGGCGGCATTCACGACCATCTGGGAGGGGGGTTCCACAGGTACTCCACGGACAGATACTGGCTGGTGCCCCACTTCGAGAAGATGCTCTACGACAACGCGCTCCTCGCTCGAGCCTACTGTGAAGCTCTACCAGATAACCCACGATGAGGTCTTCTCGCGCACCGCGAGGGAGACACTCGACTGGATGCTCAATGAAATGCTGGATTCTGAGGGTGGATTCTACTCCGCGCAGGATGCGGACACCTCAGACGGAGAGGGGTTCTACTACACGTGGTCGAGGGACGAGATTCTGTCAGCTCTTGGATCTGGAGACGGCGAGGTCTTCTGCTACGTCTACGACGTCTCAAGTATTGGGAACTTCGAGGGGGGCAGGTCTGTTCTTCATCTTGCAAGGTCGGATGAGAGTGCCGCTGCCAAGTTCGGTCTGAGCAAGGACGGAGTGAACAGTTCACTCATTCGTTCCAGGAAGGCGCTGCTTGACGTCAGGTCCAAGAGAAAGAGACCGGCGGTGGACGACAAGGTGCTCACGGCATGGAACGGCCTCGCAATCTCCGCTTTCGCCAGTGCCTATCAAGCGCTTCAGGAAGAACGTTTCCTGGCGGCGGCAAAACGATCCGCCGATTTCGTGCTTCGGCGCATGCTGAAGGATGATACACTCCATAGAAGGTACAGAGACGGCGAGGTCGCGGTCACCGCTACCCTCGATGACTACTCGTTCCTCGTCGCGGCCCTGATCGACCTTTACGAAGCCGACTTCGAGAAGAGGTGGCTCGAGAACGCCACGACGCTGGCCAGGCGCATGATAGAGTTGTTTTGGGACGGACAGGATGGTGGGTTCGTCCTAAACCTCTCCACTGATTCTCTAGGGGTGAAGGTCAAGGAGAGCTACGACGGTCCCATACCTTCTGGTAACTCGGCGGCAGCGCTCGCTCTTCTCAGGCTCTCGGAGTTGACGGGAGGTGAGGAGTTCAGGGCCACTGCGGAGAAGACACTCCACCTATTCTCTGGAGTCATCGATTCCGAGCCCTCAGCACACACGGTAATGTTGTCGGCCCTGGACTTCTACTACGGCCCAACAAAGGAAATAGTCGTAGCCGCCGACGCGCTCGATGATGAGGCATGCATGATGGTGAATGAAATACAGACGAGGTTCATGCCGGCAAAGGTCCTTTGCTTGCTTCTTAGTAGAGACCCGGAGAAGAAGATTATCACTCCGCTGACCGACGGAAAGACCGCGCTGGGGGGCGGCCAACAGTCTACATCTGCGAGAACTTCACTTGCAAGAGGCCAATCGCTGATCTGACTGCTCTCAGGAGAGAACTCGGACCATGAGCGGCTTGAGAAGTGAACATCGAATGAGAGCATCCATACTAGTCGACCCGGAGAAGCCGAAGGTAAGCTTTGAGGACGTCGCCACGATACTCAAAGAAGTCGGAATAGAGATTGTTTCCAGCCATCCCGACTTCGCTGTCGTGGTCGGGGGAGACGGCGTCTTCAGCTACTACGGGAGGATCCTGTCAGTGCCGCTACTTTTCGTAGGCGTGAGGTCACGAACAGCGACGGGTTCAAAGGCCTACCTCGCTGAGAGTTACTTGGATGGACTGAAACACACAATGAAAAACATCAAGGCCAAGAGGTACACGGTGACAGAGTGCAGGAGACTGGAGGTCCTCCTCGGCCGGGCCAAGCTCGGCGAGGTCTTCACAGATGTTTCTCTGGAGAAGGGGGCCGACAGCAACGCCCTGCGGTACAAGCTCACTGCCAGGGGCGAGGGCTTCCGCTTCACCGACTTCGTCATCTCGAACGGCGTCGTTGTCTGCACTAGGGCGGGCTCGACAGGCTACTTTTCGTACCTCGACAAGGTCAGACTGGGAGACTGGCTCGAGCCAGAGCGCAGCTTGGTGATTCGAGATGACGAATTCGGTGTCTGTCACGTAGTCCCCACGTATTCGAAGAGGGAGGGTACAACTGTGCATCCGCTGCGGTACACGCTCCCCTGGCAGAGCGAGGTGAAGATTCAACTGATGAGGGATGCGGACGCCAGATTGTTCGGCTTGAGGAAGTCGAGAGGAGGCATACGCATCTCGCCGGAGGACGTCGTAACTGTTCGCCCGAGCCCGAACGCAACACGCGTTATCAGAGTCGTGAAGTAGACCTATACCGGAATCAGTGGTTCAGTTCGGCTTCATATCGCTGAGCAAGTCCGACGAGAGGCTTGGCGACGAAGCGGGAGCTCCAGATATCGCTTGTTCCAAGCAACAACAACACAACTGTTGTGTCCCTGATTTTCCGACTGATGACGGTAAATCCTTTTAGACTTTGGAGTAGCCGATGCACATTCGCGAGCCTTGTATCAGCCAAACTCCATCCAGCCCAGGGACTACCAGGTCAGAATATCCAAGGTCGCGCAGGAATCGAACACACTCGTCGTGCTTCCCACCGGCTTGGGCAAAACGATCATCGCGCTTTTGGTGGCGAGGGCGAGACACCAGGGTATCGGAGGCAAGGTCCTTGTCTTGGCTCCCACCAAGCCTCTCACATTGCAGCACTACAACACCTTCAGGAGCGGGATCGGGGAGGATGAGAGCAGCCTTGTCATTCTGACCGGCGAGAACAGTCCCCAGGACAGGGAGCTCCTCTGGAGCAGGTCGACCTTCGTGTTCGCCACACCTCAGACCATACGCAATGACGTAAAGGCGAGGAGATTCGACCTGAAGGACGTCGTCCTGGTCGTCTTCGACGAGGCACACAGGAGCGTCAAGGACTATTCCTACACTGAACTCGCCAAACTGTACATGGAGCAGGCCCGCAATCCACTCATCCTTGGGCTCACTGCCTCTCCGGGTAGCTCAAGAGAGAAACTGAACGAGATAACGAGGAACCTATTCATCAATAAGATAGAGGCCAGAAGCGAGGAGGACGAGGATGTCAAGAAGTATGTCGAGCAGACGGAAATCGAGGGAATCAAAGTCGCCCTTCCGGAGGAGTACGGTCGCATCCTTCGTGTCCTGAGGGACATCTACTCTGAGAAGATCAAGAAGCTCGTCGACACAGGATTTCTCCCAAGGGGAAGGCTGACGAAGAAGCTCCTGCTCGAATCTAGGGGAATGATGGTCGCGAGACTGAAGAGCGGAGGGGGAATGAACAAGGGCTACATCTACGGGTCGCTGATAAACCAGGGACAGGCAGTGATGATAGCTCACGCGATTGAGCTCACCGAAACTCAGGGCGTCCAAGTCCTAAAGAAGTACCTGAACCGACTGCGAGAGAAGCCGGACCAGGGAAAGGCCGCCATCTCACTTCTGAAGGATCCGAGGTGGCTGATGGTCGAGGCCGAAACTGAGCGCCTGGTAGGTCTCGAACACCCGAAGCTTGGGAAGTTGCAGGAAATAGTTCGGGACCAGGTTGCGAGGAAGGCTGACTCAAAGATCATAGTGTTCACCCAGTACCGAGACACAATCGATGCGATCACCTCGAAAATCTCTGCGGTTGGCATCCGCTCGCAACGGTTCGTGGGGCAAGCGGACCGGACGGACAACGAAGGAATGGACCAGGCGCAACAGACGGAAATCCTGAGTAGGTTCAGGAGCGGAGAGTTCAGCGTCCTGGTGAGCAGCAGCATAGGCGAAGAGGGCCTTCATGTACCGGACGTGGACTTGGTAGTCTTCTACGAAGCTGTTCCCTCAGAGATAAGGTCCATCCAGAGAAAGGGAAGAACCGGAAGGACAAGACCGGGCCGGGTGGTCATCCTCATGGCGGAAGATACGGTTGACGAAGCCTACTACTTCAGCAGCATCTACCGAGAGAAATCGATGAAGGAGTTAGTTTCAAGGTCCCCAACCATCCGAAGGGGCAAGTCAAAGGCTCCAACCCTACTCGACTTTATGGAATAGAGGTGTACACAATTGGTCATGGGACGGCAAACCAGCTCTATTCTGCCCTTGGTTGACGGTCTTCTTCGGAGAGCTGGACGAGCCACAACACGTCCCTGGTCGATCTTTCAAACAGGCTTTCCGTGTTTCGAGCCCCAGCGCCTGACAGGCAGATGCTTTGACCCTCCTGACGGTCCGAAAAGCAGGTTTTTGTACGGCTGGCCCGCTCGGACGGGTGGACGATGATGGAGATAAATGACGCCGGCGATCTGATCTACTATACCTACTACATGGTGGACTGGAACAAGGTCAAGCAGGTTCCGTCTGGCGAAGTCTGTGTCTCCTGCAGGGGCAAGATGTACCATGTTGAGACAATCCGGGACAAGAAGGGGCAGGCGTACGAAGGAACCGTCTGCCACAGATGCAAGACAGTCCTGTGGATCAAAACACTAGCTGACTAACGGGGAGAGAAGTCGTTTCCCATTATTAACCTGTAGTGCAGTCTCTTGCGGGGAGCTCAGTTGGTCAGTCTCAGCGACCAGGGGATCAGGTTCACCGCGAGGACCCTGTTCAAGCAACTTTCGTCGTCCTACGACAAGGTTCTCGACCTCGTAACCCTCCTTCAGGACAGATACTGGAAGAGCTGGCTGATTAGGGAGGCGGGACTGGGAACCGGCTCCAAGGTACTCGACCTTGCCTGCGGAACGTGCGTCTTGGAGCAGTCCCTGTGCAGAACGGGGTGCGAAGTGATCGGTCTTGACCTCACTCAAGAAATGCTAAGAATCGGAGCCGAGAAGCAACTCTCCTGCCTGGTCGCGCTGGTCGGCGCTGACGCACAGAGGCTACCTTTTCGCGACAGGATCTTCGACGCCGTGGTATCCTGCTATCTGGCAAAGTATTGCGACCTCGAAACTCTTCTCAGCCAAGTGGGACACTCCCTTAAGGATGGTGGCAGACTCGTACTCTACGACTTCTCGCGGCCCAGCGGGCTCTCCGGAGTGTTCTACGCCTTCTATCTGTACGGCGTGCTGCCCTTAGCGGGGCGGGTGCTGGGACACGTGAATGCCAGACTCGCCTTCACCTTCGCGAATCTTCCGGTGATAATCAGTGTTCGCAGGTGGGACGACGGTCTGGTGGAGAAACTCGCAGACCACGGCTTTGTCAACATTCGGAAAGCTAAACTCTCTGGAGGGGTAGTAACGGCCTTCAGCGCCATATTCACAGCTTAATTAGACGATTATACTCGCCTTGAGTCACATGTCGCTAGTCGAGGGGAGCTACGTAGCTCGCTTCTGCAAGTCTTACGTCAGGACAAACCCGAACGGAGTAGATCTGTCACCGAACAAGGTGAGCATGATACCTCGGGACTCGGTGATCTTCCTTCACGGTGACAGGAGGGGCTACCTCATGCGCGGTTCGAAGAAGTTGCACGACAGCAAGTCACCAGTCCTGCCAGACAGCGACGGCTACTACAACTTCCAGGCTGGGTGTCTGTATGTCCTCAGGTTCCCCGAAGTCACCATCCCACCGGACTGTACGGGGCTGGCCTTTCCTCGGTCGTCACTTAATCGCCTCGGAATCATAAAACTCGAAACGGCCGTGTTCGACAGTGGTTACTCGGGAGAGCCGACTCAGACCATCTACACACCCATCAAAGCGCTCATCCACAAGGATGAAGCGATGATCCAATTGGTCTTCCTAAGGAACGAGAAACCGGCGAAGAAACTGTACAAGGGTCGTTACCAGCACGAGAAGGGTTGATGACGATGGCGTCGCTGTTGCAGCATCATCTCTTCCGCTTCGAGAAAACTTCCGTGTAGTACCTGCAGTCTGCTGTCAGGGAGCAGGTCTGGCATCTTGGTCCCACGGGTCTGCAGATGGTCTGTCCGAACCTTACAAAGAGGTCGTTCAACTCCAGCCAGTATCTCCTAGGTACTTCTTTCACGAGCGCCATCTCTGTCTCCTCGGGATTCCTTGTTTCAACCAGCCCGAGCCTGTTTGAGATCCTGTGCACATGGGTATCAACGGGGATAGCTGGCTTCTTGAATCCGTACACCAGGACGCAGTTCGCTGTCTTCCTCCCCACAGCGTGAAGGCGGAGCAGGTCGTCCATCCTGTCAGGGACGACACCACC
This sequence comes from uncultured Nitrososphaerota archaeon, assembly GCA_963836465.1. Classification (GTDB taxonomy): domain Archaea; phylum Thermoproteota; class Nitrososphaeria; order Nitrososphaerales; family Gagatemarchaeaceae; genus CAWIJZ01. The sequence continues at coordinate 51,004 of CAWIJZ010000074.1, forward strand.
GAATTCCTCAAGCACCTGCCTCGCAACTCTGATCACGCTCTTCGCCTTCACGTTGTAGAATCCAACGGGTCTGATGAGTCTCCTCACCTCGTTTTCATCGGCGTCTGCAAGCTCCTCCACGTTCCTGTACCTGCGAAACAGGTTGTCCACAGCTTGGGTTGTTTTCTCGTCCCGCGTTCTATGAGAGAGAATCGTTCCGATGAGGATCTTGAAGGGGTCACTGTGTTCGGCGTCCCTGAGTTCCGCCAAGGCGGTGGCCCTGCCATCCCTGCTGCCGTAGACCATCACCTCGATCCGTTCGAGGATCTTGCCTATGCTCAGTTCTCCTCGATGATCCACGGTTCCCTCTTGCACCATTGCGTCACCTCGTCTCTTACCTTCTCGAGACTGTACGAGGGGGTGTAGCCCATGGCTCCCCACGACGAATCCTGTTCCCGCAGGTGAAGGCCCGTCTTTAGTTGACTTGCAGCATAACTCACGTGTCGAGTCATCTCGAACCACACAGCCTCCCTACTTTCGAGGTTCCATCTCGAAGTCTCCGCTGACCATCCTAAGCTGAAAATCCTCCTCGAACTTGGAGAGGTCACCAAAGACCTCCCTGATTCTCTTCTTTGTCTTGGGTGAGAACCGCGGTGCAACATTCTGCCCACCGTACCTTCCGTAGGCAATTCCCATGAACCTTATCTTCTCACCCCCGACCAGGATGTAGCCTCTTAGGATGTTCGCGATTTCTCCTCCGCTTACATCATCAACTACCACATTGTAATCCATAAGACTAGTACCTCTGTTCGGCCACAACACGGGAATCGAAGCATCGGCGGTATATGAAGGGTCGGAAGACTCAGTCGTTCTTTCCTTCTGTTTCCCCAATGAGCGGAAAGCGGAAGTCCTCCTTGCACGTGTTCAGGACAACGTGGGTGTTTGTCCTCTCGACGTGGGGCAGCGTGAGGAGCTCCTTTGTGAAAGCGCTTAGCTCCTCCCTGTTCCTGAACTTGGATATCACAATGCTGTCCTCCACACCCGTTACATCGTACACTGCACACACGGACTTCATCTTCGCTATCTCTCGCTGCACTTCGAGCAGTTGTCCCTTCGAAACCGTTACCTCGGTTATGGTTGTTATCTCAAAACCCACCTTGTCCTGACTGACGATTGCCGAGTAGCCTGATATGATTCCTTCTTTCTCCATCCTTTGGATGCGTTTTCCAACCGTTACCACCGAGACCTTTGTCTTCTTGGCTATGTCGCGCAATGACTGTCTTCCGTCTGTTAGCAACTGCACGAGTATGGCGCGGTCAAGATTCTCGATAACCAATTGAAAACTCTCACGCCCACTGGGTTGGCGTTTCATATAGTTATCGCCTACTTGTTAAACAAACGCAAACACTCCAAGCAAGATTTATATGCAATCACCAAAGCAGGGCGCCAATGCCTTTCGATAGGTCTCCAAAGGGCTCGTTCGTCCCAAGAAAGAGGACAGCGAAGTATGTTCTTGATCAGATCTCTGAGGAGGGAATTCAGTACATCGACCTCCAGTTCATGGATATCCCAGGGCGCACGCAGCACGTTACTATACCAACATTCATGATTGACGCCGACGCCTTCGAGGAGGGCGTTGCCAAGCTCGACGGCTCGTCTATCAAGGGATTCACGGAAATCTACGAGTCCGACATGCTGCTCTTACCCGACCCATCCACGTTCGGAATCATCCCTTGGGGCGACCAGAGGTTCAAGACGGCACGAATGATATGCGACATCAATTGGGGTTTTGGTAAAGGAAGATACGAAAGGGATCCTCGCTACGTCGCCCAGAAGGCGGAGGCGAGGCTGCGGCAGCACGGCTATACTGATTCGCTCTGGGGAGCCGAGATCGAGTTCTTCGTCTTTGACAGCGTCATCTGGGATGCCAACAGTCCCTTCGGAGCGAGCTACAAGATCTCCTCGGTGGAGTCCGCTCTCGAGTCTCGCGGGACTAACTTCCCAATCAGATTCAAGGAGGGATACTATCCAGCTCCACCCGTCGACACCCTGATGGAGTACAGAAGCGAGTGCTCATCTTACCTGTGGGATGGTTTCGGAGTTGTTGTCGACGCGCATCACCACGAGGTGGCCACAGCGGGGCAGTGCGAAATAGACATGCTCAGGGACTCGCTGGTGGCGACGGGCGACAGTGTCCTTACCTACAAGTTCGTGATAAAGAACGTCGCAGCCCAGAGAGGTCTCATAGCCTCGACGATGCCAAAGCCTATCTTCGGTGACAACGCGTCCGGAATGCACGTGGCTTCGAGTCTGTGGAAGGGCCAGAAGAACGCGTTCTACGACGCGGACGATAAGCACGCGGAACTGAGCCAGGTCGGAAGGTACTACGCCGGCGGCCTGCTTTCGCACAGCAGGGCACTCTGTGCCATAACTAACCCGACGACAAACTCGTACCGCAGACTCGTGCCCGGTTACGAAGCGCCTGTTTACATAGCCTGGAGCAAGGCAAACAGGTCGGCCAACGTCAGAATCCCGGTGTACGAGAAAGGAAGGTCTGCCGAGGGGAAGAAGCGTGTGGAGTTCAGGACTCCCGACCCGTCAAGCAACCCCTACCTCGCATTCGCCGCCATCCTCGCAGCCGGCCTCGATGGGATAAAGAAGAAGCTCGATCCTGGTGATCCGGTCGACGAGGACATCTACAAGCTTGCGCCCGAGAAGAGGAGGCAACTTGGGGTCGGTGAGCTGCCCGGGAGTCTGCAGGAGGCCATAGAGAGCCTAGAGAGCGATTCTGAGTTCCTCAAGGACATCTTTTCGAGTGACATGATTGACACGATAGCTGATCTCGGGATGAGCAGTCACAGGATGGTCTCTGCAAGACCGCATCCGTATGAGTTCTACCTCTACTTCGATTTGTAGTACGAGCTCCTGCCCTCTGGCGGCAGGAAATACACCAAAGCTAACCCTATCGTTGACGCACACCTACCCGATTGCTACGAGAAGTGGAAGGTTGTCCGATACATCATCCATGTTTTATGATACTCGACTGGTATGTGGTGCAATAATCCTTATCATTCATCCTTCATCGCTTTGATTCTCTTGTCAACGAATGCGACCTGTCCCTGCAAGAAGCTTCTGTAACCTTTCAGCAGCTCTATCTGCTCATGACCTGCCTTCTTGTCGATTGCTGACAGCGCATTCGACAGCGCCTGCCCAGCATCGTCCACTGATCGATCCAACGCGTGCTCAATCTTGGGCGTTGTCTTGGAGAGTTCCCTCTGCAACGACCTCTTCGTGCTTTCGATGAACTCCTCTGTGCTCTTGATTGTCTCGCCTAGGCTCTTCCTTACCCTTTCCGCCGCGCTCATATTATTCCAGCTGCGGTACGCCTATTTAATGAATGCGTGAGAAGTACATCAGGAGCTAATGCATCGTCTGATGGGGGGATTCCAGCAGGAAAGAAGTGGCATAATTCCCTACTACCGATTTCGGTGGAGATTCTTGTCCTGTATAGTGTTCATTGCGCCTCAGCAGAGGAACTCATCGATTGATTCGTGAACCGCAATGCTGACAGAAATTCGCCCCAACTGCAATTGGCGCTCTACAAGCTGTGCAGTATGTGGAAGCCTGAGCGCCTGGTGATTCTCTGGGGAGGTCGAATCCGACGATTGTCTTGAACTTTGTGCGAAAGATCCAATCCAGATTTTCCAAGTTTTTTGGATATAGGCTGATGAATTTGATGCCATTCTGGTGATACTGGGCCATCTTCCATTTCATATTCCTCTCGTATTCTTTGCTTGCACGAATCAATCCCCAGTATTCAACATAGACGTTGTAATCCGGAAGATAGAAATCAGGCTTGGCGAAAGTTCGCTTGAAAATCAACAAGCCAGGTCAAGCCAGTTGTTTGGACGGGGATCGTAGACCAGCGAATCTAAATTAACTTCGATAGAACTGTGTATGAATCCGAAGATGAAGTTCTGCGCCAAGTGCGGCACCCGCATAAGACCTTCCAAAGGTCTGTCGGTCTGTCCGAGGTGCGGGGCTGTATCGGGGCCGAGGAATGCAAGCCTTGCAGATCGTTTCCCATTCAAGTCGATGAGACCATTTCAGAAGGAGGTCCTAGAGCAGATTGAAGCGGCGTTGGCGTCGGGAAAGAAGTTCTTGATTTTGGAGGCTCCCGTGGGCTTTGGTAAGTCGGCAGTGGCGGCCGCGCTCTGCAACTATCTCGGCTCTGCTTACCTCCTGACGTCAACCAAGCAGCTTCAAGACCAGTATTATGACGATTTTTCTTTCTCTACGGTGATGGGCAAATCAAACTTCACCTGCTGTGTGCCGACTTCATCCGGACGCCTTGTTGCCTGTAACAAAGGAAGATGTGAAGCGGACTGGGAGCTCGACGAATGCCCACACTATCTCACCTTTGAAGAATTCGATGAGCATGAACGTGGCCTGTGCACGAAGCAATCAAAGTGCGAGCAACTCCAAGTTGGGAAACTTTGTCCCTATTACAGGCAGAAATGGGATGCTTTCAGAGCACCCATAGCAGTAGCAAACTACCCCTTCTTGCTAAGCGAGCTAAGATACACCAAAGAAGTGAAGCACCGGCGAATACTCGTCTGTGACGAAGTGCACGACCTCGAAAAACATCTCGTCAGCTTTGCGTCATTCTCATTGAAGAGATCGACGCTGTTGAGTTACCAAGTGGACAGCGAAACTGCGGATGTGGGTATTCCGGATATGGGGTCGGATGACGCGGCCGCATGGTTAGGCGTGCTCAGCAAGTCCAAAGGTAGACTCGGTGGGTTTGTCGACACCTACCTCGACGATAGGGACATGCAGGATCGCGTCGCCTCGTGCAAGAGCATGTCCTGGTCGCTAGAGAATTTCATTGAAGACCTCGAGGCCAATCCAAAGAATTGGGTAGTGAATGGCATCAAGAGGGCCGCGACGCTGGATGGCGATGGTTCGGTTGAAGAGGTCACGTTCCAACCGATTGAGGTCAGTCATTACACGTCTGATCTCTTTGCCACGACCGATACCGTATTCCTGATGTCGGCAACCATATTCTCCCAAGAACTCCTTTGCAGAACGTTGGGAATCATGAAAGATGCCGCCTGCTTCATCAAGGTGCCCAACTCCTCCTTTCCCGTCGAGAACAGGATCATCTATGGGCTCGACATCGCTCACCTCAGCCGAGGCACCATGGACGCCTCGCTCGAGAGAATTGCTACCGCCGTTGATGAGATAATGACGCGCCACGATGATGAACGAGGTGTGATTCACACCACTTCCTACCAGCAGGTCAACTACATCATCGAGCACGTCTCCGAAAAGAACAGGACGAGGCTGGTGACCACCCAAGGCAGCAACTCGAGGTCAGCACTCCTTCGGACGCACGGTTCCTCTGACGCCTCGGTCCTGATATCTCCCAGCCTATACAACGGGGTGGACCTGAAAGACGACCTGTCCAGGTTCCAGATTATCGTGAAAGTCCCCTATCCTGACCTGTCAGATAGGAGAACCAGCGTCAAACTCGAACGGGATAGAGGATGGTATGAATGGCAGACCGCGCTCAGGCTTGTCCAGACTTACGGCAGAAGCGTGAGGAGCGAGACTGACTACGCGACGACCTATGTATTGGATTCTAATTTCGCACGGTTTGTCGATCAGCATCGGGAACTATTCCCGACATACTTCCTTGAAGCCTTGAAAATAGAAGCCTGATATTGCTCTTGGGAAAAGGCACTAACTGACTGCCTTGCTTGCGTGAAACCGTCATACTCCGAACTCATCTATAGAAGTTAGTCCACAGATCCTCTTCGATTTTCTCATTCTCTAGGTGCACCGAAGAACGGGGACACGTTCGAAAGGAATGAGACGGTCAGGATGAACGCTATGACGGGGATTAAGTCCAACCAATGGAAACCCATGCCTATTGATATTTATGGTTGTGACGGCGCGCCTCCCTTTGTCGAGGAACTCATGTTACGCCGTTTAGTAGGTGATAGAAGAGCTAATCCTCCTCCTCAAATTCGAAAGCGAACGGATAAGCAAGCCTATTCGTCTTGTTCGAAAGCCATTTGAGGTCTCTAGCCCAATGCAGCATTGGATAAGCGATTAGCATCCATACCAAGACGAGGATGCTGAGGTAAGCAGTAGAAACAATTCCTTCCACCAAAAGATTGGTCAAGTAGGCAGACAGAGTAAGAGCTATTCCAGCTAGGAAAAGAATTACACCGATATTATAGTATACTAGGCTATCAACGTAGATGATCGGGTCATGTTGGTCGAGAGCGTCAGTTGAGTGTTCGACGGAATAAATCAATATCCTACTGACGCGACAGTTACCAAAATTGCAGCCATGACCATAGAAACAGCCCAACTTCCGGCATTCACAATTGGTATAGTCAATAAGGTTACTAAGATGAGAGCCGCGAATCCGGCTAATATCGCTTGAACGTTAATCACGCTCCTACAACCTGCGGTCCAACTTCCAAATTTGAGCTCGCGCCTGAAGTATTCGTATACTTCGCCGGTTCTGTAGTAATCTGCAAACTGGGCTAAAGGAACACCTCGCCATTTTTCTGCAAAGCCCTTCCTCATGTGACCAGAGATGTAGCGGAAATTATTCTTTCGCGCTCTCAACAAGATGGCCCGGAGGAGTTGCTTTCCGACTCCTTTGCTCTGTTCACTTTTCAGTACTGCGACGGACTCGAGGTAAAAAGTGTCTTCTACTCCGAAGTGTGGATCACGCGTCACACCAGATATATCGCCAAAATATTCAAGTTTCGCACCTGCAGTATATCCAACAATCAAATCGTTCATTTTGGCAACTAGGAAGACGGAGTCGGGAAGGTTCGCTATCCACTTGAGGTAAGAGATTGAGTCCTGCAGAGAAACTGGGAAGACCTGCTCAATGTTCATAATGCCCTGCTCTAGTTTTGTTGTCCAAGTACCGGGTTCGATCTTCACTATCGCTAGACCGACCGGTCCGAGAGCGGTCAACGCCAGACAATTGCAGATATTGCTCGTTTATGAGACTATCGCACTAGAAGCACTAACTCAATCTCTGTTTGCTGTGCATAGGGTTCATTGCGCCTCCGCCACCTCTAATTTGGAATTGCCATGAAACAACTGCGAGACACATCAGGAGAGAATGATGGTCTTCGATAACATTAGCAGGTCTGACTCGGATGACCTGGATGCATCCCATAATGTTGCGTTCTTACGATCTGAATTATGCTTTCACTCGAGAAATTAACCGGAATTTGGTGCGACAATCAACGGGAGAACTATGTGGGCCGACAACGTACCAGCCACAAATAATATTATTATGACCACAAATCTGTACTTTTGTAGACCGAACACGATCTTTGTTACGCATGTCGGGACGTGATTTTCATATTGATTAGAGACCCATACCGCCGAAGCGGCGTTCATTCTTTGAAGAGAATCAGGGACATTATCAAGTCTGAATCTCTTCAGATAGTCTGGGTCTATAGAGTAGCTTCCCATGCCAACGACAGCATTGGACAGATAGCCCCAATACAAGGTTCTGATCAGTACGTAGAAAACGATGGCAAGGATTCCGGCGAAGATCACGGATTGAACTACTAATATGAATCGGCTGAATACTTGGAGCCAACCTATTAGAATCAGGACTGCCGTAAGAAAATAGCTTCCGTGATTCGTCAACTGGGAAGACTAGCGGTCCAATAACGCTAGCCTAGCTTTCGAGACTTCATTCTCAGCTGACAAAGGGTTTGCGCCTCCATCTCTCGTTTTGTATTTAGAGCTTGGCTTACCAACTAATATCTTTCGGTTACACCGTTCCTATCGTGTTAGGAACATCAAAAGCAACTCCCCACCAACTGAGCAGATGTTACGGGCCCTCATGATTATTCTGAAACCGACCCGACGGTATTCAGATTTGAAAATTAGAATTCTGTCACCGAAAGGTTCAACCACCACATGTACTTCGATATATAGATCATGAAGCAAGGAATGGGGCAGTCTACTTCCTCGTCAGTGCATAGATTCAGTTACATCTTCCGAGTTGAGCCACTCTAAACCCTAGAGTTATTGCGTTCCTCCGAAACAATACATTTAAGAATGTGAATCTGAATCTCCCACGGAGATGTCAGATGAGCATGAGCGTCACCGAGGAAAGGCTGACGCGGCTGGTCGATTCAGGGCTACGGGGATCGTGCCGACCTAGCGAACGAATATCCCAGCTAAGGGGAAGAGCGAGAGAGACCGACGACCTAACGCTCAGACGATTGGAAGGAATCTTCTCAGGTCTTGCGGATAGTACTCGCTTGAAAATTCTGAGGCTTCTTGCCAAGGAGGAGCTTTGCGCGTGCGAAGTCATGGCTGCACTGGACTTGACGCAGCCAACCGCATCCCATCACTTAGGAATCTTGGAAAGGTCCGGATTGGTGGCATCTCGGCGGGAAGGGAAGTGGGTCTTCTACAAGATTGCTGACAGGAAAGTTGAGACCCTGCTGACTAGGGGTTCTCAGCTGGTCAAGGAGAGTCTCTAGTATGGGCGAAGCCACACCTCTTTTCTTGAGCGAGTACCTACAGACCGTCTTCGACAAGTTCGAGCTTCGCGTCCGCCAACTCAACGACCGAATAGCGAAGGCATTGGATTGGGTCCGCAAGTACAGCCTACTTGCAAACTCGATCAAGCCGCCCGTCTCGTTCGAACCAAGAATCGGAACTGAAGCGTAGTCGGGGCGCATCGGCGAGGATGGACACACTCCATGATTGGGCGAACCTGGTTCTCTTCTAGGGAGGAATGAGGTCAACCGTGGCAGAGAGAGGAAAGGGTCGTCTAAGGTCCCTCGACAGATTCCTGACCGTCTGGATATTCCTGGCGATGGCGATAGGGATTGTCGCTGGCTATGCGTATCCTGATGTCTCGAATCTCATAAACTCCTTCAGCGTCGGGACCACATCTATCCCCATAGCCTTGGGGCTGATCTGGATGATGTACCCCCCGCTGGCGAGAGTCCGGTATGAGGATCTGGGGAAGATAGTCAGCGCGAAGGGTTCCAAAACCATGCTCACCACCTCACTGATTCTTAATTGGCTAGTCTGACCCCTCCTCATGTTTGTGCTGGCTTGGATATTCCTAGCGAACTATCCCGCGTTGAGGAACGGGCTGATCGTAGTGGGACTGGCCAGGTGCATAGCCATGGTGATAGTGTGGAACAATCTTGCGGATGGGGACAGCGAGTGGGCAGCGATTCTCGTGGCTCTAAACTCTGTCTTCCAGATAGTATTCTATAGCGTCCTGGCATACTTCTACATCACCTTGGCCAGCTCTTGGATCTCCGGGCAGGGTGCGGTTGTCAACATTTCTCTTCTCGCGGTCGCTCAGTCAGTGGCGATTTACCTGGGAATTCCATTTTTTGGAGGAATGGCAACAAGATTCTACTTCGTGAGAACAAAAGGAAGATCATGGTACGATCGAGTCCTGATGCGCAAGTTGGCTCCTACCTCGCTTATCGCGCTGCTGTTCACCATAATCATTATGTTCTCCCTCAAGGGCCAATATATCGTCAACCTCCCACTCGATGTCGTCAGGGTAGCGATTCCCTTGCCCGTCTATTTTCTCATCATGTTCTTCACATCGTTTGCCTTGGGTCTCTATTCCAAGATGGACTACGGTAGAACAGTCACTCTCGCATTTACTGCGGCCAGTAACAACTTCGAGCTGGCCATTGCCGTCGCGGTCTCCGTCTTCGGTCTCGCCTCGCAAGAGGCCTTCGCTACAGTGATAGGGCCTCTGATTGAAGTGCCGGTGATGATTAGTCTCGTGAATGTCGCTCTCTGGCTACGGAAAAGGTACTATCCTCCAATAACTGTCCCAGCTGACAGTGCTGCCGTTAGTAGTGCGGAATGTTAGGCACAGAATAGCTAGCTCGAGGGCGAAAAACCACGCATAGAAGTATCTCCAAATTCCAGAAGACTCAGCACCCTCACATCCTCTTTGTTTGTGTTGAGAACGCCGGCCGGAGTCAGATGGCCGAAGCGTTCGCGAAAAAGCATGGTATGGAGGCCTCAAGTGCGGGGACAATGCCTTCGTCGAAGGTCAACCCGATAGTTGTTCAAGCAATGAGAGAGAAGGGGCTCGATCTCTCGATGAATAGGCCGAAGATACTCACTGCTGAAATGATTAATCGCGCTGGCTCAGTGGTGACCATGGGTTGCTCGGTCGCGGAAGTCTGTCCCAGGCCCATGCTCGCTCAGATGCAAAAGAAGCTCGTTGACTGGGATCTCTCCGACCCCAAGGGAAGGTCAATTGTTGACGTGCGGAGAATCAGGGATGAAATAGAAAAAAGGGTCATGGAGCTTTCAAGGAGCTGACATCAGGCTCCTTTACCCTGATGCGTGAGCTATCGTAGCTGAACACACGGAGATTGCCATGGGAATGGAACTCGTAGGTGCTTGACAAACAGTCTAGTTGTCCAACACCTCTTCTCAGAAAAAGCCTATAGTGCCTTCCCGCGCGACCTGGTACGGTAACGCTGTGCGCGAGGTAAACTCGAACGAAGAGAGGGGAGCGAAGACTATGAATGATTCTCTTGACCAGCATCCGACAAATGCCTCCAGAGGCCGCGGAAAGAGGGCCGACACAATCGCCAATTCCAAGTCATACAAGGGTGAGCTGATGAATTCCTCCAATGGGCAGTCTCTAGGAACGCTACTCAGTGTAATTGGAGCGATCAACTGGGACATCAGCATCTTTGAGGACCGCTTCGCAAGGCCGGGCGAGGAGGTGCCGGTGAGGCTCGTCGAGGAGTACTCCGGCGGGAAAGGGGCCAATGTTGCAGTGGCAGCGGCCAGGGTGCTCGGCCCTCGAAGGGTGGCGTTCCTAGGCGCGCTCGGGGATGACTATCTCTGGTCAAGGCAGCTGGCGGAGCTAAAGAAGGAGGGCGTGATTACAGACGGAATGGTGAGGGTGGAAAGGTCAAGGTCTGGGAGAGCCTACATCCTGATAGACGCGGACGGGAGGAAGACAATCCACACCCATTTCGGGGCCAATGACAGGATCTCACCACACCATCTCATTACGGGGGTCGCGGCCTCATTCCTCTCAAAGACTCAGATCATGATTGTCATGGATCCACCCACGCCTGTCGCGTTCACGGCCGCCGAGTCAGCGGGCAGCAAGGGCGCGAAGGTAATCTACAGCCCAGGAGTGCGCACTCAGGAAGGGAGGCAGAGACTCGAGAGAGTGTTAGAACACTCGAACTATCTGGTCCTGGACCGCGTGGAACTGCTGAATATGTACCAAACCCATAGCGAGGAGGAAGCGATTGAGGAAATCAAGCAGACCCACTCAAGCTTGACGATTGTAGCCACGCTGGGAGCAAGGGGGTGCATCGTCGCCAGAGATGGTATCATCACTCCGATCGGGGGCATCGACCTGTCCACGATTGGCAAGAAGCCCGTCAACACCACAGGAAGCGGTGACGCATTCCTGGGGGTGTTCGCGAGTTACCTGATGATGGGGTACGGGCCACTGGAAGCTGCCAACTGGGCGAACTTGGCTGGGGCCCTGAAAGCGACCAGGTACGAAACGCGAGGGAGTCCCCGAAAGGACGAGATTGAGAGGATGATGAAGAAGGTCGAAAGCGTCAAGCTGATGCGGTTGGGCTTGGCAGACAGTAGAGCCTTCTAACCAACCTTCGCCCATTTCACCGTCGACGTTATCATCTAGGTCAGATACGGCTGTCCGACGCTGGCCTGACGATTTCAGAAGGCGTATCGAAGGTTTTTAGAGCGCTGCCTCATCTCACGACGACCTTGAAAGGAGACCTTGAGCCGAAATGGGTCGCCTTCGACGTTTATGCGACTCTTGTTGACAGGGAGGAAGGTGCAGGCAGAGCATTCAATGTAATAGCCCGGAGGAACGGTATAAGGAGGGACGGCTACGATCTCTTCGAGGAGTGGCACAACGAAGTCATACGAATCTACAGATCCAGTGCTGATTTCGTAAGCTGGAAGGAAGCCGGAAGGAAGCCGGAAGGACTGCTGTCAAGAAACTCTTCGAGAGGCATAAAGTGAAGGGCGATATGAGGGACATCAAAATTCTCTACGAGAGCTTCAAGGACTGGAAGTCTTACGAGGATGTTGCGCCGGTGTTGACAGAGCTGAGGCGTCACAGTTGCAAGCTCGCGGTTGTCACAAACATGGATACCGACTTGTTCAACAACACGAGACTAGGCGTGAATCTCGATCTGGCGGTAACTTCCGAGATGGCGCGGGCATACAAGCCGAACCCAAGGATATTCGAGTACGCGATAGGCAGGATGGGTTGTGCGAAGGAGGAGCTGCTCTGGGTTGGAACGAGCCCTTGGGCCGATATCCAAGGTGCGAGAATCTTCGGGTTGAAGGTGGTCTGGATAAGAAGGAAGAAGATGAAAGAGGGATGGATGAGACTGAACCCGTGGGATCCTTTACCAGACTACGAGTTTGACGACCTCTTCGGACTCCGAAGACTTCTCACTTGAGGGTTGCACGCGCTCACAAGAACTCGTCTCTAGTGGCGCTCGGCTAGCGCACCAGTTACGTGAATACGAATCCACAGAAGTGACAGAGGGTGGAACCCTGCTCGTTGAGGGCGTGGCAGCTGGGGCAGTAGAACGATATCGTGGTATATCTCTCAGTAGGCAGATGCGGCTTCTCTTCAGGGGGATATGGGAGAGAGACAAGAACCTCGGTGTGTTCCACATTGTGATGCTTCTCCACGACTTCGTAGATAGTTTGCGAGAGTTCGTCCATGTTCTTTGCCGATATTACCAGGACAGCGTCGTACCTTCCAAAGACACTATTGGCCATCTTGACTCCCCGTATCCTTCTAGAGCCTATCAATTCATGAGATGTTCCAGGCTTCGTTCGCACCAGCACGTAGGCCATGACGGGCAACCGCTTCACTCCTTGGCTCGCGAGAGTGAAATGGCGGTTTCAGTGCGAATGACATTCGGCATCTTTTCTATGACCCTGTAGACGAGATCTCCCAGCTCATTCAGATCGGCTACCTCGACCGTGACGATTGCGTCGAACCGACCATAGACCGAATCAACCTGCTTCACGCCCTTGACCTGCGCAACTTTGCGAAGGTATCGGAGCACCTCTTCTGAGGTGCCGGGCTTGGTCATCAGGAAGACGTATGCCTTCAAGTCGAGTAGAGTGAATTTAGGTATCTTAAATTCGTTATCGGGCGGTTGCGAATTCGGTACGGCCGGGCCGGGCGTCTCCGAGGAACTAAACTCTCGACTCGCGCCTCACGTCACTTCGGAGGACTGTATCCCGCGTAAAGCGCATAGGTGCCACCGTCCACCACTATCGTCTGTCCTGAAATGTAATCTGCGTCGGAGGAGGCGAGGAAGGCGACGACTCTTGCCTGGTCGATGGGCTTTGCGAGCCTTCCGAGCGGAACTCTGGAGGTCCTGTCGGCTGCAGAGTTAGGATCACGTTTGAATTCTCTTTCGGCCCTGGCAGTCAGAGTTGATCCAGGAGCGACGCAGTTCACGTTGATCCCATGCTTACCCCATTCTATGGCCAGGGCCTTAGTGAGACCAACGACTCCGTGTTTTGCCGCGGTATAGTCGCAGGAGTCGGGAAGAGCAATTAGGCCAGCCGTCGAGGCTATATTGATTATTCTGCCGCTCTTCTGCCTTATCATCTCTCGCCCCACGAGCTGGGAGCAGATGAACACGCCCGTGAGCGATACCGCCAGCATCTTGTTCCAATCCTCCAACTTCAGGTCTTCAGGCTTTCCACCGTAATCTGTCCTCCCAGCGTTGTTGACCAGAATGTCGATTCGCCCGAAGGTCTTGACAGCCTTTTCAACCATCGCCTTTACTTGATTGTAGTCTGATACATCGGCTTGTGCCAAGAGCGCCTTCCTGCCCAGGGCATTGATTTCATAGCACGTCTGACTCGCAGTCGCAAGACTGACGTCGTTGACAACAATATCCGCCCCCTCTTTGGCCAGGGTCAGGGCGATCTCCTTTCCTATGCCGGCGCCAGCCCCGGTGACGACAGCCACCTTGTTGTCCAGTCGCACACTCCTGCCTCGAACAGGTCAGTATTAAGACTCCGGGTCATCTTGGCGGTTTCCAGCGTTAGGAAGCGATCAGTTCAGTCAATTTACACCTCAGAAAGGAGTCGTTGCTGGTCGCGGGAGAGAAATCGTCCTGAATCTACGTGATCGGTACAGTCGAGTGCTTTTGTGAGGAGTTGGCGTCCTAGGACCCGCTATCTGTTCATTTCCGCCTGAATCAGCTCTGAGAGTTTCTGGAAGTACAGCCGGGTGGCCGTGGGCATGGCAGGGAGGTTGCGGTCTATCGCTTCGAGGACGTACCCGACAGCTCTCTTCGACGTTTTGAACTCGAACTTCATGGGGAGCAAGGAGTTCTGAACGACCTCAATGCTGTCACTGAGATGAGACGGTGCTTTGGCCCTGGCATCGCTCTCTATCTTCCCGTACCAGCCGGCGAGCACCTCCGGGTCAAGTCCCAGTTTCAGCTTTTCTATCTCATGTACCAGCGCTTCAATAATCCTCATTTCCTCTCCGGGCATGATCTAACTGCACCTCGACTGGAAGACCTCGATATTCTCATACTCTGCCTCCCAGACATGAGTGCTGGTTCGTTCCCTCATCAGCGAGACGAGCGTATAGCCTTCGGGTTCTTCGTGATGCTGCACACGCGAGAAAGAAGGTCCTCGTGCTTAAGATGGTTTCTCCTGATTTGTGACTATGGTGAAGAACTTCCAGATTACAGCCTTCTATTGCCTCCCACCGAGTCCGAGTGCCATTTCTCGGGTTCTTCCGTCAGCGAGCGCGCTCGTCCGCATAGAACCTTTCCGGGGTTCTACCTAGATTAGGCTCGCGAGATCATCAATGTTCTGGAGCGCGCCTTTCGCGAGAGTCCGAGAATTCCCGTCTGCGACGCCGCTCAGAACAAGCATCGAGTCTATTCCGAAGTTTGTCGCACCCGTGATATCGGTGTCCTCTTGGTCGCCAATCATGACAGCTTCCTCCTTGCTGCACGCTGCCCTTTCGAGGGCTGTGGCGAACATGAGTGGCGCCGGCTTGCCGATGGCCACTCCTTTTTTCCCAGTTGCGTATTCAATGGCCCTCAGAATCGGTCCCACCGCCATCGCTGGACCGTACCTCGACATGTACATCGCTGATTCATGAGTCGCAACGATGCCGGCGCCATTCATCACATTCTTCACGGCCCTGTCAAGCTTGCCGTAGGTCAATTTCCTGTCTAGCCCGACCAGGACCACATCCGCCTTGTTCCCCACGGTCCTCCTTAGCCCCTGTCTTCGAAGCTCCTCATCGAATCCGGCTTCACCGACAAGGAAATAGGTCGCGCTACTGTACTTCGTCTTGACGTACTCGGCAGTAAGTCTGGTGGTCGTCAGTATCTCTTCCCGCATGATCGGAATGCCAAGCTTCCACAATCTTTCGTGAATTGTTTCAACCGTGTCCGTAGAATTGTTCGTGAGGACGAACAGGCTCTTCCCCCTCTTTCGTATCCTCTCCACGACCTCTGACCCTCCTATTTTGACGGGGTGCTCCTTTCCCTTGAGGAGAACTCCGTCAAGATCGAAGAGGAAAAGCTTCTTCGCTTTGAGATCTATCAAGACTACCTATCGCCTGGCATATGGAATCGTGGGCATTCTTTCCTTGTCGATAGATATTCTTTCTGCCTCGGCGTGGTGTGTTGAATAACTAAGCGCCCTGTCAGTGAATTTTGTCTCGGTCTCTCATGGAATGGATCGTAACCCCATCCTATGGATTGGTCACCAAGAAGAAGCGGAACTGGAAGGAGTACAACGAGGCTCTGGTTAGGAGGGGAGAGCTGCTCTTCGACACCGATTTTTTATCTGGATGGAGAAGCGAGTTAGGGAACATAAACAGGAAGAAGGAAGGAGCGAGATATCGCTATCCAAGCTCATTAATGAGTATGCTCGCAGCCATCCACGCCTACCTGCTCCCGTACAGACAGCTGGAGGGGTTCGTAAGAACCCTGTCAGAGCACGTCGAAGAGCTGGGGAGAGGAGTACCTGACTTCACGACGATATACTACAGGATAGCGAACATGAATGTGGAACTAGACCCTGACGTCGATCCCCACAAGGACGTCACCATCGCCGTCGATTCCACGGGAGTCAAGGTCTCGAACAGGGGAGAGTGGATAAGGCACAAGTGGAGAGTGAAGAGAGGATTCGTCAAGGTACATCTCGCAGTCGACACGAAGACAGGGAAGATCCTCTCGATGGAGGTCACGAAGGAGGACGTCTCCGACGGGAGGATGCTGAAGCCTCTCGTCGAAGAGGCGGCTTCCAATGCCCACATCGTCAGGGCGCTAGCGGATGGAGCCTACGACTCGAAGGACAACTTCCGGACGTTGGATAGCATGCGAATAGAGCCGGCAATCAGAGTGAGGAAGAACTCGTCCATGAAGGCGGACGGGTGCATGCCAAGAAAGCTCGTGGTCATGGAGCAGCTGAAGGACTACAAGAGGTGGAAGAAGAAACACGGGTACGGCTACAGGTGGATGGCGGAATCAGCGATATCCTCGTTGAAGAGGACATTCGGGGAGTACATCGTATCGATCAAATGGAAGCACATCGTGAGCGAGATGATGCTCAAGGCGTCGTTGTACAACCTCTTCATCTCGATGAACCCAAGGTAAAGGCAGGTCAGGAACCAGAGTAGCGTCTGAAGCCAATCGAGTTATTCAACACACCACCTCGGCGTAAATGTCTAAATAGACACGTAGCTAGCGGCAAACAGAAAAACATGCCTCAGCTAGCACGCATCAAGCTAACAAGCACCAACCTTGAGCAGCTAGAGAGGGTATCGAAGGACATCAAGGACATTGCCGAGAGGACTGGGGTGAAGATCAAGGGGCCGCAACCACTTCCCACAAAGAGACTGAAAATCACGACTAGGAAGGCGCCGACAGGCGAGGGGACACACACCTTCGACCACTGGCAGATGCGCATTCACAGGCGCATACTTGACATTCAGCCTGACGACAGAACAATGAAGCAGATAACGAAGCTCGAGATTCCAGAGGACGTGAAAATAGAGCTAACTCTGACGAGTTAGGCTTCTCTTGTAAGTGTCGATAGTTCTCGTCAGCCCCTCCTCGAGACCGAGTTCGTAAGTGTACGCGAGAAGTTTCTTCACCTTGTTGACGTCGGGGTAACTGACTTGGGGCTCCTTCTCCTGCTCAGAGCGGGGTGGAAGCATTACCAGTTGTGAGCTCGAGTTCGTGAGTCGCTTGATTATCTCCGCGAGTTCCCTGATTGAGACTGCCATGTCGCCCCCGAAGTTGAAGACCTCACCGACAGACGCGTCGGTCTCCAGAATCCTTGTCACGAGCCTCGCGTAGTTCACCGCGTGTGATGGAGCTGTGGTGTCCCTCCCAGAATTGAAGAGGTTGATCGGTTCATTCCTCAGGCAGGCGTTGATGAACCTCGGCACGGCCCTGTTCGGGAGGTCGTTCTCGCCGAAGAGCAACCAACTGCGAGTTATCACAATCGGTAGCTTCTTAGTCTGGAAATAGCTACGCGCGAAAGCCTCTGCAATCGTTTTCGAGTAGTCGTACGGCACCCTGGGCCTAAGTGGAGCATCCTCTTCGACGGGATTCCTCGAAGGGGCCCCGTACACATTCGCCGAACTGGCGTAGAGAAACCTTCGGACTCCCTTCCGGACTCCCAGCTCGAGCATGTTGAGTGTGCCGAGGCAGTTAACTTCGTAGCAGAGGTGTGGGTTCTCCACAGTCTTCTTGAGATCAGTGACTCCCGCCAGATGCACAATCGCATCGAATTCTAGTTTCGATAACACATCGAATACGAATTTTCTGTCGGCAACATCTCCACGATTGACTTGGCCGACTATGTCAGTGCCGATGGGCTCATGATGGTGGGTCGTGAGGTACTCCACAACATACTTCCCAATCATGCCGGACGAACCTGTAATGAGGACCTTCAAGTGTGCTGGGGGGGCTCTGTTGATTATTTAACCTGACTTCATCGCTTCGTCATACATCGCGACTATGTTCCGAGGTGGTGTCGGGGGTTGTACGTTGTGTGCAGGGCCCAGGATGTAGCCTCCCCCCCTCCCCCCAAGTTGTCCATCTTCGTCCTCACTTCCCGCCTCACATCCTCGACGGTACCAAACGGGAGCACACGCTGGCTGTCGACCGCTCCCCAGAAGACGATCTCCGTGCCAAACCTTTCCTTCAACTTCTGGCTGTCCATCCCCCTAGCCGTGCCCTGGACAGGGTATATGCCAGCGATGCCTATCTCTGCGAGGTCATCGATTAATGGTGCAATCGCTCCATCGCCGTGGAGTATCACCTTTGCCCGGGTGGCCCCCCTTAACGCTTCGACGATTCTCCTTTGCCGAGGCTTCACGTATGTCCTGTAGGTACGAGGTGATATCATGGGACCGTCCTGCGTGCCAAGGTCGTCAGTGATGAATATCGCGTCAAGATACTCCCCAATCGACCTTATGCACCTCCCTATGATGTCCACCATTACATCTGCCACATGGTCCATTACTCCTTCTGCTATTTTCGGACGAAGGTGCAAGTCTGCAAAGAACTTCTGGGGGCCCCGCAAGAGACATGAAAGCTCGAAGGAGCCGCCCAGTGGCGGAATCGGAAAAACGACGGCGTAATCGCCACCGGCCAACTCTTTTCCTTTGTCGACCATGTTCTCCACCGCCTGCTGACTGATGATGTCATCAGCCTTGGGCCAGGGATAGTCCTTGAGCTCACCAACATCCTCCACATGAGAGAGGGGATGAAAGATAGGTTCGTAGAAGTACCCCATCAACCTTCTCTTTACTCCCCACACGTCTATTTTTTCGGCAGGTGGGTTGGTTCCCATCTTGTCAACACTGAAGTAAATGTATCTAGTGTCGATCTGGAACCTCTTTCTAACACTCTCACTAATGAAAGTAAAGGAGTGTTGGTCACAGATGTAGAAGTGCTCTTCCCTTGGGAACCCCAGTTCTCTCAATAAACCGAAATATACTTCAGAGTTCATGGTTGTTACGCCTCCACCCAAATCCAATGGTACACGGTCTGGTTCCTCATGGTTGAGTGCAGCCAGGACTCTCTCCCTCGGTTTCAACCCAGGGCACCTCCGTTTGCGACAAAAGGTGGGGATAAAACTCTTGAACTTCCTATCTCCAGGCTGGGAAGATGCCGCAATTCAGTTCAGCGGGAGATCGGTTCCTTGCCATGTGAATTCTGTTTCGTCGCAGGGACTCTGATCTCAATTCTGTTTGATTTGCGGGCAGTACACCGTCCAGAGCAAGAAGAGCGCTACGGGTTCTCTACTTGGACTGATACCTTTGTTTGAACCCCTAATCTTGCTAGCGCCCGCGATTATCTGGGGGCTTACTCCCATTCTCTACAAACCCCTCCTTGAGAAAAGGAACGCGATAACCGTCAATTTTCTGCGGACTGCGTTCGCCTCCTGCGTGCTTCTAGTCCCACTCGCAGTCTTCGGCTTCAGTCCGAGCTTGTCCTACGGCGCGCTCAGCGGGTTCCTTACCCTGGCCATCGGTGACACTCTCTTCTTTGTCTCAATCGGGCTGGTGGGCGCATCGATAGCTACGCCGTTGCTCTATGTTCAGACGGTACTCATCCAGTTCGTGGCGCCATCGGTAGGGGAACCTCTGTCTGCCTTGCACCTCGTGAGCGCTGCACTAATTGTCGTGGCCGTCTACCTGCTCTCCAGAGGAGACCGTAGCACAATCAGGCTCAAAGGGATAGCTGCGGGACTCCTCGCAGCCATAATTGATAGCGTGGGGCAATCCTCCATCAAGATCGCGACATCAGGAGGTGCAAATCCATTCTCGATTGCCTTCTCCAGGACTGCAGCTGCGACAGTCACACTCGGAATAATCCTGCTAGTCACAAGGCGCAAGCGGGGCAGGAGTGGCGGCGATGCCGCTGGTCTCCAGTGGCGTGATCGGTTGTCTCTGGGTGCAGTTTCAGTGTTGGACATTGCGTTAGCTGCGGGACTCTACATCTATTCAATTGGAGTTGTGGGCCTAGTCTTCTCCACGATCGTCTTGGGCCTCTCTCCATTGATTACACAGATAGCTAGCAGGATCTTGAGAAGAGAATCACCAAGGAGCTTCGAGCTTCTTGCTGGAGTCTTGATTGTTCTTGCGGTGACGATAACTGTGTTGTAGGCTAGATATTCGGTCTTTCCGTGCCAATCGGGTCTGTCGCAAGAAATGAGAGGCGCCGGGAGTGGGAT
>CAWIJZ010000075.1:0-7331 GCA_963836465.1 uncultured Nitrososphaerota archaeon
CTATGGAAGTCAGGGTGGGCCATGAGGTTGTAGTACCAGTCCGGGTTGGTATCCGCGCCGCCTTTGGACGCGAACACCAGGTAACGCTCCCCGTCTTTGAGATACATCATCGGGTTGATGCGAAGTCGCAGACAGAGGCGGGTTCATCTTCGAACCGGTTATCGGACTCCACGAGGCAATTGGGGAGCTTGACTTCGCCAGCCTCTACCCAAGCATAATGCTCAAGTTCAACCTGAGCGGTGAGACCGTACTGAGCGAATGCTGTCCTGACTCGCCCGTACGAGTGCCAGAACTTGGGTACCATGTCTGCGTAAGGAAGAGAGGCATAGTTCCGATTACGCTCGAGAAACTCCTCAGAAAGAGAGCTGTCTACAAGCAACTGATGAGGAGCGCGAAGGACGAGGAGTCAAAGAGGTTCTACGATGAGAGGCAGACGGCGCTCAAGTGGATTCTGGTTTGTGCGTTCGGTTTCTTAGGGTACAGGAATGCGAAGTTCGGGAGGATAGACTCCCACATCGCGGTGTGCGCATTCGCGAGGAAGATTCTGCTTGACGCGACAAGGATAGCAGAGCTGAAGGGGTTCAAGGTTCTTCATGGCATCGTCGATTCCCTATGGCTCGCGAAGGAAGGGGCGAACGAAGAAGACTACGCTCATCTCTGCAGCGAGATAGAGCGGGAGACCGGATTCAGGGTTTCGTTCGAAGGGATGTACCGCTGGATAGCCTTCCTTCCATCAAAGACCGATGGCTCAACTCCGGTGCTCAACAGATACTTTGGAGTGTTCAGGAACGGGAAGGTGAAGTTCAGAGGGATAGAGGCACGTAGGAGGGACACGCCGAGAATAATAGCGCTATCTCAAATCAGCATGCTCAACACCCTGGCCCAGGGAGAATGCATCGATGATGTCAGACGGCTCGTTCCAACCGCCCTTGACAATCTCTTCGAGTATGTGAGGGCGATAAAATCTGGTTTCGTGCCTTTGAACGAACTTCTCATAGAGAGGAGATTCTCCAAGAGACCATCGAACTACCGTCACAGAACTCCTCAGACTCAGGCCTCGAGGCTCCTTGATGAGAGAGGTGTAACGTTGCAACCCGGCAACGTCGTCAGGTTTCTGATCACAGACTCTCGCCTGAAGGAGGGTGTACCAGAAGAGCTTCTCTCAGAGGATCAACCGTACGACAGGAGGAAGTACCTCGAACTCCTGACATCCGCCTCTGCTACGATACTCGAACCCTTCGGCTACGGCAAGGCAGAGCTGAGCAGGCTGCTCTCTTCCATTGGGCGCGGAGGAGAGACGTGATTCCCTCAGCGAAGTAACGATTGTCCGTCAGTCCTCCCTTCCCGTCAGTCGCTGCTAATCCGGGGCGCCAAAAAGAGGTGAATCCTCGACCCCTGCTCGTTCAGCTTGAACTCCAGCTTCACGGGCGTCTTGGCCGAGTACTCGCAGACCACAGTATCCGAAGCGCTCGCCACGGCCTTCGAAGTGTTGAGGAGGTACTCTATGCTGTAGGTGGCCTGGGCGTCCTGTTTCACGTCAAGCCCGAGAACCTCGGCGCTGTCCCTGTTGAGCTGTACTGTCGCCGCGCCGACATCGCTCTTTCCTGAGAAAGAGACAGACTCCTTGAGCGAGCTTATAGTCACTTGGTCTGCGACGACGGAGACGTCGGTCAGAACCCTCTCGAAGGTCCCTTTGTTCATCGACAGCCTCACGTCGAAGTCCAGCTTCGGCAGCGGCGAGGCGGCGGACGTGCTCTCTATCAGGTGCAGCGTGAACTCCCTCTTGTAACCATCCATCAGCCGCAGGAGCAGGGCATCTTCCTGTGTGGAGGTCATCTCGATGCTGTCCCTTGTCTCCGTCCTACCGATCAGCTTCACAAAGTCCTCGACCCTGACGCTGAACTTGAAGGGCTTGTCGCACTCGTACCTCTCGAAGGCGTTTTTGGGCCAGTAGAGGTCAACGAGCGCTATGTGCGAGGGATCCATCGCCCTGAAGCTCAGGGCTTCGCCGCCCGCTTCGAACGTTGCTTCTTCGACTAGCGTCTTGATGACTGATGACACAGCCCTCCATTCCGCCGAGGTTGAGGTCTTCGCGAGGAACAATTACGGTAATCGATTTTGCTCGTGTCCCTTGATAATTAAGCCTGCTTCTCGGCGCCTCTGGAATCGGGCAGCTGCGAGTACGCACCGTCCTTTGTCCTGTACACCGCCAGCCTTCCTACCGTCTTCCAATCGCCCTCCATCCTCCTCACCTGGACGCTGATCACCTCATCCTCGGGATTGGACTTTCCAGGCCACACTGCAAGCGAGAGGTAATCGCCGCTGTCGAGCTTCTTCATCGAGCGGAACTTTGGCTGGGACTTCTGGCTCATCCTTTGATTTTGTGTCGAGACGAGTAATAAGCATTGGAATCGCAACGTACAGCTGCATTGCAAGCAGTGGCGTGCTCGGGCGAGAGTTAATACCGAACCAATCCGACAACGGATACCCAACCGGGTGTCGGCCACGAGCACGATGATTTACGTGCAATGTCTGCGTCTGCGGAAAGGAGTTTGAGACCTTTAGCGAGTACGATGAGCGCTTCGACGTCTCCCCTCGTTGCGGGATAGCCAAGAAGTGGGATTGAATCAGGAAGCATTCGCAACAAACGGATAAAGCGAGGCTGACACCCGCTTGAGCCAATGTCAGTCTCAGATTTGTCGAGACGAGCGGCCCCTATGGAGTACGGCGACTTGTTCAAGCTTGCCATTCGCTTGGGAATCAACCTGCAGACTCTCTCTGAAGAGAAGAGCAGGGACCTGCTGGGAAGGGTCAGGGCTGCGGATGTCGGTGGCTTCGCAGAGGTCGCCGGGATAGCGAAGAAGAAGGCACTGCAGCTCATCCGCGCGTATAACGAAAGGTCGTCTGGCATCCAAGAGAGGAAGGCCCTGAGGACGCCGGACGCCAGAAGGCTGGCCCGCGACATCCTCTCGCTCTTCTCGGAGCACGCCTCGTCCGGTCTTGCCAAGAACAGGCTACTGCTTCTCGCCCCCGCTCTTGAAAGAGACGTGATCCAGAGTCGGCTAAACGCATGCGTCGTGGGGAAGGAGATTCTGAGCGAACTGGAGCAGCGCGGAAGGCTGGACGATCTGCGGAAGGCGCTCGCAGGGGTCGCCTTCGAGGCGACTTCGGGGAAGAAATCATCCAAGAGCGAGTCGGACACCTTGGTTTACTTCGCCTCACGCAGGCGCGCAATCGAGGCCGTTCAATCGATTGTTGCAGGCTTTGACGGAATCCAGACGCTGACCTCGTTCTTCAGGGGGATAGACGGGAAAGTTCTGGAGAGCGTGATGAAGACCCTGGAACAGTATGAAAGCAGGGAGATTCGGGATGCTGAGGCGGTCCTTTCCGATGCGGAGATTCTGATCAACGAGAAGCTGCGGAAGGGCAGGGTCGACGAAGATAAGGTCAGGAGGATAATCGAGGAGCAAACGGAAGAAATCGTCGCCACGCTGAAGATGAATTCGGAGGAGGAGAACGATCTCAGGAGGGCAGCCTTCGAGGCATTGTCGGTTCCATTCGAGTTCGAGCGAGCCGCAAGGAGGAGGGTCACCGAGAGATGGGAGGAGAGGCAGAGGGAGGAAAAAGCGAAGAAGCTCGCCAAGACGGAGTCGCTTCTGAAGCAGCACTGGAATCTGGTGGACGATGCAATTGACAAAGCGATCCTTCTCGACCAGATGGTGACGGTAGGGTCCCTGATGGGAAAGTACTCCCTTGCGATCCCCACGATTGGCAGCGAGGGAACCGCATTCGTCAACGGCCGCAACCTCTTCCTGGTAAAGGATCAGCTGGAGGGGAAGATCAAGGCGGTCCAGCCCGTCAGCTACGCATTGGGCAGGACAAGATCCGTAAAGATTGCCAAGACTAGAAACGTCGTCATGCTGACGGGGGCGAACAGCGGCGGGAAGACAACTCTCCTGACAACCCTCGCCTCGGTTCATATCCTCACCCTCCTTGGCCTGCCCGTCCCGTGCGAGAGCGCTGAGGTCGCTCCGATTCCCATTTACTTGTTCAGAAGGAGAGTGACGAGGAAGATAGGTAGCCTCGAGCAGGCTCTCAGCTCTCTCATCCCGGTCTTTGCCGACAGGCACAGAAAGCTCGTCCTCATGGACGAGTTCGAGGCCCTCACAGAACCGGGAGCAGCGGGCAGGATCCTTGCTGGCATAATGAACGCGGTAGCTACGAGCAGCAGCCTCCTTCTCCTCGTGACGCACCTTGCCAGGGAGACTCTTCCACACGTGAAGCTGCCCATCAGGGTCGACGGGATAGAGGCGGAAGGCCTCGACAGGGAGGGGGAGCTCATCGTCGACAGGCAGCCGAAGTTCAACCACATCGGGTCGAGCACGCCGAAGCTGATAATCATGAAGCTCTCGAAGACGGCAAAGAAGAACGACAAGGCGCTGTACGGAGACATCCTGAATTCTCTTGAAGCCGAGTCGAGCGTACCGGTGCAGACGCCGCTGAACCTCCCCTGGCTCTCTGAGGAAGCTTCGTAGGGGGACCTCTCGCCGTTAAAAGGACGGTAGAACAGCATAAGCATGGGCTCTGGCGCTGACAAGGAAGAACTGGTGACGCTAAAGAAGTCAGAACTTGAGAAGATTTGCGAAACGATAATCAGCCTAAGGCGACGGGTAAGTGAACTCGAGAAGGTGTACGGTAGCTACCGTAACAAGGGGTGAAGAAGGGGCATCCCCCCTAGAACCCCTGCTTCTGCCGACTCGTTTCCTGCCACTTGCTGAACTGCTCTTCGGTCATTAGCACGTTGTGCAAGCTTGGTTTGGGAGTGGGTGAGGTTCCCCGTTCCTTCTCGGCGTTCGTATCGTCCACCTGCACCTCTTTCCCAAGGCCATGTGTGCGAAGCATCTCGACCAGTTGGTCTATTTCATTCCGCATCGCTGTGAGCTGCGCACTCGTTTGAATGTCCCTCTGCTCTAGGTCTACTACCCTAGAGGCGTCGAGGACCGAGCCGCACCTGCTGCAGCATTCGTTCGTTGGATGGTTGTCCAGCTTGCATTTGGGGCACTTGACCGATTGCGGCTTGGGCTTCTCCACGTCCTTGCCGCCGTAGACCTGCATGGTCTTTGCCTGAAGGTCGTTGCCAGCAAGGTGGATGTAGATCCTCGGCAATTCGCTTCCCATCGCCCGCCGTGCTTCTTGAAGAGCAGGGCCTCGTTGTAGCCCAGACGAGCGTCTCTGGTGGCCGCACCGTGCCTGAGGATGTAGGCGGTGATGCCTTTCTTCTTAATCCCAGCCTTCCTCGCGGTCTCGCGCAGCATCCTGTTGAAGGCGTTGTAACTCCACCGTCTCATCTCTCTTTTACCGGACTTCGGGTTCCACAGGTTGACCCAAAGCGGCGCGTCGGGATCGTTCTTCATGGGGTGGATGTTGAGCCAGTTTGACAGCAAGGTTGCCGACTTGATCAGATACACGATCCGCTCGCCTGTCTTTCCTCCGCCCCAGTGCCCCGACGCTTGGGCCTTACTCGTGCTAGCTAGGTCGCCGACAGCTGTTAACAGATGCTGCTCACAGCCGTGCGTCTGTGCGTAACTCTTTGCCTGCCATTAGTCGAACGGGCCCGGTGGGATTCGAACCTAAAGTTCAGTGCGCACCCCCCGCACCAAAAGCCTCGGACGGCAAGATTGTCTACAGTAATTCCAGTCAACTTCGAGTAGGTAGGAGGAGGTTGTGGTTGTTGTTGGACGAATTACTTCTCCAAGCTCATTCCCATCTGAGGGTTGAACGCTACGGCTAAACTCACCGGGGAAGAGAAGACTTGGTTGGATGGTGAAGGAAGCCAATCAGGGGTGAACTGCGCAACTCCCAAGAGATATTAAGAACGCAGTCAACGCATGAGTTACGCGCTTGCGGAACTTTCGCGTTAGAAAGTTGCC
Source organism: uncultured Nitrososphaerota archaeon (assembly GCA_963836465.1). Classification (GTDB taxonomy): domain Archaea; phylum Thermoproteota; class Nitrososphaeria; order Nitrososphaerales; family Gagatemarchaeaceae; genus CAWIJZ01. Next base: position 5,931 of record CAWIJZ010000075.1, read on the forward strand.
TAATTGAATATCAAATTCATGACCGGTCAATGCCTTCCCCAGTACACATCTGCACTGGCGCCGTGCTCCATCAAAGGCCTCGGCGAGCGCTTGTGCGTTGTCCCGCACCGCCTCAGGTGCCTCGCGTATTTCTTATCGCTGATCAGTTTTCTGCACTTCGGACATATCGGCACGAAGCGAGACGGATTGCCCGCTCGTAATAAGTACTTCCCACGCACTAGGGAGGACTAGGCGCCTTTTGAACCACTTCAAGTTGCGAGAGGGACATCTTGCGGACTCAATAATACTGATTATCCACGGAAAACCACACAAGGCAAAGATTAGAGTGGCGCAGCAGAGAAGCCCGAAGTGGGATTTCAGCATCTAATCAAAGGCCCGAACTCACAAGCAATTCCAAACAACCTCTGCTTCAGTACTTCGGTGGGGGTCTGCGATGCCTACCGACCTACTTATCGGTATGAACCGACAAGGCATCTTATGGACACGTAGGAAATGAAGTACAAGGCTTTGAAAAGGAAAGAAAGCAGGCGCACTAGTAACGCGGCAGGTTCTCAACAGCTTACAATGATCTACTCGATCTCTGACCTACTAGCCGGTCGCCAAAGCAAGCCCAAAACCGCCGCTACGACAATGCAGTCGCCTGTAACATACCCTGAAAGGTCGCTCACAAAGAACTCAATGACATTGGCACAGTCCTCAGGAGTGCCCAACCTTATCAAGGGAAATTTTTCGTCTAGCCCATCCGCCGCCTGGGCCTGTGCCACGAATCTGGACAATGTAATAGTACCTGGAGCGATGCAGTTTACACGAATGCCGTATGGGCCCAGCTCGGCTGCTAGGAGGCGAGTGTAGTGGATTATGCCCACCTTCACAACTGCATAGTCCGCCCCCCTCCCCTTGGTGGCCTACGTTTCCAAGCCCCATCACTGACGCAACGTTGACGATAGTTCCCGACTTCTGTTGCTTCATTGGGACAGAAGCAGCCTGACTAACCAGTATTGTTCCGATTAGATTGAGCTCAACGACGTAGCGGAGCTGCACATCCTCCACACTCGACGCCCAAGCAACCCACGCAAGAAGTTTGGCAACAGCCCCACCTATGAAGAGAGTGTGAATGGGTCCACGTCGACAACATCCACGGCCTCCATTACCGCCGACTGTGCCAACTAGCCGAGCGGGAGAGCCCACCGGCTTCAGCAGTGGAGGGACGTCACTTAGATGTCTCTTATCTGACTGCCAGCAGTCCAGCCGCCGTCAACGACCACTGTGTGCCCGGTTATGTAGCTGGCTAGGTCTGAACAGAGAAACAGCACTGCATCTGCTTGTTCCTCCGGTTCGCCCGGTCTTCCCATTGGTATGTACTTCAACATCTTTTCTCTCCAGACGGGATTCCGCGTATAG
>CAWIJZ010000076.1:0-25625 GCA_963836465.1 uncultured Nitrososphaerota archaeon
CTAATGCGTATTGAAAGTCCTTCAACTTGCTAAGAACTGCTTGCAGTTCTTGCTTCTCTACGTTCGCGAATAGGTTTGACGGTAGTGGGTTTGCCGTTTGTAGTGCCGTCATACTTATTTCAATCTGTAATAGCTATAATAGTATATATATGTTTATTACTGATACACCGTAGCTACGAATATCTAACTCTATTTCATAGCATTTAGTATACATTTATTAAGGTCGCGACCGAGCCCTCAACTACTGGATGGAATAACAGTAGGATGAGTGAAAATGGATGAGTTTCGGACAACGCAGCGGAGGGTACGGCAGTCGAGGCGGAAGTTTTGGTTCCTTCAAGAAGCCGGTTGAGGTCGGTAAAGAGTACAACGTTACTATTTCTGACGTCAGCAGGCGCGGAGAGGGCATCGCCAAGATCGAGGGATTCGTGATATTTGTGCCAGGGACAAAGCAGGGTCAAATTACAAGGATCACGGTCACTCAGGTCGGAGAGCGGTATGCCAACGGGCAGGTCGTAGAAAGTACAGCGGCTACGACGGCACCTACGACAGCAACAACCCCTGAGCCAGCAGAAAAGAGCCCGCAGTAGGTCAGAAGGTCTCTTGCAAACGCTGGTTGTTCCAGACGTTGGTCAACCAGATTCTCTTTTTGTCGAAGTGCTATCAAATTGTTGTGCGTGAGTCCAGTAGCTGGTGCCAAGGGGTTGCTATTTGATCCGATTGTGAGCTACCGGAGTTTTCTCGCGTGTGCCTCCTTTTATATTGCGCCTTTTCACTTCGCTGGTTATACAATGACAAGCGAAGAAAAAGACCAGGACGCCAGGGCCAAATTCTACAACAGTCCAGCAGTTGTCCGACACATTAAGGCTCATGGAATACCAAGAACCAATCATGCGTTCAGAGAAATGGTGGCCTCAGGAAGCACCGAGAAGCTGGAAAGTGAGGAGGGCGTGAAACTCATCGCCTGTTTGGGCCAAGTGGTTTTCAGAAATCACACTCAGCAAATCAACATCATGGATAAGTTAAACGGCAAGACAATCGCATCTATTGCGCGGTGAACTACCCACGAGTGAGGGTCGTAGCCTTCCTCCTTCAGCCTGAGTGCCTTCCCAAAACTGTCGTACGCTTACCTCCAAAACGAACATTGGTTTCTATGCTGCTGAGAGGTTCCAACTGGATAATAGAATGGGCCGGAAGGGATTCGAACCCTTGACCTTTCCCGCACATGGTCTCGGTTATCAGCCGAGTGCTCTAGCCAAGCTTCTCGTCGTACGACTCTGAGCTACCGGCCCATCGCCTCTTTGGGAAAGTTCCTCTAGTTATAATTCTTAGGCATAGTATTCGGTGACGAATCGCTATTCCCAACGGGGAAGCACCACTGCCACACGACAGGTGAGCAATGTGAAGTCTCCGGCGAGAGAACGATGGCAGACTCCAACAGTTTTTTAACACAAGCCATTGGCGTGCTGAGCGGTTGGGCCGGTAGTTCAGCGGTACGAACGCCCGCCTTGCACGCGGGAGAACCAGACATGGTCCCAAGGTCGGGGGTTCAAATCCCCCCCGGTCCACACTCCAGTTCAAACCGAATCTGAGGATTGCCATCATGAGGAGAACTTCAAGGAAGCCAAAAGGTGATGTCTGTTGATACGGGGAACCGCGAGCTGCGGCTGGGGCATCACGAACGAAGACAAGGTCGAGATCGAGAGACTCTTTCTGGTCTGACTGGTGGGAAAAGAAAATGGGGAGGACCCTTTACGTCGTCTTCATCACTTTCATCACGTCTTGGTCGGACACCCGCATGCCAGGGTAAGCATCATGAAGATGCATCATGGCATGTTTCGATTCTGTCCAGTTTCGGTTACTCTATCTTCAGTCTCACGCCCTTACCGGACGAGGCTTCCTTCTCGAATGTTATCTCCAGGATGCCGTTGTTGTAGGTTGATTTCGCGCTCTCAGGCTTGATGGGCGCGGGCAAGTCCAGCTCTTTGAAGAACTTGCGTTCCTCTGTCGTGACCGAGATAGTCAGTTTGCCTCCTTCCGCCGTGACCACGATATTGTCCTTGTTTACGCCCGGTAGCTCCGCTATTACCCGGATTGCCCTGTCGGTTTCGACCACATCGACAAGGGGTTCTCGCTGGTCGGTCAGCTCCTTGAGGGGCGTTGTTCCATTCTTCACATTGCCGAACTCCCTGATGGCGGGTTTGCCGTCGGGTCCTATCGTGACAGAGTAACCATAGACAATAGGCCCGATCTCCCTTCTCACCGTTCCGTCCGGCTCTGTCTTCTCGCGTACCAGCCCCTTGGGAACCTGGTTCTCGATGTCCCTCAGCTGTGCAAACTCCTTTTCCATTTCATTCATCATCTCATCTATGTACGGGAAAGACCAGGGGCCGAATGGTAACATTCTCCTCCACTTTCTGTACCATTCATCGACTGACAAGAGTATTCGAAAACACTTGTGCCCGCAGCTAATAAAATTTTCCTCGAAATGTTTTTACGGACCTGTCCAAGGCGTCGGTTTGCTCCATGTCAGTGTATTTGAGAATGGCAATGCTGTTCTTCGTACTGACTGGACTGCTCATGCTCATAGGGTACGCGGTGGGACTGTACTTCGGAGACCCGCTCACTTTCACACTGATTGGCCTCGTCATGGCCGGTGTCCTGAACTTCGTCTCCTACTACTTCAGCGACACCATCGTTGTGAAGATGAGCCGTGCTAAGATCATACAGGAGAGCGACAACCCCACCCTCTACGGGACAGTAGCAAGGGTCGCGCAGATGTCGAGTATTCCTATGCCCAGAGTCGGGATCGTCGACTCGCCTCAACCCAACGCGTTCGCGACCGGACGAGGCCCCCAAAAGGCAGTCGTTGTCGCGACCTCCAGCATACTTCAGACGCTGAATCCGAGCGAACTCGAGGCGGTTATCGGACACGAAATTGGACATGTCGTTCACAGGGACGTGCTGATCTCTAGTGTTGCCGCAACCATCGCGGGAGTCATTTCATACATAGGCACTATGGCCATGTGGTCGATGATGTTAGGAGGAGGTGCCGGGGGACAGCGTGGAAGGAACAACAACTCAGTACTGTTCCTCGTCGTAGCCGCAATCCTGGTGCCACTTGGTGCGACCTTCATCCAGCTTGGGATTTCACGAAGCAACGAGTACAATGCGGACGAGTATGGGGCGAAGCTGACCCAAAACCCCGCCGGACTTGCCTCAGCCCTTCAGAAGATTTCGGCGAAGGCGAAGACGCAGCCCATGAGAAACCCGGCAAAATCTCCCTCGCCGTCGACCGCGTCACTCTGGATTGTTAACCCGTTCAGTGGTCATTCGCTCGTCGAGCTCTTCTCGACTCATCCCTCACTTCAGAACAGAGTCAACCGTCTGAGGAGAATCGGTCAAGAGATTGGCACGTACGTGCCTTAGGATCATGGTACTCGTGTAGGCGTCTGCCTCAACGATTTCAGGTGGTTACGGCTCATTCTGAGGTCAGCTTCAGAAGCTATGTCTCCTCTGCTTCGCACCTTCCCGCCGAGCGAACGTACTCCAGCCGCGGAAGCTTCTCGAGCCTGTTCCATGTTTTCACCCATGCCGATTATGGCTACCGAACGGGATGTTCCTAGATACGTGATTCCATCTTGGAGTCTTACGTCCATTGGCAAGATTCGAAGGCTGTCACCATACTTTTTCTGCAGATCGAAGGCAGGCTCGAGGTCGATTGTTTCGTCGGCTTCTGAACTTGGACCTGGCAGGCCGTACGTGAGCGGCACGGCGCAGGTTACCACAGAGGCCTTCTTGGCGAACCTGATGCTTCTTAGGCTTCCTTCGATCATTCGGTAGCACACGTCAACAAAGTCATCCTCCATCGTTGTCAGAAGGTTGATCAGCTCAGTGTTCCCGCCCCTGCTGTTCCTTTCCAAGACCTTGAAGCCATCGGCAGTGTGCATAAGAGCGTCGTAGAGCACTATTCCCCGCAGTTCGGGATTCGACCCCCTACCCCTCCATTTTCTGAAGGCTTGCTCTTCCGCGTGAACTACTCGTTCCCATTCCGATTGTGCCAGGAAGGGTAGCCAGGGAGAGGGGCCTCGATAGCTTCCCATGCCACCTGTCAGCCTTCCCCGGTTACCGTCCAGGGAACGCTTGTAGTCGCGCGTCATCGGCGCGCACACGAGATGACGGCCGTCACTGAACGCCTGGAAGCTCGACTCTTCACCTTCCACCCTCTCCTCGACAACCACTCGCCCTTTCGAGTAGACGTTGTGGAAGAAGTCTACCATCTTATCCTCTGTTCTGAAGTCACTCCCCCAGACCCCGACCCCAGCGCCCCTGGCAGGGGCGTCAGGCTTAATGACGAGGCCGTTGAATTCCGCCCTCAATCTCTTCAGGTCGGAGACCGCCTGATCCTCATTGGTTTGCTTACTCGCGTCGAAGACTCTGTAGCGTGGGTTGATCTCTGGCCATATCTCTTCGAAGAGCAGCCGCTGGTCGGCCTTGCTCCTTTCCACGGCGTACTTCTTTGTCACGCAGACCATCGGGATACCCGTCTCTCTCTCGACAACGTCGCGACCACCGGTAGTCACAAAGTCCTCGGTGTCAGTGAGCCCAAAAGCAATCTCCTTCTTGTGTCTGCCTATGAACCTCACTATCTCCCTGGTATCAAGGTCCGCAACCACGTGATGAACCTTGGCTCTCTTGAAGTTGAAAGGATTGACCTGTCTTTCAACGACGTAGAACTGTGGAGCATAAATCTCGCTGCGGAGGAAGGTGTCAAGAATCGCAGAAGCGCTTAGACACTTTGAGACGATTAGGATACCCACTCTGTCCATAAGACGGTCGCGGAACCGATGGCGGCTTATCTTAAGTAAGTTTGTGGTCATTAACTCATTTCAATATTCTCAGATGGAGCGTGATACAGGCGAGGTGGACGAAGCCCGAGTATGCGGCTGACACCCTCTCGTACCTTATCGTGATTCTTCTGAATGCTTTGACCCACGCGAAGAATCGTTCAACAGTATACCTGACCCGGTGATACGTCGCCCTGTCGAATCTCTTCGGTCGCCCGGGCTTCCTCCTCGTCTCCTTGCTCGGTATCTGATAGCCTATGCGCTTCTTGCTGAGATAGAACCGGTTCAACGGTGTCGCATACTTCGTGTCCGCATAGAGGGTCTCTGGTCGCTTCCTCGGCCGTCCCCTCGTCGTCTTGATCCTGATGGACTCCATGAGCGGGATGAGCCTCCTCCCCTCGTGCTCCCTCGCAGACCCTATCGCGACAGCGACGGGGAGCGAGCCGCGCGTCACCGCCACATGTATCTTCGTGCCCAGAATCCTCTTGTGGCCGTCGAAGCCTACGAGGTCTCCCCCTTTTTCGCGGGCACCGTAGAGCTGTCGACGGAGATCGCTCCCATCTCAATCGCACCCGATGAGTATCCTCTGGCCACGAAGGCATCCATGACGCGCCTCCAGACGCCCTGCTCCTCCCACCTCCTCAGCCTCCTCCAGGCCGTGACATCGTCCCCGTACCGGGATGGCAGGTCCATCCACCTGCACCCTGTGATGAGGATGTAGAGAATCGCGTTGATGGTCCTCCTGTCGTCCGCCCTGGGCTTCCCTCTCTTCTTCTCCCTGGGCGGTAGAAGAGGCTCTATCAATGCCCACTGGTCGTCAGTAAGTTCGCTGAACCGCATCAGGACGGAATGGATCGTGCAGGGAGGATAGGCACGGGAGACAACTGTTGTGGACCATCAGCTGAATATTGAAATGAGTTACATGGCCGGAAGAAGCCCAACATTTATGAGATTAGATGTGTGAGAACTGTCGATGTTGAATCTGACTCAGCGTGAAGCTGCAGTGATCGGTCGCCTCGACGCGGTCTATCCCGAAGTCGAGTCACTTTACACAGATCTGCCACAGGAATCCGGAGCTCTCCATGCAGGAGGAGAAGACTGCTGGAAAGGTGGCGGCTCGTCTGCGGGCACTTGGGTATGAGGTGACAAGCGGTGTCGGCGTGACAGGTGTTGTCGGTATTCTTCGTAATGGGCCTGGGCCGACGGTAATGTTGCGGGGCGATATGGACGCGCTGCCGATCAAAGAGAAGACTGGCCTCCCGTACGAAAGTGAGGCAACATGGTAAACAGGGCCGGCAAGGCTGTGCCTGTTGCACATTCCTGCGGCCATGATCTTCATGCGAGTTGCCTGGTGGGTGCCGCGGCTCTTCTGTCACAGGCCAAAGGAACATGGTCAGGTACACTGATGATAGTCGCGCAGCCCGGCGAGGAGACAATGGAAGGAGCCAAGGCGATGGTCAAGGATGGCCTCTTCACTCGCTTTCCGAGACCTGATGTCGCTATAGGCCAGCACACCTGGCCCATCCCCGTCGGTAAGATAGGCTACGTCATCGGACCCATGGGCACAAATGTGGACAACCTGCGCATCCGCGTCTTCGGAAAGGGGGCGCATGGGGCGATGCCCCATCGGGGTGTGGACCCAATCGTCATCGCTTCGGCCATCGTCCTACGACTGCAGACGGTAGTCTCCCGGATCGTCGAACCCGGGGAGCTAGCTATAGTGACGGTCGGCGCGCTCCACAGTGGTACTCAGTACAACATCATCCCGGATGATGCGGAGCTCGAGGTGACGGTGCGTACGGAGAAGGAAGGGGTCAGGAAGCAGGTGCTCGAGGCGATAACACGAATCACGAAGGCGGAGGCGATCGCATCCAACGCCCCAGGAGAACCTGAGGTAAGTGTGATACAGTCTGCGCCTATCACTTACACCGATGAGGAGCCTACGACCCGCATCTTGAAGACATTCAGGCGTTGCCTTAGCGCAGACAACGTCGTTCCAATGCCTCCACTCAGGGGGAGCGAAGATTTCTCTCTCTATAGTCGGGCGCCCGGGAGGGCAGGCGTTCCATCGGTGTTCTACTATGTGGGCATCGTGAATCAACGGTTCTTCGAGGAGACCAGAGGTGACGTCCCGTCAGCCCATTCGCCGCACCACGCCCCGGATCGTGAGCCGTCTCTCATAATGGGCCTTCGTGCGCTCACCCTGGCCGCACTGACGATGCTCGGCAGCCCAGGGAGTGCGACAGAGGATTGACCATCAGCCCACTACGGATGGTCCTGGTCTAGGTGTATGGATCACTAGTGCACACCTTCCCACCAGGGGCACGTCCCGTTCGTAAGCAGCAAACCCTATGGGCGGGGCGCATCACGCTTGAACTCGAGCGTCAACCGCTCGGGAAACCCCGTTCATGTACTGATCTTCAGAACATAACTTCTCGAAGCTGGTTCGTTGTCATGAGCATACAGTTTAGGCAAGACGGCATGAATCGGTAAGGATGGGCTTCATCCTTGGCGGTGGGATAGGGGCAGAGTCGGACACCATTTCCCTTCACTCTGATCAGATCGCTAACGAGACTTTGTCTGTGATCAAAGTAATCTACGGAATCCCATGATGTTGTCTTGACAGAAAGAGCAGTGCAGTTGTGCCCACGAAGACAATGGCTGAAAGGTACAGCAGGTCCGCATTGGTAAACCACGTGAGACCAAAGAACTGCTGTACCATTGAAAAATGTAGGTTGTATTCAGATCTGTCGAAGAGATAGACCTCGAGCCCCAGGGGCATCATCACAAGAGAACCTGCCTGAGTCGCTCTCGCAACTGCAAGCTTGATTCCTCCGGATACGGCGAGAAAGAATGCGGTGACGATTGTGGTCAAGAGAAGACCCAAACAGATGTAGTCTTGGGGGTACGGTATCCCCAGTGAGCTGGCATCGTAGATTACTGTGAAAACTAGAATGCGCAAGGGCACCCATGTCTCTCCCACCATGACGTGAGCACTCCACATGAAAAAGACGTTTAGAAACGAGCCTGAGACTAACAGAAGCATTTTCGCAAGCGAGCGATTATTCCTGAATCTGGGGAAGGCGAGCATACGCAGACAAAAAACGAGAGAATGCAAGTGACGACAAAAGCGCCCATAGAGTAAGAGTAATATCGCACCGCCTCCGACCAAGCCATCATCTCTTCGGGGAATTCGGGAGTTGCGATTGAATACAGAGCCGTAACGAGGCTAAGGAAGTGGGCGGCCAGAAGAAGCCAGGCGAGAGCGGACAGGCAGAGTCCAAATGCGACAATCACCTGTGTTCTTGATCTTCATTGCTTCTAATCACGTTCCCACATCTGAAGATATGACTATGTTGTTCATATCGAATACTCGGGATTGCCGGGTGGGCATTGTCTGCGGGAGCGATCAAGCGTCCAAGCTTGAGGGTTCCGCCGAAAGTAGAACAGGTGGGTGGAGCACTTGCAGTCCGATGAGCCGAAGCCGCGAACGACTATCCTACTGCCAGGGAACTTCTCGACCATCCTGCTGAGCTCGCACTCCGATTGGTCGTTGCTGTACCGTTTCACAACAAGAACTCGTCCGTATCGGAGAAGGTAGTCAATGTGCCACCTCATCCTCTTTCTCCTTCTCAGGTGCCTCGCAATCCTCGACTCGAGTCCCCGCCTGGCACTGCCCGTGTAGACGTAGTAGCCAGCCGGGAAGGAAAAGCGTCCGTGACGGCCGACGCTTATGATGCGTTTCTCCCGCAGCCTTACGACCAATTGGTAGAGGCCCGAGTTCGCCCCCATTCCTGGCCGTCCGCTTGTGAGTTGATGATGTTGGGATTGAGACAACATGCTACTACTAGGGCTCAGTATTGAAGACCACGATCGTGGGTCGGGACGTCGTAATGGTAACATAGGGCTCATTCTAGGGTGTTTGAATTTTGCTTCTCCCAAGCTCTTCGAAGAGAGGGTCAAGATATTCGTGATGCTTTAGCAGCTCGTGTAGTTTCTGTCCCCATTCTGTCTTAAGATATTGTATACGTCCATTCTCCTGAGTTTCTTGAGCTAATCTCCGTTCACAAAGGTATTCTGTCATCCTATCACGATTAGTGACATTCGCGGCCACCCTGAAAGCAAATCGACACGGCCGCACTGGAGTATAGGTGGTGGGCCGGCCCAGATTTGAACTGGGGACCTTCGCCGTCTTCTGCTTCGCGTGTCAGAGCGACGTCCTAGACCAGGCTAGACGACCGGCCCACTCGTGACACTAAACGGGAGAATTCGCGAGTTTTTATCTTTAGTCCAACCGCAGAGCGAGGGCTTTTATGTGAACCGAAGGAAGGAGAAGGCATGCCAATGAGGCCCGTGAGCACATACTCCATCATCGCGATCGACAAGAAGGGTGAGGAGATGGGTGTGGCAATCCAATCGCACTGGTTCTCGGTCGGCTCGATGGTCACTTGGGCTGAGCCCGGGGTTGGGGTCGTGGCAACTCAGGCCTTCGTCGAAGTGAGTTATGGGCCGCTCGGTTTGGCACTCATTAAGGGTGGGAAGACCCCTCGGGAAGCTCTCAAGTCACTACTCGCAACAGACCCAAACCCCGCCAACAGGCAGGTAGCGATGCTGGACTCGAGGGGAAGGGTGGCCGTGCACACGGGCGGGAGGTGCACTCCTCACGCAGGCCACGCCACGGGGAAGGGGTTCAGCGCGCAGGCCAACCTGATGAGGAACCGCCGCGTATGGGGGGCGATGGCGTCAGCATTCAGGCGCACCGGGGTGACCTGACCTCGAGACTGCTCGCCGCCTTGGATGCAGCCGAAGCCGCGGGTGGGGACATCAGGGGCAAACAGTCGGCTGCAATACTCGTCGTGCGGACGAAGCCAACAGGGGCACCATGGCGGGACAAGATTCCTCGACCTCAGGGTCGAGGACGATCCCGAGCCGCTTAAGGAGTTGAGGAGGCTGGTGGTCCTGAATCAAGCTTACGAGCATGCGAACAGGGGCGATGAGCTGATGGCGAAAGGGAAGCTGACCGAAGCGATGGAGCAGTACAGGCTCGCGGCGCAGCAGGCCCCCAAGAACGAAGAACTGATTTTCTGGGAAGCGGTCGGGCTGGCAAACAACGGCAGGGTTCCGGAAGCGAAGAAGATTCTGAAACGGGTCTTCAAGAAGAACAAGGACTGGAAGGAGGTGCTGAGTCGACTTCCGAGCAGTGGGATCCTCAGCCTCGAGAAGGACGCGATGCGTGACCTTCTTTCCTAGGAGACGAGCAACCCGCTCGGCCTGTGACGGTGCGGTGGGGGAGCTGGTTCGTTCAGAATAAATAGCCGCCCCCTCGCGGAGGCGACGACTGGCCATGCAAGACTCTTCGGAGCTTGTCGGCTTTTACAAGCTTTCGCGTGAAGAAAGGATGAAATTGCTCCAAAGGATGACGGGCCTCACCGATGACGAAGTGAGGACCCTTTCGAATACAGGTGGACTCCCTGCCGAGGTGGCTGACAGAATGATAGAGAACGTGATAGGTGGAATGACTCTTCCGATGGGCATTGCAGTGAACTTCCTGATCAACGGCAAGGACCGTCTGATTCCCATGGTGCTCGAGGAACCATCCGTTGTGGCCGCGGCGAGCAACGCCGCGAAGATGTCCAGGGTGAAGGGAGGGTTCCACGCCACAACGACGGGACCACTCATGATTGGCCAGATCCAGGCGGTGGATATTGATGATCCGAACAGAGCGAGGATGAACCTCCTGCTCCACAAGGAAGAGATACTCGCGAAAGCCAACGAGCAAGACCCTCTCTTGGTTTCCCTGGGTGGAGGAGCGAAAGACCTTAGCGCCAAGGTCATCTCTACGATAAAGGGGCCGATGGTGATCGCAGAACTGGTGGTAAACACAGGGGATGCGATGGGCGCAAACGCGGTCAACACGATGGCCGAGGCGGTGGCTCCCCTAGTTGAAAACTACACGGGGGGAAGGGTGTACCTCAGGATAATCTCCAACCTTGCTGACAGGAGGCTCGTGAGAGCTTCCGCTGTGTTCGACAAGAAGACCATCGGTGGGGAAGAAGTGGTAGACGGGATAATATACGCATACGCCTTCGCGGAGGCCGATCCGTACAGGTGCGCAACTCACAACAAGGGGATCATGAACGGCATCGTAGCCGTTGGTCTGGCCTGTGGCCAAGATGTCAGGGCGCTCGAGGCCGGCGCTCACAGCTATGCCTCGCGTCACGGAGGGTACAAGTCGCTAACGACTTGGGAGAAGAACAGCGACGGTGACCTCTCAGGCACTATCGAGATGCCGATGGCCGTGGGACTGGTTGGAGGGGCTTCGAAGGTCCACCCGGCCGCCAGGGCCGCGATCAAGATCCTCGGCGTCAAGACGGCAACCGAGCTGGAAGAAATCATGGGGGCGGTCGGCTTGGCCCAGAACTTCGCGGCGCTCCGCGCCTTGTCATCGGAGGGAATCCAGAGGGGGCACATGAAGCTACACGCGAGAAACGTCGCAGCGTCCGCGGGAGCGACCGGCAGCCTTGTCGACTCGGTTGCGGACAGGTTAATCGCTGAGAAGAAGATTAGGATGGACAGGGCTAAGGAAATTCTTGAAGAGCTGACGAAGAACTAGACTTTTTCAGTCGGGAAGCCTATGACTCCCTGAATTTCGAGAACGATGGTATCAATGTGCTCGTGTCCCTGACGTGACTCATCTTACTTACCTTCTCCATCACGACATCGAGCATCTTCTCGTCCGTCGGCAGGGCGATCTCCCGCTCTGCCTCGAGCACGAGCAGTATGTCCCACTCGCCTGGGACTATGTGCACCTCCCTTGCTTCATGGATACTTCATCAGGTTCTCAGCCACCGACTTTTCGTATCCACTTTGTGCCTTTATGAGAACGAACGCCTTTTGAGTCCTCAAGCACACGAGGTGCCTAATCCTCTGTTTTAAACTCACACCGCCGGCGGGGTCAAGTCTCCTGGCCAAGTCTGCTGGCTCGGCCTAGTTGTTGTTCATTTATGGCTCCACGCCCGCTTCTCAATCGGAATGTTCGCGACCTCGATTGAATGCGCCAAATGCAAGGAGGTCTTCTAGTTGAACGAAGCACCTCTTGTGTGTGGCAGGTGTGGCAGCGTCCTAAACGTGAGGTACGATCTTGACTCGATCGCGCGCCTTAACAGAAAGGTTTTCGCGCAGAGAGTCCGGTCGCTCTGGACGTACCTAGAGTTTCTACCCGTCCAGAAGCAGGAAATTGTCTCGCTCGGAGAAGGGCAGGGTGTAGTAGAGATAGAAGACAATCGTTGAAGAGATGAGGCCGAGAATCGACATAACTACAAGAAGTGCGAACTTCGGCCAGCTTATTCGCATAGAGTAATTCCCACTTCTTCGGAGATCGTTGCTCCCCCACCGCACCAGACGTGCGAGCCAGGGCCATACTTACGCATTCAAGGAGTTGTGTCGATTGACAAACCTTTTGTCCGGTGGCGGTTCTGCCAGTTTTCGGTTGGTGAGCCGTCCTGACTTTGTCTAAACTCGGTTGGTGGCTCGATTGGCTACTGTTGTAAATTCTGCACGCCTTTTACAAGGTGGTCCTTGCAGCAGTAGCTGTGCCCCATACTCAGGCCAGTTTTCGACCTCCTATCGACGCTTAAGGTATAACCCAGCTTTGAGTCATCGAATGTGGTCTGACATACCTCACAGATGACTTCCATCGCGGAATGTTGCGCTTAGTTCGTCTTACAGCTCTTCCCAGTTGGTTATCGGTCAGGGGGCGTTTTTCCTAAGCAAGAGTGTGTAAACGACACTGTCAGCCACAACTACGGAACTCATCTTAGCCACCGCCCAGCCCTGCTTTTCCAGAGTGGTCAACTCTTTCGTGAGGTTGTCGAGTGTGTCGAACTTCTTCAGTTCTATCTTGGCGAGTCTGTCAACCGTGTATCTGAAGACTACAAACTTCCACTCTGACGGCACGCCGTGAGATTCAGGTCTTAGTTATTTGGGTCTTTGGAGGCTGGTTCTGTCAAGTTCTCGGCATCTCCCCTGACTCCTTAGGGCTGTCAACTTTCGGCAGTTAGCCAAACAGCACAATGGATGCCCCGACTGCTGCCACCACAAAGCCTACGAGCGCGGCGTTGTATTTTGGCGGGACTCTTTCAAAGACTCTGTCGAGTCCCAACGAGCCCAGAATGACCAAGGTCAGCAACGAGAGTATCGACGCAGAACCGAAGACTATCGCCGTTTCGAACCTTCCGAACGGTTTGCAGGGACGAACGAATGTCCTTTTTGCCGCTGATAAGAACTACGAATGCGCTTGTCGTCGATATGAGACGATTCGACCTTTTCTGAACTCGGACCGCATACATCCAACCGACAAACATGAAGCTGCAAAGAAGGCTTGTGTAAGCGACAAGAGCATAGAGCGCTGGTTTCTGAAAGCCAAAGAGAGACGCTTCGAAGGGCTTCTTACGCCCGAAACCTTCGGAGGCAAAGGGAAAACAAGAGCCAGATACGGGACGAGCGACTACGGCTTGGTCGAACCTAAACTTCAGGAATGGATTGCTACCCAATACCTGAACGATGAGCTGTTGAGAAAAGGGAACAAGAAAGCGGCTTACAAGGCCTTTGAAGTAGAGTGCTGGGCCACAGGAGTCAAGAACATTTTCGGATACAGGACGTTTGTTCGGAGGCTTGAGAAGGTCGACAGGCAGAATATGGTCGAGGAGAAGTTCGGGAAGCTGAATCAGGGCCTATCTTTCCCTTCAAGTGTGGACATTTCCGATGTGAATCTTCCTCTCCAATCGGTCCAGAAAGACCACCATCTTTGCGACATCATACTCGTCGACGAGAGGGGGGAGGCTGTCGGCAGACCGCGTTTTACCGTAAACGCACAAGATACTCCGCTGCAAAAGGACTATACCATATAGACGCATGAAATAGCTGACTTGGACAGAAGGTTTGTCAATCGACAAGTTGTGTGAGTTGAGAAGTGCGCCCCCCCCACTCACTTGTACTTACTTGTGCTTGTGCTTGTCTCTGACTAGCAGTGACTGACTATGTGACTATGTGCCTGTGTGCACATGCGCATAGGCTTATCTTTTGTCGGCGACCTACTCTGGGTCGAGAGAGTTGTCTTCACCAAATAACATGTCTGTTATTGCAACTGTTGTTGTCGGGCTGGTGATTGTAGCGGGGCTGATTGCATATTCCTATTACGACACCTCTTCCAGAATGTCTGCTCTATCCCAGCAGAATACTAGCCTTGGACAGCAGGTCGCTAGTCTCAATCAACAGGTCTCCGTCCTGCAGCAGAAGACTGTCCAGGTAGTGACTGTTCAGAACACTATAGAAAGAGTGGTGACGACCACGTCTGTTTCTACTGTTACCCAGGTAAGCACAAGTACGGTCTTTCCGATACCCGATAACGTTACTGTTCTGTTCACAAAGATCACAGGTGGAAAGTATAGCTACACCATAACCGCTGGTTCCGTCGGTATTTCGGGGTCTCATGACAGTCAACAATCATTCTCCATAACACCAGTCTATCAGGGGGAAACGATAAGCATCTCCGCCTCAATCGCTGCCGGCTTTGGTGGGTGCAACTCCGGGGACGGATTCACTGTGGAGCTCTTTCTTAACGGCAATGTCGTCGCCTCAGGGAATCAGATATGCAGCGGCGCCAGCGTGCAAATCAACTATGTGCTGTAATCTACAGACTAGGCGAAAGCTCTGTTAGCAGAGCTACTTGCCGAAACTTCTTCAAGCCAGGCCGCTACTCAGAACCGCTACCAGGAACCCTAGGATGCCGCCCAAGACCATGCCGGCGACGAGGACAAGGATGGTGAACGCGCCGGATTCGTGGAGCCAGCCTAGGAAGGCGAGCCGGTTGGACTTCACGTAGCGGGTCTCATAGCGGACGGTTTCCTTCACGGGGCGGGCCTGTAGCTCTGCTGCCTTCTTCACCTTGTTTTGGAGCTCCGCGACTTTCGAAGCGAACTTCTGCTCCGCTCTCTTCGTTTGCTCCTGGAGCTTGCCCTCGAGCGACGATAGCTCTGCGTCCTTTACGCTCAGCGCCTCCTGCAGCTCCTGACATCTCACCTTCAGTTGAGAGTCCTCCTCCTGGACTTGCTTCTTCATTTCCTCCAGCTTCTGGCCGGCGAGTTCCAAGTCGGCTTCCCTTTTCGCCAGGTCCAGGTAGACCTTCTTGAATTCCTGGACTTCCGCGCCCAGAAGATGATGGAGAGCGGTCCCGTTCTCCTTCGGGCCTTCTTTGGACGGTTTCCCGGCAGCTTTTTCAGCTCTTCGATCAACTCATCTTCTTCTGACAAGCTTTCACCGGTGTCTTGCAAAGCGACCCTTCCTGTCCCGCCAGATTCTCATCCTGCGGTGCCTCCGAATGATGAACCAGACCGTGAGCCCTCGCAGCTCGCGCTGTTCCCTTCGTCTTTCGTAATATTCGTCGAACAACCTGGCCTGGGTCGCGGTGAGCTCCTTCCTCCTGTGGCGTTCCAGCTCGCCCAGCGAGTCATACTGGTTCAGATACCTCCTCAGAGCTTCGAATTCCTTCCTGCGTTCTATGTCTTCTACATCTGTCGTTCTGACATCACCTTGAGTTCGTGCAGTAGATCTCCAGGCGTCCGTTGAGCCGCTTTTCGGAATGGTTCCCGCCCGGGCATGCGCAGAACACCAGCCGAGGCTCCGGGTTCGCTACTTCGCCCCTTCCGTTGATTTTGCTTCCGACCCTCAGCCGCTTGAACCTGTAATCGAAGGCATGGGCCAGCCGGGAGACGATGTGAAAGCCGTCCTGGGTCCTGTATACGTCCAGGTTGTCCGAATCGATGTCGCAGTAGAAGGTGCGGGAATGGGGCCTTCGTCGGACACCCACAGCGAAGTATCTTGGCCTGGTCATAGGACATTCTCCCAAAGCAGGCCTATCCCCTCGTCTCCGTCGTCGGTAGTCAGATCCCACCTTCGAAGTACGTCCCTGACCGTGAGCCTGACGGAGAGCTCCGCATACCTTTCGCTCATGGAGGTTCAGTCTCCTTCAGGTATCGCTCGGCGAGCCTGCGAGACTCCGGGTCCTCTATTTTCTCGACTTCCTGAGGGGTCATAGCCCCTTCGCTCCTTTTCGGTTTCCGCTTCGACTTCAATCCATCCAGCCTGAGATTCACGCCGCGGACGTACCTGTTGATGGTCTCGGGCCTGTATCCCTTCATCTCTAGGAAGTCCTTCAGGTCTCTCTCAGACCATCGTCTTCTCAGCCCTCATCAGGGCGAGCCTGTCCATGAACTCGTTGTTCACTCGGACGGCCGTGTGGCCGAGCGGGATCTCTAGTTCTTTGTCTTCTTCCAAAGTCGAATCGCCACTTCGGAGTATTCGCGTATTTTCCGCTCGGCGCTCTCAGGATACATGTCTGAAACAATCTTCATGACCTTCTGAAGGTCGTCCCTGTTCGCCTCGTCCAGGCTCCTGAAGTTTCGGTGTTTCAGCTCCTCGACGATGAACTCCAATATCAACTTGCGTCGCTTGACGGTCGCTGGAGTGAAAGCTTTGATTCTCTCAACCTCTTCTTGGGTCAAATTGATTTTACTCATGCTCAAATATAATACACGCGCACTATTTGACGTGTTGTGGATGCCGTCGTGCCTGAGTTCGTAACCTGGTACACCTACCTCTTGAAAGAGGCCCGGAAAAAGGGGAACAGAAGCTTAGTCCGCAGGTTGCTTCAGATGGGAAGAAGCTCTAATTCGGCGCAGAAAAGCCGCAACCGGTTCAGGTTCCGTGATGTCCTCGCGACGAATCCGGGAGGTTTGACTGTGACCGAGCTGCGGCACAGACTAGGACTTTCGAGAGAAGCCGTGTACCGGGCATTGAAGGACCTGAGGAAGAATAGATTGGTCTTGAGCAAACGTGAAAGGAAGGATACTAACTCGCTCTTTGAACGTTCTTTGCCGTTTATCATCTGACCGAAAAAGGAAAGAAAGGAATAGTGCTTCCCTCAGATAGGCCAGAATCGGCGCGCGCTCGCGCTCTCATCGACTCGCCCATGCTGGAAAGAGACCGTTACGGACACTGGAGACGACCCAAATCAGACCCAATCCACTAGCGAGTTATTTCTCCAGCGCGCTTTCTATGAGCTGTCTCACTCAGAGCGCTTCGGTCAATTCCTTCTTTTCGGCTATCCTGTCCAGCTGGTCGACCATGGAGTCGGGAAGGTACATCATGATTTTGCGCATATGTCAAATTGCTAGACACACTTATATATGGCTTAGGATGTATAGTATTTTGCTATACGTTGAACCCTCTCTACGTCGATTCTCAGCGGTCGGTCTGGGGGTCGACAAGTTCAGTCTCTACGTCAAGAACCTGAAGACAAGGAAGCTCATCGAGAAGTTTGAGCCCAGGAACATCCCCTATGATTCGATATTCATTCAGAGGCCCAACGGATTCGTATCCTTCGCCGCTTTGAACTGGCTCGAAAAGCACGCTGTGAGCCTCACTGTCATGGACTGGAAGGGGAACGTGCTCGCCCAGTTCCTGCCGGAGGAACCTGTTTCGAACGAGCTGAAGATCGCCCAGTTTCAGGCGTACCTCAACCGGGAAAGGCATCTTTCGATAGCGAAGAGGATAGTCGAGACGAAGCTGGAACGGCAGAGCCAGCTCCTTCGTTCTCGAATCCTATCCCTTCATGGAAGTCCCGCGAATCCCGGCCATAACCTCCGCAGGCGAAGTCCTGCTCAGGAACCAGGAGGGCCGGTTCTCGGAAGAATACTTTTTGCAGTATGGACTAGTCTGCGAACGATTAGGATTCAGGTTCCGGGGGAGAAAGAGCGACAGGCTCAATCAGACTCTACAACAAGACAAAGCCTTACTTCAAGTCAAGTCAGTGAAGAGTAAGCTGGATCTTCTGTTTCTCAGAAACATAAAAAGCGCGAGATTGGCGAATACTGGCGCGAAATATGCAGACATTTGACTGGAAAGTGGGGGTCAATGATCATGATATCTACGTAAGATGTCGAGGGAGGCAACTCGAGTTGATACAGGGAGGTTTGTCCCCTGACGAGCCAGAGAGGGTTATTCGGTCCTTTGACAACGTTAGAGGCACAACTGTTTTCGTCAGTGAATCCAAGGCGGTGGCCGACATTCACGATTCAGGGGGTCTGCTAGACGACTCTAAGATTCCGAAGAAAGGACCACGCGCGGCACTCTCTGGTCATGTTGACTTTCAAAATCTCCCACAAATCACCACAATCCCCAGGGTCATTCGTCTCGTTGTCATTTCGACCCCCGAAGGAAAGGAGAAATTCGAGACCCTGCCGAAACTTGCCCATGTTTTTGTCAATCCAAATCTCCAGACAACTAGCGAGGTGATGTTTCCCCTCGAGAACCCAGAAATTCATGAAATGCTGAAGAAGATTATTGAAAGGGATTCGCGGAGAAGCTATAGTTAGTCAACCATTTCGCTTTGCGCGACTGAAGTCTGACCAGGCATCTCCTCTCTGATGTGCGCATGTGCACACAGGCACATAGTCACATAGTCAGTCACTGCTAGTCAGAGACAAGCACAAGCACAAGTAAGTACAAGTGAGTGGGGGGGGCGTTGAGAAGTGCGGTCGCCGGGATTTGAACCCGGGTCTCTGGTCGCTTTGCGATTGCCAGCGTGGCAGGCATGCGCGTCTTCATCAGACTTGACGTCCTGGACCAGGCTGTCTTCTCTTACGAGATCTAGACGACGACCGCGTTGATGCGATTCCGAAAGGTGGTAGTTTTAAGCTTGACTTTTACTTGAGCGGCACGTACAGACTCGACCTGCTCGCCCCGATCCCCGGCGTCCCGTGAACGACCTTCTTGTTGGTTATCACATACTCTCCCAAGTAGTGACCTATCATCTCTGGCTTAATCTCAAGTGCGACGAACTCCTTGCCACTGTAGACGCTCACCTTGCTTCCTACCATGATCGGCAGGATCGGCATGTCTCTCGCGTGGGTCTTGATCTGGCCCTCCAGTTTCCCATCCCTCAGCGCTCTTATGTCTTCGAGGAGCTTCCTCTTCTCTTCGGAGATTCCCCTGTTAAGCGACCTCCTCGCCCTGGATGGAAGCAGCTGAAGTATTGATTCGGTCGACATGTTGTTGAGCTGTTCCAAGGTGTAACCCCTGTACCTGAATTCTCTTGGCATTACTTCTTCCCCACCTCTATCGTCGCCCGAGCCAATCTCTTCCTGGAGATACCTCCCCTGCCAGACTTCCTGGGGGCTATGAGCCCTACTTTCCTTCCCGGAGGCGCGTTCCTCGAAGTGCTCGTTGACTTGCCCGGATGCTGGTGTCTTCCCCCGCCGAAGGGGTGGTAGACAGCCGCCATTGCGATACCCCTCATCCTCGGATAAGGTCTGCCCGCCGCCATCATAGCATGGTGTCTAGGGCCCGCTCGGAGGAATGGCTTTTCGAGTCTTCCTCCACCCGCTACCTCACCTATCGAGGCCCTGCATCGATCTTCAACTTGGATGCTCTTGCCGGAGGGCAGCCTAATAATCGCCTTACCGCCTGCCTTGGAGAAGAGTGTCGCGGAACCACCCCCGGAGCGACAAGCTTTCCCCCATCACCAGGCCTGAGCTCTATGTTTGATATCCTGGTTCCTTCGGGGATGCTTCCGACAGGAAGTATGTTCCCGTTTGTAGGCTGCGCGGTTAGTCCCATCGAGAGTTGACCGCCCACCGAGACGCCGACCACCGCTGGAACATAGGCGTAGTTCCCATTCCCATACTCAAGCTGAGCGAGTGGAGCACTCCTTCCCCTCTCGTCCAGAATTGCCTTTACCGTGAAGGTGTTCTGACCCTCCAGAGGGAGGTTCGGGTATCGAACCTGAGCAATCTTGTCCTTCGACGGAACCCTGAACTGGGTTCCACCTTTTCCCCGCCTCCTCTGAAGAATTCTCTTACCCATTTGTTACACCAATCCCAACTTCGTTGCTAACTCTGTTGCTGAGTTCTCGGGAACGAGCCTTACAAAAGCCTTCTTTCCTCGTCCCGTCCTGTGGGTATTTACCTCCTTCACCTTCACTTCATAGAGCGCCTCTACTGCTGCCGCGATCTGCGTCTTCGAATACTCGTCACGAACGATGAAGCACAACTTGTTCTCCCTCGCAACCTGCTCGAATGTTCTCTCGGTGATGTACGGCCTCAGTACTACTTTCTGGGCGTCTTCAAGTCTCAATCTTCATCTCTACCTCCCTAGGTTTGAGCAGATCCAGCGATGATTCTGTCCAGAGTGTAAGCCGCCCCGCCACACCTCCAGGCGCAAGGTCGAGGATGCTGACGCTGTCGGCACGAACTACCCCCACCCCAGGTATGGATGATGCGGCTCGCCCGACACCTCTGTCATTTGTAATGACCAGCAGGGGGCCGACCCGCTCCCGAGTATGCCCGTCCCCTCATTCTTGCCTTGCCGGAGAGCCTTTTCACGCCCGTGTACAACCTTCTCAGTTCTTCCGACAGCCCGGCCTTCTCGAGAAACGACCTGAATTCTGCCGTCTTCGCGATGCTTTCGACTTCGTCGGTAACGATAATCGGCAGGTCAGTCTTCGGGATCTTGTGCCCTCTCCCAGAGACAGATTTCGCGTCGGCGGTGTGGGCAATCGCCGATGCAAGCGCAAGCCTCCTCTCCTTCTCGTTGATCTTGAGGTAGATTACCTTCTCTGATTTGGGCGGGTGGGGTAGCCTACCTCCGACCACGCTCGCCACGCCCGCCGCCTTACCGGCGCGCGGGTTCCTGTCACCCTTGACCCTTGGAATCCTCGAAATTCCCCGACCGGTCGGTGGATTACCGGCCTCAGCCGTTGTCTTCTCCCCCGCCATTGGGTCCCTGCCATAGGGCTGTCGGCCATGCGACGCGATTATCCAGTAGGACCTCTTCACAAGATCATCCCTAAGGGGAGAAGAGAAGACTTCGGGGAGCTCGACCTCCTTGGACGCCTCGCCGCTCAGCTCGATTACCTTGGAATTCATTTGCCTCATCTTCCTATTCTCGTACTCAACTCGAGAATCTGCGGTGGAGTTACCTTCTTGGATGCTCCCTCACAGGATGCCTGACCACGACAATCCTTCTCGACACCCCAGGCACCGAACCTCTAAGCAGAGACGTAGTCGCTGTTTACCTCGCCGAAGTGCAGAAAGCCGCCTGGAGGTGTGATGGGGCTCTCCTTGGCGTTAGCAATCATTAGTATCCGCTTTCCGATCTCGGTGCGCTGGTGGAACCCACGCTGACCTGCTCTCGCCACGGTGTACATGACAGCCGCGGGGTGCCAAGGGCCGATTACACCGACAGCACGGACGCTCTTCCTGGATTTGTGCTGCTTCCTCTTGATGCCGAACCTGGTGACCGGGCCTTCGAATCCCTTTCCCTTGGTAATCGCGATGACATCGACGTATGAGCCTGCCTTGAATATCTCGGAGAACTTGACACTCTTTCCGAGAAGTTTCATGGCATAATCGAGCTGCGAGGCCACATCTCCTCCCGCCAACGCGCCACCTCGAGCATTACGGGCTTCTTCTGCGAGAGACCGGCAGCTCTCGGGGCAATCGAGACCAAGGCAGACACGCGGTTTACCTTCGCGAGCTGACCCCTCCACGCTTCAGCAAACTTCTCAGGATTCTCTTTGCTCTTGACGCGCAAGTCCCTTTGGGAGTTCCTTGCTGAAGACCTCGGACAACGCCCGAAGCGAGGCATTCTCGCGCGAGTACAGGCGAACTCCGGTGACGTGCGCATCAGGGACAGCCAATACAGTCGCCGGATTGAAGAGGGGCTTGCCGAAGTTTGGCGTCTTTTCCCTGTCATCGACAGTGATTGCGTGCGTCGTCCCCACCTTTACGCCCGGAAACGCCAACAGAGACGGGGCGCCCTCCAGCCTGGGCCATGTCTGAATTCTTGGAACGAAACTTCCAGCACGTGCCCTGGGGCGGAATGCGAGACTCCCCCTTCGAGGAGCGCTGTGCTTTCTGTGGCCCAAGTAGTTCGCCTAATCGAACCCCCGATTTTGCATGAGCCTTTAAACTTTAGTCCTTCCCTGTGCGACGAGCACGTTCACCAGTGCGAGCGCCGCAGCGACTGCCTCTTCAGTTCGAACGGTCGCAACGTGTTGCTCAACAAACAGGTTGATCACCTGGTCAACTCTTTCCCTGAGGTCCCGCCCGATTATCTCGAAAAGTCCCCTCGAGGGCGACCCGAAGATGAAGAGCATACTCTGAGCCCCGATAATCCCATCACGGAGAGACCTGATCGTGCTCTCCAGTGGAACACCCATGCGCGATGCCGCTATCTTGAGCTGGTAGGCCTTGTCCATGAGCATCTCGTTGATTTCCTTGACCTCCACGGAGTACCCCCAGTATTCGCTCGAATCAGATTTCGAGGCCAGTCGACCCCTCAGTGGCGCCGAGCTCAAAGATCCTCACCGTTACCCTCCTGCCGGCCGCTGCCTCCTTGACGAGGGTGAGACTACGCTCCAGACCTATGTCCACACTCCTCCCATCCTGAAGAACGAATCCCTCCCGTAGCTCGCCGGCCACGAGGGCTCCAACCGGGATCCTGGGCTTGTGGGAGGGAATCCTGAGCGGGGGGGAGCAGCCCGGCGTACCTGAGAGACTCGTCGAGCCTATAGAGCCGCTTCCTCAGGTACTGGGGAGTTTCAAGGTACTCGAGAACGTTCTTCATAAGACCCGCCTCACCTCTTCCGCGAGGATCACGGAAGATCTGTATCGCGTCAACACCGTAGACGGCGCAGGTCCTTGCGATCTGGCCAAGCTTGACAGTCTTCTCCCGGAGGGCGGTGTGCTCCTCTAGCAAGGTGTCTGGCAGCGCGACTGCCACTTTCAAACCAACGCGCGTCAATGCCCGTGCTTCCAGACGGCGACATTATTCAGCTTTCCAAGTCGAGACCTACTTTGGTGGTTGAGCCTGCATACCCTAAATCAATTATATGGACCGGGGGACTCACCATAAGTAATTAGGCTGAATATAAGCAGTGGTATCCAATTAACAGATCGTTGCTGGTGTGTTGAATAACTCGATTGGCTTCAGACGCTACTCTGGTTCCTGACCTGCCTTTACCTTGGGTTCATCGAGATGAAGAGGTTGTACAACGACGCCTTGAGCATCATCTCGCTCACGATGTGCTTCCATTTGATCGATACGATGTACTCCCCGAATGTCCTCTTCAACGAGGATATCGCTGATTCCGCCATCCACCTGTAGCCGTACCCGTGTTTCTTCTTCCACCTCTTGTAGTCCTTCAGCTGCTCCATGACCACGAGCTTTCTTGGCATGCACCCGTCCGCCTTCATGGACGAGTTCTTCCTCACTCTGATTGCCGGCTCTATTCGCATGCTATCCAACGTCCGGAAGTTGTCCTTCGAGTCGTAGGCTCCATCCGCTAGCGCCCTGACGATGTGGGCATTGGAAGCCGCCTCTTCGACGAGAGGCTTCAGCATCCTCCCGTCGGAGACGTCCTCCTTCGTGACCTCCATCGAGAGGATCTTCCCTGTCTTCGTGTCGACTGCGAGATGTACCTTGACGAATCCTCTCTTCACTCTCCACTTGTGCCTTATCCACTCTCCCCTGTTCGAGACCTTGACTCCCGTGGAATCGACGGCGATGGTGACGTTCCTTGTGGGGATCGACGTCAGGGTCTAGTTCCACATTCATGTTCGCTATCCTGTAGTATATCGTCGTGAAGTCAGGTACTCCTCTCCCCAGCTCTTCGACGTGCTCTGACAGGGTTCTTACGAACCCCTCCAGCTGTCTGTACGGGAGCAGGTAGGCGTGGATGGCTGCGAGCATACTCATTAATGAGCTTGGATAGCGATATCTCGCTCCTTCCTTCTTCCTGTTTATGTTCCCTAACTCGCTTCTCCATCCAGATAAAAAATCGGTGTCGAAGAGCAGCTCTCCCCTCCTAACCAGAGCCTCGTTGTACTCCTTCCAGTTCCGCTTCTTCTTGGTGACCAATCCATAGGATGGGGTTACGATCCATTCCATGAGAGACCGAGACAAAATTCACTGACAGGGCGCTTGGTTATTCAACACACCAATCGTTGCCAGTTGCTTGGTGATCTTCTTCACCCCAAGGATGAGGTTGGTCGTGGGGCGTATGACCACTCAAAGCAAAGAATCTTGGACAATGGGGTTATTCTTGGGATAGGCACATACGCTGTCGAATCTTCAGGCATCCCCAATGCCCCAAACGAAGGCGATGGTAAGCATCGAGAACGTCGTCGCTTCTGCCTCCATAAATCAGAGGGTCGACCTGAACCTGATCACAAAGAACTTTCGTCGACGTTGAGTATCATCCCGACCATATTCCCTGGACTGGTCTTCAGACTGAAGAGCCCAAAGACGGCTACCCTGATCTTCAGCTCGGGGAAGATGGTCTGCACGGGTGCAAAATCGGAGGAGCAGTCAAGAAAGGCCGTGCAGGAGGTCGTCAGGAGGTTGAGGAAGGGGGGCATCCCCATCAAGAATGAGGCAGAGATAGTGATACAGAACATGGTGGCATCGGTGAACCTTGGAGGGAAGATTCACCTGGAGGAAGCGGCCAAGCAGTTACCAAAATCGATGTACGAGCCAGAGCAGTTCCCCGGTCTCATACACAGAATGGCCGACCCGAAAACGGTGTTCCTGCTGTTCTCGTCGGGAAAGCTCGTCTGCACCGGAGCGAAGAAGGAAGGCGAGGTCTACAGGGCCGTGAACAACCTGCACGTGATGCTCGAGGAAAAAGGGCTCATGATTTACTGACCGTTCGCTCACTTCCATCAGGATGGAAGAAGATAGGACGATCTAACAGTCCGTTTCAGCGAAGAAAGTATTCGTTCTGTTACCCCTTGCGTTGGTGGTGCTTATGATTCAACGAAGTATATTACTTCAGCAATCATTGGATGAAGATGGGTCGTCAATATGTGGGTAGAGAACTCGAATGCCGACTCATCCGATGTGGACCATGAGTTCTACGTACTTCCTCTGGGAAAGATTGTCCTTGAACCAGTGCCGTACTCAGTTTGATGAACAAGTACATTCGCTGGTGTAATTATTACAACCAGTACAAACCAAAACAGGGCTTCCTTCAGTTCTCATCTCCACCGCTTTTTTTCTACATTTACTACAACGAACCAACTCTACCACAACCTCTTACTGCCTTACCTGTAGAAAGGCACCGAGACCTTCTCCATCGGGTTGCTCTCCCTGGAGGACCTCACTTTATTCGCTGCCTCCTGGAAGTGCTCGTAGGTTACGATCACTTCATCCAGGTGCTTCTGCGCGTCCTCGGGCCTCGGGTACTTGGCGATGTAGGCTTGAAGAACGGTGGAGACTGCCGTGTTCACAAGTGCGGCCAAGTCTGCCCCGTTGAATCCCTCGGTCATCTCAACGAGGCGTCCAACCTCTACCTCCTTTGAGATTGGCTTCCCCTTCATGTGTACCTGAAAGATATGTTTCCTCGCGTCCCCATCGGGGAGAGGTATGCTGATTATCTTATCGAAACGTCCTGCCCTCAAAAGTGCCGGGTCGACCATGTCAATCCTGTTTGTGGCCGCGAGTACAACCACTCCGTTGAGAGCTTGGATTCCGTCGAGCTCGGTGAGGAGCTGGCTGACAACCCTCTCGGTCACCATGCTGTGGCCTCCCATGCTCCTTATTGGAGCGAGCGCGTCTATCTCATCGAAGAAGATGATGCACGGGGCGGCCTGCCGTGCTCTCCTGAATACTTCTCTGACACCTCTCTCGGACTCACCAACCCACTTGCTCAGCAGCTCC
>CAWIJZ010000077.1:0-37481 GCA_963836465.1 uncultured Nitrososphaerota archaeon
ATTTCCCTGAAATTGGCACTTAAGTTCAACCCATGGCTTCAGCGAACGTTCCTTAGGTATCGCAAGACTCTGACTCCCTTCTCATCCAACCCGAGGTTGACCTGCCATGTCTCTACCCCACTCTTCGCCGCCCTTGTCGCAGCTCTTAGTACTCTGGCGTTGTACCTATCCCTCTTTGGAGGCGTGAACGGCTCCGCGTCGTATAGGTAGCACAGGGCAATTACTGCTCTCTTACCCTTTCGTAGAACCTCCCCGAGTTCCCCCATGTGCTTAATGAGACGATCGAACGAATCGAACCTAGTGTGCTCGATCCTCTTGGCTGTATTGGTGGGGAGCGTGATTAGAGGGGTCTTGACTTCGACGTAGGTATCGCCAACGAGGAAGTCGATTCGCGAAGCCCTGAGCTTCACTTCGCGCTGTACCGGTCCTGACGCCATTCTCTGAAGTTGACCAGTCCTTAGAAAGAACTCGACGTACCTGTTCGCTTCTGTCTGATTTATTCCAATCCAAGATTTCTTCTGCTTGTGAGGGGGGTCGAATGATATGGCTTCGACCGTGGCTTCCGTCTTCCTACCGTCAGTCTTCGAACTCCGATACAGGCATGGAATGTTCGCAACACTAACATCTCCTAGTCTGCCTGTGGTGGGGCAGTGGCACCGAATCTTACCTGCCTCTGTCCTGACTATCATGACGAACCTGTTGGGCCGGGCAAGAATCAGGCCTTCCTTCAGTGGCTCTGGAAACCTGAAGGGCTCTGCCCTGTAACTCACGAGGAGAGGTAATCGAAGGCGGTCTATTTGTCTTCGTGACGGAACTATCGAAACCCCGAATGCCACTCTTGAGGAGCTAGTCCCGGCTTGTCTTCTTCAGAACGTAGTCGAAGAATCTTTGGTTAGTTCCGTCCTCGGCGGTCCATTTAGCCCGTAGCCTAGTCTTCTTCTCCACTCTTCTTAGTGCAGAAAGAAGCGAGCGGTTCAACTCTTTTGCACTGCCCCCTTCCATCTCCGCCTCGATCATGAACTCACCGTCGGCTTCTTTGACAGAACCTGTCGCAATGAGTTTCTCAAGGACAGGCCTGACAGCAGGAGGATTTGAGCTACTGACCTGAGCCACGAGCCTGAATCGTTTGTTTTCCATCTCGCGCCATTCGCGTTACTTAGCGAGGTCAGAAAAACCTACCTGAGAAGGGCACCTGCCCGCAGCCGCGACTTCAGACGCCGAGCAGCATCCCCACCACGTTTGCTAACTACCATTACTGGCCCGATTCTGAATCGTCCTCTTCTCCCTTCCTCGGAGCACCGACAGCAACAGGGCAACTGCGAGCAGAGAGATTGAAGCAGTGAAAGCTGAGTGCATTCCGTCAACAAAGGCCGCAGAGAGTTGCGAGGAGATTCCACCTATCCCTAGAAAGATCGCGAAAGCTAGCTGTCGTGGTATGGAAAGGGAGGCGATCAGCAGAGCTACTGCGAAGCTACACACCATGCCTATGTTAGATAGCGTTCTCAAGAGGCCCGAAGCTATCCCGTAGGCTCTGGGTGGAGCGGCGCTCATCACAGCACTATTGTTGGCGGGAAAGAACGTGCTACTTCCCAGTCCCGTCAAGACGGACCGAGGACTACCAGCAGAAGAGGGGTGTTCATGCCCAAGGTGGAGTAAGTGAAGAAGCCACCGGCCTGAATGATTAGGCCCAGCGAGGCTATCACTCTTGCTCCCAACTTGTCGGAGAGCCTTCCGGCGATTGGGGCGACGAATCCGCCGAGCACGTAGCCCGGTACTAGGAGAAGAGACGCGTCGAACGGAGACATCGCCCTCGGACCTTGAAGATACATTATCACGAGAAAGAGTACAGCGAAGCTGGCAAGGGACTGAAATAAGGCGGCTAGCATCGAGGCCATGAGCACTCTTTCGCGGAGAATCGACGGACTCGAGAAGAGGCTCTGCGGAACGGCGTTCCCAGAATACGAAGCCAGCAACAGCCAGCGCGCCAGCGGCAAGAATCGTTGAGTAGGTGGCCGTGATGCCGAAGCCTGTCATCTCAACGAGGGCGTACAGGGCCAGGAGCAACCCGGTTCCAAGCAGGCCCATTCCCAGAATGTCAATTCGTCTCCTTATCCTTGGAGAGCGCTCCTTGAGCTTGACGTACCCGATGATGGTTGCAACTACACCGACAGGCAGATTGATGAAGAAGATGTAACGCCAGCTAAGAAACGTAGCGAGAGCACCGCCCACGAGTATCCCGAGGACTGCCCCAGCCGACCAGCCTATGCCAGTGAAGCCGAAGGCCCTCCCCCGTTCTGATTCCCCGAAAGTGTCGGCTATGATGGCCCCGCTATTCGAGGTGATAAGGGCGCCTCCGAGACCCTGAAGTACACGGAAGAGTATGAGTTCCACGCCCGTCGAGGAGATTCCGCACAGCAGCGACGCAAGAGTGAAGATGGCAAATCCCAAGTTGTACATTCTGACTCTGCCGTACGTGTCTCCCAGTCTCCCGACCTGAGTTCCAAGGATCGTAATGACGAGGAGGTACGCAATTATGACCCAGATCATGCTCACTATGTCGGACCGAAGGTCATTTATCATGACGGGCAGGCCGAGAACGACTGCCGTTGTGTCCACGGCGCTCATAGTCACGCCCATCATCACAACGGCCAGGGTAATGGCACGATAGCTTCCGCCTGTAGGAAGTCCTGCCACAGCTCTGTCGGTCTCAGTCACGTTACCATCAGGCCGATGAGGCTTTGTTCCAGTATTCTTAACTTCACTCTTCACAAGGACACTTGGATGGACCGGGTGGGACTCGTCCATGGACGAACCCTTGAGAAGGGTATGGCGTCTCAATCGATGGAATATGGCGGGCCCGATGGGATTCGAACCCACGGCTTCTGAGGGAACTCTTCAGCTCCGGAGGCTGATGCCCTGATCCGTATTGCGTGTGTGGATTCATATTACTAATACACACTTTCCCCACCACAGGCTGTTCCA
The DNA here is from genome assembly GCA_963836465.1 of uncultured Nitrososphaerota archaeon. GTDB lineage: Archaea > Thermoproteota > Nitrososphaeria > Nitrososphaerales > Gagatemarchaeaceae > CAWIJZ01. Next base: position 2,983 of record CAWIJZ010000077.1, read on the forward strand.
TTGTGGTTCTAGGCTACGGGCCCAATACGGTTACTCGGGTTAGAGTATATAAGGCAAGAACGCTTGCTAGGTCGAGTTCTACCATCCCAGCGGCAGCCATGAGCCAGATCAGCCCCTAGGACGGCAGGCAGGACTACCGTTGAATGAATCACACATTGTGAAAAGTTTCAGCAGTGACATATGTGAATGGGTCATTTCCGATGTTCTTCAAGTAGTGAGGTGTCCCTGGCGGCGTGAAGACCCATGCGCCCTTCCCGACTATCCTTTCTTCGTCCCCGACCCTAACCGTTGCCCTTCCTGAAAGGACCAGGAAGAACGCCGGACTGTCGTGTTTGTGTGCCTCGTACTCGCCTCCAGGCGCGAATGAATTCACTCCTATTTCCATGCCGAGACTGTATCCATACGTGGCGGTTTTGTTCTTGTCCCCAGGGAAGCTGTACGATCTTACCTTGATCGCTCTGTACTTGTGACCATTGGGCTCTGTACATCAACATACTTCTTCTGAGCCCACTTCTTGTATTCGTTTTCATTGAAGATATACTTCGGCATGTTTCGGTCATTCTCTTTGCACGATTTAAGGCGTACCTGGCTGGCCTAACCGTCGCTTTGACCTCTTTCCGGTAATACTTCCCACATTCGGTCTTTACAAAAGTCAAAGATTGGGGATAAAAAAGAAGAGAGTCATGGAGCTTTCAAGGAGCTGACATTGGGCTTCTTTGCTTTGATGCGTGAGCTATCGTAGCTGAACATACTGAGATTGCCACAGGAATGGAACTCGTAGGCACTCTATCGATCGTTTCAATGCCCAAATCTGCTCGCGGGCGTCGCCAGATCTCGTTTACTTTTCGTTCAGCCATGGCAATCATTGCTCTTTGTTCGTGTACGGTATAAGGCATAGGAACTTTACAGTCTTCGTACCAGTATTCTTGAACTGGTGCTCCTCGTTTGGAGGGATGAATATGAAGTCCCCCGGCTTGAACTTCTTCTTTTCTCCACCACCGTAAACCAATCCTTCTCCTTCCAAGATGAACACCTCATGCTCCCATTGATGTGAATGACTTGGGCTGTGACCTTTGGGAGCCATTTCAAACAACCTCATCGCGAAGTTCTCTGCGCCCATTTCTTTTGTTATGAGCCATCTCACTGACAGACCCTCTGCACCTTCCTCTGCCTTCTTCGGTTTCACATTCTTGTAAGCGGCTATCTTCATGCCCGATCTCCCATGTACTGCTCTCGGCTATCTTCAATGGATTTAAGTCTGTGTTTACTCGGTTTTCGACTGTCTTGACGGGAGGCAGACATTACTTCATTCTGCTTCTGAGTACGAATCCCAGGCCTCCGAGAACCGCACCCAGAGCCGCCAGCATAACGAATGCACCAATGGGATTCACAAAATGGCTGAGGTAGTTAACGTGGATCTGTGTATTTGTGTATCCTAGACCTCCAGAGGAGACGGCGGCACCTGACCAGCCTGCCAAGTAACCCCCCCACATCATCAGGAGCATGCTGCCGGCGACCCCGACATTCATGAAGATGAGATGCCCCCAGCAGAGGTAGTTCGTCAGCCCGCTGTACACCTTACCCATCGTGCCTTCGATGTAGAAGTAGAAGATTGCGGTGACTGCCGTCGCGACGACGCCTACGATAAGGTACAAGACGTAGCCTGTAAACATCCACGTCCCGCCCCCGCCCCCAGCGATTACTTTCGATGGAGCATAGTACCAGGTGATGCCGAAGATGGTCAATGGTTCGGCGATAAGGACGGTTGCGATAACGGCGATGAGGCCCTGGAGAATCGAAGCCCAGATGAACCTAGAACCCCACTTGCTTTGGATTTGCTGCATGTTCTAGGGTTTGGACCTCTCCTGGCATTATTTAATGTATGGGACGGCTGTCGCAGTTGAGTTGCTCTTACGAGGCCGCAGTAGAGCCCTAGAGTTCTGAGATACACGTCGCTCTGGCGACCGATAGCCTCTAAGTTCTCTTACCATCTCCTGGACCCACTTCCCGATACCTATGTGGACCGTGAAGTCATTGGCCCAACTTCGAAAACTGTCAGTGTGGAGCCTACCAGTATCTGGCGGTCCTGGTTCTAAGAAGGAGCCTTACGATGTACCCAATCCATATCAACGGAAAGCAGCGGAACTATCTCAATGTTGCACGCATCGAGAAATCGGAGCTAGACGTTCACGGACGTGACGTGACCCAACCATCCCCTTGAGAGCGGACCGATCACCTTAGCGCTGCGAGCGACCCGATAGGCTTTAATCGCATCATGCCGGTTGGCACCGATATGATATACGAGTGGAGAGTCTACGAAATAGTGCCCGGCAAGAGAAGAGAGCTGAATGAAAGGTTCTCAAAACATACATTGATGTTTTTTGCGAAGCACGGCATCAAGGCAGTCGGCTTCTGGGAGAGCCTAGTCGGAGGAGCCACGAACACTCTGTATTACATGTTGGCTTTCGATAGCATGGCCCAACGCGAGAAAGCTTGGGGAGAATTCCAGGCTGATCCGGAGTGGCAAAAGACGGCCGCAGATTCAGAGAGGAATGGGCCACTAGTAGTGAGGGTCACCAACACGCTCCTGCAGCCCACCTCGTACTCCCCAATGAAGTGACTCCTCATTTCCGACGTGAGTTGGGCAGACGCTCGCTCTTTGCCTCGTCCCGACGAATGGAATGATTCTCGAGCATCTTCACTCGTCGTCTACCAGCGAACGGCTCACCTCCACCCTTACCAAGTTCGAGGCGGCTTCTCGTCCAGTGGACCAAAGCGCATCCAAATGAGCGTCTTCCTTTCTGGTTCATTTCAATGGCCACGTATAGTATTAAATACTCATTAGCGAACGCGTGTGAATAGATGTACAGACAGACGAGGGCTGTTGGCGTTGCTGCGGTGGTAGTGGTCGTAGTTGTGATTGCCCTAGTAGTCGGAGCCGGTCTTTACTATTATGTTTCAACTTCTAGCTCGGGGACGAGTAGCTCTTCACAGAGCACGTCAACACAGGCGACGTCCTCATCCACTCCTTCGACGAGCTCTTCCATGAGGCAAACTACTTCTACGACGACTACACCCACTTCTAGCACTACGACGACTACACCCACTTCTAGCACTACGACGACTACACCAATCACAACAACCACGACCACAACTCATACTACGACGACTACACCCACTTCTAGCACTACGACGACTACACCAATCACAACAACCACGACCACAACTCATACTACGACGACTACACCCACTTCTAGCACTACGACGACTACACCAATCACAACAACCACGACCACAACTCATACTACGACGACTACACCCACTTCTAGCACTACGACGACTACACCAATCACAACAACCACGACGAATAGTTGCTCCTCAACAACAAGCTCCAACGCCTCGCAGAATCTCGTGAACCTCTACAGGAGCTTCAGTCAGATGGAAGTCCGATACGTAATCACCGGCATCAATATGACTTCGTCCTACACCGCCGTGTCAGTGAACGCGACTACCTTCAAGGTCAATGTGAATACAAATATCTCTATGTCGGGCTTTTCAATGCCAGAAAATGGCACTTTCTGGGTGAGGACTGACGGCACAGTTATCGCTGCTCAGGCCTGGGCGATGGGTTTTGAAGAAAATAGTACCGCGTCTATTGCCCTATACCAGGGCATGATGGGTCCGTTCGTCTCGGACGCATCTTACGGTTCACAAATCGGCTTCTACACATCTTCTAACTACTTCAAACAGACCGGCACCGGAACCGCCTCCTTCGGCCCGACGACTATGAAGGTGACCAACTACGCGGCGAACAACCTGCCTGAGACGATCAACGAGTGCGGAACATCGATGACTCTGAACGCATTCTCTCTCCAGATTGGTACCGTCCCTTCAAGCAACCTTCAGGATCCTCACCATGATGCACTTTGAGGGCACGGTCGAGAGTCAGAGCATGACCATGGACATGAGTCTCATTTCGCTAACGCCAGCTTCATCGTGAGTCTCATCATTCCTCAATCGACTGTCGTGAGCACTACCTACACCTTCAACATCGTTCCGAACTACGATCCGTAGCCTCGAATAGAGACGAACCTACGAACTTACTTCATCTCGCGTTGCTTCCGCACCGTACCTAACAGGAGGTGCGATTCGCCCGAGGAATCGGCCATGATGTTTCTGACCTTCTCCTGATAGACCGCAAGACTGTTTGACAAGGTTTCCACTCGCCTCGAAAGATCATCGAGCAGCTCTCCGATTGTCTTATCTTCTGTCAATGGCTCGACTTGAGCTAGCACACACGCAGCACATATGAAATCCTATTCAAGAACCTAAATGGTAGCGGGCCCGGTGGGATTAGAACCCGTTCAGGTTCAATCCCCAAGGCGTTGGAACTCCGCGGACAGCCTGACACGAGGAACTAGTGGACTATCGGGGTCGATGCTAGTGATGTTCGGATGGCGGCGGGGTCGGCTTCGAAGTCGACGAGAGTGCCGTTCATGTAGTCTTCGTAGGCCTTGAGATCGAGCAGACCATGGCCGCTGAAGTTGAAGAGGATCACCTTCTCCTCGTTCTTCTCCCTGCATTTCGTGGCAATGTCGATCGTCGCCTTGATTGCATGGTTTGTCTCAGGCGCGGGCACGAAACCTTCCGTCTGGGCGAACAGCATGCCAGCCTCCATGATTTCGGTCTGGGAATAGGCGACGCACTAAATCAGGCCTTTGTTGATCAGTAGGCTGAGCGATGGTGCCTTTCCGTGGTACCGCAGGCCCCCTGCGTGGATGGGCGGGCACTGGTACCTGTGGCCGACAGTGTACATCTTGACAAGGGGCGTCATCTCTCCTGTGTCGCCGAAATCGTACCTGTACTCGCCTTTGGTGGTGGACGGGACCGCCTTGGGCTCTACTGCCACAAACTCGGCGTCGCTCTTGCCCTTCAGCTTGTCTCGCATGAACGGGTAGGCGAGCCCCGCGTAGTTGCTCCCTCCGCCGATGCAGCCCACCACGTAGTCCGGCTCAACGTCGAACTCCTTCATCTGCTCCTTCGCCTCCTGGCCGATGACCGACTGGTGAAGCAGGACGTGGTTGAGGACGCTGCCCAGAGAGTACTTCGTGTTGTCGTGGGTGACGCAGTCCTCGACGGCTTCGCTGATCGCAAGCCCAGGCTGCCGGGATGGTTCGGGTCCTTGGCCAGCATGGAACTTGCCGACGTTGGTGTTGTCGCTGGGGGAAGCGGGACACGTTCGCGCCGTAGACCTCCATCAGCGTCTTCCTGTATGGCTTCTGGATGTAGCTGCTCCTGGTCATGTAGACGGTGCAGGTCGATGTCGAAAAGCGCGCCGCGAGGGCCAGGGCGCTACCCCACTGCCCTGCGCCCGTTTCTGTGGTGAGCCTCTCCGTGCCCTCTTTCGTGTGATAGTAAGCCTGCGCAATCGCAGTGTTGGGCTTGTGGCTGCCCGCCGGGTTGAGGTCCTCTCTCTTGAAGAAGATCTTCGCGGGAGTCTTCGAGCTTTTTCTCAAGCCTGGTCGCGCGGTACAGCGGCGACGGTCGGCCGACTTGGATGTAAGCCTCCCTTACTTCTTCTGGAATGGGGATGAACTCCTCCGGACGACACCTCTTGCATCATGCATTCCTTCGAGAAGAGACGCAGCAGGGCGTCAGGCGAGACGGGTTTCATGGTGCCTGGGTCGAGAGGCGGCGCAAGCTGCTCGGGCAGGTCGTGAAGAATGTTGTAGAACTGCTTTGGAACGTCGTCTGGGCCCAAAGTGACTTTGACCTGGGTTGTCATGACAGAAGTGGCAGAAGAGGTAGGTTTATATGATTTTGTGCTGGTTTGTGTACATATCATGTGGTCTAAGATAAGTAGCAAGTTCAGCCGGCAACGAGTAAGGGTCGACATCGCTCGAAAGATGATTGAATGCGGAATGAGCGTGGGAGAGGACAACAAGCTCTACGTCGGCGACGTCGAGGTCGACTACACGGCAGTCGCGAATGTTGTTGACGTAGACCGGAGGGTGGTCAAGCAGACTGTCGAGCAAATAATGGAAGACGAATTCCTACGGAGCATCTTCCCCAACTTGAAGCCTTTCGGCCCGAGCCTCGTCCCCGTCGTGTCAAAGCTCGGCTACTCAGCGATAGTCATCGAGGCAAACCCGAAGAGTGCTGGGGTGATGGCGGCCGTGACGAGGATACTGGCCGAGAACAACATAGTAATCCGCCAAGCGCTTGCGGAAGACCCCGACATGGTCCCTGACGCCAAGATGACGCTGGTCATCGAGGGAAACCTTCCCGGTGAAGCGATAAGCAAGATACGAAACCTCGACCAGATTAAGAGCGTGAAGATACTCAAGTAGACTACGAAGGCTCAACGAGCCCTACCAACGGGGACACCCTTCCCCCAAGTGCAATTGACACCATACATCTTCTCACTAGGAAGGGAGCGACCTGTTCTGGCCTTCTCAATTGGTTATACAACATGAAACCCATAGAGCTTGAAGTATTCTATCGACACGAGGATTCCCTCATTCTCCTTATCACATAATTCGAGTATCCGGCCTTGTCTATGGCTTTCATAATCTCCGAAAGACCGATCTTTGACTCGTCATAGTCTATGAAGACCTTGTTCAGCATGAGCGCTGTTCCGACGGCCTTCACCCCTTCCAACTTCTTTACCTGCTTCTCTATTGCGAATGCGCACGTGGCACAATCGATATCCGTGACCGTGAAGACAGCCCTGCCGATCTTCTTGTTGTCCTTCTCACCCAACCTATCTCACCTAAATAACTTCAGGCCTGAACCTGAAAAGAAGCAAGGAGTTGCTTATCACTGTGACTGAACTGATGGCCATGGCACCAGCTGCGAGGAATGGCAGGACGTTGTAGACCTGTGCCCCAAAGAATGGCACGAGAGCTCCGGCTGCGACGGGAATGAGGACCACGTTGTAAGCGAATGCCCAGAACAGGTTCTGCTTGATCTTCGAGAGAGTCTTTCTGCTGAGCTTTATGGCCGTTGCGACGTTCCGGAGGTCATCCTTGATCAGTACGATCCCACCCGTCTCCTTGGCGATGTCGGTGCCGCTTCCTATCGCGATCCCGACGTCGGCCCTCGCGAGTGCTGGCGCGTCGTTGATGCCATCACCGACCATCGCGACCACTCTTCCCTCCTTCTGCAGCGACTCGATAATCTCCTCCTTCTGCTGTGGAAGGACCTCTGCGATGTATCTGTCTATCCCGATGCTTTGCGCTATGGCGGCAGCGGTGCGGTATTGTCTCCCGTGAGCATCACCACCTGAATGCCCATCTTCTTCAGCGCCTCCACGGTAGGCCTTGCTGAGGGCTTCACGGTATCCGCCACCGCAATCATCCCCTCGATTTTACCATCCACCACAACGATCATGACGGTCTTTCCTTCCTCCCTCGAGTCTGGTGAGGTCACGGCTCCACCGTCGAGAGGTCTCCTCCGCTTATCCGCGATGAAGCTGCCTGTTTCCCAAGCAGGACCGTATCTTGCCGTCTATCCATGCGCTGACCCCCTTCCCGGCGAGTAGCCTCGAAGTCCTGAGGCTCCAGGAGCCTGATGGACCGCTTCGTCGCCTCGTTCAGATGGCTTCGCCTAGCGGGTGCTCTGAACCTCTTTCAACCGAGGCGGCCAGACGCAGAAGTTCGTCAGAGCTAATGCCGTCTACGGTAACGATGTCCGTGACTGAGGGCTTTCCCACCGTAAGCGTGCCCGTCTTGTCGAAGACCACCGTATTGATCTTGCCAGCCAGTTCCAGGTATTCGCCTCCCTTGATCAGTATGCCATTCTGCGCGCCTTTGCTCGTCCCGACCAGCAGCGCCGCAGGAGTAGCGACGCCGAGCGCACACGGACATGAAATGACCACGACTGAGACGAATGCTAGAACAGAGAAATCGAGACCGATGTGGCCAAAGAAGTACCAGGACAGCCCGGCCACCGTAGCAGCGGTCACAACGAAGGGGACGAAGTAGGAGGCAATCCTGTCGGCCAGCCGCTGAATCGGTGCCCTCCCGACCTGCGCCTCCTCGACGAGCCTGACGATTTGGGCAAGGGCCGTGTCCTGACCCACCTTTTCTGCTCTTATCTTCAGAAGGCCGGATTTGTTGATCGTAGCTCCGATCACCTCGTCCCCCGCTGACCTTCTCCGCTGGGATGCTCTCGCCGGTTATCATGGACTCGTCAACGGTCGAGCTCCCTTCTGTGATTGTCGCGTCTACTGGAATCTTTTCACCGGGCCTCACAATAGAGTGTCCCCAACCTCGACCTGCTCAATGGGAACGTCGATTCGACACCGTTCTTCGACCCTGTGAGCGATGGTTGGCCGTAGGTCAGCGAGCTTCCTGACTGCGGCAGAAGCCCTGCTCTTGGTCAGGTGTTCAAGGTACCGACCCCCTAGGATCAAGGTGATTATGATCGGCCGAGGTGTCGAAGTAGACCCCGGAGAACGGGAAGAGACCAGGCACAAGAGTGACCATAGCGGAATAACCCCACGCTGCAGACGTCCCGAGAGCGATCAGCACGTCCATGTTGCCCATCCTGTTCCTGACGCTGTCGTAGGTTCCCTTGTAGAACCGCCAACCGATGAGAAACTGACTGGGGTATCGAGCGCGAGGAGAACGTAGTTGGAAGACTGCGCAGGCAGGAGGGACAAGTAGGTGAAGAGTAGTATCGGGACTGACAGCAGTCCCGAAGCTATGACTTCTATCTTGAGCTTCCGGAGCTCCTTCTCAGGAGCCAGGAACTCTCGCATGCATGTTTCGCTGCAGAAGTAGTAGGTGACCCCTCGGACCTGGGCCTTCAGCTCCGCCGTGCTCTCGTCTACGAACATGCCACAGATGGGGTCCTTGGCCATGACTGCTCAGGAGCAGTGGCTGGTCTTAAACAAGCGTCTTTACGAGTGTAAAGTTTGTCTAGCATAGTTGCGGCTTGTTTTCGCTAGCCTGGAGCCGAACTTGTCGAGATAGGCCTGCCTGCATGTCTTGCAGCAGAAGTAGTAGTGAGAATAGCCTGCGGCTATCGTGTAGGGCCTACTGCTCGTTACCTCCCCGTGACAGTAATCGCACTTGAGTTTCATGGTAAGCGTGCTGGGGAGCAACGAGGGAGGCTCTTCCTTAACTACGCTGGTGACAATCTGGCTCGATGTCACCTCCAGACCGTGCTTTCCCGCCACATTCTTGCTGAGGAATGACTGAAGCCCCTGAACACCATCGAGAGCGACTTTCAGGGTGATGCCCTGTCCCGTGGTAATGTAGACATCCTCCACCTCGCGTAGCTTCGCCAGATCCTTCGCAAGCTTTTCGGCCGTCGTTGGGTCTACTCTCAGTGACACGAGCGCCAGTACCCCTCGGTTGACTGAATCGGCTGATAATATCGGCACGAATTTCTTGATCAGGCCAGCCTTAGTCATCCTCGCCATTCGAGCTGAGACCGTGGGAGTAGTGAGCGAAGTCCTCCGAGCAATCTGCCTCAAGGAGGCTCTTCCGTCCTCCATCAGCGCCTTGAGTATCTTGCCGTCAATGCCATCGGGATTCAAGGGTTGATTCATCCAAAAGCATGTTAAAGGCTTTACGTTCGTAAAGGCGAGTTTTGATATAGTGAAGAATGTTGATATCGGATTGAGATAACCATGATGAAGGACCCAGTATGTGGAATGATGGTGGACGAGAAGACGACCAAGCTGCAGTCTGAGCATGAAGGTAAGACTTTCTACTTCTGCTCTGCGAGCTGCAAGACTGCCTTCGAAAAGGACCCGCACAAGTACGGGCACCCAAAGTGAGCCGGCGGGTTCGAAGAAGATAGAGGGAGCCAGGGAGGCACTGAAGGCGTACGAATCAACTCTCACGAATCACACGCTAGTAATCGAGCCCCTCTACGGAGGGTTCATCCACTTTTCGAACCATGTGTACGCCTCTCTCTTCATGCCAGAAGAGTAGGCATGCCCTCGTTCATCCACGAACAACTTGATTTTGTCATCCGCCTTGAACAGGCCGTATACCGATCTAGCGTAGTCGTAGGCTTCCAAGGTTCCCTTGATAGGCAGGGTGACATCCTTTGATCCAGCAAGAATGAGCATGGGTCTGGGCGCTACCAGCGAGATCACTTCTCCAACATCTGTGTACTTCAGGATGCCTGGAATGAAGGCGCCAATAGAATGCCAGACATCGGCTCCCTCCTTGAATATCCTATCCCAGGTTGAGACGCCACAGGCGGGGGCGATCACGCTAATCCTATCGTCCAGCGCGGCAGAGAGCCATGTCAGAGCTCCGCCCAGAGAGATGCCTGTGCATCCTATTCTGCTTGCGTCGACGTCTACTCTCGAGCACAAGTAGTCGATTGTGCGAGATACATCCCAGGTGAGGTCACGGTACATGCAGTATCCCCGGACAACAGCTTCCTGAGCGAGGCCGAGGTCACGATTGTGCGTCCGCCATGTGTAGTAGCGCTGGTCAATGGCAATTGCCAGAAACCCTCTTCTTGTCAGTTCATCAAAATGGGCATCCTCCATTGTCTCCTTGTCTCCTAAGGTGCCGTGAAGGCAGATCACTGCTGGTAGTCGATCATCTCGGGCTTTAGAGACAAGAGCAGTTATTCTGACTCCCGGTTCGCTCTCGAACGAGACTTCCTCTGTGACACGCTTGTCTTGCTCATTGCGCTTGATCAGCCTTGGCTTCAGGGAGCCCCTTGTGCTTCGAAAACCACCCATTAGATCTATCACGAGCCCCTTCAGGACGGACCTACGGGCCTGCCAGCGGCTCATGGTGAGTGTCTCCTGCATACGTACGGTGTTCCGAGGTTTTTCTTAAATAGCTTCAGCTCAACGCAATGACAATCACATCATTCCGGCAAGGACTGAAACCTGTGTGATTAAGATATGCACGCATGATGCCTGCTCTCCGAAGATTGACTCGATGGTCCCGGTCCGGGAGTCCCGCACAACGTGGGAACATGTCGCAACATGGTTATCCATTTCCTTAAGCATCGTCACTCCGTCATTAGTTATAGTGATTTTTGAATTGCACCCTACATACGACAGAAATCTCCTTTCTATCATACCTGAGAGTATTCAATACTTCCAGGGACTTCACTTCTTGAGATAACGGTCCTGCGAGGAGTCTTTGGTTCGGGATAATGATCACCGAGCAGGGAAGGATACCATCTTACAACCAACTGACGCCGCTGGAGTACGGTTACTTCACGACGAAGCCAGAAGAGGTGGGGCAGCCATTTACGACGCTCGTTTCAGCAGGGTCGGTTCAGGCCGATTCGACCTCCAGCAGCGTCATAAAAGAAGTCTAGACATTCGAGAGCTTGCCGTCAGCGACTTGTATGGGGTAGTTCTAACTGTTCTTCAGGCATCGTGAGCTCAAAGACAAACCAAATTCCAAGTAGGCTTCCAACTGAAGGGCAATGATGAACACATGTGGAGCGAACAGACGGTATAGGAAAGTGATGTGGTGTGGCGACCGATCTAAGCTCGCTTGCATCGCAAGTTCTCTTCACGACGACTCGAATTCTAGCAGAGAAGAACAATGGGAAGAACTCAATTGGGACTGCTTTCTATCTTCACTTCAAAGTGGTTGGGCAAAGACTATGTTAGAAGCTACTGTCGGGGTAGGACAAGACTGCAGAGTAGGATTATCCCCCAACATGCAACGAATAGGGTTCACAGAAAAGATAGAAAAGCCGACGCAATTCCGACTGTTGGTGCGTCAGGGAGTACAATGACTCTCGACGTTGCTGGCCCAAAAGAAGTTGCTGATCATGTCAGCTATTATCTTGCCAATCGCAACTAGTACACTTGTACGTACCAGCGTCATCATTCCATTCTACGCGTTCGTCACAATTTGGGCATCGAAGTTCAATGCCCGCCGTTACCGACGCACCCACCATGTCATAGAACGGTTTATCACTTTCTAGCTCTTGCACTCTCTTTTCCAGCAATTCGACTCTGTCAGCGAGAGCCTTCGGGTTGCTCAGTCTGATCTGAGTGAAGCTCTTTCTATGCTTCTTTGCGATTTCTCGATAGCTCATGCCCTTTTTGTAGTCCTTCCTTATCCTATCCTCAACATCAATTGGCATGAGAATATCTCAGTAGCCGGCGGATAATAAATACAAACCTACCATTTCCCCTTTTTCAATTCCAGGAAGCTCTACAAGAAGAGGTACCAGGGAGCCGGACGACCGTATCGACCGTCAAGAGGAGGTTCAACCACACACTACACTCGAAGAAGAGGAGGGGACAGGAGAACGAGCTAAGGCTGAAGGTGTTGTGCTACAACCTGTCAATCATGGCAAGCTTACATCCTCATTTGAGTATTGTGCCGATTTCGTTACTCTGTTACTGCCCGCTACCTACTGCTATACTGCTACACCGGCCAGAAAACTGCAAAAAATTTTCTTGCAAAATAGATCGCAATACGAACTCATATGAGACTGAACTACCTCGGCCTGAAGGCCGAAGGGTCTAGAAAATCCGTGAGCCTCGCCTGCGCCCTCTCCCGGGCTTCTGTCTCGTAGTCGTATCGCATCCAGTGCTTCCTCTGGCTGTTCTGGACATAGTACTGGACTGCTTCCGATGTCGTGGACCCGACGGACCTGTAGAAGTATCCGTCGCTCCAAAACGAATCGCCCCACAACTTCCCCTTCACCCTCTCCCACAGCTCCTGCCTGACCCTGTGCGACGAGGCGCCCTTGAACCTCTGGACCATGTACGGGACGGAGTAGTTCTTGCACCTGCTCACGAAGAGGTGAACGTGGTCCGGACCAAACTCACACGCCTCCATCTTGACGCCCAGAACGTAACACGTCTCCGCGAAGCTCTCCAGGCATACCCTCCTCACCTCCTCTTCCGCGAACATATCCCTCCGATACTTGGGCGTGAAGATCAGGTGAAAGTTCGATTCTCCACGGCTAGAGCCGACGCTGACCAGTTGCATTGTACCAATGCCTCCTCCTCGTCGGCCGACCAGGAGGCCCCGAAGGGGCCCGCGGCCGGATGCGCGAACTTGATAGATAAGAACGGTCTAGGAGACTATCGGCTGAAGCCGCGTAGGATTCTTCCCATCACTAAAATAGGCGTGAATTCCTAGAGAAGAAATGTCGTCTCCGTTTCTATTAGATTCTGTTGGAATTGCAGACCCGACCGGCGGACTTCATCGAAAAACCATTGCGAAGTGGTCAAAACTGAGTAGCAGCTACCAGACCAACATGTGTCAAGTGGACTCTTTCCATGCTCACACGAGCGAGACTCGAGAAGGAAAACGACTTGGTTAACGAACTCGACTACTGATATTGGATTGGGGCAGCCTCTGGTGCGATTACGCTGGTTCTAATTTCGGTGCGCTACCTGCTACCAACGGGGCGCTACCCTGCTACCATCTCTCGCTACATTGCTACGATAGGCGCTACCGTGTTACACTGCTACTTTTTGTGGCCTACAATACCGTCAAAAACGGGCGTTTGCTACCGGCTTGTAGCAATCAAACCCCGTTTGCTACCGGCTTGTACCAAGCCTGATGCCACAGGCTTCGCCAAACAAATTCCTCTGGGTCTTTGAAGTCATACCTACCGTGATCTTCATTGATGACTTTCATACTTGTTTCCCTGACACCCTGAATTCAAATTCCAAGAATAAGGAAGAGGATGAATTTAGCCGAAGGCATCCTCTACTTGGTCGTTTCTGCTATCCTGGCCTCGATCTCCTTGAGCCTTCGCTCTAGGATTCTCTTCTCTTCTTCCAGATATTCGTGTACTGCAACTGCTCAAAAGGATTCGTTGAGAAGTACTGGGAAGCCGTCCTTCAAAAACCAGTTAAGGTTGACCTGCTGCGATCAACAATTTCCGGAGCCACAGAGTGCAAATTCGCTATCCACCTTTAACGAACAAAACCTTGGTTGGTAAAGTCCCGTCAACCATTTAGCCAGTCGCCACGCCCATGTCTTGGGCGATTGTAATGCTTCTCGCCGCAGTATGGGCAACGCGTACGATACCAACGGTAGTTTGACACTTGCCGAACAGAAACCATGGCACAGCTAATCCATCCTGCCACCGGCCGATCTCGAAGCTGCGCTTACTACTATTCTTGCAAGTGGCGTGCACGGTCATTCACTTCTACTTTGTCAGTATTTCATCTCTATCTTTAGCGACAATCTGTTTGGAAACCTGCTGCTTTACCTCTTCGAAAAGTCACCCACTTTTGAGTCCAGCAGCCTCCTCAGATCCTCCGCCCTAATGCGCGCACTCTTTGTCAAGACTCCTATGTTGAAATTGACGAATTCATTCTCGAGCACCGACCGATCCAGGTAGGTGGGGATGCCGAAGAGACTGCCGAACGGATGCACGGATCCAGGCTCGCAGTGAGTGACGGAGAGGACCTCATCCCTCGGCGCGAAATGAATCCTGCTTGTCTTTGTCAGCTGCTGTAGCTTCTTGAGGTCCGCCTTCCCATCAGCGGCAATGTCGGCTAGCAGAAACTGTCCCTCTCTCGTTTTGAGGACCAGCGCCTTGACACCGGTCTTGAGTTCCACGCCTCTAACCTTGGAGGCTTGCTCAGAAGTGTAGACTGGTTCATGCTCGTAGAGCCGATACTCGACACCCTCCCTCATGAAAAGTTCCAGCAACTTGCGCATCTCTTCCTCCATTTCCTTTCACTGAATTGCTCACGGTTGAAGCATAGAGGGGTTCTTGAAGATTACCCGCGACCTTCCATTTCCGGACAGGTGCTCAACTCTGGGCCCGCGCGCTTAAGAACGAGGTCCAAGCGACTGCTGGTAAAGGGACACAGCATTTGCGTGCTAGGGTGAAGAGGAGGCAGACCGTCAGGAGGCTTGAAATCATCGCCGTTGTAGCCGTGGTCGCAGCCGCCGTTGTGGTGGGCTTGTACCTGACGATGAACACCCGCAGCGCGAACGACGCCTACATCGGCAAGCCCGTCTCCCAGAAGGTCTATTCCTTGCTGTACCAGACTTCGAAGGCGCCGTACGGCGCGTCAGGCTCGACCTATCTGACAGCTGTGCAAAACATAAGCGGTCCGCTCTTCTCCGCGAATGGAAAACCCATTCTCGTCTCCGCCACTGGCGAACACTGCTCGCCCTGCTCCCTCCAGAGGTGGCCCTTGATCATCGCGCTGATGCGTTTCGGCAACTTCACGAACCTCGAATACATGACCTCCAGCGTGGCAGAGGGCGATTACTCAACCTTCGCCTTCGCTGCGAGCAGCTATCAAAGCAACTACCTCGTCTTCCAACCCTACGAGGTCTATGACAGGACAGGTAACCCTCTTGCGACGCTGCCAGCCAACTACTCGTCGGCCAACCAGCAGTACGGGAGGTCAAGCATACCGTTCCTTGATTTCGCCGACAAATACGTGATTTCGGGGTCTATCCTGCCCAATCCCGGCCTCCTTGGAACGAAGAACTGGACCCAGATAATCTCCTCGATTCAGACGGGGGACACCTTGGGGAGCCAGATCAAGCAGGCGGCGAACGTCATCACTGCCGTCATCTGCAAGACCACGGGCGACAAGCCGGCTTCAGTCTGCGGTCAAGACAGCATCACCGCGCTCACAGTCTCGCTGGCTTCGTATTCTCCTCCGTCCGCGGGCTCGCGTATCGAGCTCCTTCTGCCTGGAGCGATCACCATGTCCCAAGCACTTTCAACGCCGGACGAGACTTTCGCAGTCGGATCTAAGACGGCATAGGTTGAGATATCTCGTCAGAATCCCGTCCAGAGCGCGCTGAGCTCCCCCTTGGCTATTTAGGTCCGCGACGTCGCAGTTTCTCCTAATATAGTCTGCGCCTGAGCCAGATCGGCGAGATGGTGCGTGAGTCTATGAAGTTCGGCCTAAACATCGGCTACGGCGATCTGGAGCGAGTTTTCGAGTGGGCGAAGCTTGCTGACGATGCGGGCTTCAAGCTCCTCACGGTCCCAGACCACCTTTTCCATCCAATGGATAACCGGTTCTTTGCTCGACCAGCATGGAACGCAGACGCGATTCTAGGTGCGTTAGCGGTGAGCACGCGAAGCATTAGCCTAGGGCCTGCCGTAACCGACACAGTACGGAGACATCCCGCGACCACCGCTCATTTCATCGCAACTCTCGATAGGATCAGCGGCGGGCGCGCCTATCTGGGCATAGGTGCAGGTGAGAAGTTCAATTTCGAGCCACTCGACGACATAGTCTGGGATAAGCCATTGGCACGACTAAGGGAAGCTGTGACTGTGATCAGGATGTTGTGGAAGTCAACGAGGGAAGAACCTGCGAACTTCAACGGAGAATTCTTTGGCTTGCACAATGCTTGGCTCGGATACAAAGCGGTCCAGCAACCACACCCTCCGATATACATCGGAGGCTACGGGCCTAAGATGAGGGCCCTGGTTGCGGAATTAGGTGATGGCTGGCTACCATGGATGGAGGTCCCCGAGACATATAGACAGTCCTCAGACGAGATAACGGAGATGGCAGTCCGATTAGGTAGGAAGCCACAGGAGATAGACCGCGCGGTCATCGTATACACATCGGTCTCCGGCAGCGAGGAAGCGCATGCCGAAGTGATAAGAAGGGCGGCTGCGAGTCTAGCAATGCGGCAGCGCCTTCTCAAGCAGCTCGGCCAGGAAGAACTCGCGAATGAATCGACAGACTTGCTCCGCGCAACCTTCGCGGGAGTTCAGGCGGACAAGATGTATTCGGTGGCGAACCGGGTCCCACGCGATTTAGCCGAGCGGCTAATCCTATCTGGCAAACCAGATCAGGTGATAGAACGGATAGCCCAATATGAGAAGGCTGGAGTGAGGACGATCGTCCTTCAGCCGCTTAACGATGTAATCGGGCAGACAGTCAATACATATCGGGATAGAATCCTTCCGTATTTCGCAGCAAGGGATCGACAATAGGTCAGTCGAGTAGAAGTACTCCGATTCGATCCCGCTAGAATAACAACGCCTGCCATGGTGAATCCTGATTTTGATTCGTTAGAAGGGGTTCATGGATTCTTGCGTTCAATCTACCACAGTGTTGCTCGACCCGGATATGACGGAGACCGTCTCTACTACTACGGGCTCACCCATACCCCGGCACGGATTATGATCAAAGCCCCAGAGCATTTATCAAGAGAGTATGGCCATGGCATTTCTTTGCTTGAAGTTCCGTGAGTTCGAGGGCGAGGTCGGTGCCCTGATAACAACGGCACTCGAACGGCTCTCGATGCCGCCTCAGAAAGTCGAGGTCGCGATACCCAGCGACCCGAGCCTGGGCGACCTCTCGTCCGCGGTCGCGCTCAGACTCGCAAAGATGCTCAGAAGGAAACCAAGCGAGATAGCCGAGGATCTCGCACGAACAATTGACGCGATTTCCGAAAGACACTTCGTGTCTGCTGTTGAAGCCCATAAGAGCGGCTACGTCAACTTCAGGCTTAACTGGAACAAGTTTGCCTACGAGGCGCTCAAGGAGATTCTCGAAGCCAGTGAACCGGCCAGGCTAGACGCTGGCAAGGGAATGAAGGTGGCTATAGAGCACACAAACGTCAACCCGAACAAGGCGCTTCACGTGGGGCACGCAAGGAACCTCGTGCTGGGAGACTCCCTGGCGAGGATAATGAAGAAGTTGGGCTACGCGGTGGAGGTCCTGAATTACATCGACGACTCAGGAGCACAAGTGGCGGACGTGATTGTGGGCTTCAAGTTCCTTGGAATTAGTGACGTTGCGCCCAAGGGAGTGAAGTTCGATGTATACTGCGGTGACTCGGTCTACATCAAGGTGAACCAAGAATACGAGAGGGACCCGGCTCTCAAGGAGAAGCAGAGATTCGTCCTCCGGGAGATAGAGAACGGAAGCGGAGAGATCGCGGAGTACACGCGTAAGATTGTCGACAGGATACTCCACGATCAGCTTCTGACGTGCTGGAGGCTGGGGGCGAGATATGACCTCCTGAACTGGGAGTCACACGTCCTCCAGTCCGGCATGTGGGACACACTCTTCGAGAGGATGAAACGAACGGGACTGGCCGTTTACCAAACGGAGGGAGAGAACAGGGGATGCTGGGTGTTGAACGACAAAGAAAGTGGAGAGGAGAAGGTCCTAGTCAGGTCAGACGGCACGGCTGTGTACGTGGCCAAGGACATCCCGTACGCAGCTTGGAAGATAGGCCTGACCCCAGACCCTTTTGCTTACGATGTCTATGGAGTGCAGGAAGACGGGACAGAGCTCTGGACGACCACCACAGGGAGAGGGAGGAGGCGGCACCCGAAATTCGGCGGTGCGGATCTGGCTGTCTCTGGTTATTGACACAAAGCAGAGCCGACTTCAGGCTCTTGTAGGCAATGTGCTCGCAAGGCTGGCCGGAGAGGAGAGGAGGAAGAAGTACCTTCATCGCGGCTACGAAGTGGTCGCACTCTCGAAGCGATCGGCCGAGTCGCTCGGCATGGAGACAGACAGGGAATTCGTCCACATGTCGGGCAGAAAAGGGCTTTACATCAACGCAGACGTGGTACTTGATGCTCTCAGGTCGAAGGCACTCGCCGAGACGAGGAAGAGGAATCCGGAACTCAGCGACGAGCTGGCCAGGCGGGTGGCGGAACAGGTCGCGATAGCCGCGTTTAGGTTCGAGCTAGTGAAGCAGGATACGGACAAGATAATCGTCTTCGACATAGAGGAGTCGCTCAGGCTCGAGGGGGAGACCGGTCCCTATCTGCAGTACAGCCATGTACGAGCGAGGAGAATCCTCGAGAAGGCCGCTGAGAAGCCCAGGTTGGAACTAGAGGGCAGCTCACTGTTGATCCATCCGAAGGAGAGGGGAGCTCATCAAGCAGATCTGATGCTTGACATGGCCATTCTGGAGGCCGGCGAGTTCCTGAGTCCGAAGGAGGTTGCTAGGTACGCGTATGGGATCGCCTCCACATTCAACGAGTTCTACGAGACGGTCCCTGTGAATAACGAAAAGAATGCCGACCTGAGGGCGGCGAGGCTCGCGCTGGTAGAGGCCTTCAGCATTATCCTAAGAGGGTCCCTTGACCTTATCGGGATTCCATGTCCTGAGAGGCTTTGAACCGGTCGCTTCCTCGGATTTGGAGACCGTCGAGGAGCCCGTTGGGAATGACGGGTTGTTCCATCAGAGATGTGATGCATCGTCGCCACGAATTGGTCACATCAGCCAGCCTCCTGTCGAGAAGCTCCAAGAGCTCCTCCAGCTCGCAAGCAGCGTTTTCAGGATGGAATGGGTTTTCAGCCTGATCTCAATGTAAGGCAAGACGAAGGTCGGCTCCTGTGACCGTGTGTTCAGCAAAGTTCTCAAGTAGGCACTCAGACGGCCGGGATGCCTTGGTCAGGGAGGCTGTCGGAGAAGTGAGAAAGCTTGCGGTCTTCGACCTCGACGGCACACTCCTTGAGTGGAGGAGCAGCTGGGAGAGAATTCACAGAAGATTTGGAACTATGGACGTAGGCAGGAGAGGGACTCGAGCTCTATAGAACAGGCAGAATCTCCTACAGCGATTTCATGAGAATGGACATCAGTTCATGGCCGCGAGGCACGACCGCTGACGAAATCAGAGAGATCCTTTCAGACTACGAAATCAGGAAGGACGCTGTGTCCACCCTGTCGAGGCTGAGGGCGGAAGGATTTGAGATAGCGATGATCACTGGAGGACTCGATCTCGTGGCGGAGAAGGTAGCCGCTGACCTCGATATCAGACATTGGTTCGCCAATGGCCTCAAGGTCGACTGCAACGGGAGGATAACCGGCGAGGGAATCTGCAGAGTCGAACCGTCAAAGAAGCATGTCGTCTTCCGAAGACTCCTGAAGCGGCTGGGCACCCGAAGAGAGAACACAATAGCCGTCGGGGACACGCAGTATGACATGACCATGCTGAAGGAAGCAAGCAAGGGATTCCTGCTCACCCTAGATGGCGAAGTTGCTCAACCCCCGATAATCGGCATATCGAGGCTCTCCGAGATCTTGGGGCACATATGAGGTTCAGCGTACATGGTCAGGTTACAACACACATTCTCGCATGAGCTGGTCCCCAAGGCGCCCTTCAGCTTCGAGCTGACCGTGAGAAAACCAGCGGGCTGGGACCTCTTCACCCCATTCGAGGTCTGCCAGGAAGGTGTTCTGTGGACGGCGCTTCACATCGAAGGGAGACTCGTAGGAGTCAGGTTGGAGTCATTGGGCACGACTGACACACCCCGAATCTCTGTCACGATGTTCACGGAGGCCAATCCCAGCAGTGCCCAGGAGCAGGCGATTAAGGACACGATCGCTTCGAAACTAGGTGCATTCGATGATCTCACCGAGTTCTACGGTCTCGCAAGGACGGACGAGATACTGAGGCACACGGTGGCGGATCTTTACGGAATGCACGACACAGACTACAGCGGAACCTTTCCGGCCACGATCCTCGCGATCTGCCTGCAGATGGCACCCGTCAAGCGGAGTGACGAGATGATGAGATCCCTCGCGTTGCGCTACGGAGAGGCCGCTGAGTTTGATGGAAAGGAAGTCCGTGTCTGGCCAACGCCGAGCGCCATCTCTCGGCTTAATCCGCGCGAACTAGAAAAGAGCTGCAGGGTGGGATACAGGGCGAAGTATCTGGTCGGGGCCGCGAAGGTTCTCTCAGGAGGAGATTTCCCCACCATCGAAGAGCTGGAGCGGCTTGGTGCGGAGGAGGCGAAGAAGAAGCTCTTGGAACTTCCGGGAATCGGTGACTATTCCGCTGACATAATCAACCCTGGTCACGGTTTCCCCATAGATGCCTGGTCGGTTGATGTCTTCGGAAAACTGTTCTTCGGGAACGAGCCGGAGAACGCGAGAGAAGCGATAGAACGCGTGAAGCAGGAAGGGATCCGAAGATGGGGTGAATGGAGCTGGATGGCTTTCTTCTACGTTGCGCAGGACTTAAGGAACCTCTCCAAGAAGCTGGGCGTTGAGCTCAGACTAAGCTGACAGGTGCCTTCGATTAGAAGCAGCCAAGAACGCTTTTAACCACACGAGGCAAGGGAAAATCAAAGCAGCCCGGTCGTCTAGTGGTCAAGGATGGGGGCCTCTGGAGACGCGACAAAGCGTAAAGGGGAGAGCCTTCGACCTAGGTTCGAATCCTAGCCGGGCTACCAACCACCTGCTTTAATTGTCTCACTTCTTAATCTGAAAGGCGGGCTTCGAAGCACCGATGAACAACTTACGAGTGGGCACTGATAACAGGCGGAAGGTCAGGGTAGAGGACTACCTCGAGTACCCCTCTGTCAAGTCATGGTACGACAGCAAGAAATCTCAGAAGACTATGATTTACCGCCTGGCCTCGTTCATCGATTGGCGCGGGAGCAACACCCTATCGACCGACCCTGAGCAGTGGATCGAGGAGTGCCTCAACGGAACCAACCTTACGCTGATCAAGCACGTGAGGGCCCTCGAGGACTGGGTCAACAGCGAGGAGATGAGACAGAAGGATTTCAGCACTCGCAGACGGTATTCGACAGACATAAAGGGTCTGTATCTCCATCACCACATCAGGTTGCCCAGGGTCAACATCTCAAGGGTCGCCGAGGACAGCGCCGTGGAGTTCAACGTCACGGCGACGCAGTATCTCGAGATGGCGACGAAGGTGCTCACCCATGCCGGGGTCCACATTCGGGACCGCTCCATCATGATGACGATAATCCAGAGCGCGATGGACGAGTCGACCACCGCCAAGGTCTTCAACTACGTGGCTTTCCCTCAGCTTGCGAAGTTCTACGGTACGGAGGACTTCCAGGTGGGACGAATCGAAGACGCCGGTCAGGATAGACCTGATTCGGCCCAAGACTGACTACAGGTATTACAGCTTCTTGGGTCGCGACGCAGTGATGCTGCTCAAAGAGTACCTCGTCTCTCGGACGCAGACCTTCGGGGCCATCAAAACATACGCGTCGAAGAAGCCCAACGAACTACAGCGCTCCGACCCGATCTATCTCACCAAGTACGGCCAGCCGATCACCCCAGGGTACGTCGGGCAGATTTTCAGGGAGTCGGGGAAGCTGGCAGGAGTGAACGTCCCTCCACAGGTCAGCCCTGGGAAGTACAAGGGGGCCACGATACGCTATCCGTCCCATGCTCACCAGGCCAGGGACACCCTGATCACCCTAAGGCAGAGGGCCAGGGTTGACAGGGCGGTCGTGGACTTCTTTGCAGGGCACAAGTTCGACGACGATGAGTACGATTCCCCGTGGGATAACCCGGACCTCTTCAAGACCGAGTACGAGAAGATCGAGAAGCACCTCAATCTCCTAAGCGGAGCTGAGGAGAGAATCCGCGAAGAAGTTGAGCAGGACTACCGAACAAAGTTCGAGAAGCTAGAGAAGAATCAGGCGGAGATTCTGAGATTACTCAGAGCGGGCGCGAAGGTCGACAGCAATCTCCTGAATTTGACGAAGGCTGACATCTCTCTGGATTAGGGCCTGAACCCTCGGAGATCTTCACAACAGCGGACCAAGGCAAAACGGTGCCCGCTAAGGTCAGAAGGATAGAAAGGCAATAGTTGAAGCGTTCCTAGATTGCGTCAAGCTATCAATTTGCTAATAGATCATGCCCGCGAGCTTGGGAGAGATAATTCCTGCGACAGCTTTGATCTCCACGAGTTCCCTCTCTGTGAAGGTCCCACCGCAGACTTCGCAGTAACCTTGGAGTTCCTCTACTCCATCTTCGAGTTGAGCAACCAATAGCTGGAGTTTGGCCTCAAACTTACTTCTGTCATCAGCGGCTTCCTCACTCGGTTGAAAGGAACGCGAAATCGTTAGAGTGTACGAAAGGGATAGGAAGAGAAGGTACAGGGCGAGGAAGAAGAGGCTAGCGCGGAAGGCAGCGTCTCCAGGTGGAACAATGTCCGCATATCATTTTTGAGGTCTAAGAGCTTATGCTGTGGTGCACTTCTTGATCGACTGTTGACCCCTGGGTTCCGGCCCCTCTGCAGGATGAGGACCTGCATTGCCCTTCTCATCTTTCTTTCCAGGATCGCTCGCTCTTCTTCCAAGATGTCCCGCTACTCCCTCCTTTCGACTTCGATGGCGACAGACTTGCTCTCACCCGTCGCTCTTTCTGAGAGCGGAAAAAGGGTGATCTGCTCGGTCAGAGGGTCGACCCTCAGACTTGCCCTGCCCTCCGTGACCAGGAAGGCTACAAGGTAGGCGCGCACTGCCGTCTCCTCGAACCGGCTCGCTCTGATGAACTCACGGTAGTCAATCTCTCCTCCCTTCACTCTTGTGACGAGCTCAGTTTGCAATGAATCGAGCCTAGACTCGAACAGCTCTCTTGTGAATATCTCCATGCCTAGCAGCACGTCATAGTCGATCTTTCCCGGCCCCTCCCCGTACTTGCTGAATGGTTCCTTGAACCTCTCGGAGAAGGGGATGAGGTCTCTCCAGTAGACGAAGGCCTTCTCCAGCCCTCTGGGCGTGAGCTGGTCCAGCCTTGCAATGGGGTGCCAGCACCTGACAAAGCTGTCCGCCAGGTCGTCCCGTGAGAGCAAGCGGATCTTCAACTCCAGCAGGAGTGGGTCGATGTAAAGTGAGGACGCCCTATGCTTTATCCACTGATCCTGCAGCTTCACTATCTGCACGAGTTCGCTCAGAGCCTCCGAATCAAGCAGGAGTTCATCGAGGAGCTTCCACTCGGGGAGGTGTTTCTTCAGAATGGCGAGCTTCTCCTTGATGTCGACCTCGAATGGGTTCACACTGCTTGTCGAGACCGAATGGAGCAAAGCTATGAGTCTAGTAATTTCCGTGCTGTCTCTACCGCCTGTCTTCTTTCTTTTCTCGGAATCATCAGATTCTCCTTGAATCGTTGTACTTGTTCCCTCCTTTGGGGCGTGCGGAACGGACCAACCTCTCTAATAACTTTCGCCACTCCGGCCATGTTCGTAATTTTAGCTGTGTGGCACTGGTCGCCGCTATGGAGGCTCACGAGGATTTCATCCAGCATATCGAAGACGGGAGGTCGAAGATCCGACTTCGCGGCTGCTAAACACAGATTGTAGAGGATTGATGGAGAAATAGTTCTTTTAGGTAACGGTTGGTAAAACACCATCAATGCCGTCAGGTGGAAAGACTCAGGAGAAGAAGATGGTGAGGCTCGCAGGAAAGTGTATCGTGGGGTTCATGACGAAGTTCCAGAGCGGCGATAGGTCTAAGCTTACTGAAGAGATACTTAAGGCGCAGATTCGGGTTCTAAGAGACCTAGGGATTACAGACAAGGTGATGCTGATGAACAAAGACCTGGACTTCCTCACCCGAGACATGGCAAAGGAGAAGGATGCAGAGACGAACTATGTAATCATGGCAGTAAGGCGAATCCTGGAAATCTAGCTCAACTCTACCTCGCATGTGTACTAGAAAGCGAGGAGATGACGCAGAGAGACGTTGCAGAAGTAGCTGGAGTGACAGGGGTTACCATAAGGACTAGGGTTAAGGGTCTCAGTTTAAATCTCGGAATCTGAGTTTCAGCTTAGGAGAAGAAGCCGTGAAAGGGAGAAAATGGGCGTGGAGACCAACGGTAAAGGTGAATGAAAAATGACAAACATGAATGAGGTCTGTGGTGACCTATGGGGTCGTTGTATTGCTGGTCACCAGCATGTCTGTGGACTTGAGCGTGGTCATGCAGTTAACTCCGCGAATCAAGGTCACATCTGCAGGCATAGTCTGGAAGGGCTCGAGTGACTTCCTATATACACCAGACTATCGAAGGAAAAAGCTCCGGAGTGACCATGCACGTATCCGCTCATTATTCTAACCTTGGCACCTTTAATGACCAGTTCAACCTCAACGGGGCAGCTACTGTCCGCTGGGCCGTTTAATGTTATGTTCGCGAATGAGGCCGACTTGGACGGCGGGGGACCTCAGCGACGAAATCTCTGGCTGCCACTATGAAGCTTGCGAAACTCGTATAGAATGCGATTGGACCAAGAACGGATACTGCAGAAAGTGTGGTCATAACCGCGTGGATTCCAAAAAGGAACCGATTGCTCAGATACTCTTGAATCTGTACTCTCTGAGACCCAAGGTATTCCCCGATCGCTCTTTCACCGCGACATCACCAAGTCTGAAACCATCATGAGAGCGGCAAACACGGCATTGCGCCCGCAAGCCTTAGGCCGACGACTTGATTTCCGCGACACCTGAGACGAAATCTTTCACGTCATTAGGAAGGCCTGCTGATTCGACGTTGCCAACAACGGCAAAAGTATCGCCGCCAACACTCTCGGTCTTTCCCTCATAATTGTCGAAAAACAGCGTCCGCCCCACGCCGGGTTTGCCGCCTCCAATCCTCCCCCTGTGAAGTAGCCAGAGTTCGCCCGTCCCAACACGGTCGAAGGCGCCTTGAGTCCTTCTGTTCAACCCAGCTATGGGGGGATTGATTTCGCAGACGATGGGCAGCATCTCGTCGTCCTGCGGCTTCGTCTGCGCGAGTCCCAAAGGGTTCCAGTAACGGCCGGACGCGATCTTGTCGTCAGACCCGAACCACAGCGAGAGCTTGGGCGACCGCTGAACTCGTAGAACAATGCCTGTAACGTTGAATTCATTATAGCGTATAACGCCTTACTTAACTTTGGGTCCCTCGAGTCAATTTCGTCAAGTGAGTCAGTAGCATACACTTTTTTCTTGGCAAAGAACACAATATGCCGTCCCCAAAAAATGCTGGGCGAGAAGATAGAATACTTCTCTCTTGACTCGAGCTTGCACCAGGGATGGCGGCTTGCGCATGTTGGATGTTCATGATACCCTTTGTAGATCGTCTTTCTCCAAGTGTGGCTTCTTTCCTCCCCGTATGTTATGTAGTCAAGTACATGCTTGTCTTTTGCCCGTAACTGACCCTTGGTTTCGCTTACAGTCAGAAGCCAGGTTTTGGGTATGACGTCTATTGATTTATAGGGCGATTCATTCCTTCAGATCACTGGCATAAGTTAGCTCAGTAGGTTCTTCCAAGCCTGACGCGATATGATGGCCGTAGTATCATAATAGATGTATCCTTCCTGTCCTCCTGAGCCGCATGGCTATCTTGCGCGTCCAACGATGCTCGTAGAGGGCCTTTTCCGACTTAGCTCCACGCCACACACCTGACAGATGTATCGTTCACTGTGAGGATGTTCAGGACAACCCGTCTTGACAATTTTGCCGCCAGGATAAACTATGATTTTGCATCCGCAGACCTCGGTTCTCTCCTTGCCTAATCCCTTGAATTTCCATTTCAGGCTCAGACTTGCTGACGAGGGCGGTCTCGGTGCAGACCTTCCACCACTACCGACCTCACAGTAGCTGCTCAGGGCACTGTTCCCGAGGGAAATCCTTAACATCCCTGACCGAGGACCCGCAGAGGAAGAAAACTTGGCGAGGCCACTTGAGAACCTCAGGAAGCGCAAGCTTTCGGGCGGGAGAAGGCGCGCGTCAAGGGGGCGGAGGGCGTACGAGTCGGACAACTACGCTGTCGAGACTTCTGTGGGAAAGACCGTAAAGACGCTCAAGCGGGGTCATGGGGGGAGGATTAGCTACGGGCTAAGATCAGTCGATGTCGCCAACGTTTCCGACCCTTCCACGGGCAAGACAAGCAAGAGCAAGATCGTCCGCGTTACGGGGAATCCTTCCAACCGCGAGTATCAGAGACGTGGTGTAGTTACGAAGGGTGCCACAATAGAGACGGAGCTCGGAATCGCAAGGGTCACTTCGCGCCCGGGAGACGACGGAGTCGTCAACGCACTGCTCATCAAGTGAGCCGTCCCGAGAGTCATTCTAGGCTTACCGAAGATATCTCAATACCCTCCACAATATCATGATGCAGGTAATGTGGAATAATCCCAGGAATGCCTCTGGTAGTCTCTAGTACCTTATCGCAAGCTTCCTGTAATTGTCCGTCCACCCAGCTCGGAGAACGAGCCACCCTTTGATTTCAAGCACGATCTGGGCTCAAGACCTGGGTCCGGTCTGGACCAGGTTACCGAGTACGGATCAGGTCTAAATCAGACCGACCCAGGTTACCGGGGGCGGTCCACCCGGTCATTTTAGACCCCAAAAACCACTGGTTCAAACCCACCCCGGTAACCATGCGGTTCCTGAGACCGCTTTTTCGACCCCTGACCGTTCGGGGTAACCGGGTCGGTCGGGTTGAAAACCACCGGTTAACCGACCCGGTCGACCTGATAGGTCGAAGACTTACACAGCTGTCGATTGAAGATTTCTCTAATAGATTTACCAGAGATTGGAGAGACGAATTCTTCTCTAGGTCTTCACGCTCTAGTTAGCTCCTATTTACTCGGTACGTACAGGGAAAATA
The DNA here is from genome assembly GCA_963836465.1 of uncultured Nitrososphaerota archaeon. Taxonomy (GTDB): domain Archaea; phylum Thermoproteota; class Nitrososphaeria; order Nitrososphaerales; family Gagatemarchaeaceae; genus CAWIJZ01. The sequence goes on from CAWIJZ010000077.1 coordinate 30,279, forward strand.
GATTTGTTTGACTTCAACCTGGTTGACTCCGTCAATTATGTGTAATTTGATATGTGGGTTTGACTGGTCGAATCTGCGAGTCGTTCGACTTGACGAAACGTGGCCAAGAATGTGACTGGCGAGCCTCAGAGCCGAAGTCGATTGACTGTCAATCGACAGTCAATTTTGACTTCAACGCTTAGTTACATCGAGCTACAAGTTGCCCCGGTAAATGCGAAGAGAAGTCGTTTCTACACAGACAACCGACTGGACGAAGCTCCCAAAGTATCAGAGAGAAGATGAAGCCAGAGGCTCCTACGGACAACTACACTCGATAGCAGGACAATAGCACAGATTCTGAACCTCTGAGCGCAACCCTCATGCCTTCTCCTCCTTTATGGCAGGGCTAAGATTGGGATGCGGGCTTGACGTATTTTGGTCAAGTAGCCCGGTAGTTGCTCAAATCATGCTGAACAGCAAGCGAGGAGTGAAGCTCGTTGCTTTAGCCTTCGCTCTTGCTGACAACGGCGGAACCAAGGCTCTCGCAATTCCCGACGTTGTGCCTGATGCATTAGATACGCGCGTAGGCGCAAACAAACCAAGCACCCGCCCCTGGGAAACCCAGCTAAGAAGCGGTCAGAAGCTCCGACAGCCTCTGAGTGAGCCTGCGCCGTACAGCCTTCCGTCGCTGTGACTTGCCCGCTATAGGTCGCCGCAACCGTTCCTGCAGCTCCCTCACCTCAGCGGCAGTAGACACGTCACCCGCCTCGCGTTCCACCTTCACCTCGCGCTCCTGCTTGCGCATCAGCTTCCGACGCTCCCTGGAGTTGGGGAAAACACGCTCGTCGTGCAGCCGACCGTTCTTATTAGCCCTTCGCAGGAACTCGTCTCCGTTCCTCTCCCAGTACTCGTTCCCACAGCGCTCACGGACACGGCTCCCGATGCCCATTAATGATGCCTCCGGTCAAGGCGAAGAGCAAAGACGATCCGAGCTCCTCACTCAGATGCAACCAGCAGATCCGGAATCCGTCCTCCTGGAGGGCCATGTCACGACGTAGCTAGATGGTCGACCACATTTGACACAAGGTCGTTGCTCCCCCCTCCCGCCCAGATGAAATGATGACATAGTTTGTCACGCTCTAGTTCGATTTGTCCCCCTCGAGACCCCTTGTCTCCCGCAAACAACAAGGAATGGGACTTGCCGGTTGCAAAGAATTTAAGCAACGGTGAAGGCTTGCAATCACATGGCAAAATTGAAGTCAAAGAAGGCTAAGAAGAAGGCTGCCAAGCGAAAGGCAACCAAGAAGGCGGCCCCTACCTCTCCTCAGCAGGCGAGTACAACTACATCCTAGGATTCCTAGAGTGGACGGGTCCTCCTCCCACTTTTGTTAGCTAGAAGAGGCGACATAGGTCAGCTAATCGAACTGAATATCGACGAACATTCCAACCAGCTGGCCCCACCGGGCGCGTCAAAGACATACCTGAAGGCTCTCTCTTCTGCCTGGCAGGAAAGGGAATGATTGCTGCCCCGGTCTTACCTCTTGTGGTCTGATTATGAGATTGATTGAGAGGGCGTTAGAGGGAACATGAGACTCACTTAGCGGTAGGGTAAGAGGGCATTAGAGGGTGATTTAGCAGCAAGTTGTGGAGTGGCAGGAGCAGCAGCTGGTGGTGTGACTTCCTTCTTCTTGATAACCCTCCGCTTTGCGATTGTCTTCTTGGCCTTCCTCGAAGATTTCTTTACTTTTTTCTTCGCCATCTATTTGCTTGATCACACTGCGATATATATACCTTCGAAAAGGCACGTCCAACGAAACAAGGGGAAGAGAGAAGGTGCTCATGGCAAAGACATCAACATTATCCATGTACGCCATTGTTATGGCATGAGACGCGCAAGTCATCATCTGATATGGCAACTCTAAAAAGATAGGGAGCTACCAAACGCCTCAATTCATCGCTTAACACTGGTCGCGTATTTAGGGTACTGGTAGATTCTCTGGCTACACTGATATTTCGAGGGCAGTTGTGTCCAGAGAGGCCGAATCCTACAACTTGAACTCTGTCTTGGTCAATCCGAGCTGGACCTGCAGAGCATTGATCCTCTCGGAATACTGCTTCATCTTCTCAGCGTCATTCTTCACCTTGGCTATCCTGAAGCCTGTCCAGGCCTTCTTGAGTGCACCCCACATCTGCCCTTTGCTGTACCCTTCTGTTGTCAAAGTCGCCAAGAAATCGATTGGCTTAGTACTTTAGCATTACCTTCGCATTGGTCCTTTGTGCACTTTGAGGACAACCGAGCTGACCGTGTTCTTCACTCCTTTAACTAACGTAGATGCTAACTCTACAATCGCTGAGGTGCCAGACAACCAACCTGTCATTGGCCAAGCTTTATTGCGTATCTTTGCTCTTCCGAGGAGTGAGTCAACTTGATTTCTATGCTTGAAACGTTTCTGGTGCCACCTTCCTGCGATGGCAACTGTTCCGTGTCCAGTCTTATGTCGGCGACTCTGAGGCCCGGAGCAAATCTGTGAATTGTTACTTGTGCTACGTCGACCGCGAAGCTAATCGCCGCACCCCGCGCCTTCAGAGTGACTCGGGAGAGTTGTTGAGACAGGTCAAAGTGGCGAGGACATAATCCATCAGGGGCTTTTGTCTTCCAATGTATACGGTGTTCCCGCCGGCTGGTTCTCTTGAGTTGCTGTCAGACATAGCTTCGTCCACTTTGGTCTTGGGTATTAAAGTATGGATGAAGAACATGGTACAATCGAGTCAGAAAATTGGCGGAATCCGCTATATCTTCCAGATGGACTTGGACCACGCGGTCCATCTGCTTTCCCGCCTTGGTCATCTTAAACTCTATCAAGAATATGGCTTTACGCACCTGAACGAAGTGATGAGAACTCATACGTATCTGGCGTTCGGTCTCTCCTCGATATGTCACCTTGACCCCCGGCTTAGTTTTGGTCTTCGACTTTACGGCTGCTAGACAGAGGTCGTATATGGTTCCTCTCGAAAAACCTAGTCTTTGATCGATATATTCGAGGTAACCCTTTGAAGTAAGGTGTTCTCCTCTTGTACCGGAGCGGTAACTCATGTACTCCACGATCTGATTTCGATGTCAATCAGTTCAGCCTTCCTTCTCTCGCTTTCCTTCTGAACTTCGAGAGACTGCTTGGGCATTGGCGAATCTGTTGCCAACTTCAGCCACCTTGATTTTCAATGCTCTCTCACTCTATGAGAAGGCCATCAAGACTATCCCCCTGGCCTCCGTGAGGAAGTGGTGGGTTGAGGGTGCTCTGGTCCTTGTGCCCGTAGAACGCATCATTGATTTATACGATATCGTTCGATCTGGAGAGACATCAGCCCCGTGAAGTAGCTGGCGAAGTTCTCCATCTGAGGCCTGCTGAACACGTCCTTGAATGCGGGAAGAGACGATGTTACCTCGGTCGGATATTCAACTATTGGTGTCATGAGCATGGGTAAAGGAGCATCGGACAATCAGACAGCAGGGCGAAACAGGTTCAGCAGTAGCTAAAGCGAAATCTGGCAAAGTTTAGGGGATGAGGAGCTATCAAAGCCTCGAAAGAACTCGATTAGGCACTAATGAGCAGGTTTAATACAGGCGATCCGCGTCATCCGAGACGGTTGCGATGGTTAACTGTGCAAAATGCGGAAAAGGAATTCCTGCGGGGCAAGAAGTAAAGAAAGGATTCCTAATGAAGAAAAGCTATCACAAGGAATGCGCACCCAAGTAGAGTCTACTGTTAAGTTCTAGTGCATAGTCCCCCGAATTCTTTTAGTTATCTGAGGCATGGGCATAATTCCATACCCTTTACAACGTTACGAAATTTGATTGAGATAGGATGCTAAGGGTCTTCATCCCCGAAGATTCATTTGCCCATGATCCACAAGGGAAGAAGATTCCTTAGCAGGATACTCCGCTCGGAATCATTCCTTATTGGGATTCTGCGTTTAATCGGCTTGATTCCTTGGCCAAGAGTTGTTACCAAGAAGCGTGGAAGGCCATACGTCTACCCTCCAACCGTGATGCTGAGGTGTTTCATCATGAGGATATGGCTTAAGATTCCTAGCAACAACGCGCTTCACTCCTTCCTCTCAATCGATAACCCGTACAACGCGAGGGTGATGACGGCCTGTGGTCTAGTCAGGGTTCCTGACAGGAGGACGTTCGACAGGAGGTTCGAGGCAACCTCTCTCGACCTGAGGCCAAGGATCGACTCCATGGGCGAGCTATTCGTGGAGGAGAAGCTGATCGACTCGTACATCGTTTCAGTAGACAGCTCGCTTCTGAAGGCCAAGGGCCACATCTGGCACAAGACCAGCATGGAGAGGGGAATCGTCCCCCACTCCGGGATAGACGCGGATGCGAGGTGGGGCAAGAGCAGGACCAAAGGGTGGGTCTTCGGGTACAAGCTCCACATCGTGAGCAGCACCGGCCCGCTGATCGTCCCACTCTCCGCGGATTTCACGACGGCGAACATCCCCGACAGCAAGGTCTACGGCAGAGTGACTGCGTCCCCGCGTGGTGTCAGATATGCGGATGGGGACCAGGGCTACGACGTCGACGATCTCTACGAGCTGAGCAGGGAGAGAGGATTCGACCTCGTCTGCCCCATTGGAAGGTACGAGAACACGCATCCGGAGAGGCTCGAGCTGGTGTTCTTCTACGAGTCCGAGCTGGGGCGGCTGGTATACTCGTGGAGGAGCAAGTCGGTGGAGCCCCTCTTCGAGCAGGTCAAGGATGTGTTCGGAATAGACCCGCTGCCAGTCAGAGGATTCAACGCTACGATGAGCATCGCGCTCCTTTCCGTCTTGCTGTATCAGGTTATGGTGTACTATAACCATCTATCAGGGAGACCATCGAGGGCTCTCAAGCACATGCTTGGAAGCTAGAAAGACACGATTCTTCTCTACAGAGAATCGTACACTACACGTATGAATTACGCCCATGCCTCAGTTATCTCTACGATTAAACTGGATTCAATCGTGCCTGTGATTACTTCGAATTTAGTACATAGTTGGAAGTAAGAACTCGACATATTGGTTTGGCAGATTCCAGGCCAACTTGCTCTGAGGTAACAAGTTAAAGACACGATACCAGACCGCGGGAGTACACCGATGCCGGATGACCCAATCGTAGCAGTCTCAAGGGTTTCTAAGAAGGGGTTGGTGCAGATTCCACTCGAGATCAGGGAGAAGCTGGACCTGAAGCCAGGAACGAGGATGATAATCGTGGCGACAGACGACGTTGTGGTGCTCCAGAAGGCAGAGGTGCTGGTTGCCAGAGAGGGTTCCCGGGGCATTATGCATAGGCTCAAATCAATATTCTCAAAGGTGCCGATAAGGAACATCGAAGGGTGAAGCAACAAACCTGGGTGGCGCTGTGAATCCGAGTTAATGGTGTGCGTGTCGGTGGAGTGAATTGTTGCTCGCGGAGGCTCGGACCTGAGCGGAGTTGCGCGAAGGCAGAGTGTGGATAGGTTCACATGGAGAGGTACAAAAAATAGAGAAGGGGAAGAGGGAGGGATGGGAGAAGGAATGGGTGGATAGTTCACTCCACCTTGGCAACAGATAAGATACAACAGATAACTGATGGAGAAGCCTATTAGGAGGAACAGGAGAGCAAGGATCGTCTAACCGTGATAAAGGCGTGAGCCAGCAGCAAGTCCAGCTTAAGGTTCTCGAGGCATACACTCGCGATGTGGGTCGGGGTGTGGCGAGGCTGGACTATGAAGCGATGGACTCATTAGACGCCTCCACGGGAGACGTAATCGAGATCAAGGGAAAGAGGCGAACAGTCGCGAAGTGCCTTCCTCTCTACCCCTCAGACGAGGGCAGAGGGATGGTAAGGATTGACGGTCTCATCAGGAACAATGCTGGCGTCGCTATCGGTGATATGGTTGTCGTAAGGAAGGTCACGGCCCCACCAGCAGAGAAGGTCGTCGTCGCTCCTATCGAGGCGGTGCCTCCAATTGACGAGAGGTACCTGGCGGACGCCCTCGAGGGCATCCCGGTAACGAAGGGGGACAACGTAATGGTACCCTACTTCGGTGGGAGACTCACTTTCCAGGTTACTGGAGTAAGCCCGGTCGCAGAAGCAGCGCTGATAACTCAGAGAACGGTCTTCGTCATTTCCGAGAAGGGCGAAGCTCTAAGGGGAATACCACAGGTAACCTACGAAGATATCGGTGGCATAAGGGACGAGATCCAGAAGGTAAGGGAGATGATTGAGCTCCCCCTGAGACATCCAGAGATTTTCGAGAAGCTGGGCGTTGAAGCACCGAAGGGAGTTCTGCTCTACGGTCCACCGGGAACAGGCAAGACGCTTCTTGCAAAGGCCGTAGCTACCGAGAGCAGCGCTCACTTCATTCCGATAGGCGGCCCGGAGATCATGAGCAAGTTCTACGGTGAATCGGAGGCAAGACTCAGAGAGATCTTCAAGGAGGCCAAGGAGAAAGCGCCTACCATCATCTTCATCGACGAAATTGACTCGATTGCTCCAAAGCGCGAGGAGGTAACCGGAGAAGTCGAGAGGAGAGTTGTGAGCCAGTTGCTCTCCTTGATGGATGGTCTCGAAGCCAGGGGCAAAGTCATAGTAATCGCGGCTACCAACCGCCCCAACGCTCTAGACACCGCTCTCCGAAGACCGGGCAGGTTTGACAGAGAGATCGAGATCAGGGTCCCTAACAAGAAGGGAAGATACGAGATACTGCAGATCCACACGCGTAACATGCCACTGCAGCAGGACGTTGACCTCGAGAGACTCGCCTCGGTATCGCACGGTTTCGTCGGTGCTGACCTCGAGTATCTTTGCAAAGAGGCTGCCATGAAGACTCTCAGAAGGATGCTACCGCAGCTGAACCTCGAGGAGGAGAGGCTGAGCCCAGAGACACTCGACAAACTGATTGTTTCGGGGGACGATTTCGAGAAGTCGCTGAAAGATATCGTGCCCTCGGCGATGAGAGAAGTGTATCTTGAAACACCAGACGTGAAGTGGTCTGAGATCGGAGGGCTCGAGAACGTTAAGAGGGAGCTCCAAGAGGCGGTAGATTGGCCGCTCAAGTTCTCAGACCTGTACAAAGCAATAGGCTACAACATGCCAAAGGGAGTACTTCTCTTCGGTCCATCTGGGACTGGAAAGACGCTCCTAGCCAAGGCGGTAGCGACTGAAAGCGAAGCGAACTTCATCAGCATCAGGGGCCC
>CAWIJZ010000078.1:0-5206 GCA_963836465.1 uncultured Nitrososphaerota archaeon
CGATGGGACCGCACAGTTTACTGTGCAAATCCAGAACCAAACTAATTCCTCAGCGTGGCGCGCGCCTAGCAGTACGGATTGGGTATAGACTTGCACAGTAGGCTGATCGAATCCCACCGGGCCCGCTTCCTCTCACTTTCGCTGTTTCATATCATGAAGAATCCTCAAGAGACCACCTCAATTATTTTGTCTCTCATCTTCGCCCCTCTTACGATGAAGACCTTTGATTTCGGAACCCCAAGATACTTGGCCATGATCTCCAGAAGTCTCTTGTTGGCTCGGCCATTCATCGCCCTTTCATCGACCCTCACTTCGAAGACTGATTCGTCGACTTTGGTTACACCGACCTCTCTTGCGTTTGGAGTCACGCGAACCCTGATGAGCATGTGTGTCTGACTGTAGGCGCCGCGTTCTGTAAACATTGCGACGGACAGTGAACTCTCGTTTTTGCGCGCGTGCGCTCTTCAGGGATGCTGGGAAACTCGATGGGCTCGATGGTCATCTACAGAGTTCTCGTAACGCAGCGGTGCTAAACTGTTCTCCGCCATTGGTGAAAGAAGCTCCGCTACCGAATGTTTGTCCAGTTCGACCACCTCGATTTCGGAACCATCGGGCCGAAGAACCACGATGGTGGTTGGGTCTATGAAGAGGGCGTAGGCGGTATCTGCACTGACGTAATTCTTGAGCTGCTTCTCCCATTGCTCTTTGCGATAATCACGAGAACGGAATGCTCCCTTTTCCTTCTTGACTTCGCCGACGACCCAGTAGGTATTGCTTCTCGGGCTCACATCGGCCGAGACGAGCGATAAGTCGGGTACCTTGCCCTGGCTTCCCTTCTCGATAAGACGAATGTGGTCTTTCGGGTAACCAAACATATTCGTGAAGAGTTCACGGACATAAGGGCAAAGGTCGATTTCGCTGTTGCCACTCCATCTCAGCATTTCGTCAAGGGCCTTTTGGGCTTCGGTCAATCGCAAGGGCCACCAAGCACCCAATGATAAGAACTTGAGCCCTCCTCACCCATCTCTGACCAGCTTGACGTCCTTGGCGCTCCCCGTCCAAGACTGGCTCGCCTTGAGGACCATCGGTCGGCTGAGGGCACTACGCGCGCGCCCGAATCTAGCTAATACAGACAAACAGAGGCTATTCTGGGCTTATCTTGCGCGGGCCTGGTGGGACCCACACGGTTTGCCGTCAAATCCAGGCCCAAACTATCTGCCCAGCGTTCCGCCCCTTCGCGGGCCCGACGGGTCAAATGCCCCGGGGGGGCTTTCGACGAGATGGTTCAATGCCCCTCATGCCATGCTACGGGTTCGAATCCGGTGGGGCAGCCTATGCCTCGCCGTTTCAAATGCGGCACAAACAGAACGCGCTAATGACTTGCGTAAAAGGCGGCCACCGCTTTGAACGATTCCTTGGGCTCCCACGGCATATCGGGATAAGTCGATCCCCTCCTTCCATCCTCATAATACTTCACCAGGCTGGAGCTCGCCATGTCAAGGTCGTACTTCGGCGTATCGCTGTAGGGAGTAATCTGAGACAGGAACGTGGAGATGAAGGCACCATCAACCTTGACTGCATCGAGGATTCCGAGGGTTTCGACGAGCTCCTCAGCCTGCCATGCCTCGTCCCGGACGTGGTTCCCATTGAGGCTAGGCCGGACGAGCCGCCCCAGGACCGGGAGCTTGTAGTGCAAGAATTGCGAGTAAACGTTGACGATGCCCTTTTCGAGACCTGCCGTGCTCCTGAGGAGCCCCACATCTCCGATGCCGCCGCGGGTGGTGGCATATCCGAACTCCGTCACCACGACCGGCTTATCATGCTTGAAGGACGGCTCCAGCATCGGGATGTACTGATCCGCCATCTTCGTCGTCCTATAGTGGTCGACTCCGACGAAGTCGAAGAGGCTCCATTCTACCTTCTCCCAGACGAGCGAGGAATAGGTCACTTTTCCATGGAAGACCGACCTGACGGCTTCGTTGGCCCTTGCAAGGAACTCGTTAAGGGGTTTGTTATGTTCTCCTGCCCTCACCTTGGTTACTAGGCTAGGGTTCGCCAGCCGAGCCCTGAAGCTGCCACCCTCCACTATGCCCCGCATGAAAAGCGTGAGTTCTCCCCCTACTACGAAGACCACCTGGTCCTTTCCAAGCTGTCTCACCCCTTCAGCAGCTTTCGCGGCTCTGACGAGGTATTGTAGAGTATCCTCGGGGCTCCTGTCCCACATTGTAGGGTAGAACCAGACCTCGAGACCCTGCTCAACCGCGTATCGGGCCGCCATAGACAGTCGAGTGATGTCACGGCCGGAGATTCTGACAGCGTTGCAGTGCAGGTCCTCCTTGATTATCTGGAGCTCGCGTCGGACCTGTTCAGGCTTGAAGCTGGGCCGCCAATTGAATCCCATTACACTGCCGACGTCGTAACTCACTCCCTTCCGGTTCATGGTCCTCTCTTGGTGCCTGCCTTCGGGCTTGCTTGATTAATCTTCGCGCGCACAGACGACAATCACGTAGAATGACTCACCTCAATCACTGGAGGCATGATTGACCATGCCCCAATCCCGGCCGGTACTGGTCGAGTTCAGTCCATCTGCGCCATAACTGTGCGGAGCGCGCGCAGTTCAAGTAGATCGCAACGTCATGCCTTAGGTCCAAATCCCCAGTTTTTGGGTCCAATGCCCTGCGGACTTCCTGATTTTCGGCCCGTCTCATGTGAGAAGTCTGCCCCGGGGGGATTTATACCGAAAATAGGTACAAGTCTATTGCTTCGGACACGCTACGATCCCTTCTATAGCTTACTAAGCGACTAGGAGAAGAAGACTCTTCACCACGAAATCGAACGAATTCACCGCTTGACCTGTACAGGCAAGGCCCTCACTCGTGCGTCTCCGCAGATGCACTGGGCTGTTCAGCTCTCTTCTCAATGACTTCCCGCGCCAGGATCGAGACCAAGCCTACGGCCACGAACGCGGCCGCACCTAAGTAGAAGCAGTACCGGAAGGCGTCTCTGGTAGGAAGAGAAAGTACCTGGTCGCCGATGGTGTAGTTCGCCACAAACGTCGAAAGGAGAGCCCCTGCCAGGGGCGCTCCGACCGTCTGGCCGATGTATCGGAAAGCTGTGTTCATGGAGGTCCCGAGAGCCATGTTGCCCTTGTCGATGGAAAGCACGAGCAGGTTCTGGACCGAGACGGTCAGCATTCCTGAGCCTCCAGCGTACACCATGAGTGGCACAATCATGGATTCGGCGCTGGTAGGGTTCGAGAGCAGGAAGAACCCGACCGCGGCGAGCGCAGGGCCGAGGTAAAGGAACGGCTTCACGCCGTACTTTGGAATTGCGGCGCCTACGCCATAGGCAACAGGCAATACGACGACCACGAGCGGCAGCAGGTAGACTCCTACCTCGACAATGCTTATTCCAAACCCACTCGGTGGCGGCAACTCCATTACGTAGACAAGAGCCTGGAAGGCTATGCCTAGCGAGAGGGCATATATGACGACTAGGACGTTTGAGACCATCACGTTTCTCTGGCGGAGCAGCCTCAGGTCGAGGACCGGTTCGGTGACTCTTCTCTCGTAAAGTGCGAGAGGTAGAATCGCGACCAGGCCGCCGACCATCAGCCCGAGTACCGGCGCAGATGTCCATCCCCAGCTGGAGCCCTCCGACAGCCCCAACACTATGGCGGTCAGTGAAGCACCCAGCCACGCGGCGCCCAGATAGTCCAGGCTGACGCCCGGCTTCTTGTTGGGTGACTCCCTGACGGCAATGAAGATGAGCACCGTCAGGACAACTAGGCATGGGATGGCAATGTGATAGTTACCCTGCCAGCCAAAGCTGTTCGTAACCACGGCACCCGCCAGAAGGCCAAGCGCTCCTCCGGAGAGCTGGACAGCGCTTATCAGGCCCTGGGCGCGAGGGACAAGGTTTCGCGGGAACTCTTCCCGAGCCAAACTGAAGCACAGCGGGAAGAGCCCGAGCCCGATTCCCTGCACGAACCTTGAAACGACAACCAGGTCGAAATCCGGGGCGAGTGACGTGCAGGTCGCTGCAGCTACGTATCCAACCAGGATGTACATCATCACGCGCTTCTTCCCATAGATGTCTCCTAGCTTACCGAAGATGGGGATGACCGCGACTCCGAAGACGGTGTAGAGCGAAATCAGCAGGCTCGCCTGGGCGATGCTCACGTGGTATTCCACCACTATCTTCGGGAGCGCCGGAGTGAGCATGGTGTCGACGTACATGATGAAGGCCGCGATTAACGCCAGCAACACCAGCGCTCTGTTAGCATATGCGCGATCGAACGTTTGTCCGGCCCCTCCGGGCGTGTCCCTCGACCCAGCAGAAAGACTTGCGGGCGATCTGGTCAATTTCTTCTCGGCCATGTCCCGGCCCAGCGGCGGATTAGCTTTGTAGCGCACCTGTTCGCCTGAAAGAACTTTAACTCAGCCTTGACATAGGACAGACCAATGCGCAGGCTCGTCGTGGAATTTTCTCTGGAAGGACTGGCGACGTCTGAAGGGGAATCGTCTGCTCTTCTGACGAAAGTGAAGACCTTTGAGATGCTCCAGATTCTCAAAATGGTCCCGGGGGAAACGGCAGCGATCGTGAGGGTGGAGATAAAGACCAATCCGGCAGGATTAAAGAAATATTCTTCCCAGAGCCGCATGACGCAAATGTCGAGACCAGACTCCTTCGGCAGGAGAGCCGAAGAGCATCAGTCTACTTCCTTAGGGTCAAGGCCAAGGATCCGCCAAAGAAGTCGGAGCCGGGCCTGTTCGAATCCCTGCCGCCTCCACCCCGTTCGAGATCAGGGACGGCAGGGCAAAGATGACATTTCTTGGTAACGCAAAGCAGATCAAGAAATTCCTCGAGAATCTGGAAAGGCAAGCGCGGGGCCGCTACAAGGTCGTCTCGCTCACCGATGCGAGGTTCTCACCGAACTCACCCATTGCCCGGTTGACGGAAAAACAGCGCAGGGTGCTAATCACCGCCTACAAGCTGGGATACTACGACCTGCCGAGGAGGATTGGTTCGGAGGAGCTGGCCCGTAAACTCAACCTCGTGAAATCGACCTTCGTCGCACACCGAAGGAAGGCCGAACGACGGCTGCTCACCGAAATGCTAAGCGAACTCTAGGCGAGCGCTAGTCAAGGTCTGAACCAGCTCCGCAACCAGTCGCACGAACAGCCAGAATCTAGCTAATACAGAC
>CAWIJZ010000079.1:0-11737 GCA_963836465.1 uncultured Nitrososphaerota archaeon
GGTACAATCGGGTGACTTGGACTTCGTCGCTTCAGGAATGACCTGTACCGCTGCGAGATCGGAAATCGTTTGGTTCAGCGTTCCCTACTACAGTTTCATCCACCAGTTATTAGCGCCTTCAACGGACACTGGATCAATGGACGATATCCTGAACTCCGGAGGATACGTATCATGCCAGACCGGTGCAACATCAGATCAATGGGCCACAACACTCCTGCAAGGGCTACAAATTCCAGAAACTCGGGCTTGACTCCTACGAACTTGCTTTCAAGGCGGTGCTCGACGGCAGAGCGGTCGCGGTCATAAGCGATAGCGCCTTCACCGGACCCTACTTTAAGAGTCAACCGGATGTTGCCGCAAAGTTCAGAGTAGTCTCAACGATAGGCGGAGATGCAACGTACGGCTACGCCACAAGACCAGGGGACTACGGCCTAAGAAACGCAATCAACCACGCATTAGAAGACATAATGGCATCCACGGACTGGCAGGACCTCAGGAACAAGTGGAATATCTAAGCCGACTGCGAACAGTTCTCTCACTCCCGCATGAACGGGAGAAACCCCGCGAACTATGCTTGGAGCCGTGTACGATTGACTGCGTTTGCGGAATTTCTCCCGTACATTCTTTCTGGCGTTGTTTGGACCCTGGGTCTGGTCGGGAGGTCTCTCCATCGGATTCGTCATAGGCCTACTTATGGCGATAGGACAAATTTACGGAGGCGAAGAGATCAAAGCAATCATCCACGCATATGTGTGGTTCTTCAGAAGCATCCCCTTGCTGGTACTTCTCTTTCTGTTTTACTTTGGCGTTTTCCCGGCATCTGGATACAAGCTGGACCCTTTGGCTTGTAGCATAGTGGTTCTTGGAATGCGTAGCGGCGCCTACCAATCACAAATCTTTCGTGGCGCAATCATTTCGCTCGGAGATACTCAATTGCTGGCCCTGTGCACTAGGGATGAGTGAACCGAAAGGAATCTTTCACATAGTCTTGCCTCAGGCCCTTCGAATTTCATTGCCAGGTTGGTCGAATGAATACGCCATCATGATCAAGGATTCTGCCATTACTTTCGCACTTGGCGTTCTAGAGATATTGACGAGGACGAGGTATGTCGTCATGGCTACCCACGAGCCCTTGATTCCCTACTTTTTCGCTGGAGGCCTCTTCATAATCATGACATACGGCGGGACCAAGATCGTCAACATAGTCTACGAGAGAACGAAGATACCAGGATTAGTTGGGAGAATGTGAGATGGCTTCCGAGGTCGTGCTGAAAGTTGAGGATTTAGAGAAGAGCTACGCCAACACGAAAGTGCTGAATGGTGTTTCCTTTGAAATTGACAAAGGACAGATTAAGGTCATCTGCGGATCGAGCGGGTCGGGAAAGAGCACTCTTCTCAGATGTTTGAATCTTCTAACCCGACCGGACAAAGGGCGTGTGTGGCTAGAAGGAGAAGAGATAACCACAGATCATTGATGACGTAAACAAAGTGAGACAGAAGATCGGTTTCGTCTTTCAGGAATTCAACCTCTTCAACCACTTAACAGCCCTGAGAAATGTAAGCCTCGCTTTAGAGGTGGTCAAGAAGATGAAGAAGGAGGAAGCTAGGGAGCTAGCCCTGAAAGAACTGGAAAGGGTGAATTTAGAAGATGAGGCGCACAAGTATCCAGCCGAACTCTCCGGTGGCCAAAAGCAGAGAGTAGCAATAGCCAGAGCTCTGGCCATGAACCCGGTAATAATGTTCTACGATGAACCTACCTCCGCCCTTGACCCACATCTTATCGGAGAAGTTCTGGATGTCATGAAGAAACTCGCTCAGGAGAAACTGACCAGCCTAGTCGTAACGCACGAGATAGGCTTTGCACGATCGGTAGCCGACGAGATACTATTCATGGGAAACGGGAAAATTCTCGAACGTGGACCACCCAATCAAATCATCGAGAACCCCACCCACGAAGAAGTTCGACAGTTCTTCAGACGCATCAACGAACTCTACCGGAGGGACGAACGATAGCATTCTGGGACACATTTCTTCCTCAGCTATTCGCTGGGCCATCATAACAATCGAACTAATCGTCGTATCTGTGCCCATCGGAGTAGCCTTAGCGATCATTCTAGGGGTCGCCCGGGTTTACGGAAATAGACCGGTCTCGCTCCTCGCGACAACCATCGTCGGGATTTTCCGAGGATTACCCGCCATAGTAACGCTCTTCATAATCTTCTTCGCCCTCCCTGACGTGGGAATTTTCTTCTCTCCTTATTGGTCAGCGGTTCTAGGGTTCGTTCTTGTCACCGGCGCATATCAATCGGAGTACGTAAGGGGATCAATACAGTCGGTCCAGTCGGGACAGTCAATGGCAGCTCAAGCATTAGGAATGAATAGGTCACAAGAAATTGTCCACATCATTCTCCCTCAAGCCATCAGGGCCGCCCTCCCAGGTATCTCAAACGAAATCATATACTTGATTCTGTACTCCTCGCTGGCTTCCTACATCGGCGTGCAAGAGATGTTCGCAGTAGCGAGAACGTTCAATTCCCTTGAATTCAGGCCCATCGAAATCTTCCTCTCAGCCGGCCTCGTCTATGCGGCCATAGCCACAGTTTGCTTCGCGGGTTTCAGAATGCTGGAGAGAAGACTTCGGATACCGGGCTTGGAAATGGCGCGTTGAGTCACATAGACGGAAACGATAACTAACCCGGCCGCTCAAGTTTAGGGTGGAGATTCTTTGCATTTAACAAGCGAAGAAGAGCGCACACTCAAAGGCGAGGAGGGCCAGGGTGCTCAAACGGCGATGGAGCTCCTTGTAGCCATCGGAGAAGCCTTTGACGCTGAAAAGATGATTCCAATAAACCGTGCACACGCTGCCTCCAGCGGGCAAGAAGGAGACTTGTACTTCGTTGAGATGCTCGCGAAAGGAGGCGCTACCTGCAAGATAACGACTACGACGAATCCGATCTCGGATTTTGATTATTTCCAGAAGATCATCAACCTCGCTGAAGAGCATGAGGAGGCATCAGTAGCTTGGAAGACGAAGAACTACTACAAGCAAATCGGCGCAATAATGAGCCAGTCTTGCATACCCTATCTCGCTGAGAATATCCCAGAGTACGGCGAGCACGTGGCCTTCTCAGAATCCAGCGCCACACCCTACGTCAACTCCGTGATAGGAGGGTTGACTAACCGTGAATCAATTCAAACCGCGTTAGCGGCGGGCATAATTGGCAAGACGCCTGAGTACGGATTGCATCTGAAAGAGAACCGCAAGGGCACGGTGCTGGTAAAGGTTGAAGCGAACCTGAAGGATAGTTACAGTTACTCGCTACTGGGGCTATATCTGGGAAAGAAGGTGGGGAATAGCATACCAGTACTAGTGGGGATTTCGAAGCGCCCAACCACAGACCAGTACATCAACCTATGCGCAATGATGAATACCTCAGGCGCGATCCCAATGTTTCACCTACCAGGTTTCACACCTGAAGCGGCAACAGTTGAACAAGCCTTCGGAGGAGATTCACCTCCAGATAAGCTCACAGTAACCGATCACGAACTCACCGAGACTAACGCAGAACTCCAAACAGCCTCCGACCACATTGACGCTGTCATACTCGGCTGTCCTCACTACAACCTAGACCAAATGTCACAACTCGCTGGCCTGTTGAAAGGAAAGCAGGTACGCAGCGATGTCTCCTTCTGGGTTAACACTTCCGCAACAACTAAACTGCTGGCAGATAGGTCTGGCTACGTCGAAACCATTGAGCAATCAGGCGCCCACGTTGTAGTCGATACCTGCATCGACATGTTCGTTTGGAATAACCTGAGAGGAAAGACGGGGATGACTGACTCCCCGAAATGCGCATACTACAGAAGATTTGGCCCCGTAAAGGTCGGCAACATGCAAGAATGCGTAGCCGCCAGCGTGAAGGAGTGAGCAATTCTTGGAAGCCAAAATCAGATGCCACAAGTTAGCGAAGGGAGTCGCAGAGGGCGAAGCACTTGTCTCTAAGGACACCATCTGCTTCTATCTGACGGATCCAAAGACCGGAATTGTAAGGGAGAAGGGTCATCAGTTGGAGGGCAAAACGGTGACGGGAAAAGTTCTCGTCTTTCCTTCGGGGAAAGCGAGCTCCGCCGTTCAAATGGACGGACTGGTGAAGTTGCTCTTGAACAAAGCCGCGCCCAGCGCTATGATAGTGAAAGACGTGGAACCAGTCCTCGTGGGGAGCGCTGTGCTAACGAAGATACCTCTGGTCGACAGGTTAGAACGTGACCCGTTCGAAGCGATTCACACCGGCGATATCGTGAAAGTGGACGCAGACAAAGGCATAGTCACTCTGACAAGAAAGTAGTAACAGCGGAAATCAGCACGTAGGCCCTTTGCACCGGGTGCACGGCTATCGTAATGGTCTGATTAATTGCAGAGACACGGTCGCTAGGCTAAGGGAGCATATGCGAGCGAATACTGCACGAGCAAGCTCTCAGGTACACGGCTCAGGCAGGTGTACGACCTGGTCCTCCGAGAATCAAGCAAGATCTCGACGCTGACACGAAATCATGTGCGGTTAGTTGAAGGGGCAACTCAAGCCTATTCTGCGAGATAGTGCGAGATATTCAGGATACGAGTTAGTGGAGATTCAGCTTAGTCCCCAGTTTCTTCACAACAATCAGCGGAACACAGATCACTGTCTCAACAACCACGAGCCCAGTCAGGATCTGAAGAATTCCAAGGCTCCCATGAGCCATAGTTCCGATCATGGTAAGAACCATACCGAACACTCCAGCGTACAAGAGTGCTCGGCCAGTTGACAGCCCCCTCCTGAACCTGAGAGCCACAAGCATTAGAGGAAAGAGGTAAACCAACCCGAGAAGCAGCACTGGCCACTATTCCCGCCGTTAACACAGCGAACTCGGGGTTAATCGGGTGAATCAGGTCGAAGACGGATTCAGCTAGCATTAAACTCCCTAGAAGTGGAAGAATTATGACACGCACAGCGGCTCGCAGATAGTTGTTGCCGTACTCGGCTTGGGCTACGGCGGGCGCCCAGGAATAGTACCAAGCGTTGAAGGCGGATATGAAGATACGACCTAGGTATGTTCCTGCAACTCGATTGTCTCTGAAGTTTCGAAGGAACTGCACCGGGGCCGCTAACTCGCTGCCGTAGGCGGCTGTAGCGATTATGCATTTAGATGAACTTGACGATGCGGTAAATTGTATATTGGTTTGGCGGAGTGTAATCTTCTCGATTAGCGCGCTTAGGCCCTGTTGAGTTGCGTAAACCTCGCCATACAGCAGGACTTGCGTCCCTTTATCGTATGACGCATAAAGATCCAAGACCGTGCCGCCTAAGGAAAACGATCGGTGATATCTGTAGGTTGAGAAGCTCCCTACCGGAATCGTCAGAGTGGACTGATCATGGAGATCCCATGTACCGCTCAATTCAACATTATAGTTCGGGATGATTTGAATGGCCTGGCCTACTGGCCCAGCGTAAATATTGAGAAATTGCTGGCCTCCATTTCTAAGGAAGAGTATTGTGTCCTCATTCGTGGGGTAATCTGTAGTGGTCACGAGCTGTATAGGGAGCTGCTGGCCAGACTGGCTTACGGTGCCATTGGCGGAAATATCCAATTTTGATGAAGATGTGGCAAGGTTGTGGAATAGAAACGATACCCACCCATTTGCGCTCATGCCCATTTGTTGCTGGAGTATCGGTGTGGTCTCGGAGTAGTAGACGAGGGTCAGTCCCTCAATTGGCAATTGGGAACCTGAAGATGATTGAGTCGGGGATGACGCTGCGACGCTTAGCAAGACTAGCGGGGCAGTAACTCCCAGCACTATCATTATCAGAATTATTGTAGCCGCCTTTGAGGAGAGTACCCTTTGCGCTGGATTCATAGGCCTTAACTGGAAGCCGTCCATCCGTGTTCCTTTTGAATCTTTAGCAGAGGCACATGGTACGTTCGCGCTTCCATGTATAACCCACGTCTCCCATGCGCTGCATGAAGAACATATAACCGGAGCTTCAACTCTCATGAGAAGCCGGAGTTGTGGGTGTGGCAATGAACGCTTATACCGTCAAGTACGGTTTTAGTCAAGGTTTCAATGTCTCCGCGCAGAAAGCTTTCGATTGGTGCACAGACTATAGACCGTCCGACTTGGCTCTGATGAAGGAGAAGGGCGAACGAAGAATACAGAGAATCACGGAGGACACGATCGTCCTGACGGAAACCGTTCACAAAGTCGGGATGACCATCAGGAAAAAGAAGGTAGTTAGACTTAACAAACCCAAGCGATCATGGACGAATACACACGTATCCGGCCCGAATCTATACTCACAATTCCTTTACGAAATAGTATCGGTAGGCAAGAACAAGTCTCGACTTAACTTCACGGGACTGCTGATCTGCTATTCGAAGGCTGCCCTGACCAAGCGCACTCTCAGCAGAATGGCCGCGAGCGAGAGACAGGTGGACTCTAGGGCGTGGCGGCATCTCGCCGCGGCAATGACCGCGGACCTATGCTAAGCAGGGATCTCGGATACTCTATTCTAGTCTTCGTATAATGTGGTACCCGAACTGAGTTTTCACAATCGGCGATATCTGTCCCTTCTGAAGAGCAAACGCGGCTTGTTCGAATTCCTTAACCATTCTTCCTCTCCCGAATTTGCCTAGGTCGCCCCCACGCTTCTTCGAGGGGCAGAGTGAAACCTCACTTGCAACGTTCGAAAACTTCTCACCGTTACTCAACCTCTGCAGCACTGTCTGGGCGTCCTTCTCTGTCTTGACGAGAATATGGGCGCAATGAGCCTCGTTAGCCAATAGCAATCACTGAATGTATCCTCCGTGATAGTAGAAGCAATTAAGTGTGGCGGGCTTCTCGCATTTGCTGTCGGAGCAAAACAATTTCCTTTTTTTCTAAAGCGCCAATAGGACACTATCACGATTAGCAAGAAAACCAGAAAACTAGCCAACCAAAATGGATTCAGACGGAAATCCTTGGACCGGAGCTGTAGGCAGCTCAGCCGTTGAGGATCGAGATAGCAGAGGCTGCGAATGATGTAGCGGTGATCAGAGATTCGGTTGTGACAATTGCCGTCGACATAGCTGTCGTGTTGAGAGGAGGAGTTAACGCTGATATTTGAATCCTTGTGTTCCTATCGAGATCGTACGGAATCTCTTACTATAAAAAGCGGTACTGCAAGTCACACGACCAATAGGGGAATCTGTACGAAGCACCTCACAGTCGGAGCATTCCACGACGACACGATTGGCCGCGAACTGGGGAAGAAAGGCACCGAGAGCGATATAGCGATGTTCAACAGAAAAATGGGCGATCAAGTCCTCACCATCATGTCGCCAGTTGAAGATAAATTAGCTCCAAAAAGTCAGATTATCTCGAGTATTGACGCTGCAGTAGTCGCGTTCAACGGAATGACACGGGAACTTGGGGAGACCATTGTTATGCTAGACTCGGTTGGAGTCACCACCGGTATCGCAGTGACCTCCCCTTACGCCACACATGAACAAATAACGGCAATAACAAAGAACACGTCCCTCAATTCGTTCACAATAACTGAACGTGACATACCCAAGATACTGGAAATCCTCTCAAGCTACGACCCTAAACGCGACGCTGACTCTCCACCTGTGGTTGTTGTTGACCATTCGTTCAGTGTCAAGGGAGTGGGCGAAGTCATACTAGGGTTTCTACGGAAAGGGAAAGGTGAACAAATATGACAAGCTCATCCTGCTGCCGGCTAACAAAGAAGTCATAGTGCGCTCGATACAAATTCAAGATGAAGATCACGAACAAGCCGAGGCTGGAACAAGAGTTGGGCTTGCTCTGAAGGGCGCCAATGTAGACGAAATGAAACGTGGCTCTATTCTGTCGGCCGACACAAACGTCAAGACGACCACATCATTGCCGCTATTCTTCACTAAAAGCCCATTCTATTCAGATGAGCTAAGAGATGGACTCTATCACGTCACTGTCGGCATGCAGACAGTCCCAGTTAGCATAAATTGGACGGAAAGAGGTTCAATCGTCGTCAACTCTGAGAAACCAATCGTCTACATGGAGAACGACACATTTCTTCTACTTGATCTCAACGCCAAGAAGACCCGAGTCGTGGGCAAGGCACATGAATCAAGCCAGCAGTAGAGATCCACAGAGAGTCGGTGTCCAACCGTTAGTCCCAAGCTGATTCCTCGGGGAGATTTGATTATAAGTCTCCTGCGTGGGCGCAGCTCTCGGAAGAATGATGGTGGTCAGTGGTGCGAACTGAGCATGCGATTGGATATGCCCTAACAGTGGCAGGTCTCATAGGAATTCTCGTCTCCTTCACGATCCAAAAATCGGATTTTGATCCAACAGCCTTCGGCGTGGCGATCGCAGCAATCTTCCTTGCAATAGTTGGCATTGCCATGGCTCTCGAACAGGATCCTGATTCCACGCAACCCTCAGACCAATCGAACGGACTGAAAACCTAACTTGTAATAGTGTAGTACGGGGCAGTAACATCAGTACTGACCTTGACTACAATCCACATGCCCTCCTCAGCGTGAGGCGTTGGGTAAGTAAGCGCACATGCCACCCAGTATGTTCCGGGGGTTAGATTCCGGACTATCACGAACCCAGAACTCCCAGACACCAGGAATCCGCCTTGCATTGCATCAGACGGGATCTGGGCTAGAACAGTACCGTCTTCAGTGAGATTGATCGGCGCTGTGGCATATGGTCTGAGGAATACCGCGTTGTGAGTCGTTCCCTCCTTGTTGATGAAGACGAAACGTAGGTTCCAGTTCGCAGGAACGTAAACCACCATCTGCCCATTGTGAGTGTTGTTGTAATTGTAGGGCATCAACGGATTAGCTTCAGCAACCAAGGTCAGGAAGACGGTCTCGTTTGCGGAATCGTACGGCATCGGAAAATGTCGGATCGGCGCGTTAATGATCTGAGACGAGGTGGCGAGGGACGGGTTCTGGAGATAGGCGTAACCAATGAAAACCGGTCTAGCGCCCATCACAACAATCACGATGACCAGCATTGCAAGAACTGTCCTCCTAGCAGGCAGGGAGTTTACCCTAAACCAAGACACGTCGTCAGGTAGAAACATCAGTAGAGCAGTCAACAGATAGAGAGTGAATAGAGCAGCGATACCGAAAGGGACTGGGTTCCCGTTTACGCCAAGAAAGAGGTATGCTAATGATTGCTGTTGATTGATAGGGGGATAGTTGCCAGGTAACTGAAGGCTTGCGAGCGCGTCTCCAACGATCATCATCACCATCAAGATCGCCCAGACTCCAACAATCCTTCTCATCACCTCTCTCCAAAGTCCGAGTTGCGATGTGAGCATCAACTCGAATGCCAAGATCACGTTGGCTACTGTGAATGCGAGGAGAGCGTCCCAGTGATAATTGGGGGTTGATTGTAGGAATGAATCAAATCTGAGAACATAGGCTCCAGCACCAGCCGCCATGAAGAGAAGCACTGTTGAGGCCAGATTCCTAAACGAGAGCACTGAACTATGCACTCCATTGCTCCCCTATATGATTCATATCCAGCCCTGAGTGCATCGCTCAAAAGGGTTTAGGAGAACCTAGATTACAAAACACCAGAAAGACGCATTACCGAGCATTTAGTCCCACGTGATGCCGAACGCCTACCTGAGGAATACTCACGGCAGTAGGCAGGAATCCGCCATTCGAAAGCAGTATCAAAGACTGTTGGTGGACGAACGGTTTCCCCAATGAATTCAACTTCAACCAAGCGCCAAGCTCACCCCTCGTCCTCGACCCCAACAATCCACCGTCGTGGCAGCAGAGCACAACAACGACAACTACCACGATTCAGACGCCAGAATTCCCAGCATAAACCGCATACTAGGGACCATTGCGATTGCGGCAGCTGCACTAACACTCGTGATGATTATCAACAAACGCCGAATGTAACCTTCAGAGTCGCAGCAGCCCGACAAAAACACGCCGCAACGGCTCATAGTACTCGTTGAGTCTCCGTTCCTAGGACTTGTTGAGGTTCTCGAATTCTGTAACTAGATCAGCGTTGCCAAGGTAAGTGGGTACCCGCTGTGTAACTGAAGTGGGTTCGAGATCGAGAATTCTCCCATGGCCAGTAGATGCAAGCCCTCCCGCCTTCTCGACGATAAACCCCACGGGGTTTGATTCAAACTGGAGGCGCAACTTGCCATTTGGAGCGTCCGTGAGTTCCGGATACGCGAAGAATCCCCCGTAATGAATAATCTGATTTACATCACCGATAAATGAGCCACTGTATCTAAGCTTCAGGCCGCGCCTTTCCAGTGATTCAACAAAATCCTTGACTCGTGGCGTCCATTTGTTCTTGAGCCCTCCGACACCGAACACGTCTCCATGCTCTGGGAGACGAACAATCTCACCGTTCGAGATGAACCGATCTGAAGCTTTCCCGCTTCCTGCTGTGACGAATTTGTGGACGCCGTTGGGTAGAGCGAGTACCAGTGTTACATAGGGGCCATACATGAAGTACAATGAGCATATCAGATCCCTTCCTTTCGCGGGTAAAGATTCACGGTACAAGCCCACGATTGTTCCCAGCGGGTTATTGCTTTTGACATTTGATGAGCCGTCGATTGGATCGATTGTGACCGTGAACTCCCCGTGCTTAGCGGAGCGAGGTTCCTCTAACTCTTCAGAAGCAACTTCTCTTACTAGCCCGCTTTTGAGTAGTCTCGTGATAAGGAGATCGTTGGCCCAGATATCCAGTTTCTCTTGTGTCTCGCCGTAAATGTTGCGACTCTGACCAACTCCTAGTCTTCTTGGAATTCCCCTGGATATCATTAGGCTTAGGTCAGCGAGGAGCTCGAGCGCCTTTCTGAACGAGGTCCTCCCCCTTGAAGGCCTCGCGAAGAGTTAGGGCCTTCGGAGGTCCGCCTTGCCGCAATTCTCAGTCACCGAAGATTATCTTTCTGAGCTCCGAGGCCATCTTGAGTGGATCATCGTTTTGCCATACGTTTCTACCGACAGCGATGCCCGTCGCCCCAGCTTCCATAACCGCTCTGACTTGGTTTAGGAAATCTTCGTCGGTAGGTGCTTTCGGGCCTCCTGACATGAAGACCTTGGCTTTGCCCGCAGCCTTAACGGCCCAGGAGAAGCTCTGGACGTCGCCAGAGTATTTTATTTTCACAGCATCTGCACCGGCTTCCAGCCCAATCCTAGCGGCGTAAGAAACGATCTCACTGGCTGTGTCATTCTTGATAGTCGCCCCTCTTGGATAGACCCATGCTAGAACGGGGACACCTGCCCTATGCGCTTCCTCTTGGATTTTTCCGAACTCGGCTAGCATTTCATGCTCATGGGCGCTTCCGGGATAGATTGTGTAGCCAACCCCTGTTGCGCCGATATCGATTGCTTGTTTGACGCTGCAGATTTGTCGGGCGATGGGTTCGCCGCCAGGCAGGCTCGACTTACCGTTAAGCTTCAGGATAAGCGGAACCTTGCCGCGGTAATAATTCTCTGCGATACCTTTCTGAAAAACTAGGCCAGTAAAACCCCCTTTCTCGGCAATGTCAACGATGTACGACGGATCAACGTTCTTCTCATTGAAGTCCTTAGACGGTCCATGTTCTAGACCCTGATCGTACGCCAAGATAATGCCTCTATTCTTTTTCAGGAATGGAGCCATTCGAGTGTTTATGTTAGCTTTTGATTTCGCCATTTCCTTCACCATGAAAACATTAGTTAG
>CAWIJZ010000080.1:0-17104 GCA_963836465.1 uncultured Nitrososphaerota archaeon
TCGGTCGCTGAGTAGTCAACCATTCCTATATAGGCACCAGCCCCTATTCAGAGTCCAGCGGGGAAAGGAGAAAGGAGCAGTCGAACTTCGGCCGACGTTAAAGGCGTCTCATCGCAATACCTTCATGAAATCGGAGAGCACGCTTCAGAATAACGATACCATCGACATACGTCCATTCAAAGAGAAGCTCAGAAAGAAGCTGCCCCCGACAGCCCCGTCCTGATCGATCTGCTTGGTGAACCCGATTCGATGCCCGTCGGAAAGGCCGAGATTCTGATTCCGCACTACCTCAGAGACTTGAAAGAGAGCTCAAGAAACACGAAGAGAGGGGACCGCTCGTGCTACGGTCCTGACCTAGGCTCGTCCCCAGGCCTATCACAACCTTCTCGTTAGGCAGGTCGCGCTTGTAGTCCCATCCCTCCTCAATCCAGCGCTCGAGTTCGCCGACCGGCACGACCTTCTGGGTCCCCTGCTTCAAGCCGAGCATCTGCATTGACTTCTCATGGATCAGCTGCTGCAGCTTCTCGGTGGCGATCTGCGTGATGTCGCCGAGCTCCTGCAGCTCCTGGTCGGTGTAGCCGAACATCCTCAGTGCTTCTACCCTCGCAGTGCTGATGACCTCCTCCTTGCTGATCGTCGGCTGCGCTACGGTCACTAGGTGCTTCTCCGCTGCCTGCGCATAGGCCTGCCTCATCGTCTCCAATGCGTCCTCGGGCAAGCCCTTGTTCACCGTATAGACAGCCGAGATGTTGCCTCGCCGTCCGGTCCAGAACTCCCTCCATTCGGGAGAGTATAACCTGTCGTACTCGAGCGCTCATCATGTTCACCTCGAAGTATCTCCTCAGCACGTAGGGCCTCCAGGAGAACCCAGCGGTCACGATCGCCTGCTTAATCTCCTCGCGAATCTTGGTCGTGGTTACGTTGGTCGTACCCTTGATCTTCAGGGCCGCTATCAAGGGGGACCCCGGTTCGAGCTTCTCCCCGGGAAGTTTGATCACCTGGGGCCTCCGGCCATCGTTCATCGGCCTCCTCACTTCCTTGGGCCTGAGCCTCCATTCAAGGTAGTTCTTGAGGTACCTGCAGCCTTCCTCGGGAAGGAACGCGAAGTATTGGTGCCCTACTTTCGATAGTGGCTTCCGGACCACCACCATTGCTGGCACCTTCTCAAAGGATACCGTGCCGTCTACGACCTCCCCCTGTTCGTTGACCTTATGCTGAATCTTCATCTCGGGCAAGTCACCAATCTTAAGCCCGTCGTCGCCCACGAAATTGCCGAGAACCTCCGGCCTGAATGCCCCGAAGGCCATCATGCTACAGGTAGCCTTGCCGCGGATGGTGGCCACCTCGAATATCTTCCGAAGTTCCTGCCTTACTGGCGTGACCTCGTTCTCGACGCTCGGGTTCTCGGATGCCCCGATAAGTTTTATCCTTCTTGGAGTCTGGATGTCGTTCCAGGCCATCCAACTCTTAATCGCCTTGACATACCCTTCTATGGTGGAGCCGACGTTTCCAGAGCGTTCAAGGTGCGGAGATGAGATCGTGTATGAAGGTCCGTGCCTCTTTCGGGGACATGGACCCAATGTCTCTTGGTACGACCCTCAGGCTCTTGCAGAGGTATCCGACCCGGCGGAAGTATACCGAGGCGGTCGTGATTGAGCCTCGCTCCAACGACTCTATCCACCTTCTGAAGTCGTCGTCCTCCACCAAGAAGTGATGGTAAGGAGACCTCTTGAGGCTCAGTTGTCTCAATTCTCATGACCACCTCCGTTATTGGTCGCGAAGGAATTTAACGAGGGTGGGGGATTCGCACGGATATTAGTGTGGGCCGGAAGGGATTCGCACCCTAAAGGGACATTCTACGTCCCACAATACCCAAGGTCTGGGCCGTCTTTGGCCCACACCTTTGGGCTGGTTGCAAATGTCACCTACCACCAAACGCCCAACGATTAGAGCCATGATGACTATCACAACAACGACGACGAAGATGGGGATTCCAGCTAGGATACTGCCTATGCTATCCGAGCCATCCTTACTCATTCGACACCAGCACTCCCGGCATACTGGATGTTGGTCACAGTCGAGGTCGTTGTGTCAACTTGGGCAGAGAATACCACATACGGATAGAAGGTGAAGTCGCCAACTATGTTGACGGCAGTAGCGGCAATCGGGACTTCGCTTAGGCTAAATGGAATTACCAGCCTAACCTGGCAGTTGTAGATATGGGCTCCAACTGGAGTGGCGCTGACTAGGTCCACTTCCGGTCGCTTCAGCTTCCCTTCGATGAGAGTCTTGATTGCTCCGGAGGCCAAGCTGGCGTCGATGTGGGTCGCGTTCTTCACATAACTGATAACCGGCGTCACGAAGTAGCTAGCTATGATGTCCGAAGGTCCGAGGTTATCTCTAACGATGATGGGGATTTCGAGGGCGTCGATTACGCTTGATTGCTGATTGACGGTGGCCTGAAGGTTAGAGACGGTGGCCTGGAAGCCGGAGACTTGGGCATTGAGGGCGTCAATCTCAGCTTGGTTGGCGGTTGTCGTTGTTGTTATTGTGGCGAAGATGCTCGAAGTTGTCGTTGAGGTTGAAGTCGACGTGATTGCCTGAGGCGAGGAAATACTCGCTAATCCTACCGCCTCTCCGATGACTACGATTACCAAGACGTAGACTGCTTGCGTGAGTTCTTTGTTGTTCCAGCTTCGGACCAAGACCTGTCACAGAGCCCTTAGGACCAGCCAGATTACCTGCAGGATGAATCCGCCACCTATCATCCAAGGTGCGTAGCCCCTCAGGAATTCCGTGCTAGAGGGGTCAAACGGAGACGTGAAGACGGAGAGGACGAGGAAAAGGATCCCGCCAGCGATGAGGGCTGTAGGAGGATTCTCCGCGATGAACTCGAAGACTACTTCTACGCTCATTCCATTCATCTCCTACCTTGACATCAGTCCTAGGACTGTGCCAACGATGATAGCTAGGACGCCTAGTACTTCGTATCCGAAGCCGTTGGGGATATACCAGGAGGCGATTATCAAGGCAACCCCGATTATCCAAAGCCCGACTGTTGGGTGCATACTACTCGCAGTAGCTATAGTGTAGAACGTCTATAGCGGATTCCTAGTCCGTTCAGGAAGATGGGTTAGCCTTCGTCAGAGTCATCTTGACTCCCCAGGTTGAAGAGCTCCTTTTCGAGCCTCCCCTGATTCCAGAGCAAGAATCCTCCAAAAATTGCGACAATGACCCCTACGCCGATTTGACCAGATGGTTGAAGTGGTATTCCACGGTATCCGAACAACACACCTCCTACGATGAAGGCGAGGCCTAGACCTAAAAGGAGAGCATACGCGAACAGAGGAAGAGTGAGGAAGCTAATCCTCCCGACGCCTTTTCCGGTGACGTGCCAATACTCCTGACCTTTCTTCTTCTTCACCTCCAACGCCTTCTCCGCAATCAAACGAGGGACGAGGTTTCGTAGCTGACGTTCGTCATTCATGTGAAGTTCGTCCCGAAGAACGCTGTAGCTGGCCAGGATTCCCCTCTTACGCCAGATGACGTAGAGGACTCTGACCCGATTCGAGACTAGCGGCATTTCTGGCTATGCCGTATTACCCGAAGAACTAGATAACTTTGCGACATTCGGAAGAGTATTTCAGAGGCATGAACAATGGAGTGGGTTGACTCTACCCTGCCCACGTTAGCAATCCGCACCATACAAGGCGGTCAGAAGGGGACACAAGCTGCATCTCAGACTGAGGAGGCCGTCCGTATCTTCTTCTCGATTGGGATTGAGCGAATTCAAGACCGTCTGAATCAAGTCGCACTGAGACGAACAGCCGAATGGAGGCTAATGCCACAAAATGCCATGATGCCCGGGCTTCTAGGTGTTACCTATGGTGACGGGATTAGGGAGTTCAAGTTGGTCGAGTCTAGCTCTCATCCCAAATTCAGAACTATGTCAGTCTATCATCGCAACTACTGGCTCAGCGTATGCTAAGGACACCGTTGCAAGCGTGAGGGCTAATGTTTGTGTTGCGGGGTTCGCGCAAGTCTACAAGTGCTAAGCAAAGCAAAGCCTTTTGCCGGCCGACCAACGGGATTTTAGCCAGATTCCAAGTGGTCCTTCGGCAATCAGTTGGCGCGTCACGAAATGAGGTAGCCCATAGGAAGGTTACCTCTCTGCTTGGTAACACTCCATTTTCTGCTCTTATTCATCATTCCAAGACATGTGAGGGAGCGCGAGGTAAATAGTTTTGTCCGAAGTCCTAGCTCCGTAGAGCCTCAGTTCCCCAGGATATAGCTCTCTATCGCCGCCGAGGGAGGTGTCCAGGTGCGAGTCCATACTGACGACCGAATCAAGAATTCCTAACTTCTCAACTGTAAAAGGGACCTGAGAATGAATACTATGGACGTATGCGGTTCGATTCAATTACCTTTTAGACTCGCTCCCTTGAACGACTACATATAAAACCGGTAATGACTCTTCGGTGGTGTTTCCTCCTCTAATTCTGATAGAATCTTTCCTACTTTCTTGGCGAATTCGAGCGTGATGGGGAGAACTGTGGCGAAAGCAGTTGTGTTCCAGTTGAGCTTGGTCAATCCCATGATCTCCTTGCACACTTCTTTGAGCTCAGAGTCTCCACGGTGGGTGATTAACAACGGTTCGGGAACCCTGCTTCCGGGATATGTTCTAACCCGCGGGATGTATCCAGAGGTGTACAGAACACACTTGTTGTCGGCAAGGTAAACCATTGTTCCCCTAAGCGCAGGATAGATGCCTGTCCTCAAGAACCTAAGGTCATTATCGCGGTGAATCGTGACGTAGTCCCTAGCTCGGCTACCAATCGCATCATCCAACCCTGCCTTTTCTTCCTCAGAAAAAAGTGAAGTCTTGTGGACAACCACCCTCGCAGCGTCATGGCCAGCCTTATCTTGATACTTCTTCAACGCGTCAGCCATCAACTCGGACGCCTGCGTTCGTGTGAGATGAGTTTCCCTCGTAACTCTGTCCCGAACAACGTCCCTACCACGAAGTACGAGTCCCTCGCCGCTGTGTGTGAATACTTGGGCCATCGACGTTTCTACGTCTCTATCCGGGTTCCGCAGATTGCGGTAGAACGAGATCCCTATGTAGCATGTAGTAGAATCAAGCTTCGCCAGTCTCCACGGCTTGCCATTCGCCTTGTAGTATACCGCAGTTGCGAAGTTCCATGCGACGGTAGCAGGTTCCTGCATGCTCTGACTCTGTGGGCTTTTTCCATCGAGGAAGCCATGAATCGTGGAATCTAGGAGAAGCTGAACTGGTATGTGGAACTTCATAACCTTGCCTTTGAGTGCGTTGTGAAAGTCTAGGTCTTTGTCCGATGCTACTGGTGCCTTCTCTTCCTCGGGTCCGAAACCCCACTCATCGAGCAATGATTGATTCTCCTTGGCCATTTCCGCAGCGAGTTCCTCAAGTTCGGTGAACTCTGGGACCTTTGCCCCACGGGTCCAAATGGAGATGCCGCACCTCTCTTCAATCAAAGGCGGTAGCGCACAAATGATGACATGCGGCTTATCATCTTCGTCGGCAATCTTCTGTACTGCGTCCCTGTACAGGTTCACACCCGCGGCAATTCGTTCATTGGCATTGCCGATCTTCGCCACCTCATTGATATCAGACTCATTTAGCTTCGCGTTCCAACTATCTGATACTATGAAGTCGCATCTGATTCGTGTATTGAGATTGATGCCATCAAAATCAGGGTAGAGCCATTTGTTCGTTGTTTTGCTCTCGCTGCGAATCGGGTTCCTTAGAGCATCGACGAACCTCTTTGTTAAGGTCGTAGTGATGGCATCGCTTACTATTCCTATCTTTACTTGTGGTGGAGTTGGGCCTGGTTCGTCGGGATGGAAGTATGGGCCAAGATACTTTAATCCAATGCGAGGGTCTTTCTCTTCTTTCTTATTCCCGAAGACGAGGTCGGGTTCCTCAATGTACTCGCTGAGCAGCGAACTCATGGTGATACCTCCATCTTTGAGGGTTCGGGGACTCCCTCAGACACGGGTCTATCCGACAATATTCCAACGCCCATAATAGATTCAGTTGGGCGTGATGCGACGGAAATGCGTCCATGGGCAAGGCTAATCTTATCTTGTCCACACGAGAACTGCTGAATCCAGAACAGTAAATCATTCAGAAAAGCTTGGTTATACCTATTGTGCAGGAGACTTGTGAGCACGGCGCCCTCTTTTTCACCAGTGGTGGGATTCCGACCATCAGCTGTCAGCATCAGTGTGGGAAAGAGCCCCAAGTAGATCCGGTTGTCAAAATGGATGAAGCCGGTGTTGACAGCAAGATGGATGTAGGCATCCCTCTTGAGCTTTGGGATGGGGGTCTTCTTCGCCACTGTCAGTTCAGAGGACTCCCTAAACCTAGGCTTCCAAGACACCTTGCGAGATTCTCCGTCGCATTGGAAATAGTACCGATCCTCATCCTCCAATCTCAACAGGCCGATTCGTCTGGCTAAGAAACCAAACTCCTTGTTCAGCAACCCGATCACAACACGGCTTTTGTCTTCGTCTGGAAGCCACTCACTGACCTTATGTCTCTCGATAGATTCGGTCACGACACGCCCCCAGAGGGGATTCCACGGGTCGTCTAGAGTCTCGAAGGTAACATCCATCGTCCCCCAGCTCTTGAATACATACTCATTCGGTATCCGGCTCGGGGACCCATACCCATAGGGTTGCTTTCTTGGTAGTCCTGTGAATATGGTATTCTCAGCAACCGAAGTCTCAAACAAATTGGAGAAGATCGTCTCTTTGATGCGGTCGGGCCGTCCGCTCAGAATGCTCAGCTTATACTGGGTGTTTAACGTGCGTTGCTGGATGAATGCGATTTCTTCCTTTGTTGCCGGCACGCTTTGGGTGCCGCGCCTGTAAAGAATCCAGCCGACAAGGAACGGCGTACGGTTTCTCCCCTGTTTATCAACATACGTACCACTTCTGGCTGCCTTGATTAGCTCGGTAGAAGCTGGGAAATAGATGATTGCGAACTTGCGCTCTCCATTCCCCAGGTTTCTCTGGAATTCACGATAAAGGATCGTAATAGGATGAACGCAATACGAGTTGTACTTAGTCTGAAGATCGGCTTGATCAACATGGAACTCGTCTGGAAGACCAACTGGGATGTATTGCCGCTTCGACTTCTTGTCTTCTTCTAGGGTGGATTTGGACTTTTCCCGGAAGCCGACTAGAACGAATCCTCCCCCATAATTGAGGAAGGCGAGCATATCCTTGGCTAACTCTGAGAACGGATAGTCTCTCCCGATGCTGATCGATTCCTTGAAGTCGAGGTAAGACTCTTCTCCGTCGTGGTCAATAAGGAAGTCAATTACATGGTCGTCTAGAGGCTCATTCTCTACCTCAGGAATACGCTCGGAAATCGGTTCGAGCATTTTCTGCGTCATCTTTCTGGAAGCTCCTTAACGGTAAAAAGTCTTTCAATTGTGTAATAAAGTCCTTTGAGACTAGGTGGAAGAACACTCCTTTACACGAAAGACCAGTGACTTCATATGCTACCAGAAGCGCTCTGGCTTGCCCACTTCGTTGACAATCTTGACAGTTACAGCATGTTGAACCTTACCTGATAATCGTCTAGACAACTCATATAATGCAAGGACGCTACGATGGTCTACCATGGGCGTCACCGTTACGTGCTATGGCGGTGTCAATGAAATCGGCGGGAATAAGATACTCATCGAGGATCGCGATACCAAGGTTTTCCTGGACTTCGGGGCCGGATTTTCCGAAGGTGCAGAATACTTCTCTGCCGGCATAGAGCCCAGACGTGTTAACGGAGCTGGGGACTACTTTGAGTTTGGACTTCTTCCAGAGGTTAAGGGCCTTTACTCAGAAGAGGCATTACAGAATACGAAGCTGAAGCATACGGATCCTGAAATTGATGCAATACTCCTGAGCCACTATCATTCAGACCATACGGGAAGAATAGATTTCGTCGACCCAAAGATTCCAATCTATTGCGGTGAGACAACCAATCTCATCCACCAAGCCTCCAGCGAATCCACCGGGTCACCTCTAGATGGACATGATATCAAAACGTTCAGGACAGGTGACAAGTTTCGAATCGGGAGCATCGAGGTCGAACCGGTCCACGTCGACCATTCGATTCCTGGAGCTTACGGTTTTGTATTGCATACGTCTGAAGGGGCGATAGCGTACACCGGAGACTTCAGATTCCATGGCCCCATGGGGGCGATGACGCAAGATTTCATCTCGATTGCTTCGAAAGCGAAGCCGATAGCACTGATTTCTGAAGGTACGAGGGTTATGGAAGGGAATCAGAAGCGGGAACTCAACGAGTCGGAAGTCGCTATGGAGACCATTAATGTTGTGAAGAAGACCAAGCAACTCGTCTTCTCTACGTTTCGTGGCAACGATGTAGATCGGGTCCTTTCGTTCTATAGGGTGTGCAAGGATACGGGTCGCCATCTCGTGGTGTCTATGAAGGTCGCTCTACTTCTCGAGAAGCTTAGTAGCGACAAACACCTGAAAGTGCCCAGAGTGGGGAAGGACATTTCAGTATACATGAGAAGGAAGGGAGGAGGTACCTTCGACGACAAAGACTACTACAAGTGGGAAAGGGAGTTTCTAGAGCACGGTATTGCTGCGGAGGAGATCAATCGGAAGCAAAAGGAAGTGTTCCTTCATCTCGATCAGTGGTACTTTCCTGAGCTAATCGACATCAAACCAATGAAGGGCGGGGTGTATGTACACGCCACCACTGAAGCGTTCAATGAAGAGGGAGAGCAAGAAGAGGAGGTTATCAAGAACTGGGTAGGTCATTACGGCTTCAGCTATCATCAGATTCACGCTTCGGGACATGCCTCTATGGACAAGGTCGGTTACCTTGTCAATGAAGTGAAGGCGAAGATGGTCATCCCAATTCACACCGAGAGGCCCGATCTCTTCAACACTTTTGGGAAGGGGAATAGGCTACTTCAACCTAACAAAGGGGAAAAGGTTGCAGTAGCATAATCAGGTTACTTTGAAGCACCCAATCGGGAAGGCCTCGCTCAACACGTACTCTCAGCCCTCATCGCGAACAGCCAAGTATCCGCAGTCCACACGCGAGTTATCACCTAAAAGTTGGGGGTTATTTCGGAAAGGCTTCCTGCGGTAGCAGGTGAGACAATTTGAGAGCGTCCAATCTGGACATCCCGTAACTCTACTGAGTTCGGCAGACGAATGTGTCCAACCTTCAACTCAAACCAGCCGAATAGTCCACGTTCAGCGGTGAGTGCAAAGCCGTCATACCAGCTCTTGTTGACCGGTCAACATGAGTAAATCCGAAAAGGTGTTTGGCTCCATGCGATCAAACTCGCGTTGCGGCACCTTAAGATAGAGCCATTTTGTCTTGGTCAAGTCACTAGCGTACTCGCACCAGAGTCGAGCTGCTCGATCTTTATGTGGTACATCGGCGTCTTCGCGACCCTTCGTCTCGATGAGATAATGGTCTCCGTTGTCCAGTGCAGCCACAAAATCTGGTTCGTAGTATCTTAGGTTTGCTACCGAATCCGTGTATTCTATTGAAAACCCGAATCGAGAGGGTAACTTGGAGAATTTCGTAACATCATTCGCCTGTTGCAGGAACTTGGCGAACTCCACTTCGAACTCGTTATCGCAAGGCACTCTGTTGAAAATGCACTTGGACGCTTCATAGGTCGGTCTCGAATAAGCAAAAGCTTCTGTTTGGGATAATTCCCTAGGGGCAGAAGCAAGTTCTGGAATCCTCTGTTCGACAACTATTACCCGTAACGCCCTGACGAACGTCTGAACTACAACGTATTGGCTGACATTTGTGCTTATTGCTTTCAGTATGGTCGGCTCGTCCAGGTTCACCCTCTCTCCGAACGCTCTATTCTCTAAAAACTGTCGAATCTTGGGGACGAGGTACGCGAACTGTGAGGGTAGCTTGACATCGTGGGCAATCTCCTTTGCATAGTACGAGATTACTTCCTGCGAAGTCTGAGCCTGTGGGATCTTGTATTGACGCTCAATCAATTTGCACGGTTTTCTGCCTACTTCTCAGGAGGAGAAGTAGGCATGGGACGTAATTCCTGGCCGACCTGTGATTAACTTCTTGTCAGAAGACTGGACAGAACCTCATTCGCGAATATTGCGTCGTCTTGGCTGCGAACTCGTTCAGGAAGAGAGTTCAGCTCCGCGGCCTCGGCTTGAAACTTGCCATCGTCGGCTGGTCGACCTTCGCTTCGGGTGCCTTGATCTCTTTCGCGGGATTCCTGCTCGGAAGTCAGGTCAGGTGCTCATGTCCCGCCTCGGGCCCCTGTGCTTGTTTCGTCCCGCTATACAACGTCATGTTCTATGGAGGGTTCTTCGCTGCACTGGTTGGAGTAGCCAGCACGGTGGCGGGAACACCTGGCTCCAGACGTCGGCGTGGTGAGACTGGGCATACCGGTGCAAAGTCCAAGATAGGAAAGAAGACCGTTGCGGCGACGATTGCGCTGACAGCGGTGGTCATATTCGCCATTTTCTCTTATTGGCCGGGAGTCTACGTCACCAGCATCAATGAGCAGACGCACTTCATTGGTGGAGTTCCGCCCATCTTGGACCTGCAGAACCCCCACGCCCCGCCCCTTCCTGACTTCTCCGACCTCTCAGCCTGCGTCTGGATTGCAGGTTCCGATAGGCGGAAGTTTCGTCTACGTTCTCCACTTTAACAGCTTCGCCTAGATACTGACTAACAGATAGACCGAACCATTCGACGCTACGAACATCAGACCCGCTGTAGGATTGGCATGCTTTGAAAAGACCACTACAGTTTCAAGGTTAGTAGGGTAGCTGCAGGCTGTCAGATTTTCTGACGAGCCATCAACCTGAAAGGTGACCTTGAAGACATCGCAGACCCCTCCCGTTATGGTTGCATTGGGCTTTACGTAGGCAAACGTAACACTCTGAAAGGTTTGAGTGCTCGTTGTCGGCACGCCAGAGGAGGTGGCTATCCTCGTGTAGGCGAAATAGCCAACGCTACCGATTTGGATGTAGCCATTATCAGGGAAGCCTACGGTCGAGGAAAGCGATGTCTGCGTGATTATGGTCGTGGTAACCGTGGTCGTTGTCGTAGTGGTCTGATTTGACTGAATCCTTCCGTTCCCCAACTGAACGAATTCAAAGGCAGAAATGAAGGCAAAGGCAATAGTCAAGATGACGAATGCCCCGAGGAAGACTCTGCTTGGTTTCATCGCAACAATGGCTATGTCTAACGAACCCCCTGATAATCCTAACGTTTAGGACAACCACTCTGAAAAGCGAGGCTTCCGAGAACACGAAGGGAAGCCAGCCAAAGAGAATCTTCACCGACGGCCTTGAGAAATACCGCGAGGGAATTTCGTTTGCATTCGACGGCAAGAAGCCAGAGTATATCGCAAGGGTCGGAATCAAGAAGCCACACGCCACCAACAACAGGATTGAACGCCTGAACGGGACGGTCAGGGAGAGGACGAAGATTCAGAGAGGATGGAAGACGATGGAGACTCCCCTCGCGGAAGGCCAGAGGATTCACTACAACTTCGTGAAGCCCCATGAGGCCTTGGACGGCCAGACACCCGCACAAGCGGCAGGAGTCGGAATCCAGAACAAGGATAAGTGGCTCGAACTTCTCAAGAGGGCGCTCGAATGATGAACAAGCCTCTACTCGTTATTGGAACGGTGGTTCTCTTGGTAGGAGCATTCTTGGCCCTCTTCGGAACGGTCTATTTCATAACCTTCGATGCGCCTACCAATACTCCCTCTCTCTATCTATGCCCGATATGGTCTAACTATGTGTCTCCTTTCAATATGGCGACTTGCATACGTCTGACTGGGCCATCTCCCTATTCTCATGTTGTTGTTGTTGGCGATACCCCGACAATATCCTACTTATCCTACATACCTAACTTCATAGGCATCGTCTTGATATTCGTCGGTGCCGTGCTGATGGTGAAATCCCGACGGTCAACAGAAAGAACGATTACCACCAAAGGCGGGACAGTCAATTGAACCACCAAGAAGACGGGACAGAACCAAGAGATGTAGCAAAACGCCTACATAAGACCCACGGTTGGATTATAGTTAATCGGTCAACCTTTGTCGTGGATGAATTTCTGCGTCCAGCGCGATGAGTAGCTCAGTCTCCTCTCGTCGAATAGCTTCAGTGCTATGGGCTTCGCTTCCTGTACCGCCCTGTCAAATTCGAGTATCCCGCTCAGCTCCCTCTTGACGTCCTTCCAGCCGAACTCTATCGGGTTGAGGTCTGGTGAGTATGGCGGCAGGAAGGTGCGGATGACCCAGAGTTTCTCGGACGCCTCTCTGGTCAGGTTTGCTCTGTGAATCTTGGCGTTGTCCAAGATTGGTATGATGGGCACCCTCCCAGGGTTCTCCCGTCTCACCAACTCCAGGAAAGATGTCATGTCAGTGGCCTTCGCTGTCTCTGACACCATCACGACGTCGTTGCCGTTGAGGGCCATGAACCCGAAGACCGTTCTCGAACGCTTCTTCCCTTCGCCTTCGCTATACGTCACTACGGATGTGCAGAGGACTCTCCTCCTGCTGGGGTCAGACCTTATCGAGGTCTCATCCAAGAAGCCTACGATTGGATCGCCGTCGTCGTGACCCTCCCTGGCCCTCTGGAGAGATTCGTCGAGCCCCTTTTTAGAATCTCTTCGGCGTTCTCCGGTCGCTTCCTGTTCATCTTGTAGGGCTTGCCGTACGGGATATGCCTCTTCCTCCTCAGGACCTCCCAGACGCCCTTGTACCCGTAGTGGACGCCCCTCGTGTCCTTCACGTAGACGGTCACATCCTTGAGAGTCATCCCCCTGTTCTCTATCTCCTTGACAATCTTGTCCCACTCGCTATCCGCGAGCTTCGGCTTGGGTCCTCCGGTGAATCGAGGCGTGAGGCCATCGTACCCCTTCTCGTTCCATTCCCTCACCCATCTCTCTATCGAGCGGACGCTCCTCTTCACGACCATGGAGACCTCCTTGACCATCTTCCCCTCGTAGAGGTGAAGGATTGCGAGCAATCTTTCCTTGACCCTCGAATCCTTCTCGTTCCTGTAGCGGCTCCTCAGCTCGTCGAGAGAGACGTGCATCGTCAGATGGACTCTTCCAACCATTGTCAGACGTTATGTCTCATCTATAGATTGAGAGGCCAGTCAAAGACGGCTCACAACTCTGTCAAAAGTTGGCCGATTGACTATAATCAACTTAAGGAAGCCTATGAATACATGGAGCGTGTGAAACCCGTTTCTCCAGTGTTAGTTCCTAACTCGCATGTGGGATGTCTTTGAAGAACGACTCGATAGAGTCCTTCGCGTTACTGAATCGTTCCTCTCTCACAACGCTTCCCTGTTCATCCATCACGGCAGCCTGGATGTACTCCTTGTGAACGTCCATTCCAATGTACATGAGCCCATGGTCGTCTGCCTTCCGCTTAACTCTCCTGCTCACATATGACTAGAATGCTTGTGTGCAGCATTGCGGCACCTCGCGGAGGGTGATGAGACATATGTCAAGGGAAGGGATTCATGCACTCCAAGGTTTCGGCTTGAACACTCTGGCGTCCTGACCTGAAGACCTGGCCTATGCTGCTGTGGTGACTGTCGTCGTTGTGATTAATGTCGTTATGGCTTGGCAACTCGTCGCCGTGACTGTTGTTTCTGAGCCGTAGCTCGTGTCTGTCTGCGTCACCGTTGCGGTAGCTGTGGCTGTTATCGTGTGTCCAATCAATGTGACTGTTATCGTGGTTGTGCTGAAGCAGTCCGTAATGGTTGTGGTTGCCGTTCCAGCAGGATAATTGACTGTCGTCGTTACGGTGATGGTTTCCGTCCCTGTTGTGGCTGGCTGAGAAGTAGCTGTTGTGAGTATTGTCGAGGGCCCCTGAAACGTCGAAGTGCCAGTTGGTGTCAGGGCGGTAGCTGTTGTGGTCGCTGTCGTCGTGGTCGAACCTGTCGTCTTGATACTAGTCTGCAGAATGTAACCTGCAGCCACCAATACTACCATTACTACCACCAATCCGCCGATGATAACGCTCCTCTTCAAGCGGGCTTGTCCCTCTCTGATGAACCCCACGGCCGGGAGATAATTCTACGCTTTAGAACACTGATAGGATCCCTGTCCTAAACTTAGGACTGTCCTGCTCCACGCTTCAACACCTCGATGAACGAACTCTCGCCCACGGGCTTATGATTCTAGGAACACGAATTGATGTCCTAATCAGTAGCACTATACTCTCGCCTCGCGAATAGGTGGACGGCATGAGTAAGTACGGAAGAATCGGCTTGATTCTGGTCGTGGCGATAGTCGCAGGCGGCATTCTTGTTGCATTTCTGGGTTATGCGTCAAGTCCAGCGCAGCTGTCCAGTGCGACGTACGGGGGCGGCGCAACTATTCCACTCACAGGCGGTGGATACAATCCCTATGGAAGCGTCGTGAGTACCAGTACTGCAACTACTACCGCGACGATGACAGCTACCACCCTTGCGACTTCGACTTATGTGTCGGTTTCTTCTTCGACCATCTCGTTCAACGGCGGACAGCAAGAGACGGGCGCGACCGCCGGACAGCAACCGCCAGGACTGATGGCGAATGGCCGATTCATAGAGTTCTTCAGCAACGTAACCCTAAAGGTTTCTTCTCCGGCCTCGGCGCTGGACAAGGCGAGCGAGGTCGGTTACTCCCTTGGCGGATACGTGGCCTACTCTGCACTGATGAACACGACGGCATTCGTCGTGTACGGGTCCCCTCCCAAAACTACCAGATCGCCCTGAGCCAGGTTGAATCTCTCGGCACCGTTCTGTATGCGGGCTCGACCAGCAATGACGTAACCATCCAGTACACCGACCTGAACGCGACACTCCTCTCACTGACCGCGGAGCAAGCATCGTTGCCGAAACTGCTCAACCAATCCACGGACATCAACTCCACCCTCAGGATAGAGTCGATCCTCCAGCAGGTGAACGCGCAGGTGAACGAAGTGCAGAGCGAGATACTCCAGACACAGAGGCTCATCAATTACGGCACCATCTCGGTCACTCTGGAGAAGCTCGCCGTGACGCCCTCGATGCCGCTCACTCTCAAGCTCGCCGCAACGCCGAAGTCAGGTGAGAGCCCGCTGAGCGTCACCTTCAACGCGATAGTCAGAGGCGGTATCACTCCGTACATCGTGAACTACAACTTCGGGGACGGAACATCGAGCGAGGGACAGGCGCTGATCCACACATTTGGACAGCCAGGCGAGTACAACGTGACGGTCACGGCGACCGACTCGACAGGAAATGTGAGCCAGACTTGGACGATGGTACGAGTCGCGAGCCCACCCGTCGCCTCGAGCGTAGTCAGCTTCCCCGCCTATGTTGAGGGCCTTTTTCTGCAGGTAGTAGAAGGGATAGTCGAGGTAGCGGTTGTGGTCCTCCCCATAGTCGGGGTGGCAGCGGTGGTACTTCTACCGCTCAGGCGCAGGTTCGGAAGTCATCATAACAAGCATGATAGGTCGGAGCCTCAGCAAGCACCGAAGTAGAAGAAAAAATGCGCCGGTAGCAGGTGCAGCAAGGAGAACCACGGCAGTCTCGATTATTCTCTCCAATATTCTGACAAAGAGGTTACCTCACTAGACACTGGTAAGCGTTCTTAGCGCTTCATAGATGGAGATCAGCAATGCTGCGACGTTTACGGCCACGGCAAACACATAGGTGGACGTCATTGTGGTTGGCCTCAAGAGCACGAGAAGGATCACGAGTGTAACCGCGAAGAAGGTGCCGTAGGTCGTCTGAAATGGTATGACGGTCCTCCTTATCCTGATCATGTTCTCGAATATGACTCTGTCGACCGTGTATCCGCCCTCCCTCTCCTGAATTAGACCAGCCCTGGCGAGCTTCCTGATGTGGTACTCGGCTACAGAAGGAGAGCTGAGCTCCAGTCCTCTCTGAACATCGTGGATTCCGAGCGGAGTTCCGGTTCTGTACATGTAGCGATAGACTCGAAGGGTGGTCCCTTTCAGCACGTAGTCCTTCTGATCTTCACTCATGCAGTCGAACTCCAGGAGTCCATGCTAACAATTCGGATTTCTGCTTTGCATCATCCTAATCCATAGAACTATATTAGCAGTCCTGCTGTCTTCGGATGGGGCACATGTCCGAATACCGGCGACAGATTGCCCTGGGGGGAGTGGTGGCGGTTGTGTTAGCCGCGGCCCTGGGGTTTGGTGTTGTCTACTATTTTCCTTCGGGGGCGGCCCAGAGCACGATAACTCAGAGCACCGCCCAAGTCTCAAGCGTTACATCAACTGAGACATCGACGGCTACTACAACAGCAGTCTCTACGACGACAGCAATCACAACCGAGACGTCAGTCTCCACGGCCACCACAACCGCAACGGCGACATCCACATCGACGAGCACCGTATCTTCAGCAACTACCACAAGCATTTCCACAACCACAGCGGCGACTTCTACGGTGACCTCTACGGTGACCTCTACGGCATCCACGACTACAACCTGCGTACCGTGCTCGAGGCTGGCCATCATCTCTGCGAATCTGACGGTGAATCCGTCAACCAACCGAGCTATCCTTTCTGTTGCCGTAAAGAACGGCGGTAGCGACAACGCCTCAAATCTGACAATTGTACTGGGCTCGACGGAGATCTTGGTGATTCCAGAGCTGGATGCAGGTCAGCAGACCTGGGTTAGCATACAAATTCCCAGCCAGGTGGGAATACAAACCAGTGAATCCTATCAGATAACAGTAAGCGCACAGTTTGGTGCTTCTGTAATAGAGACATCCACCGGCGTGACAGCAACACAGGGGTAGCGGCAGACCGTCCTAAATTTAGGACAGGGACCCAACCACTGTTCCAAAGGATAGCACTATCTCCCGGCAGCGGGATTCCTTGGAGAGGGGGATAAGGTCGGTGAATGACACGTGATGATGAATCAAACGGCATATATCGGCAGACACAACACCTATCTCGCAGCCGCAAAGTCGTAGCAGCGATCCCGTTTCTGCCAGCATCTTGTTTCCCACTTCACACTTCACCACCACGGTCACTAAGACTTCAA
>CAWIJZ010000081.1:0-24983 GCA_963836465.1 uncultured Nitrososphaerota archaeon
GATATCAATTACGCGAGAGAATCCTCTTCTTTCTTATGCAGAATCTAATTGAGTGTAATCCTAGGCTGGAAAGCACAGACCCCAAGCGACTGATGCCCGAGACGTCAACCCAACCGGAAGTTACCTCTTGCCTTTGACCGTCAGAACCAGCTTCTTGAACCTAGCAAGGGCGTCGTCGGCGCCCTCAGCCCAGGCGTCGGCTTCCTTGTCATACAGGTGCGACGGGATGGTGAACGACAGGGCATTGGCCTGGTCGCCGATGTTGAACTCGGTCCTTCCCCTCGAATCCTGGAGCGCTTCCGAGAGGTACTGGAGTGTCTCTGAATAGTACTCGAGGGGAATAACGCACTCCGAAAGGAAGTTTCCCTCGCCCCCGCCGTTGGCCCAACTAAACGGCAGGCGTCCAATCTTGTTCAGAAGCTCGTGGGACTCTGACTCGGTGGAGTTCCTAACCACGAACTGGAGCCCCATGTGGGCATGGTGCTGCTGCCATGCCTTCAGTTCCTCCTGGCTTCTAGGTCCCGTCGAGGGCCACACAATCCTGTAGAGTGAGATTTGTCCCTCGTCAGTGATGTGACCGAAGTGATAGTACACCTGCTGGTAAGGTATCTTCAGTTCCCGGGAGATTTCCCCCAGCGATCTGGTCGCGTCGACCTGTAGTTTCTCGAGAATTCGAAGGTCCTCGTAATCGTACTTGATTGAACCGTTCGGGCTGATTGCGGGAACGATCGTTCCTTTTTCGTTCATGATAGCCGACCAGTCGAAGTCCCACCTTCCCTTGCCGAAATCGAAGTACCGCGCCTTCATCGGCATGGTGCGTATCCAATCAAAGCGGTCAACCTCTAGGAGACGAAAGATGCCGATGTCTTCCAGTTCCTCCAGCAGCTTGCCGTAACGGCGTTCGTGCTTGGATGGCACCAACAGCATGATCGAATAATATCCGCTGGGAAAGGCCCGGTCATAGTGGGAGAGGAAGCAGAGCCGGCTCATCGCAACGAGGATGTCCTTGGCGTGAGGGAGATACTCGTCGGCAAGGTCGATTACGGCTCGAATCCTCTTGAACCCAAGTCCCTCGTAGTCCGGAACCGCCTGATACGCGATGCCTCTGTGACGTCCTAGTATGTTGTGATTGAACCAGTAGCGAACTGTCTCCGGACTCTCTCCCAGTTCCCTAGCAATCTCCGTGATCCTCGGACCACGCTCCTGTAGCAGCATTGCCAGCTTTGTTTGCTGCTCTCTGAGGTCAGGCTTCAACGGCCCCTCCCAACCCAAGGTTCCATGGAATCTCTACTTTGAGAATTGTGGAATATTTAAATGTGCCAGCATGAGGGAAGCCGCAACGTCGAACGTCTTGCGCTCGGGAACCATCCTATCTCGGATAATAAACGGCCGAACGACATCAGCGCGGGAGAGGGCTTGGTCCTAGAACCCGAGGCCAGAACCGAGCAGGCCAATGCAAGTACCGTCCAACTTGCAGAGTTGATTACGCAGATTGGGCCCGAGATTCCGGAAATCTCCAGGAGGCTGGGGCAGTTCAAGGAATCGGTCAGGTACAGGTACAACGAGAAGATCCTAGGCAAGGGGATAGCGGTTCAAGCTGCGATCGACCACGAGAAACTCGGCCTAAAGCGGATTGTCTTCATCGTCGAATTCGCGGCCGAGTATGAACGCCACGCGCAGTCTATACTGATCGCGATGAGTGATCTTTGCTACGTGGCAGGATTCGAGTGTACGATGCCTGAAGGAAGCTACATGGTAAACGCGAGCGTTCCAGAAGAGTTCGTGGGCCAGTATTCCGAATTCCTACGGGCCCTGGAAGAGAAAGGCCTCTTCAGGTGCGTCAAGATACTCGCATTTGACTGGTTCCGAACAGTGCCGATGCGTGCGAAGTTCTATGACTTCGATACAGGGAGGTGGGATTTCGACTGGTCCAACCCTGGTAGACCGGAAGTGTGGGAGTACAAGCCCTCCGAGAGGAAGAGGTTCGATTATACGGACCTCTTGATTGTGAAGGAACTCAGAATTGATGCAACCAAGCCCATCAAAGAAATGGCAGAGAAATTCGGTATCGGCTACAAGAAGCTCGCTTGGCACTACAATACCCATGTAAAGCAAAGGCGACTGATTAGAGGGTATACACTGAACTGGATGGGCACCCGCTATGACTTCAGACTCGAGAAGGCTCTGCACAGAAAACACAGATACTTCAGGGTCGATATCCTAGCCGAGGATCTTTCCGAAACGGAAAGGATGGAGCTGATGTCAAAGACCAATGCCTTGCCCTTCCTGTGGGCAGAAATGGGAGGACGAAGCTATTGGGCGCAATTCGCGTTCCCTGTAGATAACATAGTCGAGGCATACCAATACCTGACAGGTGCCGTCGAGCCCATCAAGGATAAGGCGCGACTGATTGTCATGGATCAGACGAACGCCCTCTCCTTTACGATTTCATACAAGCTTTTTGATGAACAGAGAAAGATGTGGACGTTTGATCAGGAGCAGCTTCTTGCAAAATTCGGGGACTTGGTACTCAAAATAAGACAAGGCGCAAGCTAGCCAAGTACCCTGCACCGGTGTTCCCTCTCTGGAAATCGACTAGCCCATTCCAGAGCCGCCCGCTATTTCCAGCGGGTTGATGTGCACCCCGAGTGTTGCGAGCACGACGCTCATCGCGCCTAGGGCGACCATCCCGTAACGGATCTTCTCATCCAGTGTCATGATGGCCAAGGTATGGAACGGCAGGCAAATAAGGTTAAGCAAGTGCCTAGAAACGCCATATCGTTTCCATGCGAAATCTAACAAACCTGTGACCGGTGCTTTCTGTGGTCACAGGCGGACATAGCGAAAGGAGCCCAGGAACCTTGACAAGTCAGTCTTTTCTCATCAGTTTCGTCGAGCCCCGACCCCGCAAGGGCCTTCAGAGGGGTTGGGTGCTTTATCCGAACCCGATAGCCTTGGTCTTATGAAACGGAACCACGACACGTGTGACAAGTGCGGAAGCGCGCGCTCGAGGTTGTTTGCTGGCTGATCAAATCGGCTGACTCGTGAGGGTCTGCGGTTCAATACCTTCAACTCCTGAAAACCCCTAAACAGTCGCGAAGCCTAACCCGGCTACCGGCCCGGCCGACGCTGCCACTTTCACATCTTGACTGGAGAACCGCAGCTCGGGCAGTATCTGTCCCGAACAGGGTCGAGCAGAGTACCGCAGTACTTGCAGGGGACCTTCAGGACCTCCTTCTGGATGACGGTGGTCTCCTTGACCACGGTCGGCGCCTGGTCGTGTCCGCTGCGGGAGAAGTCCTCCACCTGGCTGATCTTGTCCTTGTAGGTGGTGTTAGCGCATTTGGAGCACTTGTAGTAGGTCCTGAC
The DNA here is from genome assembly GCA_963836465.1 of uncultured Nitrososphaerota archaeon. GTDB lineage: Archaea > Thermoproteota > Nitrososphaeria > Nitrososphaerales > Gagatemarchaeaceae > CAWIJZ01. The sequence continues at coordinate 3,370 of CAWIJZ010000081.1, forward strand.
GGTGTTCGTCACCGTGGGGACCCGTTCTTGGCGCTTGACCTGACTTACTTCCTTGCCGCTCCCCGAACTGCGGCGCTTGTCCGTTGTGACGATGTCAGTGCGCGTGACTATGCCGAAACCGGGCACGCTGCTCACGACCTCTGTCCCGCTCTGGGAGATTGTGCCCCTGGCGCCGCATCTTCCGCACTTTGGCCGTCCATAATAGACCGCTCCTGCGACTATGAGGCCGACGAGTATGAGGACGCCCAGCGCCGGCACGAAGTAGAAGCTGACGACCATCACGAGGACGACGACACCAAGGAGCGTCGTTATCTTCAACGCAGGTTCTGAAAGGTGGTTTCGATTAATATGCGTTGAGCCGATTCTTCTGGCGCTCACCGGCCCCGGCAGATGCCAAATTCAAAGACTCTTAACGAGCGCTTCACGATGCCGAACCTCGAATTGCAAATCGACCTACAATGCGAGAAATGCAAGAGCGAACTCAGAACCATCCAATCAAAGCGTGGCGTCGTTACCTGCCGGTGCCCAGAGTGCAAGTACAAATTCAGAATGAAGATATCAGGAATCAACGAGCTCGATATTTCGTTTTGACAGAATTGAAGATCGAAGTCCGCGGGACGCCAATTCCAGATATAAGCGCCGCTGTAAGTCGCAGGCCTTCGACAACCTTGGACAATGAGACCCAGTAGAAACTGTCTAACCAAACCTTTGTTTCTGACAAACATCAGCCGATTAATTCTAAGGCCATTCGACAGGTCTTGCTTTGAGAAACTCAAGTGTTCATCTTACGTTGCGGAAGGGAGCTCGTGAAAGAAGCTCCCTCGGACGACCTGAACTCGTCGTCGGTCCTCGCGTCAACTGGAATCTGTGTCTCAAGTGCATGAAGAAGATGGGCCCAGCTGAAGAAAGGTACAGAGTCGAGGTCGAAGGTCCGAATGGTGCGGAAGTGGGGATAGGCCACAAGGAATGCGAATGACTTGGCGTCTGCTAAGCGTGCTACACGGATGGCTGAACTGACGACGAAAGTTCACACTCGATCGGGCGAGCGTCCGATGAAGAGCGATCCTAGTCACGGGAGACGGCAGAGTACCATCGTGTTCCGCTGCGTCGATTGTAAGTTGGTCATAGGCTCAGAGGCGGGGGAGTCACCGAGGACGGAAGTCCATTGGGACCTGTGCGCGAGATGCGCTGCCAAGAGGAATGGCGTAGTCGGAGCCCGAGGGCAGAACGACCTGGGAATCTACTAGTGCACCTGTTCTTCTGATTCGGCTTACACGCTGCGGGGTCACTGGAAGGATTGTGCATGTTGAAAGCTTAGACTCCAATTGCCTGCACTGACCAGGCTAGTTGTCAGACTCCGACGACTCTGGGCTCGAAAGCGCGTGCGCTGACAAGTCATCGCTACTCGATAAGGTCCGTTTTGGTCAGGATTCCAACCAAAGACCCGTTGCTAATGACAACCACCGCCTGACAGTTGAGCAGCGCCTGTCTCGCCTTCTCGAGTGGATCGTCAGGCTCCATGACGGCATAACCGGAACCCAGGACGTCGGCCGCCTTCTGAGCATTATCTGACCGTACCATGAGGCTCCGTTCTGTCACCATTCCGGCAAACTTGCCGCCTGACAGGACGGGAATCTGCGAGAAGCCGTTCTTCTTCATCTTCCCAATCACATGGGGCAGAAGTTCGTTGATGTCAGCGATCACGACTTTCCGCGCCATCAGATCGGAGACGCGCCTGGAGTTGCTTGTGATTAGCTGGTCAAGCGCGCTGTACAACAGCCTCATCGTCTCGTAGCTGGGGTTATACTTGTGATTGACTATCCTCGAGATGGCCGACTTGCCGATTCCTGTCTTCTTGGCGAGCTCGCTTGCCTTGATGCCGTATCGATCCATTACGCGCTCGAGTTCATCGACTTCGGGCAGATTGGGCATTGACTTGTCCTCTCCCGAATGGCCTTTAAGTGTTGCTTCAGAAGCAACTTCGTTGCATTAAAGTTTGCTAATGTCCGGGTGCCACTGACCTGCTATGACAATAGAATTCATCTCGCCGCCTGTCAGCTATGGCACCGCGAAGTCCAACTTCGTGAAGGATCTAATCAGGGCCTCGAGCTTCTCAGACGACGAGCAACGCGCTTACATTGATGAATTGCTAACGCTCGAACGCTTCATTCTCGATGGGGTCTCCGGCTATGCGTCTGGGATGCATTTTCTTCAATTGAAGGACAGGTACGGCCTAGAATGGTTGAGAATCTACGAAGAGCTCAAACCCGACGAACTCAAGGAAATGCGTAGGAAGGAGGAACAGGAAAAAGAAGAACGGAAACACGAAGAAGCGGTGCGAAAAGAGGAGGAGAGGAGGTGGGAGGAGTGTTCGAGACAGGAGTGGATTTCTCTAGGTGGGAAGCCGTAGATTGTTGGCCCCACTTTTCTCACTTTCCTATCGCTACGAATGGGAGAAGATGTACGCGGAACTCAAGCCCGACCAATGGAAGGCGTTGGTCAGGAAGGACGAACAGACATACGCCATATGGTTAGACATGAAAAAGACCATCGAAACGGATGTGCGAGAAGAGGAAGAGGAGTCGAGGCGTCGGTGGCTCGCGGCAGCAGGGAGGCCCTAACCCTTGGGAAGAAGGACTCTCCTCGCCTCGGAGAGCGTAACCGAAGGACATCCCGACAAGGTCGCGGACCAGATCTCCGACGCCGTTCTTGACGAGATGATCCGTCGTGACGCAAATGCAAGGGTCGATTGCGAAACCATAGTCATGCGGGGAACCGTTCTGGTGACGGGCCAGGTCACGACCAGCGCCTACGTCGACATAGGGCAGACCGTCAGGCGTGTCCTAGCAGATTTGGGTCTCAATGACGCGAAGGACGGCCTGGACTGGCAGACGTGCGGGGTCCTGGTTTCGCTAGAGGAGCAGGCTCCCGACATCGCCATGGGCCTCAACCGGCCCCCCGAAGAGATGGGGGCCGGCGACCAGGGCGTGATGTTCGGGTACGCGATCGAGGAGACGCCCGAGTTGATGCCCCTCCCGATCACTCTCGCCCACAGGATAGCGAAACGACTGGCTGACGTGAGGAAATCGGGCCTCTTATCCTACCTTAGGTCGGACGGCAAGTCGCAGGTCAGCGTCCAGTACGAGGACGAGACGCCGGTTCGCGTGGACTCTGTGGTCGTAGCGGCTCAACACAGCGAAAGCGTCGAGGAAGAGAAACTGCGCGAAGACGTGACCGAGCATGTCATCAAGAACGTTGTCCCCCCGGGCCTGATGGACAGCGGCTCGAAGATCTGCATCAATCAGACGGGTAGGTTCGTGATTGGAGGCACGCTGGCAGATACGGGCCTGACCGGCAGGAAGATCATGGTGGACACGTATGGCGGATTCGGCTCTCACGGCGGAGGGTGTCTGTCAGGAAAAGATCCCACCAAGGTGGACCGCTCAGGCAGCTACCTCGCGAGATACATTGCGAAGAACATGGTTGCCGCCGGGCTCGCATCGCGGTGTCAGGTCCAAATCGCGTATGCGATCGGCGTCGCCCAGCCTGTCTCATTCATGATCGACACCGGGGGTACGGGGACGCGTTCTGACGAGGAGATATCAGAAACGGCTCGAGAGGTCTTCGACCTGCGGCCCGGCATGATAATCAAACAACTCGACCTCTTGAGGCCGATCTACAGGAAGACGGCGTGCTACGGTCATTTCGGAAGACAGGATCCCGATTTCACCTGGGAAAGAATCGACAGAGTTCCAGAGCTCAGGAGGAGGCTCGCCTGATGACAATAGAGTTCATCTCATCGTCGCGCATAAGCTATGCTGCCGCGAAGTCAAACTTGGTGAAGGACCTGATCAGGTCTTCGAGCTTCTCCAGCGCCAGGCAACGCGCCTACATTGATGAACTGCTGCGGCTCGAAGAGTTCATCCTCGAAGGCGTCCACGGCTTTGCAAGCGGGATGCACTATAATCATTTGAAGTACAGGCACCCCCAGGAATGGTCGAGAATCTACGAAGAGCTCAAGCCTGACCAATTCAGGGAAATTTGCAAGAGGGAGGAACTGGAAGAAGCGGAACGGAAACACGAGGAAGAGGTACGAAAAGCAGATGAGAAGAGGTGGGAGGAGCGTGCGAGACAGGAGTGGATTTCTCTAGGTGGGAAGCCGTAGATTGTGGCCAGAGTGTGGACATTGACCAACCGACGCTTGACAACCCTGAAATGAACGGCTACCAAAATCCGCGGTGCTTAACACCGGCCAGCCCAGCGGTCGAGATTTCAGAGTTTCGGAGTTCTCTTCGGCTCCAAGTCTATCCTGTCTGATACGACCACACCGCACTTTCAAATCATCTTCCTGCGTAGCTTGGCGCGATGGCTTCGAGAGGTCTGACCGTAGCTGTCGTCGTTTTCCTGCTTCTTTCAACAGCTGTTTTCGGCTACTTCGCGGGCTCCGCCTTCCCCACAACCAGCTCAACGTCCTCCTCTTCATCATCTTCTACCACGACCCCCAGCCCGGGCGCAAATCCGCTATCTTCGCACTGGGTTCTGGGCTGGGGCTACAGGGACGAGCTTAACGCCAGCGACATAGACTACCAGAACTTCTGGGCGGACAACGCAGGGAAGATCCTATCGATGGCCGTGACAACCGGCGACGCAACCGACGCATCTCATGCACTGAGTTTCCTAGAATCGCTGGGGCTGGGCGCTTTTTCATCATCTTCATCGTCGTATTACCTGCCCGAGGTGCTGGTCAACAGTTCAATTCTAGAGTTACAGAGTAATGTTATGATCACCAATAGGATTGTGCAGCTCGTCGAAAACACCACATCCTCCGGCCTTCAAAGTCTAGCGATTGGAAATTACTATGCGGGAAGCACCGCGATGGGCTACCTCGGTTCAGACAGGATACTCGTCTCCGGCAAGATTTACAAATCCACCAGTTCGACCGTGGCTCCGATCTCCGGCGGGTTCTCGAAACGGTCGCTCTTCGAAACGAGCAACGGCGATTTCTACCTCTACCTCAACGCGACCCTCGCAGCGGGCAAACCCTACGCGGACATGAGCATTCAAGTTCTTCCGTTGAACTCTTCGCTCTCTTCAAGCGACCTTCTCTACCTCCAAGTCTTCTCTTCTTCGGGACAATTCGACAACGCTTCACTCTATGGGCAGGACGGCAGCTTCGTGCGACAGCTGGCTTACAACAACGGATCCCCTTCAGCTCAGAATGGACTGATTATTCCTTACTCAGAACAGTTCAACGTATTCGGTGAGGATTCGGTCGCAGTGAGTTTCAACAATTCCACTGCGACTGTGAATGATTTCGAACACTGGTACCGCGACGGCGCGTTTGACGGCCTGAGCTGGATCGGGATTGCGTACGATGCTCCAGCGAACTCGGTCGGCGTGCTCTCCCAGCCAATCAACTCGAAGGTGTATCCATTGCAACACCTCGATTACCACCTTGTGAACGACACGGCAAGGTACATCGCTTCAAACCCGGTGAACGTCGCGGTTACGGCGCCGGTGGGTTTTGGCTTCATATCCTATGGTCTTGCCCTAGACGCGGCATCGAATCCTCAGAACGCAATACTGACGAGTCTTGCACGTGGATACTGGAACTACTACTATGAGAGATACGACTCCTCTGGTCCCTCCAATGCCTACTCACGGTCGACCAACCTTCTCGCCATGGCTGGACTCACGTTGTACGGATGCAATTCCACAGTCGAAGGTTTCACCAGGGACTTCGTGGGAAGAAACCCGGGGGCTTCGATTGAGGAGTATGGAGGGGCGACAGCAGCACTCCATCAGCTGTACAATTGCACGAAGAGTCCGGGCGACCTCGGCCTCTATCAGAGCGTGATCGGTGCCTTCTCCCCAGACCCCGACCACTTCATCAGCTTGAGTGTCAGCGGTGCTTCTTCGCCCGCCTGGACCTTCCAGTATGGGGAGGCGGCTTCCGGACTGATGCTGGCCGGCGTCCCGTTCAACAGTGCTTCAGTCCTCGCGAGCATGGACGCGGTCTACCAGTCTAACGTCGACGGGACGGTACTCAACAAGCCGTTTCATGGCGATTGGGCTAACACGGAGACCCTTCCCGCCTACATGCTTTCTACGTGGCTGTTCGAGGGCGAGATGAGAAACGCGACCGGCTACTGGGTCTCTTCTTTGTCGAACTGCAATGTCACGTCACTCTCATACGCTGGAGGTACCTTGAATGTCGCCGCGACTGGTAGGAACGGTGCTCTCCTGCTTTCCAATGCCGAGGGGAGCAAAAGCTACGCGGTCAATGGGTCCGAGATTATTCAGATCGCCACGTCAACGACAGCAGTGACAACGACCAATACCGCAACCTCAGTGCCGACATGGGCGTATGCAGCCATGGTAGTCCTCTTGACTGTCGGACTTGCAGTAGGTTACATCATCAGGAGACTGTCAGTCAGCAAGCCGTAGGATTATCAGGTGGGGCAATATCACGTGCCCGTAATGAGACAACTGGGGCATTGCACCATCTCTCCGAAATCCTCCGGGGGCAGGCACATATCGGGCTTATTCGAGGAATCGGGGCTAGATTCGGGCTCTTTGTGTAGAAGTTCAACTTGTGTGTCTCAAGGTGCCTTCTGAAAGGCGGCGGGAGGACACCCCCGTTCTTTCCACTTCTCCACCTACTCGACCTTCAGGGCTTCTAGGAAGTACGCAGGGAAGAGGTCCCGATGCGTATCCACGAATCGCATGAAGTTTGAATCCAAGACGTATGTGACCGCGTGATCGGTTTCGCTCCTCACGCTCCTCCCGTAAGTCTGGACCAGCCTGAGCGCAGTCTGCCAATCGTACCAGGCACTGTCTCTCTGGAGCTTCACCACCGTCCTCCTCTCCGACAGGTCCGGATAGGGGACTTTCACCACGACCTGAAAGCGCGACATCTCGTCTTTGAGGTCCACGCCTTGGAACAGGCTGGGGGAGATGAGCACCGAAGCATCGGTCGAGCCGTGGATTCGGAGCAGGGCAGACCTTTCCGAGCTCCCCTCGGTGGTCACCAGCCTTTCCCTGTTCGGCTCCGAGACGTGCTGCATGATGTAGTTGACCTGATAGTAGGACGTCGTGTGTATCACCCCTCTCTCGCCCACGTGGCGGTCCATTATCGCATCCACAGCCCCCGCGATGCTCCCGAGTGAAGCATCCATGCTTGTCCAACTCAGCCGCGCAGTGTTCAGCGCGTATATCGGCCTGTTCTCGACCGGGAACGTCGACTCGGGGACGCTGATGTAGGATACATCTTCCTCCTTCACCCCGAGGGTCTTGCAGAGCAGCTCTTTCGAAAAGATCGTCGCAGACATGAATAGGGTCGAGTCGGCCGTCTCAAATAGCGGGTGGGTGAAGCTCCCGATCTGGATTGGCTGGAATACGACTTCTTCGATCGAGCCGTCCTTCGCCTTCTTCACGCTGTTCACGACCCAGTTCGTGGGGTCGCCCCTGAGATTTTCGATGAAGCTCTCAAGCGCTTCTCTCAAGTCCTTGCACGCCGCCACGCGGTCCTGCAGGGTGCCGTCTTCGAGGTGCGTGGCGCAGAACTCGTCGAGCATGTCCTTCGTGTCTGAGAGCACGTCCAGCCACGCAGTAGGGTCGTCGATGCCCCTATCCGGGATGACGAACTCCTTGCCGTCTCCGCTCCAGTAGCACTCCAGCTCAGACCTCGCGAGTGCGAACGAAGCGAACCCCACGATCTGCTTCTCCAGGTCGTGTGCCTCGTCGCAGATTAGGAGCCTTCTGCGAGGGACGGCTTCAGCATACTTCAGCTGGCTCAGGAGGAACGGATAGTTGCAGACTGTGACCGGCGCCCTGAAACCGAACCACTTCTGGTCGTAGTACGGGCACAGCTTCCCGTCCTTCAGGTGCTCGCACTTCGAATCCCTCGTGCAAAGCCTCCTCTTGTGCTGGTCGTACTCTTCGAACGTGAGATAGTAGGGGCAGTCGCTGAGCTTCCAGTCAGCTTCGCACCTGCCCTTGCTGCATGGCGGGAGCAGGCCTGACGATGTGGGGACCCGGCACTGGAAGTTCGACTTGCCCTTCACCACGGGAAACCCGAAGTCCGAGGCGTACTGGTCCTGGAGCTGCTTCGTCGATGTGAGTATGTACGCCGACGAGAGGTAAGTGCAGAGGGCGGCCGCGACGGCAGACTTGCCGAAGCCTACGGGCGCCTCCAGTATGATGAATTTCTTGGACGCCATTGCCTGATCCACCTGTTCGAGGACCTCCTTCTGGAACCGCCTCATCGACTTGTAGGGGAAGCAATCAGCAGGGGTTGCCTTCTTCATCCTCTCCACGTAGCCGCACCTGGTGCATGCAGGGGGGCCAATCCGCGAAGGCCTGATGCGACTGCCGCATTTGGGACAGAAATTCATCTGCCGAATTGAGCGAGTTCGGCGTCGGCTTAAAATCCCATTGATGGCATTCCCCAATCGACGGCGGCACCTTCGCTTATCCCTCTCCATGTCAATGATTCGGAAACCGGCCTTCACCTTAGAAGCAGGAGAGCCATCGGTCGCTCCATGGGCTCACAGCTGGAGGACGAGATCGAGAGCTGGAAGGGCTTCCCAGGGACCCTGAGGAAGGATGACAGGGAGCTCTGGGACCAGATGATCGAGGAAGTGAGGCAGTACTATGCCGGAGCGGTGGAGCAGTCAGGCAAACCGTTGATGACAGACCCGTTCTTTATGGCTCTGATTCTGGCCCAGCAGAGGACCATCGAGTTGCTGAAGGCGCAACTTAGGAGCATCAACGCCACCACATCTCGCAGTTTCCCCCTAACGATGACGGAGGACGAGAACGAAGATGCCAATGACGAGGAGAAGACCCCCCAACCAGAAGGCAGCGTTGCCGAACGGCTGATAGATCGGAGCAGTTAGGACTGCCAGCAGGACAAGGACACCCCGAAAATGATGACCGCTGCATCACTCTCCAATTCTATCACTCTTCTGGAGTAATCGGAACCGTGATCTTAACAACGCTTTCGCCGCCTGTTCGCGCCGCCTCAAGGGCTTCAGCTACCACAGCAACTGGTAGCTCCAAATGGACTGAACCGGACTCTCCGCCGTCTTCAACCGCTCCTCGACCCTCAAATTGACGCGAGTATCGCCGTGAGAGGATGAGGGGACCGAGCGCAAAAGCTGGCTGAATGAGGACCATGGCAAGAACGAAGCAGAAGGCAGTGTTCAGAGGGATGATCAGAAGTTTCTCGGGCAGGGCAACGATGGTGAACAATTCGGTGGCAACCATAGCATATCCCAAAGCAATGGCCAATGGAAGAGCCAGAACGAGCATTAGAATGGACGTGGGGTCACTTCTTGCGACGAGACCGATTCGCTGCCTCCAATCCAGGTTCGCCAGTTCGCGCATATGCTCCTCATGTTCACGCTCGAACTCTTTCACCCCGATCTTGTCAACGACGTAAGACACACGGGTGTTGTGTGCGGCTGCAAGTACGTGGGCAAAGCCGACGATTAGCGCGTAGATCGGTATGCCGAAAGTAAAGCCCTGGTTGATGTATGCGTCTGCAGTCGCCACCCCGAACCCAATGACCAGCCAAGTAACGCGAAAGGCGTTCTTCAGCCCCAGTCTCGTCGCTAACCATGTTATGGTCGGATTGATCTCGTGCTTCTGAAGGTCGATTCGTTCCGCAAGCTTGGCAGTGGAGCGCACATCGAAACTCCTCAGGAAAGTGTAGACGCAGAATGACTCCGCAAACCATAGACCAAACACGATCATGTTCATGTTCTGTCAGGTTCGCATGTCGCCAAGCGGTTGTATTAAAGATTACTGTAGTTTCTGTAGTAGACTACTCCAGCCATGCTCATAGGTCTTAGTACAGTTTTGCACGTAATCCTTAAAGGGGACAGCTCCTGTCCTTCACGATGATAGAAATGGGGCCAATGATTCTCGTCGGAGAAGCCAAGGTCTACAAGCATGGGAGGGCCAAGACGCTTTACCTCTCCATACCCGCCAAGGTAGCACAAGACTCTGCCTTCACAATCAAGGGTGGAGACGTGGTGGAAGTGAGATTCGACAAGGAGCAGAACGCAATCATAATCCAATCGAAAGGCACAGAAACCAAACGAACCAAGGCCTGAGACCACGTCAGATCTGGCAGATCGGTTCTTCGACTTGGGGAAGACGAAGTCGAGCACAAAATGGCATATTGTGAAGTCTGACAACAGGTCTTGGTGCAACCACGCATTAGTTGGTAGTATCTTGAGGAACGTGCCCTTTGGGCATTTGATGAGCCACGGAGAACTCTGCGCGGTCTGTTATAACGCGATGACGTTTTGGAGCGGTAAGTGGGTTGGAACGAGGAAGGGACTCACGGACTTCCTGAGCGCGAGTGATTTCGCCCATGACGTCTTTGGCGATTGGGCCAGGAAAGCTGGAGTGCGAGCCTGTTAGCCCGATCCTCCCTCTGAGATTCTCTTTGATCTCCAGTCCAGCTCCGAACTGCTTAGCATCAGTAAGAATCTCGTTCCTCTCAGAGTAGAGATGGTTGTAGAATTGGAATTTCTTGAGCACGACGAATCTTGACGAATGCTAGTGATGAAAAAAAGATTTGCTCGCTCTGCTTGGACAGACCTCGTGCGACACAACGACCGGAGCATCAGGGTCGGCTACGCAGTTTTTCAAGAATATCGTAGATCCTTATCGCGTCTCGCTCGTCAACGATGAGAATCAGGTCAGGGGCGCAACTGATGAATTCAAGGACATTGACGTTCGTGGTCGAGAGTGCACCCGCAATCATCGTCACGACGCCAGGAGTACGCGAACCTTCTTCTCGAATTGAAATGACAATCTCTGCAAGGTTTGAGATTTTCTTGATTATATACTTCTTCGGAACGATGGAAAAAAGCAGGTTTAGGTTTCTTTCATCAATCACCACTTTTACCGTTCTCACGCCCGAGACCATGCGGAACGTCTCTCCACGAACATAGTCGATTTTCGAGGCCAGGTTGCCCAGCATCGATGACACCTCAGGTGCACTGAGGATAGCGACATCAACAACATTGTTCCTCATTGATAGTCTCTCCAGCAACTTCCTTGTCCTAGTTTCCGATAATTCCATGGCACCGAGTGGGTATCGTCTGATCGACGCGATAATCGCGTCGAGTGACATCTCGAGACCTTCTTCCTTTGCTTGTTTCTGTATGTGGCGTGCGAGGGCTCGGACATTCACAACTCTTCTCGCAAGATCTCTTCGGACTGCAGGGTCGATTGCCAGGGTTCTCCTTACGAAATCAGAGGAATTTGACGCCATTGTCACAGCTGTGTCATTTTCCCCATTTTTGACTCTTTTGTGACATAATCACTAAATAGCGATTCGGCAAATGTGAGGGACCCAGAGGATAGGGAGTTGCTGAGTTCCCAGCTCTTCAGCGGTTTAGTTGAAGAGATTGAAATCAGACAAATCCACCTGCCAAAGTTCCCTGTCAGGAATACACTGGGGTCGATCGATAGTCTGGCGCTTTCAATCTCTGAGCAGGGTCTCCTGAGCCCCATCATCGTGAGGCCTGTCTTCAACCACTTTGAACTTGTAGCGGGGATGCGCCGGTTGTTTTCCTGCAAGAAGCTTGGAATGCGGAAGATACTTGCTAACATAGTAGACCTGACTGACAAAGAGGCATTCGAGGTCTCGTTGAGCGAGAATATCCAGAGGGAGACGATCAACCCCATAGAGGAAGCTGGCGCCTTCAAGGCGTATACGTCCGAATGCGGCTACGGAGGAATTTCGGAACTCGCAAGAAGGATCGGCAAGAGCGAACAGTACGTGTCATCACGGCTACAGTTGCTGAATCTGCCGAAGGAAATACAGGAGAAAGTTACCAGCCGACTGGTAAGTCCGAGCCATGCAGCAGAGATGGTGGGATTGACTTCGGAGGAGCAAGCACTCGTCTCAGAGCTCATTGCAAGTGAAGGGTTGTCCGCCAAACAGACGAGGAAAATCACCAGTAACCTGAAGCGAGATCGCACCGACGCAGAACTGTCACCATCTCCGGAGAGTTGGTCCGGACTCGAATTGCTAGCCACCAAGAGAATCAAGCGACTGGCGAAATGCATCATGTTGTTCAAAGTGACCCTAATCAATATGGACGAGATAATTGACGGCGTTGACAAGCACGATTGGGTTCTGAAGGAGATCCTCTTCGAGCAGAAGCAGAAGCTTGACGACCAACTGGACAGTCTCATCAATCTCCAAAAAAAGAGAAGCACCGGAACTTCTTGGCCGTCTGATAGAGCGTGGTCTCAAATCGGCCAAAGAATGGCCGAGATGTAATTCGCTGTCGAACGATGATTGTTTACCCTCGAATACCGCGTTGCAGAATCTTACCTTCTACGACGTCCCCGCGGCCTCTTGCTTCTTTACCTCCCCTCAGGAGCTGCGAAAACCTCTCCATACCTGTCTGGATCGTCGAATCCGAAGTCGCGAATGACACACGTACGTAGTCTTTGCCTCTTTCTCCGAATAGATAACCCGGCATCACGCCCACCTTCACTTCTTCAAGCGCGCGCCTGGCTGCTTCCTTCCCGTCCATTCCGGACCCAGACACGTTGATCCAAGCATAGAAGGTGCCCTCTGGAGGTTTGGTCGACATGACATCGTTGTATTGCGAAACCTGCTCCAGCACCATTTCTCTCCGCCTTTTCCATGCATCCACCATTTTCTTGGCGTACTCTTTCGACTTCGGATTTCTGAGAGCTTCGAGTGCGGCGTACTGGCTGATGCCGCTTGCACACACGAGCGAGTACCCTAGCAACGGATCCAGCTTCCTCGTCAACTCCCTCGGCGCGGCCACGAACCCTACTCTCCAACCCATCATGGCGTAGCCCTTGGAGAATCCATTCGTGACTACGGTTCTCTCTCTTGCTCCAGATACCGCAGCCATGCTCTTGTGAATGCCAGGAGGGTACACTATCTTCTCGTAGATCTCGTCGGATATCACGGTCAGGTCGTGTCTTTCGGCGGCCGATGCTACCTCCTCTAGCTCCGAGCCTGAAGCGACTGTCCCACAGGGATTGGAAGGGTTGTTGACAATGAGGAGACGTGATTTGGCGGTGACGTGCCCCTCGATGGCGGCGGCACGCAACCTGAACCCGTCGCCGGGGTCAAGAGGAATCCGTATGGGAATTCCCCCTGCCAATTCGACCAATGTGGGGTAATGGAACCACGCAGGGTCGGGAATCAGCACCTCGTCGCCTGGATCGATCGCCGCAAACAAGGCCAGCAGGATGCCTGCGGAGCTCCCAGGGGTCACGACTATTTCGTCTGGATCGTAAGAAAGATTATTCTCCTCCTTCAGTTTCGCCGAGATTGCTTCCCGGAGAGGTGCTATTCCTCCTGAAGTCGTGTAGTGGGTTTTCCCCTCGGTTGCGGCCTTGAACGCTGCTTCGTTCACGAATGACGCAGATGGGAAATCAGGTTCCCCCGCAGTCAATCTAAGAACATCTGGAGGGAGATTGAGCGCGATGAAGAAGGGCTCTTCCTGAATAGAATTCCCTCGCTTCGAAACAATCATTCTGTCTTGACTTGGCACGGCAGCATTAATTCATTCTCTTGGCCAGAAAAGGATCCTCCGACGGAAGTTCCCCAATGGCATACTCTGGCGGCTCCTCTCCCAACAGATTCCTTACGAAAAAGTCCCACCTTCTCCTCAAGAAATACGGATCTGTCCAGAGATTGTGATTCCGGCCCGGCATTATGAGCAGCTCGAAATCCTTGTTCGCACGAATCAAGGCGCTTGCGAGCATCAGAGTCAAAGACGGGTGAACATTGTCGTCCATATCACCGTGCACCAACAGGAGTTTGCCCTTCAGGTTTCCAGCCAAAGAGAAGTTAGACTGGCTGTCGTAGTCAGCCTCGTCGAGCAGGCCTTGGTACTTCTCTCCGAACATAGCAACATACCCGCGCTGATCATGGTTCCCCGACGATGACACCCCGGCCTTGTAAAATTCGGGATGCGAAAGAATCGCTCGGGCGGTGGCATACCCGCCCCCGGAATGGCCGTATGCTCCTACCCTGGTAAGGTCGAGGTACTGGTGCGTTCGGGCTAGTTGATTCAGGGCGGCAATGTGGTCTTCGATTCCACACACCTCCTCGAATCTTCCGTACGCGAAGTCGTGGAGTTTCTTCGATCTGAACGGGGTCCCCAGACCGTCGATTGTGACCACAACGAATCCGAGCTCAGCGACGGCTTGGGGGTGCCAGAACCAGACGCGTCCGTGAGGATCCGGATCGAACGACTTCGCTGATCTTATGATCGAAGGGCCTGGATAGATGTCATCGATGACTGGATATTTCTTAGCGGGGTCGAAACTGGTGGGCCTATAGATTACGCCGTAGATGTCGGTGCGGCCGTCTCTTGCCTTGGCGACGAATCTCTCAGGGGGCTTCCACCCAAGCTTGGTGAGCCCACCTATGTCTGCTTCCTCTAGCATCCTGATAAGAGAACCATCAGACCTTCGCAGGAGCGTGATGGGTGGTGTGTCAACCCGAGAGAACGTATCTACGAAATAACCACCATCGGGAGGAAACCAAATTTCGTGGTCCCCGTCCTCCGGGGTCAGAATCTCAGGCTCAGAACTCTCCCTATCGACCCATATTCGGTACAAATGCCTGTAATATGGGTCTCTCCCCACTTCTTTCCCCGACGCGGTGAAGTAGATTATTCGGTTGCATCTGTCGACATGGAGTACATTCCTGACCACATACTGGCCTTTCGTTAGTTGCCTTCTCAGCAACCCCTTCACCCCGTCGTAGAGATACAGGTGACCCCAACCGTCCCGCTCCGAGAACCATACCAATTCTGAGCCATCGGAGAACTCAGCTACGTTCGGTGTATTGTCGAAGTAAAAGATCGGTTCGATTACAAGATTCGGCTCAATCTGGGTATCCCCGGTCTCCTCGATGAGTCTCTGAACGCCGCCGTTCTGGGCATCGATGCGATACAGCAGTAGTCTTCTCTCTCCCCTGTCTCTATGAATGAGGTATACATGCGTGGACTTGGCATTCCACCAGGCTAGCTTCAATTCGATGGGAGTCAGGTACACGACTTGTTCGGGATTGCAGTCGGCCTTGACTGCCGTCCCGCGTTGAACGTCGAAGATGTGAATCGCCGCCGTCGCAAGTTCGGAATCGCCTACGAGGGGATACTTGTATCTCTGCAGGACAGGTCTACTATAGACCGTTCCATTGGTCTGAATCTGGATTAGGTAGAGCTCTTTCACCGCCCTCTGATCGAGCAAATGCGTTAGTATTTTGTTGGAATCAGGAGACCAGATTGCAACAGGCGGCCTTACTCTTCCCAGCACCCGATCTGTAATCGTCGTGCAGTTAGACTCGGGCGATTCGCCATAGCCGCAGAATTCCTCACCATCGGTAGTCAGCTGTTCAAGATGGCCGTCTGCCGATTCGACGAAGAGGTTGTGAGATTTGACGAACGCTAGATGGTTGCCGTCAGGCGATTCGATCCCGACATGGTCCCATTTCTTCTTGGCTTCACGGAGAATTCCAGCGGTTTTTTCATACACCCATGACCTCCCGTGGTATTCGAGTCTGATTGTCCCTCCAACAACTTCGACATTTTCAAGCAGGAGGGCCGAGGGCTTGAGATGTTCGCCAGTGGCCTGCGAGAGCCCGGCAGCCAGCTTCGCATGGTCGAAGAGATCCCTGACTTGGTTATTGAACACGTCGACGGAAAGGTATCTCCTTCCCTCTCTGTCCTCTCGACAGTACCAGAACTTGGTACCGTCGATCCTGTGCGGCAAAATCGAAGTCTTGTAGATCAGTCCATGAGCTTGGGGCGAAAGGAATTTTTCCGCACGCTCGTAGTCCTCACGGAGAACTGGCATAATCTAATCGAGGAACCAGAATCGGTTTAAGTCTACTGTTGCAAATTCGAAGGTCATGTCTTCCTGAAAATGGTCAACACAATCATGCGAACAAAAACAAACTGATCGGCCTCAGGCAGGATTCTGGCGAGTACTTGGCGTCTTCTAGACTGTAACCAGTATATCGTTAAATACGGAGTAAGGAATTTTCGAAAGGACATGCGACTTGCGAGTCGCGGGATTTCACGTGCTGTAACTGCTATAGCTATCATTGTGATTCTTGTCGTGGCTGGCGCGGCCTATTTCTTCCTCCAAACAAGTTCAGGTCCAACCTCGAGCTCCTCTTCCACCACAAGTTCGATTTCGTCGACGTCGTCAACGAGTGCAACCTCCGCTCCCTACAACGAGACTGTGATTGTTGACGAGACCACTGGTGAACCGTCAGGCGTTGATGCAACCCTTACCGATGCACCGGGAACAGAGATCATGTTCAACATTGCCCAGGGGCTCATCTGGTACCATGGGAACACCACCACTGAGTACGCTCCCGTGTTGGCAACATCTTGGCAAATCAGTCCCGATGGTCTCACGTACACATTCGACCTAAAGCAGGGCCTAGTGTTCAGCGACGGGAATCCGTTCAACGCATACGCCGCGTGGTTCAACTACTACCGGCTTGTCTTGAACAACGGCTACTCCAGCTTCATCATAGGGCCAGGTCAGCTGAGCCCTGGGAACATAACATTGGATGACCTGAACACCTTCAACTTCATCAACCCAACTCCGAGTGAGATTCAGGTAATGGCGAACCCCTCCAACAGCATTCAAGCTGTCGATGCCAACACCATTGCTTTCCATATTGCAGCCCCAATCCCTTCATTTTTGGCTCGCTTGGCGGCACCTGAGGCACTAATTTTCGACCCCACATTCATTCAACAGCATGGCGGCGTCGAAGGGAACGGCACCATCAACCAGTACGTGGATTCGCACGGCGCACCAGGCACCGGCCCCTACGAACTGCAGCAATGGACCCACGGATGCTGCATCACGCTGACATTGAACCCACATTACGCCGGACCGCAACCACACGTCAGCAAGGTGATAATTCAGTACAAGGCCGACCAGCTGACCGCGATTGATGACTTGAAAAGCGGGGCAGTTCAGATGTACTTTTCGATCCCCTTCAATCTGATTTCTAATCTCGCTGGGACTTCCGGGATAACCTTGGAGAACACTGGACTGTCTTATGTGGTGGGCTTCATGGGGTTAAACATCGACCATTATCCACTGAACATCACGGATGTAAGGCTGGCGATCCAATATGCCATCAACAGGACCGCCATAATCGACAGCGCCCTCAGCGGCTACGGGGAGACATTCCAGGGACCAGTTCCCCTAGCGATGTTCGCCCACCCTGACATACAACCTCTGCCGTGCAACGTTACGATGGCCGAGAATCTGCTAACAGAAGCAGGGTTCCCTAACGGCAACGGAATCCCTCCGCTTACTCTCCTCTACCACTCCGACAACCCTTCGGTCTCGGAGGCAGTCCAGATAATCCAGTCCGAACTGGGCAGCATAGGAATCACGGTGAACCTTCAGGGGGTGACCTTCGCCGAATGGGTGAACATCTGGGCTACCGTACCAAGAGTCTCGAACTATCCAGACATCATGTGGGGCGAATGGAGCCCCGACTTCGCGTATCCGGATGACTATGTCTGGACCTTTGAGAACGCGGCGTCGGAGTTCGACACCCCGAACACGAACAACACCCTGATGAACCAGTGGACGAACCAGGCGATAAACACGGCAAATACGACGCTGCAAATACAACTCTACTCACAAATAACGCAGCTAGACAAGCAGATTGCTGATAACGTCTGGCTGTGGCAGGCCAAGGACGGGGTCGGTGTTCCTGCATACTCGTCTTCCGTCCACAACGTGTACTACAACCCGCTCTTCCAGTCGGGATTCAACTACTCTGCGATATGGGTCAGCCCCTGACCTCCAGCTTCCTAAATCCTGAAAGACTGCCCTAACGTGTGAGTCGACATGGGAAGAGCGGGCTACATCCTCAAACGGATTGCCTGGGCGTTCCCCGTGTTCATAGGTGTAACCGTTCTGACGTTCGTAGTCTCTCACGTGATAACACCGAACCCCGTCCTTGCTTGGGGTGGGATGAAATCTAGTCCTGCTGTCCAAGCTGCAGTGGCTGCGCAGTACCACTTGAAAGATCCGCTTTACCTCCAGTACTTCTACTACATGAGTGACCTGTTGCATGGTAATTGGGGCACCTCCCCGGTCACCCACCTGCCGGTTGCCCAGCAACTCGGCACTTTCTTCCCCGCAACAATCGAGCTTTCCCTCGCGGCATTAATAATCTCGGTAGTCATAGGCTTGATTGTAGGAGTCCTTTCTGCCCTGCTCTACGGACGGAAGCTAGATTACCCTCTGCGCTTCATATATCTGTCGAGCCTTGGCTCGCCACCATTTCTTGTGGCCTTGGTGCTTCAGCTCCTATTTTCATTCTACTTCAGATGGCTTCCGAGCGGGGGACAGCTCTCTCCGGGGATGTCTCCGCCCAGTACCATCACCGGCATGTACGTCGTCGATAGCTTTCTGACCGGCAATTGGCCTGTCTTCTCCGATTCCCTGCAGCATATCATACTTCCTGCCACCACCCTCGCGCTTCTCACGTTTCCCATAATAGCGAGAATCACCAGAAGCTCAATGCTCGAAGTGATGGACATGGACTATGTTCGAACGGCGAAGGCCAAGGGCCTGCCCAGGATGACTGTGACGTTCAAGCACACTCTGAGAAGCTCGCTGATTTCGACCGTAAGTGTGATTGGTGTAGCAGTTCAGATCCTTCTGTCCGGCACCATCATCGTCGAGTCGGTTTTCTTCTGGCCAGGGATAGGGCTCTACACAACTCGTTCCATTCTCAATCTCGATTTCCCGTCAATCATGGGCATCACCGTGGTGTTCGCCCTCGTGGTGATCATCACTAACCTTCTGACCGATTTGGCATACGGGGTCCTCGATCCGAGGATAACGTATCGGTAGGGTGAGTGCGGCTTTGTCGAAGCTCAAGATCCCATACCTCGACATGTCGAAGCTCAGGAGAAACCCGGTCTACCTAGTCGCGACGTTCTTTGCCTTCGGCTATCTGCTATACTCGGTCGTCATCATCGCCTTCCCCTCGATACTTGGTTTCAACCCGCGAGAAGTGAACCTCGGGGCAGTGCTGCTTCCTCCTAGCCTGAAGTATCCCTTCGGAACAGATGCCCTCGGAAAGGGGATGCTACAGCAGGTCTTCTACGGCGCTCCATTCGACGCAGAAGCGTCAATCGCGGTAATAGTGACCGCCTTCTCGATCGGGTTGGTTCTAGGCACCGTCGCAGGATTCTTTGGAGGAATTGTGGACGACGTGATAATGAGGGTCACCGATGTCTTCCTCGCCTTTCCCGGACTGGTACTTGCCGTGGCTGTTGCGGCGGCACTTGGCCCGGGAATGATCAACGCCATACTGGCACTGACTGTTGTCTGGTGGCCGATATACACTAGGATTGCGAGAGGGGAAACGATATCCGTGAAGGAAAGGCAGTTCATAATGGCGGCCAAATCGTCTGGGCAGAGCCGAGGAGGGATAGTCACCTCGCACGTGATACCAAACGTTCTCACTTCCATGGTGGCCTACGCCACCGCTGACATAGGAAACGTAATCATCATCTTCTCCGTCCTGGGATACCTCGGCCTCGGGCCGCAGCCTCCGACCGTCGACCTGGGGCGCCTCGTCTACGACGGGCAAAACTACATCCAGATAGCACCGTGGTACCCGATTATTCCGGGAATCGTAATACTCGTCATAGTACTAGCGTTCACCTTCACTGGAGACTATCTCTCCGAAATCTTCAACCCGAAGATGAGGGTATGAGGCTCCCGGGAGTCTGGTTGTTTCCTAACCGATTGATTTCCTCCGCGAAGTGACACGCAACATGTCGCCCGATGAGCAGTCTGAGCTCCGGCTCTTCGGCTGCACACCGTTCCTTGGCATAGCGGCAGACCGTGCGGAATCTGCACCCAGAAGGTAGGTTGACGGAACTCGGTGTCTCTATTTCGTCTACGTCCCTTTTCAACTCGGAATGGAGCCCGGGTTCCAATATCGAGGAGATCAGCAGTTGGGTGTATGGGTGTAGTGGTTTGGAAAGGATGTCTTCGTTGGGGCCCGTCTCCACAATCTTGCCCAGATACATCACTGCAATCCTGTCAGCCAGGTACCTTGCGACAGACATGTTGTGAGTGATCAGCAGGTATGTCAGACTGAATTCAACCTGCAGCCTCTTGAGAAGGAGTAACACTTGCGCCTGAACCGACGCATCCAGCTGGCTTGTCGGCTCGTCGAGAACGATGAACTTCGGCTTCACCACGATGGCTCTTGCTATGTTGATCCTCTGCCTCTGACCCCCACTGAACTGGTGCGGGTAAAGGTCGATTTGGGTTTCGTTCAATCCGACCTGATTGACGGCCTCAATCACTCGAGACCTGATATTCGAAGAGGGTTCCTCCCCTATCACTTTCAGCGGTTCTCCTACGATGTCGACCACTTTCTGCCTTGGATCCAACGAAGAAGTGGGATCTTGGAAAACCACCTGCATGAATTTGCGTAACTTCCTCAGCTCCTTCGCTCCAAGCCGGGTCAGGTCGACGTTCCGAAAGACCACTTCTCCGGAGGTCGGCTCTATTAGGCGGACGGCTGCGAGACCGAGGGTCGTTTTGCCCGAGCCTGTCTCTCCCACGACGGCCAAGGTCTCGTTCTCGAATATCTCCAGGTCCACCCCATCGACAGCGTGGACAACGGAAATGGGCTTCTTCCGCATTCTGGAGAAGATGCCCCCACCGACCTCGTAGTGCTTCACCAGTCCCTTCAGCTGCATTAGCTTGTCGCTCATGCCTTCTCCCCATAGAGGAAGCAGGATACCCTGTGGTCGGGTGAAATCGTGATGAGCTCAGGTTCTTCCTTACTGCACCTACCAAATACCTTAGGGCATCTTGGATGGAACTTGCACCCTGCCGGCAGGTCCGTCAAGGAAGGGACCGACCCCGGGATGGCCTCTAGGTCGTACTCGTCCTTCCTTCCCCTGGGGAAAGCCCTCAGCAGGCCGGCCGTATAGGGGTGAAGCGGGTTCTCGAAGAGTTCCTTGGTGGGGGCGTCTTCCACGATGCGGCCGGCGTACATGACAGCGATGTTATCAGCTGCCGCTGCCACGCCCAAGTCATGGGTGATCAGCACACCCCCATATTCAACTCGTCGGTGATCATCCTAATGAGCCCAAGAATCCGGTTCTGGGTAGTCACATCTAGAGCAGTCGTTATTTCATCTGCGATCAGGTAACTGGGATTCTGGGCGAGTGCCATCGCGATCATGGCTCTTTGTCTCATCCCGCCGGAGAGTTCGTGGGGATAAGACATGGCCACCCTCGCAGGCTCGGATATTCTTGCACGCCTCAGCAATCCTTGGACCTCGTCTGCATGCCTGGAGTAGAGACCTCTGCTGCGAATCATGAGCTGATAGTTGAGACCGAGAGCGTACCTCAGACCCTGGTTTGCTGACCCAGTCGATTCATACGTCTTCGGCATGCGTCCTCGCGCCGTCCTGACAGCCAGAGCCTCAGCTATCTGTTCACCAATCCGGTACACCGGATTCAGCGACGTCATGGGCTCTTGGAAGATGGTGGCCATCTCCGTCCCTC
>CAWIJZ010000082.1:0-57709 GCA_963836465.1 uncultured Nitrososphaerota archaeon
TGTCCTGCTTATGCTGAAACAAGCCTCAACTCTGCACCCGCCGAGCCGCTGGGTCTTCTACCTTCTCGCCTACCATCCTCACGAATATGTCCTCGAGGGTGCCACGCTTCGTCGCTAGCATGTCCCATTGAATCCCTATCTTCCATGGCACCCAGTGCCATCAACGCGTCCCTCTTCTTCACTAGCGATATCGAGAACAACTTCCGTCGTGTTATACTCGACCTTCAGCTTGGTGCTGTCTGCAAGGTACTGAGCGAGCTTCTTGTCGGCCCGCACGGCCAGCTTCTCCCCTGAGCCGTGCTCGTTAATCATCTCCGTCGGAGCTCCCCGAGGCGTGGACCCCCACCGTGCTGCACTATGGCGACCCGGTCCGCCAGCGTCTCGGCTTCCTCTAAGTAGTGAGTCGTCAAAGGACGTCCTTCCCTCTCTCTTCAGGTTTCTGATAACCTGCCAGACTGCCCTTCGCGCCTGTGGGTCCAGACCCATCGTCGGCTCGTCCAGGACAAGAGCTCGGGGTCGTTCACCAGAGGCAGGCCGAGGGCCTATTTTGCTCTGCCCGCCTGACAACCTCATCAAATAGACGTTCGCGGCCTCGTCCAGCAGGACCCTGCGCAGCAGCTCGTCTGGGTCAACCTTCGTCCCGAACAGGGACGAGTAGTATCTGATTGCCTCCCGGGGAGTCGGATAGTCGAGAAACCTAAAGCCCTGAGGTATTACTCCGATTTTCCTGTGAAGCTCGTCGCCTTCTGCCATGGGTCCAGGCCCAGAACCTCGACATCACCGGCGTCGCGCTCCCTCCCCCTCGAGAATCTCGATGGTGGTCGTCTTTCCCGCACCGTTCGGCCCCAGCAAGAGAAGACATCCCCCTTTTCCAAGGAGAATGATATCCCCGCCACGGCCTTCAGATTCCCGTAGGACTTCTCCAGATCCGAGACATCGACGGCAGGCATTGGGGTTCCAACATCCGCCGCCTCGATATGGTATTTATGTGCCTTGTGTATGAATCAGGAATTGTCCTTGAAGCAGGCAGCGCGGTGAGCCCCAGTCCCCCGGCGGTCCCCGCCTCATCCACCTTGAACCGAGGACGAGCGCAACCCCGATCACGACGCAGTGTTCCAATGAGGATGTCTTGAATCTGATTCGCTTTGGGCTCGTTCTCCATATCCAAATCCAGTGGAAGGCGCAGATTCATATTCTATTGTCGGCAACAAAGGCG
Source organism: uncultured Nitrososphaerota archaeon (assembly GCA_963836465.1). Taxonomy (GTDB): domain Archaea; phylum Thermoproteota; class Nitrososphaeria; order Nitrososphaerales; family Gagatemarchaeaceae; genus CAWIJZ01. Next base: position 1,217 of record CAWIJZ010000082.1, read on the forward strand.
CCGAGGTCGCGCTACGGCTCTTGTCGCGCTTGTCAACTGGATTCACGGAAATGCAGCTCCTAGCGCCTCTGAAGTATCGTTAACTGAATTCAATTTTCTCTACCTTAAGGACGGCTCAGGCAGGCTGCTTTGCGCCGCACTTTGTGCAGAACGTTGCGGTGGAGACGAGCTGGGTTCTACAGTTGGGACAGAACTTCATCCCTGTTTGAACCGTCGGTGTGGGAGTCACAGGCGCCTGGCTCATCTGAGGCGGGGCGACTTCCAGAAGTCGCGCTGGTAGGTTTGAAGGTCTTCGAGACCACATCGCTGAGGCTTAGCTCCTGCGTGATTCCCTGCCCACTGGACTTTGCCGGTTGATTTTTCAACGAGTTTCTCTCCTTGATACAAACGTACGTTTGTATCAAGGAGAGAAACTCGTTGAAAAATCAACCGGCAAAGTCCAGTGGGCAGGGAATCACGCAGGAGCTAAGCCTCAGCGATGTGGTCTCGAAGACCTTCAAACTCTACCAGCGCGACTTCTGGAAGTCGCCCCGCCTCAGATGAGCCAGGCGCCTGTGACTTCCACACCGACGGTTCAAACAGGGATGAAGTTCTGTCCCAACTGTAGAACCCAGCTCGTCTCCACCGCGACGTTCTGCACAAAGTGCGGCGCAAAGCAGCCTGCCTGAGCCGTCCTTCAAGAAGGAGGAAGAATTGAATTCAGTTAACGATACTTCAAGAGTCTTTAGGAGCTGCATTTCCGTGAATCCAAGTTGACAAGCGCGACAAGAGCAGTAGCGTCAACCCTCGGCGCCTTTGTTGCCGACAATAGAATATGAATCTGCGCCTTCCACTGGATTTGGATATGGGAGAACGAGCCCAAAGCGAATCAGATTCAAGACATCCTCATCGGAATACTGCTGGTCGTGATCGGGGTTGCGCTCATCCTCGGTGCAAGGTGGATGAGGCGGGGACCGCCGCGGGACTGGGGCTCGACCGCACTGCCTGCTTCAAGGACAATTCCTGATTCATACACAAGGCACATAAATACCATATCGAGGCGGCGGATGTTGGAACCCCAATGCCTGCCGTCGATGTCTCGGATCTGGAGAAGTCCTACGGGAATCTGAAGGCCGTGGCGGGGATATCATTCTCCTTGGAAAAGGGGGATGTCTTCTCCTTGCTGGGGCCGAACGGTGCGGGAAAGACGACCACCATCGAGATTCTCGAGGGGCTGAGGGAGCGCGACGCCGGTGATGTCGAGGTTCTGGGCCTGGACCCATGGCAGAAAGGCGACGAGCTTCACAGGAAGATCGGAGTGATACCTCAGGGCTTTAGGTTTCTCGACTATCCGACTCCCCGGGAGGCAATCAGATACTACTCGTCCCTGTTCGGGACGAAGGTTGACCCAGACGAGCTGCTGCGCAGGGTCCTGCTCGACGAGGCCGCGAACGTCTATTTCATGAGGTTGTCAGGCGGGCAGAAGCAGAAGATGGGCCTCGCCCTGTCTCTGGTGAACGACCCCGAGCTCTTGTTCCTGGACGAGCCGACGACGGGTCTGGACCCACAGGCGCGAAGGGCAGTCTGGCAGGTTATCAGAAACCTGAAGAGAGAGGGAAGGACGGTCCTTCTGACGACTCACTACTTAGAGGAAGCCGAGACGCTGGCGGACCGGGTCGCCATAATGCATCACGGCAGGATAATAGCCTCGGGGACTCCGACGGAGATCATTAACGAGCACGGCTCAGGGGAGAAGCTCACCGTGCGGGCCGACAAGAAGCTCGCTCAGTACCTTGCAGACAGCACCAAGCTGAAGGTCGAGTATGACACGAACGGAACCGTCTCGATATCGCTAGTGAAGAAGAGGGACGCGTTGATGGCACTGGGTGCCATGGAGGAGTCGGGGATCCAATGGGACATGCTAGCGACGAAGCGTGACAGCCTCGAGGACATATTCGTGAGGATGGTAGGCGAGAAGGTAGAAGAGCCCAGCGGCTCGGCGGGTGCAGAGTGAGCTTGTTCAGCATAAGCAGGACACTCGCCGACCTCTCGGTGTTCGCGAAGGGGTACATGAGGAGCAGGATAGGGCTCTTCTTCTCGCTGATTTTCCCGATAATACTGATCCTCCTCTTCGGGGCCATCTTCTCGGGCGGGGGTACGGGTACCACGACGGTGTACCTGCAGAACCAGGACGGAGGCCCTGTGAGCACGCAGTTCGTCTCCTACTTGAACGGAACGGGCATCGTCCAGCCCAATGCAACATGGCCAATCGTTCTGCGGCCGGTCGCATCTGACCAGAACTTCTCCGACTACCTGAAATCTCATTCTGCGTCGGATGGAGTTATCATCCCGCCCAACTTCACGAACGAGACAATCTCGAAGGGATCGGTCAAAGTAATCGTTTACGGAAACCCTGCATCCACAACGAGTGCAATAGTGAGCGGAGTGGTCAGCGAGATCGTGAACGGGTTCAACTTGGCGGCAGCTCACGGCTCGACGATAGTGGGAATCGATTCGAAGACTGTGGCTTCCCAATCCTACAAGTACATCGATTTCTTGATCCCTGGCCTCATCGGCTTTTCAGTCCTGACAAGTCCGATGTTCGCCCTGGTGAACATAAGTTCTGAGTACAAGCGTGACAAGATCTTCAAGCTGCTCTCCCTGACCCCCCTCACCAAGACGGAGTGGCTAATGTCGAAGATCATCCTGTACGTGCTCCTAACAGTGGTGTCATTCGTGCTCATGAGTATCACCGGGATACTGGGGTTCGGGGCACACGTTACCTTCTCCTGGGGAATCGTGCCGTTCCTATTGCTTGGTCCCTTCCTGTTCGTTTCCCTCGGCATGCTAGTTGGCACTTCATCGAACAGCCCGGAGTCCGCGGCCGTAGTGGGGAACCTGATCACCTTCCCTATGATGTTCCTTTCGGGGACCTTCTTCCCTGTCTCCGGGATGCCGGTGTACCTCCAGAGCCTCGCCCATGTCCTCCCTTTGTACTACGTCATCGACGGGCTCAATGACGTGATGATCTACGGCAACTATGGACCAGCCTACTTCGACCTGATTGTCCTGATGGCAATCTCCGTGGTGATCTTCGCACTCGCCGTCCGGTTCTTCAAATGGCGCGAGGACTGATGGAGATAGCATTTCTGTTCCTAGCGCGCGTCTGTGAACAAGGGGACTGAACGAAAGTCCTTACTCGGGTTTGGATTCTTTTTGGGTTTCCGAGCCGAAAGTCGTATCGCTTCTGGTCTTTTGCCCATTGACGACCTGGCCCTCGAGGTCGGAGACAGATCAGGGCGGTAGTCCCGGCAACCCCACAACATGCAGCACTCAAAGCGCCGGGTATTTCTTGAGTGACTTTTCCCAGTAGTAAGAAAACAAATCACGACACCACCCATGGAAACTGGGGGTATCTCCAATGAATCCGCGACTGTAGTCGGGCCTTCCATCCAGCGTGGGCAATCCGAAGGCGGCCGTCTTTTCATTCATTGCAATCACAAGTCTGACGTCGTCCAGCAGGCCAACTTCGAACCTCGATCCCATCGTACTTCTCGCGCTCTGGAACACACTGGTATCCACTTTCTTTGGTAGGATCATTTGTAACAGGCGGAGGTCACCATAGGGAGACAACCAGATGGAGCGGTTGGACGCGCTCAAGGAAGCAGCTTCTCCCTGCTGATCAGTCGGCTCGAAGAGAGGTACATTAGCAGGGAGAGGACGACAATCACCCCTGCGAGAAGCAAATCGATTGCGAGGGCAAGCGAAGGCACCGCGAGAGGGACGATGTAGGCCGGCATGACCATGAGAACCCCAATCGCCATCCCGAGCGGCTGGTTTGAGCCAACCCTCTGCTTCTGCAGCGAACTGAACGACATCATGATCAGCGCGTCAAACGAGACTACCGGAAGGGCAAGAGCCACAACAAGCCCGGACACCTCCAGCAGCATCAGTCCACTTACGCCCTCTATCAATCCCGCAACTACATTGATGACGACCTCGAAGCCTACGAGTCCAGAAGAGAGTATCAGCGCTGCCTTGAGATACTGTCTGTAGACATCCCCCTGGTTCATCCCGAGCGACAAGAAGTACTCGAGGACTCCGTTGTTCTTGTCGTAGACGTAGAGCAGGAGGACCGGAGTCGAGAAGATGATGGCGGCGAAAACCTGCAGCGCGACCGAGACCAGCGGGAGAGCCGTGGTGAGGTCCAAGCTGCCCGTGCCCGTAGCATTGACAGGGATCCCAGTTGTCGAAAGACTGCCAATCACTCCGGACAGACTCGAGATCAGGACGCCGAGCAAGGCCATGAAAATCCCGACCACGAGATACGTCTTGCTGAGGGAAATGCTCCTCTTCGCTATGATCTGCGCCTTGGTCGCTGCTCAACTCGGCTTTCCGACCCTCCCTTCGGTCTTAGCTGGGGGCTGATCGTAGTTGTCTTCGAACAGGTCTTGAAGCGGGTTGTCGAGTTGGCGCATCTCGGTCACGAGCACGCCGTTTTCCACGAGCTTCTTGAGCGCAAGACCCGCTTCCTCCGGCGTGGAGACGCTCAGGACGTAGTAGCCGCCTTCTCCGAGCTTCGCATCGATCATTTTCGAGATATCTGTCGTCGTCCTTATTCCGACCCTGTACTCCTTCGACTTTATGTTGGAAATCTTGTCAAAATAGCCCATCGCCCCGTCCCGCACCAGGATTAGGTTCGTCCCGACGTCTCTCGCCTCGTAGAGATTGTGCGAGGAATAGAGGACGATCCTGTCCTTCGACAGTTGCAGGAGTATGTCGCGTATCTCCTTCGAGACTGCTGGATCGAGGTTGGATGTGGGCTCGTCTAGCAGGTACAGGTCCCTCTCTCTCAGGAAGACCTTTGCGATGGACACCCTCTTCTTCTGTCCCTGAGACAGGTCTGAGACTTTCTTGTCCTTCAGCTCCTCGAGGCTCAGCAGAGAAAGAACCTCGTCTGCGTTGCCGCCCTCGATCCTAGCGTAGAAATCAAGGGCGCCGCGTACCGTCATCTCTTCTGGTATGGCGTTGTAGTGCGAGAGATAGTTGATTCTCTTCCTTGCTTCCTTGGACCGAGTTAGGTCTTCGCCGTCGAACAGCACCTCTCCGGAATAGGGTTCCAGTATCCCCGCGATTGTCCTGAACAACGTGGTCTTTCCTGCTCCGTTGGGCCCTAGGACGACGTAGATTGCGGACTCTTGCGCCTTGAACGTGATGTCGTGGAGGACCGGTTTGCCCCCGTATCCCGAGCTTACGCCTGCGAGTTCTAGGGTGTGCAACTCTATGTCTCACTCCAACGAAACCGATTCAGCGCTCCAGTCGACGCCCTGTCGCATAGCCAGATTGACGGCAGATTGGGTCGCGGCGTCGCATTTGCTAGCATCGTCCGATTTTCACGTCTTCGGAAGCCCTATTTATTCAAGGAGAACACGCTTTCATCCAATGAAGTCCATCATGATCATGGGCGAAAAGCCATCCGAGTTGCTTCTTGACTGGCCTTAACCAAAAAATGTTGAGGGAACGACCTCCATGTACTATCTGGTCTCTGATGTCGACAAAGCTCTGATTTATCGTATGTTACATCGAACTTCCTCTTTAAGAGGGACCTCAGATAATTGCTTGGTGGTTCACAGGGAGAGTAAAAGGATAAGATGATGGTTCATAGGGTCTGCAAGGGAGAACTGATGCCGAAGGCGGACGGAGGCATTTTCTGCGAGCTGCCCGGGTTCCGCATTGACTTGGGTCCATATCCTCTGATGTTTGGCGTTAACTCTTCGGCTTCCTGGTGGTGTGGCTCTACTCCTTAGGGAAGATCACATCTCTAGCTCCACGAATTAGCTTACAAGGTACGGTTAGCTGAGAGGAGAAAAGTACCATTACACGTAGGAGAGGCCAGCCTCCGGGCTGACCTGTTCCTTCCCGTTCTTTATGCAAAGAGGGCCTTCAGAAGACAGCGAGCGGGAAGACTCCTTCCGTTATCACGGCCTTCTCAGTTCCCATATTGATCACTATTTCAGCTATGTCTGCGGAGTACTCCGCCGTTCTCCTGAGGTCCTCTGCAATCAACGGCATGGCTTGGCTTGAGCTCGGAACCTTCTTTGCGATTATGGCGAGAATCTCCTTCTGCATCTCAGCCGCAAGGCTAGCATCTTCGATCACTGTGTCCGCGGCCTCCGCGTCTCCTTTGAAGAGCGCCAACCCAGACTTCTCGAATAGGTCAACGGCAAATTCGCTCATCTTCACCAACCTGTTAGTTAGCGGCTCCGCAAGGGGCGCGTCCAATTCGAGCACGCCCTCCGCAATCCTGCTCGCGTGGTCCGCCACCCTCTCAACAGCCTTCACAATCTGTCTGTAGTCCAGGCAGTCCCTCTTAGCCGCCAGGTCTATCTCTTTCAGGATCATCTCGTTTTGTACGGCGATGTTCAGCTGCCTAATGGCGTAGAGGCTGAACCTGTCCACCTCGTCATCCGATTTCGTCACCGCGGTCGCGGCGTCCTTGTTGAACTCCTTCAGCGATTGCATCGCCTCGCGGTGCATCGATGCGGTGATCAGAAACATGCGCTTCACGACGCTCTTGACGCTGAGGTCAGGGTAGCTAAGGAGCACCTGTAACGTGATTCCGTCGCTCGACTCTGAGATTATCTCAGTGCCGATGAGGTGTCTTCGCATGACCTCCTTGATGGCGTTCCTCTGGCTGGGCGTCAGTGCCCCGTCCTTCCCTTTGACCTGTATTACGTTATACCCCAGTAGGTAGACCGAGATGAGTCTCCTGGCCGAGGTGGCTGGCTTCCCACTGGTTGCGACCTCCACAACTGCCTCGGCCTTGCTGCCATATGGCTTGCCGCTCTTGGGAGTGATTAGAAGGGAGGTATCTCCCTGTCTCAGGACCGCCACCTGGTCCCCTGCTTGCAGCTTCATCTCCTCGACCCACTTCTTCGGAAGCGCCAGAACGTAGGAAGACTTGCCCGAGAACTGTATCTTCCTGTACTCTTCTTTTCCCTTTTCATCTATTGCCAATCCACAATCACCAATGAAGATATTGACCAATATTCCCAAAGACTGTCCATATATTTCTCTTGTGCTTGCCAAAAATAGCCTGCGAAATCCGGTTCTCCTGAAGAACAACGTGAAAAGTTACTCTACGACGAACCAGAAGACAGCAACAAGTTCTGCATTACTCGGTGTGGTTGTCGTTGTGGTCGTTGTTATCGCCGCAATCGCGGGGTACTACGCCCTCACCGTGAGCGGACAGACGACTACCTCCACTGCAACAACAACAGCAACCACAACCGCCACAATGACAGCAACATCCACAACGACCGCAATCTCAACTGCAACATCAACGACGACTGCCACTTCGGTCTCGACGGCTACGTCTACGGCCACAGCGACTACTACCGCGACTACCACTGCGATATCGACAACTACGGCAACAGCCACTTCAATCTCGACCACATTCACACTCACCGTCCCGGTCAGTCTGACCGCGGGCGGCTCGTCATTCGTTAATCCAGCCATGCAGGCTTGGATCAGCGCGTTCCAAAAGAACAACTCACAGGTGAGCATCAACTACCAGCCAGTTGGCAGCGGCGCAGGCCAGACCGGAGTCCTCTCGAAGACCTTCGACTATGCTGGCAGCGATGCGACGCTCAGCAACGCGCAATTAGCGAACTACACCGGAACACTACTTCAGATTCCAGAGTCACTGGGAGGAGTGGCAATCTTCTACAACGTCCCGGAGATCGGAAGCACGAGCCTGAAGCTGACCGGCCCAATCATAGCTGAAATCTTTATGCAAAACATCACCATGTGGAACGACCCCGCAATTGCAGCTCTAAACCCAGGAGTCAACTTGCCCGCGAAGTCAATCATCCCGGTCCACAGGTCTGACGGTTCAGGAACGACCTACGCTCTCTCTGACTACCTCTCCAGAGTTAGCCCCAGTTGGGCGAGCCACATGAAGAAGGGAACTTCGCTGAGCTGGCCTCAAGGTGAGCTCGCAGGAAAGGGTAGCAGCGGAGTGGCGGGAACCGTCTCGTCCAACCCAGAATCAATCGGATACGCGGATTCGGTCTACGCCATATCAAACAAGCTCCCAGCAGCCCAAATTCAGAATTCGGCGGGTAACTGGATAACTCCAACCATCCCAGCGTTCCAGGCTGCGGCAGCATCAGTTCCAATCACCAATGACACACGCATCTCCATCGTGAACGCTCCGGACCCACAGGCCTATCCGATAACAACATACACATGGGTCCTAGTCTGGGCTGCACAAACGGACTACGCGAAGGGCTACACGATCGCATACTTCCTCTGGTACATCATCCACAGTGGACAACAGATTTCAGCTCCTCTGAACTACGCACCACTACCGCAGAACGTCGTAACTATAGATGAAGGATTGATCAAGCAGATTCTCCTACAACGGTGTCCCATACCTCAGCTAGCATGATGGGCTGACTTGACCAATTCTTCGTCTCCAGCATTTTTCTCTAGAAAAAGGTACGGCGATCCAGTATTCAGGATCATCGTAACCATCTTTGCGGCCGCTATCATCGTTCTTGCGATCGTGCTGTTTTATGAGCTGGTACGAGGATCCTATTCCTCAATAATTAAGTTCGGGTTTCGGTTCTTCTTTACCTCTTCGTGGGATCCATCTAGGAATATCTTTGGAGCACTTCCGATGATCTATGGCACTCTCGTAACTTCCGCCATCGCGCTACTGCTCGGCGTCCCGGTGAGCCTCGGTGTTGCAGTGTTCCTATCGGAAATAGCTCCCCGCAGGTTGAGCGGTGGCTTGTCTTTTGTTGTGGAGCTCTTGGCGGCAGTGCCGAGTGTGGTCTATGGAATCTGGGGGCTCCTTGTCCTTGCACCACTCCTGCGCGACTACGTATATCCTACCATCCAAGGCGTCCTCGGGTTTCTACCAATCTTCCAAGGAACGATATACGGCGTCAGCGTCCTGACAGCCGGGATAATCCTAGCAGTAATGATCACTCCCATCATCTCGGCCGTCTCGCGAGATGCGCTGATGGCAGTCCCTGGGTCGCAGAGGGAGGCGGCGTACGCGCTCGGCGCAACGAGATTCGAAACCACCAGGGTGGCGGTGCTCCGCTATGCGATATCCGGTGTGATAGGCGCGATCTTCTTGGGATTCGGGAGGGCCTTCGGCGAAACGATCGCCGTTGTGATGGTCATAGGAAACTCTCCATACATACCGAAGTCTCTGTTCGCTCCGGGCTATACTCTAGCCAGCCTTATCGCCAATGAGTTTGCTGAAGCACTAACTCCGACATACACAGCAGCCCTGCTTGAAATAGGGTTGGTTCTGTTCATTATCGCCTTCATCATAAACGCTCTTGCAACGATACTCCTCAGAAGAATAAGGGGAGAGTCGGGAGCGAGCGGAGAATGATCTCAACAAGGCGATTTACGGACAGGCTAATGACGGGGCTATCTGTGGTGGCGATCATCGTCGCCATAATCCCACTCGCCGCGATAATCTTCTATGTCACTGTGAACGGTGCGCCGGCCATCAGCATTAGCTTCTTGATTGGTGCCCAGACTCCGCCCGGAACGCCCGGGGCGGGGATCCTGAACGCCATTCAGGGTTCAGCGCTTGTCGTCGCCATGGCAAGTCTGATTGCTATTCCGGTGGGAATGCTTTCTGGAATCTACATCTCTGAATACGGGAAGAACCGATTCGGTGCCGCGGTGCGATTCACGAACGAGGTCCTCGTAGGCATTCCTTCAATAGTGACGGGCGTCTTCGTGTACTCCCTAGTCGTGCTCACCACGCATCAGTTCTCAGCCTACGCGGGCGGCTTGGCTCTTGGAATGATGATGATCCCAATCGTTTCCCGCACGACTGAGGAGTCTGTGAAACTTGTTCCAAACTCGTTAAGAGAAGCCTCAATGGCCCTTGGAATCGAAAAGTGGAGGACACTGCTAAGGATCGTGCTGAGCACGGCGAGGACAGGAGTGATAACGGGGATAATCCTGGCAGTTGCGAGGGTTTCGGGTGAGACTGCGCCTCTGCTCATGACCGCCCTGGGAAACAACGGCTTCTTCACCGGCATTACTCATCCCGTCGCGGCACTGCCACTGATCATCTACAACTACGCGCTTTCCCCGTACGCAGACTGGCGTCAACAGGCGTGGGGAACGGCGTTCGTTCTCCTTTTCATCATCCTGGTGTTGAACGTGACGATTCGATATGTTACGAGGGGAAGAGTCAATGCAGTCAAGTGAAAATGAGGAGTTAAAGGTTGAAGAGTCTCTGTTGCGAACAAGGGGGGAGCAGGATCTGAGAACCGACTACAAGATGGACGTTAGAGACCTGAATGCGTACTTCGGTACTAAGCAGGTTTTGCCGCCGTCAACCTGCCCGTGCTAAAGAATCACGTCACGGCAATAATAGGCCCTTCAGGATGCGGAAAGTCCACTCTGATCCGGTGCATGAACCGCATGCACGAGCTAGTCCCCGGAGCACGCGTGACGGGAAATATCTACCTTGACGGAGATCCGATCTATGGGAATGGAATTGACGCGGTTGACATCAGGAGGAAGGTGGGAATGGTCTTCCAGAAGCCGAACCCCTTTCCGCACCCTGTCTATACGCGACAATGCAATAGCCGGCCTGAAGCTGAACGGCGTGCGAGACAGGACAATGCTCGATGAGATAACGGAGAAGAGTCTCAGGTCGGCTGCCCTCTGGAACGAAGTGAAAGATGAGCTTCACAAGCCTGCTGTTAGCCTCTCGGGAGGACAGCAACAGAGGCTTTGCATCGCGCGGGCCCTAGCCGTGGACCCGGAGGTCCTACTCTTGGACGAGCCGTGCTCGGCCCTCGATCCAATTTCAACGGCTAAGATAGAAGAACTGATAACTGGTCTCAAGGATGACTATACGCTGGTGCTAGTGACTCACAACATGCAGCAGGCGGCGCGTGTCGCCGACTACACCGTCTTCATGTACCTGGGGAAGCTCATCGAATACGGTGAGACAACTCAGATCTTCGAGAAGCCGCAAATGCCGCTGACTGAGCAGTATATCACTGGAAAGTTCGGGTAAACGAGTGGGTGTGCTCGATCGATGCCTAGACTGATGGACACGGGCCTTGAAAGGTTGAAGAACATGGTGATGGACATGGGGGGCCTCTCTGAGGAATGTGTCACCAGGGCCATCGAACTGTACACCGAGGGTAAGAAGCCGAGCACCGAGATTTTCGAGCAATCTGAAAAGCTTCGGGTGTTGCAGGAAGAGGTCAGCGAACTGAGCGTGGAGCTCATCGCCCGCTATCAGCCGGTCGCCACGGACCTCCGCTTCATAAAGTCCTGCATGGAGATAGCCTATGGTTTCTCGAGGTTCGGGAGGTATGCCTACGACATCGCCGAAGTGCTCACAATCTTCGGTGACATCTCAAAATGCGATAAGTCTGACGTGGAGAGGGCGGGAAGGCAGGCCAAGAACATGATCCGGACGAGCATCACCGCCTTCGCAGAAAGAGACGCGACCCTTGCTAAGGAATTGTCGCAGATGGACGACGTCGTGGACGACATTTACAGGAGCCACATCAAGAGGATAACAGGAGATCAGAAGATCGACATAAGGTGTTCCGTCTCTGCGACGCTCATCTTGAGATACCTTGAGAGAATCGCGGACCACGCGACGTCCATCGGTGATTCTGTCATCTACATACTGACTGCACAACCATCTCCGCGCGCGTGATGCAGATCACTCAGTCTCCGACTGACCTAACTACCACTCGAACTCTTCGCCCAATCTGAGCATCAACTGTTGCTGTTGATGACCCGAACTGATGCCAGAGGCTCCTTCGGTCAGGTCCCCCAACTCGATCGCCTGCATCTCGCTCCTCTCTGCGGCCGCCTCTCCCTTGTTTGCAAGGTAGGTCCTGACCTTACGGATTGCCTCATCAGGCCCCTCCGCTGTGACCACCGCCCTGCTGACGAACCTGCCAAGTGAGGTGTCGACCGCCGCTACTAGGTACGCTCTGCTTGAAAATCCCTGCATTCTTTCACCTCCTCTCAAGTCTAATACGCTCGAACTCAGAATGGACTCCCCGATGGAAGTTCACGCGTTCATAGCAAGCTCTCTCCCCGCAGAAGTGGCGGGTGAAGAAGAACTCGCCCACGAGGACGCGTCCGCACTCCGTGCATCTGGCGACCCGCTGCCTCCCCCATGGTCTTTGAGTTTCCATTATCACGTCCGCCTACTATACTGAGCGCCCCAGTGCTGATATATATCATATGCCAATGAAATATATACAGTGCTTGTCACAATATGGTCACCCCAGGCCACTCGAGGGAAGTGGCGTCCTCACCTGCGCGCTGCGTTGAAGCTATTAATGAGCAATAGGCGCCACCTGACGATGCCAGATGGGATTGAAGGAGTGGCTTATCCCACAGGACAAGACCTTCTTTGACCTGCTGGAGAAGGAATCCAAGAACGTTGTTCTGGGGGCGCATCAACTTGAGGACGCCATTGAGAACTTCGACAGGCTCGATGAGAGAAGAAAGGAACTCAAGGAGACCGAACACGCGGGTGATGACATAGTCCACGAATTATCACAGGGTAAATCAAACCTTCATTACTCCGATTGATCAACAGGACATCACCGACCTCGCTTCGTTGTACGATGATGTCCTGGACTTCATCTACGCCGTGATTAACAGGCTGGCGTTGTACGAGGTGGATGTCCCCACCAGTACGATGGTGGAGCTTGCAAGACTCGTCACGCGTTCCGTGGACGAGGTGCACCAAGCCTTTCTCTCTATGAGGAAGCTCGACGAGGCAGAGATCGAGGGGCGATGTAGAGAAATTGACAGACTCGAGAACGAGGCCGACGAACTCCTCAACGACTCGGTCGCGGAACTCTTCAAAGGCAAGGACGCGGTCTACCTGCTAAAGATGAAGGAGATCTACGAGAACCTTGAAGCCGTGACCGACAGGTGCGAAGACGTGAGCCAAGAACTCAGAGACATACTCCTGAAGCACACCTGAGTGATTGCTCCTTGTTCACCGCCTTAGTAGTTGGGATAATCGCGATAGCTTATTCCTTCGACTTCTTCAACGGTTTTCACGACGCCGCGAACTCCATCACCACCGTAGTGGCGACCAGAGTCCTTCCTCCGCTTGCGGCCGTCACGATGGCTGCTATCTTCAACTTCGTCGCTTTCCTGGTCTTCGGTGTGGCCGTCGCAACGACGATCGGGTCGGGGATAGTAAGTCCCTCCGCGATCGACCCTATCGTTATCCTGGGGGCGCTGGTGGAGCAATCGCCTGGGACATAATCACGTGGTACTTCGGCCTCCCGACGAGTTCCTCTCACGCCCTGATTGGCGGCCTCATAGGGGCGGGAGTGACGAAGGCGGGATTCGCTGTCATCATATTCGGCAAGCTGGATATCACCTTGGTATTCATGGTGCTCTCTCCCATCCTCGGATTGGTTACCGCTTTTGCAATAATGGTGCTCGTCATTCGTGTCTTCAGGAAGTTCTCCACTCATGTTGTGAACAGATACTTCAGGAGGCTCCAGCTAGTGTCTTCAAGTCTAGTGAGCCTTAGCCACGGAACGAATGATGCGCAGAAAACGATGGGCGTCGTGACAGCCCTGCTGGTCGCCACGGGAAACCTCAAGACCTTCTCAATTCCCTTGTGGGTCGTCCTGGCCGCGTATTCTTCGATCGCACTAGGCACCCTCTCGGGCGGGTGGAGGATAGTGCGCACGATGGGTTTTAGGATGACGAAGATGGACCCTGTGCACGGCTTCGCAGCCGAGACATCCGCGGCGGGCGTGATATTAGGCGCATCGTTTCTTGGCATCCCGGTAAGCACCACCCATTGCGTGAGCGGCGCCATAATGGGATCGGGGGCAACAAGGAGGCTTTCTGCCGTAAGGTGGGGAGTCGCTCGCCGAATAATCTGGGCGTGGCTCCTGACCATCCCTGCCTCGGCGCTGATCGCCTGTGTTTCGTATCTCGCTCTCTCGGCAGTTCACTGAGCAGTTCTTTGATAAGTCTTGTAGACTGCTGAGAGACTCCTGTTCTTTCGCGCGTCCTCGGAGTACACCCTGGCCAGGTCCGCGTAAAGTCTCTCGAAGGCCTTTCTGTCGCCTCTTTCCACGATTCTCAATACCTCGGCGATGTTCTTTGAGAGAGTCTTGATGACGTCGGGTGTGTTAGGGTTCTCCATTTGTATGTAGGAGTAGAGCTTTGGATTTTGTGACAGCACACCCTCAGCGAGAGTCAGTTGCGTCATCGATGTGGGAAGTCGACACCAGCCTCATCTGCTCTGGTCTAACATATTTCGAGATGGTCTTGGCGTAGAGGATATTGACGATGTGAGTAAGGGCGAGCGTCAGCGCAACGAGTCTGTCGTGCTCGCTCCCGGTTACTGGCAGTATCTCGGCGTCTGAGAACAGCTTCCCTGCCAGTTCCACCTTCTCGGCACCATCGTCACTGATGACCATGAGCTTCATCCCGTGCCTTGACCGGAGCGAAGGCCCAAAAAGAGGGTGAATCGACAGCAGGGTTACTCCGTTTTCGCTGGTAAGCTTCCGAAGCTCCGGGAGTATCTTCCCCTTCACGGAAGATATGTCTACCAGGACTGATCCACGACTCATGTTGCGGGCGCACTCCCTCACCACCGAGATTGTGGTGTCTATGGGTGAGGCGACGACGACGACATCTCGATTTCTAGCCGCCTCTGCGTTAGAGAAGTAAAACTTGAACCGTCTTGAGTGCGCCTTTGTTGCTATGATGTCCGATCCTGCCACGTCATGCCCTCGAGCGAGGAAGTACCTGACAAGGTACGAACCCATGCCTCCGGAGGAGCCTATTACCGCCACTCTCAACGAATGGCTTCTCCCAACCTTCTGATGCCCTCGACTATGGTCTCCTTCGAGTTTCCTAATGATATCCTGAAACAGTCTGGATAATCACCAAAACCGTTTCCTGGGGAGATGGAGACCTTCTTCTCCTGCATTATCTTCATCGTGAAGGAGGATGCGTCAAATCCTGGTACATCGACACGCGGGAAGACGTACATCGCACCGTCGGGCCTGTAGTACTCGATTTCCTCGATCTTATCGAGCTCTTCGGCCGCAGCTTCTATCCTTTCCTTCATCGCCTCTGCGTTCTCCATCACCTCCCTCTTCACGTCGAGCGCCTTGATAGCGCCGTACTGAATGAATTCTGGGACCGATGTTATCATGAGGGCCTGAATCTTCATCATCATTGATACAGTGTCCTGCGAGGAGACTGCGTATCCTACCCGGAAACCTGTCATCGCCCACGTCTTCGAGAATGAGGAAGTCAGCACGAAACTCTTCGTATGACTCTTCAGAATCGAGGGGCAGTCGCTGTAGGCGTAGTCAGTGTATATCTCATCGCTGACTACAGTCATGCTGTGGTCGTTGGCCACTTCGACCAGCTCGTCGAAGAGTTTCTGGTCTATCAGCTTCCCCGTGGGGTTCACAGGATAGCTCAACACGATAGCCTTGGTGTTGGCCCTTATCGACGCCTCGACCATTTCGACAGACGGTTTCCATCCCTCCTCCAGAGTGGTGTGTATCGTTGTCGCTCTCGCCCCTATGAACTCGAGGCACTCCTTGTAGGCCGGCCAGTTCGGCTCGATTACGATGCATCTGTCACCCTCTTTCAGCACACTCCTCAGCGCCGCGTAAACTGCGTACCTCCCGCCGGGGGTCATGATGACCTCGCTCTCCTGCGCAGCGAAACCATGCCTCTCCATCAGGTAGCGCTGCAGCGCCTCCACCAGCGACGGAATCCCTCTCGTCTGGGTATAGTGCGTCTTGAACTCGTACATGGCTCTGGAGCAAGCGTCGACCACCGCCTTGGGGGGTCGAAAGTCAGGCTCGCCGACATCGAGCCGCAGCAGCTTCTCACCCCTTCTCTGGAGTTCTAGGGCTTTCGCTGCTATCATCATGGGAGTCACGAGCGAAGACGACCGGTTCTGTCCGCCCTGCACCCGCTTTGACTCTCCGAGAAGAACATTCAGCACCCTGGCACCAGCCTCCCTGTCAATTCCGAGTCCGTCACACTCTGTCTGAACGATCTGGAGGAGCTCTTCCTCGACCCCCTCATCCTCGATGGGGAGAGCCTTTGAGGCCTTCACCCTCCCTACTTCCTTCGCGAGCTCGTTCCTCTCGGCCATAAGGCGGACTATCTGCCTCGTCTTCTCTGCTATCTGCTCCCTAAGTGCGGTCAGATCAATTTCTGTCTTCAGCTAGCTTCACTCTCTTCGCGCGCCACCTTTGAGCACCAGTGGGATTAAGCCTGCTCTCATCGCATGATCGGCAAGAACAAGGGCGGTGGCGCTCTCGACGACCGGGACCGCTCTCGGAACCACCGTTGGGTCGTGCCTACCCGGAACGATGAGCTCGACCTCCTTTCTCTTCACAACGTCAACAGTCTTCTGTTTCGCAGCGATGGATGAGGTAGGTTTGAAGGCGACCCGGTAGACCAGAGGCATCCCCGTGGAAAGCCCTCCGAGTATCCCGCCCGAGTTGTTGGTGGCCGAGACTATCTTCCCGTCTTGGAGTGTGTACTGGTCGTTGTTCCCCGTACCCGTCGTCCGCGTCGATTCAAAGCCCGACCCAAACTCGACTCCCTTGACGGCTGGGATTGAAAGAGCGATTCTTGCAAGGTCGGAGTCGAGAGAGGAGAAGACCGGCTCTCCGAGCCCCACGGGCAAGTTGAGGGTGACGCATTCAACCACGCCTCCGAGGCTGTCACCCCTTCCCCTCATCTCGATGATTCTCTTCTTGATCGCCTCGGCAGCAACCGGGTCAGGACTTCTCACCTCATTGGAGTACCTGTTCTTCTTCGCGTCCTCGATCGTGAACTTCTCCGCCCTTATCCCTCCTATCTCGAGGGTGTAAGCGATTATCTCCACCCGCAGCACTCGCATGAGGAGCTTCTTCGCGATCGCGCCCCCCATAACAAAGGACGCCGTAATCCTGCCGGAGAACCGTCCTCCTCCCCTGTAATCGTTGAATCCGCCGTACTTCAGCCGGGCGGTGAGATCCGCGTGACCGGGCCTCGGCGTGTTGAGGATGGCTTCGTAGGGCCTGGAATCCTTGTCAGCGTTCCTGATCAGCATCGCAATGGGGGCTCCCGTGGTCCTTCCGTTGAAGACACCCGAGAGAATCTCAACAACGTCCTCCTCCTTTCTCTGTGTGGTGACGATGGTCTGTCCCGGCTTCCTCAGGTCGAGCTCCTTCTGTACGTCACCCTCTGAGAGCTCCAGTCCTGCGGGGCACCCGTCCACGACCGCGCCCACAGCCTTTCCGTGACTCTCCCCGAAGCTCAGCAGGGTGAAGCGCTCACCGATGATGTTTCCTGGCATTGTGAACCAATCACTCGCTCCTTATGCGCGCTCCAAGACTCTTCATATCTTCCAGGAATCCGGGGTAGGACACGTCCAGGCTCTCCACGCCAATGACGGGTGCTCCTCCCGGAACTAGCATCGAAGCGAGCGCGAATGCCATGAACATCCTGTGGTCGTCGTGGGCATCGAGCGTCGCAGCGTGCAGCTTCTTCGGTGGATCGATCACCAACCCGTCCGCGCTCTCGGCGATGCTCACTCCCAGCTTTGAAAGTTCTCTCGCAATGACGGCGATCCTGTCGGTCTCCTTGAATCGCGCATGGGCCACTCCCACGATCTTCACCTTAGAGGTACACTTGAGCGCAAGCACAGAGACGACGGGTAGAAGGTCAGGCGTGTCGCTGAGGTTGAACGTTCCACCCCGCAACATGCTGTCTTCAGATGAGATGTGGATCGAGTCACCCTCCGTCCACACCCCCACGCCCATCTTCCCAGCTATCTCCACTATTAGCGAGTCACCCTGAGGCACTGTCGGGTCCAGTCCTCTTATGACCACGGAGCCTCCCACGAGTGCCGTGGCTGCAACGATGAAGGAGGCCGAGCTGAAGTCCCCCGGCACAGCGAAGTCGAGAGGTCTGTACTTCTGTAGCCCGGGGATGACGAACCGCTCGTAGCCATCGCGATCTAACCTGATACCGAACTTCTCAGACAAGTAGAGCGTCGCTTCAATGTAGGGTCTAGAAACAGCTCCCCTCACCCTGAGGATTGTCTCTCTCGTTGCCAGAGGCGAGGAGATGAGGATCGAAGAAACGAACTGTGAAGAGACATCGCCGCGCATCTCTGCCTCGCCCCCCGCCAGCCCTCCTCCTCCCACAACAATCGGTGCACAACCATTGCCCCTCGTTGACCAAGCCTTCACGCCGAGCTGCCCGAGCGTGTCCAGCAGCGGCTGCATGGGCCTCTTCCTGATACTCACATCACCCGTCAGTACTGAGTGTCCTTCGGGCGCCGCCGCGAGGATGGACGTCATGAACCGGAGCGTTGTTCCAGAGTTCTCGACGTTGACGACGTCTTCTGGCGTCCTGGGGCCACAACCCTCCACCAAGATGACCTCGTTCGCATGTTCTACCCTCGCACCGAAGGCCTGACACGCCATGATCGTAGCGTTCGTGTCGCGGGAGATGAGCGGCCGTGTCAGCCTGGAGTTCCCCCTCGCCAGTGCTGCCATGGCGACCGCCCTGTGTGTGTAGCTTTTGCTGGGAGGGACGGAAATCTCGCCTTTCAGCCCCCCAGTGGTGGGGGAAAGCAGCGTCGTCCTAGTCAAGGCGGACGATCCTCCCGTGCTCGTTGCTGCTCTCCGTAACAATGACCTTGCTCCCGTCGCGCGCCCACTCCTTCCTTAATAGCTCGATTGCTTTGTTGCCGTCAGGATTGAATACCGCAGCCACCGATGGCCCTGTCCCAGACAATCCCGCGCCCAATGCTCCGAGACTGAGTGCCCGCAGGGCAGGAGCGGGGTCGTAGTGTAGAATGGACGAATAGATGATCCCGTTGAGAACCATTGCGCTCCAGGGGTCGCCGTCAAGACTCATGTTGAACGCCGCATCGGCGATCTTCGAGAACCTCCTCACAAACTCCAACTTCATCGAATCCCGCCTGTTTCGCTGCTTCGGTACCTTGATCACCATTCGAAGAGGCGACTCTAGGGCCTGAGTCTTAATCACCTGTCTCTTCAGATTGTCCGCGTGGTTGATTCCACCCATCAGGCATGATGCAGCGTCGTCGAGCGCCCCAGTGATGCTGACGCCAGCGGACAGCGAAGCTTCGACGCTGTAATCGAGAACCCTCGTTGCATCATATGCATTTTCACCGAGCGCCGCGAGAGTTGCCAGCGCCACCGCGACGGACGAGGACGACGAGCTCTTGAGACCGGCACCCACCGGAATCTCTGATCTTGTCTCGATTCTGCAGGCGTGTCTGCCGTGCTGCATTCCCTTGGATTCGAGTACACGCCTCACCACCTCGGTCGCGAGCCCTGGACAGGAGCCTCCTTTCCGTTGACAGTTGTCTCCACGGACCTTCGCCCCTCTCGATTTCAACGATAGCCTCGGTCCTGAGTGCGATGCTGCAGTTGCACCCTTACCCCCTGCGATGGCATTGACTATGCTGACAGCTCCGAAAGCCGTTCCCTGTCCCTTCATTCGCCGACAACCTCAAGCCGGCGAAGCAGGGCGTTCTTCATCGCCTGCGCCGGGGCGTCCTTTCCTGTCCACAGCTTGAACGCTGCCACTCCCTGACCCAGAAGCATCTCGTAGCCGTAGAGCACCCTGCAGCCCAACTCCTTCGCCCGCTGGATCAGTTCCGTCTCCATGGGCCTGTACAACGCGTCGAACACTATCGTCCTCGAGTCGAGCAGTGGGAGAACTTCAGACGGGAACGGCTGGCCAGGGGAACCTGCTGGCGTTGCGTTAAAGACCAGGTCGACGTCGCCTCCGATGCTATCGCCCTCATGCAGGGAGCGGAGCTCGAGGTGAACTCCCTCACACGCCCTAGTCATGTCCTTGAGGAAGATGGCCGCCCGTGACTTCTCCCTTACAACAACAGTGACCTTCTCACATCCCGATCTCCTCATGGCTTCAAGGAAAGCTCTTGCCGCACCGCCGGCTCCCAAGGACTAGGGCGTGTCTCGGGCGAAGGCCAGGAAATCGCGCCTGAAGCGGGCCGAGAACACCATCGACATCGGTGTTGTGTCCGATGTAATCTCCGCCCGCGTTCTCCACGACGTTAACCGCACCGATCCTTGAGGAGACCTGATCGAGGCCATCGAGGAGTGCCATGATTGAATTCTTGAAAGGAATGGTCACGTTCATGCCCTTGATTCCTGCTAGCTTCAGCTCGTGAAACCTCTCGGCGAGCTCCTTGGACTGAACGTAAGAGAGAAGTAAGTGGCATCGATTCCCACGACAGAAACGCGGCATTCATCATTGCAGGGGAAGGAGAGTCGGAGACGCTCGCCTCCTATCAGGCAGTACTGTGCTGCTGCCTCTCGCTGCTCATCCAAGAATCCTCGCCAGTTCCTTCATCTCCACAATGGAGAGCTGTCCTGGCGCCACCTTCTCGCCTGGAAGTGCCGCGTAACAGATTGGGCTTCCAGCATAAAGCGAGAAAACCCTCGAGATGGCTCCCTTCTCGCCCATACAAAAGGCGATGAGATCCCTCCTCCTGCCTCCACGGTACAGCGACAGCACCCGCAGGTTGTCGTCCTGTGTCTTCGCGAATGTCACGATTTTTGCTATCCCGAGTTCTCTCGCTTCGCTGTACTTCCTGGCAAGCTTCGAAGGAACTGGAGTTCCTCGGAAGTCGTGCCAGGATATGATTAGCGTGCGCGCTTTCCGGGCGAACTTCCCCGCAACCTCGGACCTAGCCGTCTCAAGCTCGATGTCCACGTACGCGGGCCTCATCGCACAGAGTTCCAGTAGCAGCTTTACGCGCCTCTCCTCTGTCCCCTCGAACGAGCCGCCCTGATCCTTGGACCTCACTGTCAGAACGGCACGGTCTGCGTAGTGTGCGAGGCCTTCAAGGATTTCTTCACTCATTGGGTTATCGATATGGTCTATCCTGAACTCCACCAGCTCCGAGCCGAGATCAAAGGATCGCTCTGCCTTTCTCGCCATCTCCTCCACAGACTTAGCAGTGATGCTGGTGCAGAGTCTACCTCGGTTCATCCTCGCTCAACCATCTCCCGGTTCTCCAACGCCAGGCTCGGCCAGTCTGCACGCTCATCCTCTCAACGCTCAATTATGAACTCGTCCACTTCTCCGCCGAAGTGCCTCCCGGCACCGCCGCCGAGGTGTACCAGAACCTTGTCTCCTTCCCTAAGGTCAGTCACCGCTACGGTCGTCCCGTCGGCCTTTACGAGCCGGATTGTCTCCGCCTTCTGCAGCATCGCGGTGCCCTCCTGGCCGTTCGCGTCAGCCGCGATCATCAACAGTGGCCTCCTTTCGATCTTCACCCTGCCAACTGTGACGGGTCTGGAAACGCCATGGAATGAGACAACCTGAACTCTGTCGGACGCCCTGAGCTCGGCCAGGTAGCGGGTTTTGCCGTCCTGACCGAGGATGTAACTGTGAATGGCACCCGCGTTGACCCTGAAGGGGCGCGTGGGTATGAAATCCGATGGCACCGTTTCGCCGTGAACAAGGAAGAAGAAGCTCCCGATGCTTCCAACTAGCATCCCCTCGCCGAGGGAGAGTTGCGATGTCGTGTCCACGCAGACACGCTCTCCGAGGCCGACATCCACTATCTTGGTTACCGTCGCGGGGATGAGTTCGAACACTCTCGTGTTGCCGATCGACCTCATCAGCTCCTTCACCGCTCCCAGGGAGTCGGGAGGAATCACGATACCGTCCACTCCCTTCTCTAGAATACCGAACGCCAGCTCGATGTCGCCCCGCTCCTTCATGAAAGCGTAGATTCTACGGTTTCGTCTCCGGAACTCCGCTATCAGATTCTCAAGCGGAATGATCTTCCAGTTGTTGCACTGCACGATCACGAGGTCGTAACCCATTTCCGCGGCTTCGATCGCCCTCTCAACATCCTTGCCGGTCTCGACCTGAAGCCAGAGCGCTCGCCCGTCCCCCGCCGTCCCTTCTTCAGATGCTTCAATCGTCGTGAGGCCGTCGAGCGCCCGGCTGACCGTGAATCCTGTGCGCGACACGACCGTCCTGATGCCAATGCTCTTCGCCTCACTCAGGAGGGAATCGATGCCGTTCTGCCCCGTTAGGTCGAGCGCTATCTCCTTGTCAGGAACTGCTATTCGCGACACCTTTCAAGATCTCCAGTGCGTCATCTGCGCTTTGCCTGTCCATCACTATCCTCCTCAGCGCCTTCACCATGAGCGTGGGATCCCTGTGCTGAAAGATGTTCCTACCGAATGTTACGCCCATCGCTCCTGCCTTCATCGCTGCCTCCGCCATCTTGAGAACATCAACATCGCTGTTGCTCTTCGGCCCTCCGGCGAGAACGATTGGTACAGGGCACCTTCGCACGACCTCCCTGAAGCTGTTCTCATCACCGGTGTAGACGGTCTTGACAATATCGGCGCCAGCCTCGGCCCCGATCCTCGCGACGTGGGCAACCGTGTCCAGATCAGAAGGATTCTTGATGTTCTCACCACGCGGATACATCATCGCGATGAATGGCATCTGGTACACGTCGCATGTGTCGGCGACGGTTCCAAGTTGCTCCAGCATCTCTGGCTCCTCCTTGGAGCCGATGTTTATGTGCACAGAGATACCGTCTGCTCCGAGCCTTATCCCCTCCTCCACGGAGGTGATCAGCATCTTCCTGTTGGGTGCTGGACCCAGTGACGTGCTTGCGGAGAGATGGAGGATTATTCCGGTGGGTGGAACCTTGGGAAGCGCCCTTATCACTCCCTTGTGAACGAGGATGGCTGTCGCGCCCCCTCTGGCCACCTGAGTGATTATCTTCCAGGGTTCCTCTAATCCTGCCATCGGTCCGTTGGAGAGGCCGTGGTCCATGGGAACGCAGAGCATCCTTCCGTTCTTCGTTATCCTTGCGAGTCGGACTTGCTTACCAAAAACCATCGTGATTCTACTCCAGGTACCCCTTACCGCGCATCAGCTCGGAGGTCAGAATAGCCGTCCCGGCGGCGCCTCTCACAGTGTTGTGGGAGAGGAGGGTTAGCAGCACAGAGCTATCATCTATGCCCTTTCTGACCCTACCGACGACCACACTCATGCCTGGGACGCTCCCCGAGTTCCTGTCTAGCCGGGGCTGGGGCCTATCGTTTTCCCTCCTCACTATGATTGGCCTCTCGGGTGCCGTCGGAAGCTTCATTCTCTGGGGGACGCCGATGAACTTCTCGAGACATTTCGAGACATCGGGGGGGTCGACGCGTCGGGAGAACTCGCAATACAATGTCTCGACGTGGCCGTCGAGGACAGGAACCCTGTTGCACGAGATACCCATCGGGAGGTTCAGCAATTCTATGGCTCCGTTTCTTCGTGCCCCGAGTATCTTCCTTGTCTCCTTTACAACCTTCTCTTCCTCGTTCTGTATGTATGGGATGATGTTCTCGACGATAGCGAGTGAGGCGACTCCTGGGTAACCAGCTCCTGAGAGGGCCTGCATCGTTGTGACTATGGCCTTCGTAACGGGAAATAACTCGACGATTGGCTTAAGGACGATAGCCAGGCCCGTGACGGTGCAGTTCGGTGTTGTCACTATCCCCTTCTTCCATCCTCTTCTCTTTCGTTGCGACTTGAGCAGCTCCAGATGATCCGGATTGACTTCTGGAATCATAAGTGGAACGTCTTCGTCCATCCTGTGGGCGCTTGCTTCCGAAACAACAGCGAGGCCTGCGTTCGCGAATCTGGGTTCCACATCCTTTGCAACCTCTGATGGGAGAGCAGAGAAGACTATGTCGCATCCCCGCGCTGACTCGGGGACAGCCTTCTGCACCGTCTTCTTGGCCAACTCGTCGGGTATCGAGTCGGAGAACAACCAGTGGGCAGCCTCTCCGTACTTCTTGCCCACCGAATCGCCGCCCATTAGTACCTCGAGACGAACAAACGGGTGATGGTGTAGCATGCTAATGTATCGCTGCCCCACCGCGCCAGTCGCACCAAGCAGCCCCGCTTTGATCTCTCTCGCCATCTGGTTAGCTCACCATGATGGCGGCCCTTATCAGCTCGACGGCCTTCTCCGCCTGGCTCTTCGAAACGAATATCATGATCGAGGACATGATTGTTACTACTCCATAGAGGTTGGTTCCAGACCTAGCGAGCGGTTGCGTCACCCGCTGGACCAGGCCCGACTCGGTCTCCATTGCCCTCCCCTTGATAGTAATCATCGCGAGCCCATCAAATGATGACACCGCCTTTCCCAGATTCTCCCTGACCAGGACTTGGTGTATTGTGTCCAAGACATTCTGTCCCCCGGCGACGTAGAAGAGGGCTGAATGGGACTCCATGGAAAGCGCCAACAGCGTTCCTCCCGCCTCCCTGAGTGCTTCCGACAGCTTTGCGATTGATTCCATCTTGGCCGCCGTCAGTCCAACCATGGTAATCATCGTGACCTTCTCTGCGCTGAGCTCCAACTGCAAATCTGAGAGTTCGCCGTGAATGACCGTGCCAGAGTCGAGCTTGTCCATGCTCGTGACCCTTATTCTTGTGCCCTTCGTTTGGTACCTGAGGGCTTTGACGTGCAGGAACTTCGCGCCGCCCGCTGCGAGCATTTCGGCTTCATCTCCCTCCAAAGAATCGAGCAGTTGTGGGTTGCTTACCTTGTCCGGGTCACTGGAGAAGACACCATCAACGTCCTTTATCAGGACGACTTCGCGCGCGCCGAGGCAGCTTCCTAGGACGACGGCTGTCGTGTCGCTCCCTCCCCTGCCCAGCGTAGTAATCTCTCCTCCGGCAGTCTTGCCGAGGAAGCCAGTCACCACGGGTACCTTTCCCTCTTGAATGAGCGGCAGAATCAGCTCGTTGGTCTTCCTCTTGCTCTCCTCCATTATGGGGTTCGCATCGAGATGGTTATCGTCAGTGATTATCGGCCAGTGCGGCGACTGGGGATCGACGACAACCGGTTCGAGTTGAACCGCAGCGAGCGCTGCAGCCACGAGCCTTGCGCTTGTCTTCTCTCCCAGTGAGAGGACTTCATCAAGCATTGATGGCGCGATGTCTGGGTTCACCTTCTTTGACAGTGCGAGTAGCTGGTCGGTCACACCCTTCATCGCCGAGACCACCACGACCACACCGACATTTCTGTCGTGCGCGCTCTTCACGAGGTCAGCTGCTCTGGAAATTGCTTGTTCGGTGTCGAGTATGGACCCACCGAGCTTTACAATAATGATCTCCTGCGTGGGTGTGGTCACACGCGACCCCCTCCAGAATGCTTCAAGAACGTGAGGATGGAGTGAGTTGGTTCCCTAGCAAAAGAAACGGAACTCAGTTCGGCGATAAAGTGAACCGCCTCGTGTCTCAGGCTCCGTCAATCTCACTCGCACAGTCGCACGCTGTTCTGGTTATTTATGCGTTTACGTGCGCGCACGTGGTGTTCCCTTCGTACGCTCCGTTGACGAAGAGCAAGAGGTCCGAGATTGAGGTGGTGGAGACGAGGTAGTCGTTCGAGGCGAGTTCTGCCCTCGCACCCCTTCAAGGCTTAAAAGCGGTATTTCGACCGCGCATCAGTGGCGCTATCGCTGGATTGAGGCCAACCCAATGACTCTCAGAGGAGACATGGCGGGTAGAAAGCTTGGTCTTATCGTAAACCCCGTGGCGGGTATGGGTGGATCTGTTGGCCTGAAGGGGACGGACGGCGACGACATACTCGAAAGGGCGATCGTGCTGGGCGCAACTCCAGAATCACCGAAACGTGCGGTAGTCGCACTGAAAGCGCTCATCTCCGTGACCCAGGACTTCGTCCTGTTCACTTGCCCCGGTCAGATGGGTGAAAGCGAAAGCAGGCAGTTGGGGTTGAAGCCGAGAGTTATCGGTTCGATTGGCGGGCCGAAGACAACGCCTGATGATACAAGAAGGGAGGCCGAGAACATGCTAAGGGAGGGTACAGACCTCCTGCTTTTCGCTGGAGGGGACGGAACGGCGCGTGACTTGTGCGCCGTCGTGGGAACCAAGATGCCAGTCTTAGGCATTCCTTCTGGCGTGAAGATGCACTCAGGGGTCTTCGCCATAAATGCGGAAAGTGCGGGGAGACTCGCTGCGTCCTACCTGAAGGGTGAACTCGACCTCTGCGAGGAGGACGTGCTTGACATCGACGAGACCGACTACAGGCGAGGTGTCCTCTCAGCCAAGTTCTATGGTCACATGTCCCTGCCCTGTGGAAGAAGCATGCTGCAGGGGGTGAAGGTGGGGGGAGCCACCTCACAAACCGATGCCCTCGTCCAGATCGCCTGGTCGGTCATTGATGACATGGACGACGAAACTACCTACTTCATTGGGCCGGGCTCGACCACCAAGAGAATCATGGTTGCACTGGGCTTGGAGTACACCCTCCTCGGCGTTGACGTCGTGCGAAACAGGCGATTGATGGCTCTTGATGCGAACGAAGAAAAGTTGCTCGAGTTCGTGAAGGAAGGGAAGACTCACATCGTTGTGACGCCCATTGGGGGCCAGGGGTTCATCTTCGGGAGGGGTAACCAACAATTTAGTGGGCGGGCGATCAGAGGGGTGGGAAAGGATGGGATAATCGTGGTCGCGACAGAGGGAAAAATCGCGGCCCTCAGCGGGAGGCCACTGCTCGTCGACACGGGAGATGCGAGCGCCGACGCGTTGCTGCGGGGTTACATCAGGGTGTTGACAGGATACCGAACCGCTATCATGTGCAGGGTTTCCTAGGGCATGACTTCGTCCAATTCTCGCTCCAGATTCTGGGACGGGATTTTTTTCACCAGCTGAAAACAACCGTTTTCGATTTCGGTGCGTGTCCTCGTTCGTTACCAGTCCAAACGGAACCATGATGCCGCTCTGGTTCGGAGGCCTTTATCGACCGATTACCCGGTTTCTCGGCGACATTAGCACCATCAAACTATATAATAGTAGGCCACGGCAGAACTCCAGATCGAAGAGCGGTGTTAGGTACTGTCTATTGCCGTCTCTGTTCCGCTGGCCAACATAATTCTTGGGGCCTCGGTACTGCTGAGCATTTCCTTTTTCGTTTATGGCATTAACACGCTTCACCTGACACGTAGGTCTAGGAAGTACGCCCAACCACTCGCAGAGATGTGCGAAGAGAAACCCCGCGTCGCGGTGCATCTTCCGATCTACAACGAGCTCTACGTCACTGAGAGGCTTCTCGGTGCATGCGTGAAGATGGCTGAGCATTACGGGCGTGGGCTGGTGAGAATCATGATTATCGACGACTCGGACGACGAAACAAGCGCCACTATCG
Organism: uncultured Nitrososphaerota archaeon; assembly: GCA_963836465.1. Taxonomy (GTDB): domain Archaea; phylum Thermoproteota; class Nitrososphaeria; order Nitrososphaerales; family Gagatemarchaeaceae; genus CAWIJZ01. The sequence continues at coordinate 28,494 of CAWIJZ010000082.1, forward strand.
ACAGACTTGCCGCGATGTACACTTCACAAGGACATCCGATTCACGTGCTCCGACGAGGTAATCGCGTCGGTTTCAAGGCGGGTGCCCTCCAGGCGGCGCTGAACACGACAGATGAGAAGTATATCGCTGTCTTTGACGCGGACTTCTCGCCGCCGGAAGACTTCCTCGACAGGACGGTTCCTCACATGCTGGCCGACCGAAGAATTGGTTTCGTGCAGTGCCGCTGGAGCCACTTCAACAGAAACTACAACGTGATAACCGAGACACTCGCGATCGGCGTAGATGCTCACTTCCTTCTCGAGCAGCCGGGGAGGTGGAGCAGCGGCTACCTGATCAATTTCAACGGAAGTGCAGGTATCCTGAGGACGGAAGCAATAACCAGAGCAGGCGGATGGCAGGCCAACACCCTTGCAGAGGACCTCGATGTCAGCTACAGAATGCAGCTCGCAGGATATCGTGCGATCTACCTCAAAGACCTGCAGGTTCCTGCGGAGCTCCCTCCAACCATCACTAGTCTGAAGAGGCAACAGGGGCGTTGGGCGAGGGGGTCGCTTCAGGCCGCGAAGAAGGTCATTCCAACAATAATCCGATCGAAAGCCCTGTCATTCAGACAGAAACTCGAGGCTTGCGTCCACCTGACGTACTACATGGTTCATCCTCTCATGGTGGCCTCGTTCCTACTTGCCGTGGTCGCCACATTCCTCAACGTTAATGTCATCAACTACGCGGTAGACATCTCCGTCCCTACGTTGCAGGTTGGGCGTCTCATCGGTTCTGCTAGGACGGCATCAGACATTGTGTTCCTCACAGTCCAGTTCGCCCCATGGGTAGTCTTCTCCGCCCTCGTCATTCTCTCCACCCTTGCCGTTCTTTACTACTGTGTGGAGGCGATACGGGTGCAGGGGCTCAGGGTTGCCCGAAATCTGAGGCAGATTCTCCTCCTAGTCATAATAGGATACGGCATAAGCCTGAGCAACTCTGTCAGCGCCCTCTCTGGTCTCTTATCCAGTCAGACGGGCACATTTCTTAGGACTCCCAAGTACGCGATTACGGCGCGACAGCAGACTTGGAAGGGAAAGAAGTACCAGCTCTCTCTCAACAAGGTGACCGCCCTGGAGGGCTCCTTTGTTCTAGTTGGTTCGCTGGCATTGGCTCGTGCGTTTGCAACCGACAACCTCGGGATCATACCGATACTCGCAATATATCTGATCGGCTACCTGCTTGTCTTCACCCTGACTTTCACTCATTCGTCATTGCTGTCACGGAACAGAGGCCGTAACTGAGCGGGTACCACGTGAAAGGCTCCCCCCTGTTTCGTGCCAAACAATCAGCAGAACGTAAACGACTATCCAAGGGATGAAGACCAGATCCCCAGCCACGGAGTGGAAGACCTCGAACTCCTTCGGAGATGTAACATGACCCAAGGCGTAGACTGCCAGGAGAACGATGCGAAGCACGTTGACCGCGAATGATCCCACAATACCGATCGCGACATAGGCGAAGCCTCGCAGGTGCCCGACTCCGAGCTTTATCACAACAAATACCACAACCAAGATGCCGATTATGATTCCGTCCAGTCCGGCCGAGGGCCAGAATACCTGCAAAGTCATGCTGCCGGCGGGCGCAGTGAGGGTCAGGATGTTGCCGTTCGCACTCGCTGAGCCAAGCCCCGTGGCATTTACTATGTAGGAAATGGACTGCAGCATGGGCGGGACCACGCCCTGGAATGGCCCCAGAGAGTTGTAGGGCAGTATCACGTCGACGAACAGGAAGGAAGTCATCCCCAGGGTGTAGATTAGCGGCGTTAACGGTCGGGGACGGGAGTACAGCATAACGAGACACAGAAGGAGGATTGAACTCACTCCGTAATCTATTCCCCAGAGCCAGCTGAACTGGGCGAGCAGAGGGTCGACCCCGAGGCCGACCCCCCAACTCTGGATTGCAGCGGTGACGAATGGGGTTGCCACCAGAAAGTAGTAGAGCCCGCCTAGGACCAGGACAGCGTAAACCAAGGCAGCCCTCCTTCCCTCGCGGAGCGGATTCAGTCCACTCCGCCCGCCCTCGAGCAGTGCCAGGGGGATCACGGCGATCATGGCTGAGCGTCCCTGGTTCCAGGACCTCGTGAAGCTGAGCGGATCGGCCAGAAATGCTATCAAGACGAGAAGCCCCAGCGAAAGAACCACCGGCGGCCTCACAAGCATTTTGCCCAGTCTGCTCAAACTTTGAGGCGGTATGGCGAACTCGTTATGAAGGTTTTGAAGCGAACAAGCACTCTTTATAACAAAAGCTTGAGGGGATTCCTCGGATGGGCTGAGGGGAGAGGGCTTGGCAAGAAGCGCTTGGAATCACCGTGACGTAATCAACATCCTCGACTTTTCGAGGTCCGACCTTGAGGTGCTTTTCGAGGCGGCAGACGGTCTCGTGGACAGACCCGAGAGCGTGAGGGCGTCATCCTCGGGGAAGATTGTTGCGACTGCCTTCTTCGAGCCCAGCACAAGAACTCGCCTGAGCTTCACGACCGCGGCGCTGAAGCTAGGCGCCAAGGTTATCGACCTTTCGCCGGAAGCATCTTCCCTGGTGAAGGGGGAAAGCTTTCCGGACACGATCAGGATGCTGGAGAGCTACTCTGACATGATTGTCATGCGCCATCCCTCAGAGGGGGCGGCACTACTTGCATCCGAGATCAGCAAGGCTCCAGTCATAAATGGCGGGGATGGCTCACAACACCACCCTTCCCAGGCGATGCTCGATCTATTCACCGTGAGGAGGTTGAAGGGAACCGTGGATGGACTTGTCTACGCGTTGTACGGCGACGTAAGATACGCGCGGACCGCCGCGTCACTGCTCTTCGCTCTCACCAAGTTCAAGCCGAAGAAGGTCTACCTCGTCTCGCCGGAGAGCCTGCGTCTCAGGACCGAAACGAAGCAACAGCTGGAGGAGCTCGGACTCCTCACCGAGGAAGTGAGCAATCTCGAAGGTGTGCTCGGTGAGGTTGACGTGCTCTACATGATTCGCATCCAGAAGGAGAGGTTCCCCGATCTGGTTGAGTACGAGAAGGTCAAGGGAAGCTACAGAATATCGAAGGAGACCCTGTTAGCCGCGAAGAAAGGCAGTGTACTGATGCATGCGCTTCCCAGGATGAGCGAGCTTCCTCCGGATATTGACTCGCTACCCAACGCCGCATACATGAAACAGGCAGCCTGGGGAGTCCCTGTCAGAATGGCGCTACTTGACCTGGTTCTCGGAGGAGACTAGAGCTTGAGCAACAAAGAGAAGATGCTGGTTCAGAAAATAAGTGACGGGACAGTCGTCGACCACATCGCCGCTGGCAAGGCGCTCTCTGTACTTCATCTCCTCGGCAATCCTCAGGAGAGGGGCGTGACGCTCGCCCTGGTGATGAACGTCGACAGCTCTAAGCTGGGCAAGAAAGACATCGTCAAGGTCGAGCAAGTGGAGCTGAACGAGGAACAGATTCAGAAGCTCGCGCTCATCGCTCCAGAAGCAAGCGTTAACATCATCAGATCCTATCGTGTTGTTGACAAGAAGAAGGTGGCCCCTCCTCAGACCTTGGTCGGTGTGCTAAGCTGCGGCAACCCCACCTGTGTCTCCGTAAGGGAGAAGAGCGCCGTCCGCTCTGTCTTCTACAAGAATTCGACAACCCCACTCAGCTACAGGTGCAAGTACTGCTCCAGGGATCTCACAGAGCAGGACATCAACAATCAGATCGGGTGATGCCAGCGGGACCGCGGCTCCCTCGCATCCATTAAGAAGCGGTGACGCGCTGGGTGTGGCGCATGTACGACCTGGCTGTCCACGGGCTGACATACTCTCACGGCCTGAGAACAATGTGGGTCTACGTCTCAGAAGGCCGGATATCCGCCGTGTCTCGAGAGCCAAAAGGAAGGGTGGGAGTGACGATCAAGCTTGAGCCAAACCAGGTTCTGCTTCCGGCTGCGACCGACTTGCACGTGCACCTTAGGGACTGGAAGCAGGCCGCAAAGGAGTCGGTGGCCTCGGGTACCATGAGCGCGATAGCCGGCGGGGTGACGACTGTCGCGGAGATGCCGAATACCGAACCGCTAATTAATTCAACAGACTTGGTTGAGAAGAGAGTCGAGCTGCTCCGAAGAGATAGTTACGCCGACTTCGCACTTCACGCGGGTGCACCCGATGACCTCAGTGAGATCAGGAGATTCAGGCAGGCGGGGGCTTTTGCTGTCAAGCTCTACGCAAAGGACCTGGGACGATTCAAGGAGATTGCCGCCCTGGTCCGCGACTGCGGCCTCAGGCTGGCCGTTCACGCCGAGGATCCATCGCTGGTGGGAGGATCACGCGAGCCAAAGGCCGAACTCAGTGCGGTTAACCAGATTCTCAACCAGACCGAGCCTCGGGTGGGGGTGCGCTTCGCCCACATCTCCACTTCGTCAGCCGTGAGCGCGGTAATACGAGCGAGGAGGTCAAGGGAGTTGAAGAGGACCACGCTGGAGGTGGCGCCGCATCACCTCTTCATGACTAGCCGGAATGCCAACCGCAGGATAGGTAGGGCGAGCGTCGTCAGGCCCCCACTACGAAGCGCAGCCAACGTGTGCAAGATGGTCCGGCTCCTGAAGGCGGGGGCATTCGACTTTTACGCAACGGACCATGCCCCCCATACGAAAGACGAGAAGTACTCGCAGAGGCCGGCGCCTGGATTCCCAGGTCTCGATTTCGCATTTCCGTTGCTCCTGAGCAAAACAGAAGACTTTGCTTTGACATGCAGGCTCTACTGCGAGAACCCAGCGAGATACCTCGGCATCAGAAAGGGAGTGATCTCGGTGGGGTATGTAGCGGATCTCACAATACTCGAAAGGGGTGCATGGACCATCAAGCCGAGCAGATTCGTGTCAATGGGGAGGGTTACTCCATTCAAGGATGATGTGCTTCACTATCGCGTGGCTACTGTCATCAAGGAGGGGGAGCTCGCATACGAGCAAGGCAGATTGAAGAGGCCCCCGGTACACCTTGTGGGCGAGCCGGCCCAGTGAATTGGGCAGAATGCGGGACAGACGCGTTGCTCCGGTCGGCGAAGATTGCATGATCAGGGAGGCGAAGGAAGAGTCTGGTCTCGAGGTGAAGATGAACTCAGGGAGGGTGTTCGAGTTCAACGACCGCTATGGCAGGGCAATCGGTCTGCCGTACCTGCTTGCATCGGTCTCTGATAGAGTGACTCTCACAGAGCACGTTGAGGAACTGCCAGGAATCCTCGCGAGACGGAGCCAGACTTATAACCGAGGTGGCGAGGGGACATCCGAAACGACAGATGCAAGAACAGCAGATGTCGCAGAAGAGGATTTACTTCTTCGATGAGGGCGTGACCGACAAGAAACTGCTTGGAGGAAAGGGCGCCGGGCTTTGCGAAATGACCTCTCTTGGTCTTCGCGTACCACCGGGATTTGTGATTACAACCTCCATGTGTGAGGAGTTCTACAGCAACGGACAGACTTTGCCCCCTGGCCTGATGACTGAGGTGCTTGCTGCGGTGCGGAGAATCGAGAGCCTGACGGATAAGACCTTCGGGAGTGAGAGCAAACCACTACTGGTCTCGGTGCGGTCGGGTGCGCCAATCTCCATGCCGGGAATGATGGACACCATCCTCAACCTCGGCCTCAACGATAAGGTCGTGGATGGTATGGCTCGTCTTACGGGAAACGAAAGATTCGCCTATGACTCGTACCGCCGATTCATACAACTGTTCGGTAAGATCGTCCTGGGGGTTGACGAAGGGGAGTTCGCGAGGGTCCTCGATGCAGAGAAGGTGCGACGCAGTGTGGTGTCCGATAGCCTTCTCGACGCGGAGTCTCTGAAGCGTGTGGTCAAGAGCTACAAGGAGCTGTGCGAATCCAGAGGAAGCCGACTGTCTCAGGAACCCGAGAGACAGCTCGAGCTTGCGATAGAAGCAGTTTTCAGGAGCTGGATGGGAAAGCGCGCGATAGAGTACAGGAGGCAGTACAAGATCACGCCCGACCAGGCCAGGGGCACAGCGGTTGCTGTGGTTGTGATGATATTCGGGAACATGGGGAAGGACAGTGCGACAGGAGTCCTGTTCACCCGTGATCCCACATCAGGCCAGCCAGGCCTTTACGGCGACTACCTCACCAACGCGCAGGGCGAAGACGTGGTGGCTGGGATAAGGACTCCTGTTCCAATCAGGGAGTTGGAGCGGGAGATGCCGCAGAACTACAAGGAGCTCGACAAGATAGCGCGCTCGCTCGAGAATCACTACAGAGAGCCGCAGGACATAGAATTCACGATCGAACGTGGCCAGCTCTACGTTCTTCAGACAAGGGCGGCCAAGATGGGTCCAGCCGCGACGGTGAAGGCCGCGGTGGACATGGCGGACGAAGGAGTAATCTCGAGAGAGACAGCGATCAAGCGCGTCGCCCCCCGAACAGCTTGAGCAACTCCTCCACCCAAGGGTAGACCCTCGAAGTCAAGTGAAGCACCTGGCTGAAGGGGTGCCAGCTTCCCCAGGTGCCGCGAGCGGCAAGGCCGTCTTCGACGCAGACACAGCAGTCGCTTGGGCGAAAAACGGAGTGAAGGTCATCCTCGTGAGGGAGGAAACCAAACCTGAAGACGTGCACGGGTTCTTCGCGGCCCAAGGAGTGTTGACCAGCAGAGGAGGAAAGACGTCCCACGCCGCAGTGGTTGCCAGGGGACTTGGGAAGCCTTGCGTCGTAGGTTGCTCTTCGCTTCTGATGGACCCGCAGACAGGCCTGTTCCACGTCAACGGGGTCTCTCTGAGGCAGGGTGATGTGATAACAATCGACGGAAGCAACGGACTGCTCTTTTCGGGCCTCGTGCCAGTGCTCGAGCCGGAAATCAAGGGCGAGGTCTTCACCCTTCTTTCCTGGGCTGACAAGTATCGAAGGCTCGGGGTCTGGGCCAACGCCGACACTCCCGAAGCTGCGGCAAACGCGAGGAAACTAGGCGCAGAGGGTATTGGTCTGGACAGAACTGAGAGGATGTTCAACGCCGAGGACAGGCTGCCCCTGGTCGTGGGTATGATCCTAGCTTCCTCCAAGGAGGAGCGTGTTTCCTTCCTTGAGCGTCTCAAGCCGCTGCAGAAGGATGATTTCAAGAAAATACTGAAGGTCATGGAAGGACTCCCAGTTGTCATCAGGCTCCTCGATCCGCCACTGCATGAATTTCTGCCGAGGTTGGAGGACCTGTACACCAGGATACACGCCCTAGAAAAGAACGGAGATCTGAAGCAGCTCTCTGCTGAAAATAGGATCCTCGAAAAGGTCAGGCAGCTCCAAGAGGCCAACCCGATGCTCGGACACAGGGGCGTTCGTCTAGGAATAACCAACCCCGAAATCTACGAAATGCAGATATCCGCGGTACTGGAGGCTACCGTCGAGCTACTGAAGGAAGGAGTCGACGCTCGGCCCAAGATCATGGTACCCCAGGTCAGCAGTTATCAGGAAGTCAAGCGAATAAAGGACCTGTTCGCGTCGATAGAATCCACAGTGGAGAAGCAGAGCGGCCTCAAGCTCGACGTGAAGTTCGGCACTATGATAGAAACGGTGCGTGCGGCACTTGATGCGGACGAAATAGCACAGTACGTCGACTTCTTCTCGTTTGGAACCAACGACCTCACTCAGGCAACCTTCAGCTTCAGTCGGGAGGATGCCGAGGCCAAGTTCCTCCCGTACTACCTAGACTCTGGGTTGCTCCTAGACAATCCGTTCGAGACGCTGGATCCGAAAGGCGTGGGCGTTCTCATTCGATGGGCGGTCGAAATGGGACGGAAGACTAAGCCACAGCTTGAGGTCGGTATATGTGGAGAGCACGGTGGTGACCCGAGGTCGAATCTACCTCTGCCACGACGCGGGCCTCAACTACGTCTCCACATCTCCTTATCGTGTTCCTGTCGCGAGACTCGCAGCTGCGAGAAGAGCGCTGGAAGGATAGTCCTCAAACTCACGCGGTTTCGAGCGCCTTTCACCAGCATTCGTGAGTTGACAGCCGCCGAGGCCGGAGCTCAAGGGGGTCCAATCTCGATCGAGGTTTGCTGTCTGCACGGGACCCGAACTTGATTGTGTCAAGGACAAACGACAACGAGCACATATCAACCTTAAATTGTGCCTGTAGCACCTTGTCGTGTTGGCCTTTAGCGTCGCCCTTGGTCAGGTTGTGACCTCCGACGACAAGGACGTCAATCTCAGGAAGGGGGTTGCGTTGATCCGGAGGGCTTGCAAGAAGGAGGCCGACCTGCTCATACTTCCAGAACTCTTCATGGCATATCGAGAATTCGCTGCGCCCGTGGCAAGCTTTGTCGAGACGGCCGAGAGCCTCTCTGGCCCCTTCGTCAGGACGATGGCGAGGGCGGCCAAGGACAGTGGAATTCACGTTGCCTTCGGAATGATCGAAAGTTCGAAGAGACTGGGCTTGGTTTACAACACGGTCGCTATGTTGGGCCCGGACGGTTCGTTGCTTGGCCATCATAGGAAAGTCCAGCTCTTCGACTCTTTCGGTTACAAGGAATCATCGAGGTTCGCACCGGGCTCCGAACTCGAGAAGCCGTTCCGCACCTCGATTGCAAGAGTAGGAATGATGACCTGCTACGAACTCAGGTTCCCAGAGATCGCAAGGCTGCTGGCCCTCGAAGGTGCCGAGGTGCTTGTGGTCCCGACGGCCTGGGTTTCTGGCCGCCTGAAGGAAGACCACCTTCACGTTCTAGCGAGGGCGAGGGCGTTGGAGAACACCGTCTTCGTAGCCGTAGCCTGCCAGACCGGGCGAATCTTCACGGGGAGGAGCATCATCGTGGATCCGTTCGGAGTGCCACTCTGCGACGCCGGCGAGGAGGAGGGGCTGATTGTGACCGAGATAGACCTCGGGCGAATTGCGAGGGTCCGCAGGGTTCTCCCCAGCCTCCATGCTCGCAGAGATGTCTACACCTCACTGACCCGAGCGCGCAAGTTGTGATCGATTTGGAAAGACCATCGTGTTTCATTCGGGCGATTCGCAAAAGCAAGCAATAAGGTGGGTCTGGATAGATAGAGGCCAAGACTAAGGAGTTTCCTGCTCGGAATGGGCGCAGGCGCGGTCGCCCTGTACCGACAACCTAAGTTGGCCGGCCATCGGGATTGCTATGACATGCTCTTCACGAATACACCGAGCCGCACGAACTCTACCGATATCGTGGAGAGCAAGGGTAGCGCCTCCAGTCCGAAGAACGGCGCCATCAGGAACAATACGGAGTCCTAAACCCAAAGTCGTGCAAATCATATAATGCCAGGCCGGCCAGGACCATTCCGTGGAGCTGCAAGCATTACCGAGACAGAAGTTTGAGGCGATTCTCAAGAAGAACCCACTTCTGATCATCACCGTGGGTTCGTTGGAGCAGCACGGTAAACACATGCCCCTAGGAACCGACGTGCTCATACCCCTGGGGATAGCTCAGGAGGTCGCTGGGCGGACGCTGGCGGTAATCGCGCCTTCGTTTCCATACGGTCTCTGCTCGGGAAACATGAGCGGCGGGGGGAGAGCGTTTCGCGGAACGATCAGCACTTCGGGGAGCGCCCTCGAACTTCAGATGAAGGATGTGCTATCAGAGTTCCTGGCGGAGGGCATCTGCCGTGTCCTCGTTCTCAATGGCCATTCAGAGAACGAGTCGTCCATTTCTCCGTCCTGAATCAGGTAGTGCCAGCATTTCCGGGTGCGAAAGCCCTGCTCATCGACTGGTGGAACGTCTTGCCTACGAGCTTCGTGTCGAAGCACATTCCCGAGGAGATTCAGCCATTCCTAGCGGGGCACGCTTCGTACCTTGAGACTCTGATGCTGATGGCTGTAAGACCCGACCTGGTGAACCTCGGTGAGCTCGGCATATCGAAGGCGGAGCGCGACTTGAGGTACGAGGTCCTCCCGATGGACAGGCGCGCGCTGCCAAGAGACGGGGTCTACTGGGCGTGGGACAAGCGTCTGAAATCGACTATCACCCCGGAGCTCGCAAGGATAGCCATGAGATCAGTGGTGGATGCGGTCATGGTGGCCGTCAGCGAGGAGCTCGAATAGCTTCTCGGCGTTAATTCCTGCAGCAGGCAGTTCCTAGAGACGTCTCAGAAGGCTCCCGAAGCCTTCTATCGGGCCCACTATTCCTCCAAGCTTGCATGAGTGCCAGAAGCCGGCCTGGTTGCTGCTTATCACTGGCTTGCCCAGTTCTCTCTCGAGCGTATCGATTACAGGAATTGCGTGAAGCCCTGTGCAGCTCAAAAAGACGCCGTCAGCTTCTCTCTTGTCTACGCGCATTGCGAGTGAGTAGACGGTCTCGACCTCCTGGAGGCTGAGTAGCGGACCCTCTCTTATTCCCAGACCCTCCATATTCACAATCTCGAAACCCCTCTCCTCTAGGTACTTTCGCTCGGCGAGGTTCACGTCTTCGGTGTACGGCGTTCCGACGGCTATTCTCTTCATCCCGAGCTCGTGCATCGCGGCTATCACAGCCGTTATTGTTGTCGTTGCCGGAACAGCAGGGATGACCATTCGAATCCGACTGAGGATGTTCTCGTCCCCTATGACGAGGCTGGCGGATGTGCACGCAAAGCAAACAACGTTCGGCCTGACCCAGATTAACTCTCTTGTAGCCTTCTCAACCTGCGACTCGAGCGTCAACAGAGTCTTGGGGGAGATTGAGGTCGGATCGTAAACCATTCGTGCGACGTGGATAGCGACGCCCGATGGTGCGAGTTCGTTGAACTCCGGCTCTACAGTCATGTCATCCACAATGACAAGCAGCCCGATTCGGTGGTGGTATGGGGGCAGGTACTCGTCACCTGCAATCAGCAGGGAGCGCGGTCCAAGCCGTGCCACGAAGGCAGGTCCAAGAAACTTCCAGTTCAACCAAGTGTGTACGCGAAAACTCGCAGGGGCGTATTAAGTCTTGGTGCGCAATCATCCAAAACGCTGTTATACCAATCTAGGTTCCGCCACATCCGATTCCTGGTCTGGCGATAGGCTTGTTCAAACTCAGCTACGACGTTGGTGCGGCGAGCGACTGGTTCGAGCCTAATTATTCGGTGGACCTGGCGAGGAGGGCGGAGTCGGCCGGTTTCTACTCGGTCTGGGTGCAAGATCACTTCCTCCCGTGGTATCACGACCACGCTCACTGCCCGCAATCCTGGATCTGGATGTCATCAGCAGCCGCCATTACGAGGCGCGTGGCGATCGCGAGCGGCGTGACGGCGCCCATGTTCAAGTATCATCCAGCGGTAGTGGCCCAGTCCTTCGCCACGCTCGGCCGCCTTTACCCAGGAAGAATAATTCTCGGCGTCGGCTCGGGAGAGGCGATGAACGAGGTGCCATTCATCGAATCCTTTCCTCGCTGGAGAGTGAGATTTGAAATGCTGATCGAGGCGGTTCAGCTCATCAGGAAGTACTGGACTAGCGACGACTACTTTACCTTCGAGGGAAAGTACTTCAAGCTTCGGAACGCCTTCTGCTACGACAAGCCGAAGGTGCCGATACCCATCTACTTCTCCGCGTACGGCCCCAAGGCAGCCCACTTCGCCGGTCAACACGCTGACCACCTAGTCACGTGGGGACTTGACCTGGACTTCATGCGGAAGACGATCTTCCCAAGGTTCGAGGAGGGCGCGAGGGCTGTCGGGAAGGACCCGAGAAAGATGGAGAAGGCCATCTACCTCGATTTCGCCTTCGGGGAAAGAAGGAAGGTAATCGAGCACATCCGGAAATCGTCTGCCTCTTGGCTTCTCCCCGAGAACTACAACGAACCCGACCCGAGGAGGATTCAGGCCAATGCATCTGCGGTGACTGAAGAAATGATTGAGGGGAAAGTCTTCATCACTGACAAGGCGAGCGCGCTTGTGGACTTCCTTGAGAAGTACAGCTCGCTTCGTGAAGTCAGGCACCTCATACTCAGCGATTCGAGTCCAAGCCCGAGAGCAACGCTGTCGATGATGGAGAAGAGAGTGATTCCCCGATTTATGAAACGTTGAAGCGATTCCGAACAACCACGCTCGACTGGTACCCAAACCGACCGATGTCTCGTCAAACACTAATATCGGGGTGGCCACACCGCAGTCGAATCGCACTTGTCTGCCGACGACTTTCAGAGCGCAGAAGTAAATGACGTGAGGCTTGCGTACGTTGAGCGGGGCAGCGGGTTCGACCCAGCAGTCGTCTTTGTCCACGGAGGCTACGCCGACTACCGCTCTTGGAGGTTCCAGCTGGAGCCATTTGCCAACAAGGGATACCATACCATTGCGTACAGCAGGCGCTACGCTTGGCCAAACAAGCGGGAGGGCAACTACTCCGACAATTCTATTCAGAACAATGCAGCAGATTTGGTTGCCCTGCTTGACAGGCTTGGTATCAGCTCAGCCCACCTCATCGGAGTCACGACCGGTGGTTTCATTTCGCTATTCCTTGCGCTGAACAGCCCCGAACGCGTGAGGACTCTGGTGCTGGGAGAACCGTCCGTTATTTCACTCCTGATCAAGAACCCCAACAGTCGCTACGGTTTGCTGTCGCTTTATCTCACAAAACCATCGGTGGTCAATTCCGTCATGCGGGTGACCAGGACGATCAGGTCAGCAAGACGAGCACTGATGAAAGGTGATGCAGACACGGCTGCTAGTCTGCTCGTGGACGGACTACTAAGTGGTGATCCGAGATTCCCTCCCCGGGAAGGGGAATTTACTACGCTCTTTGACAGGATTCCACAGTGGATTCAGACTATGTATAATGACAACGTGGGAGACTTGAAGGAGGGTCTGGCCCCAATCGAAGATCCGCGCTTCAACTGTGTCGAGGCACGAAGAATTGCAGCAACTTCTCTTCTGATAAAATCCGAATTCGGCAAGCCCTTTCACCCTATAGTCAACCAGCTATCGAAGTGCCTGCCAAGTAGTGAAACCGTCACTATTCCCGGCGTAGGAGTCGACTTCGGCAGGTGGTTCGAGCCGTATCCATTCAACGACATCGTGCTCGACTTTCTCGCCAGGCACAGAGTCTAGGCCCTCCGCATCCGCCCAAATCTCATAGGAATTTGATGGCGCTCTTCCAATCGAGCCGACAAATTGGAGCCCAGTACGGGGGGATTGGACAATCTTTCTATACAACATCGAGTCATTCAGATCGACTAGGAACTTGCACTTGAAGTGCGGACTGTACACTTTCAGCAACGCGGATTCGCGAATCCACGACAAGGGCCCCCTTCCCGTCTTGCAACACCATGAGGGGATTGAGGTCCAGCTCCACGACTTCAGGGATATCCTCCACCATTTGGCCTAGTCGAAGTATGGTTTCCTCGAGCGCCCTGGCGTCGTACTTTGGCCCACCCCTGTAGCCTTCGAGGATTTGGTAGGTCTTCAGAGAACGAACCATCCGTTCCGCGTCCTGCTTTGCCAGCGGAGTAAGCCCGACAGAGATGTCCTTGATTAATTCGACCAGGCTCCCGCCGGCTCCGCAGGCTATCAGGGGACCGAAGGTCGGGTCATGGGTGACGCCGACGAACATCTCAACCGCATCCGAAACCATTTCCTGGACCAGAAACCCGCTGACCGCGAACCCGTTCTGTTGAAGGCGGTCATACATTTCCTTCGCTGCATTCTCCACTTCGCCGGCTGCGAGTCCGACCTTCACCGCCCCCACATCCGTCTTGTGGAGTAAGCCTGGGGCAATCGCCTTGACCGCGACCTTCCCTGGGAATCCACTTGCGGCGTGGGCTGCCTGCTCCGGGTCTTTGACCTGCACTGACCTGACGGTTGAAATGCCGTAGCACTTCAGAAAAGCCTCTGTGCCCGTTGGGTTCAGCCAGTCCTCCTTGGCGCCCAGAGCCCTTGCCACGATTGCGGTGGCTTCGCTCCTTCTGACTGCGAAGTTCGGCTGGACACCTCGGGGGCTGTTCAACCACTTCCCATAGTCGGTGACCCGCGCCAGGGCCTGGACAGCTAGTTCTGGAAACGGGTATGACGGTATGCGGGTGGTCCCATCCGAAAGTTGGCCGGAGACCCCTTTGGTCGCCATGAACGTGCTTACAACCGGCAGCTTTCGGCCTATCACCCTCATCGCGCGGAGAATTTCGGACGCCACCTCCTCCGACTTCTGCGCCAGTGGGGGGATGAATATCACCATTAAGCTGTCAACCCCCTCGTCCTCCGCCATGGCCTGGATGGCGTGCGTATAATCCACAGGGATTGCGGCACCGCTCATGTCAACCGGATTCTTTGTGCTCGCAATTGGGAGCAGGAACTTCCTGAGTCGTTCCTGTGTCAATTGAGACAACTCCGGCACCTTCAATCCCAAACTTTCGCAGGCGTCCGCGGCGAGAATTCCGGCTCCCCCAGCGTTGGTGATTATCCCGACCCTGTTCCCCTTCGGCACGGGCTGGGTTGACAGCAGGGCGGCGACGTCGAACATCTCGTCTAAGGAGTCCGTTCTAATCACCCCAGACTGTCTGAAGAGGGCGTCAACCGTAGTGTCTGACGCAGCCACAAGTGCGCCTGTGTGCGATTGCGTTGCCCTGAAGCCTGCGGTCGAACGTCCGCTCTTTACGGCCACTATCGGTTTCTTCCTTGTAATTCTATTGGCTAGTCTGGCGAATCTCCTGGAGTTCCCGAATGACTCAATGTACAGCAGGATGATGTCGATGTTGTCGTTGTTCTCCCAGTACTGCACAATGTCGTTGCCGGACACGTCCGCCCTGTTGCCAGCCGAGACGAATTCGGAGAGGCCGATTCCGAGCCTGTTGGCGAGGTCGATGACAGCTATGCCCAGGGCTCCGGACTGTGACCAGAAGCCGATTCTTCCTGGGATCGCCTGGTAGGGTGCGAACTGCCCGTTGAGATTCACTTCCGGATCCGTGTTAATTATCCCCATGCAGTTCGGACCTATCATGCGCATATCCAACTCTCTGCAGACTCTGACAAGTTCCTCCTGAAGCGCCGCTCCTTCTTCACCAGTCTCTGCAAACCCGGATGAAATGACTACTAGCGCACGGACCCCCTTCTGTGCGCATTCCCTCGCGACCTCGATGACGGATCTTGCTGGGACCACGATGAACGCTAGGTCCACAGGACCCGGGCATTTGAGCACGGATTGATATGCCGCGACCGACTGGACAGCGGTGGCGTTCCTGTTCACAGGATAGACTGGGCCATTGAAGTTTGCCTCAATTAAGTTCCTGAAGAGCTCTCCGCCAATGGACTCCTTTTCTCGCGACGCGCCGATGACAGCTATGCTTCTCGGCCTGAAGAAGTGCTTAACCGTAGCAACTGCGGTTGTTGCATCGCGTTGCTGGAACGCCTCTACCGCAGCGCGATTGGCAGACGTCGGGAAAACGACTCTGATCCTCCCTGGCAGGATTTTCGGCTGAACCGGAAAACCCATTTCCCTGATGTGGTCGAGTATCGCGTACCTCTCTGCGTCCACGGTCACCTCAAACGCCCGTATCTTTGAGCCTGTTGCAAACTGCGCAAGCCGCTTCAGAAGCATGGTTCCGAGGCCCTTCCGTCTGTAGGCTTCGGCGACGATTATGCCCACTTCAGCAGTTCCGGGACCGGACACACTGTACCCCGCCTGGGCTATTAGTAATCCCCCCTCTTCTCCGACTAGGCTGAACTGCTTTTCTCCACAGAGAAGGCCGTCGACGAGCTTGTCCCTAGCGCCGAGGTGGTCGGGAAAGCGTGACGCCATCGTGTCGTCAGACAACCCATTAAGGAAGTCTGTGAGACGGGCTCTGTCATCGCTCCTTGCCTGCCTCATGCGAACGACTGTACCGTCCTCCAGGGTTATGTCTTCTTGGGACTTGACCATCTTCCCGCTTTTGTAGGCAGCGCCCGGCTCCTATAAAGGCGCCTGCAGGTGGCCAGTCATTCAGAACGAGCGTCATCGAAGAGTGTTGAGGCTCCTAGAATGTGAATCGCGTCAGTGATGAGCTGCACAACCAAGTAACAGGGCCCATCGAACTTTGGGTTCGGATCGCAATCAGATTTGCGAGATTTCGGTTGGTCTCATGCGATATTTGGTGCGGGTTCCCACCTCATAGAATATCAGAACAAAGTGAGAAAGGCTTTATCGGAATAGAGATTCTCGGACACGCTCTAAGAACATCAAGCGCGACGGTAACGCCATCGCTCCATCCTTATTACGAGCCCCGAGATGGCGCTCTCCGAAACCATTGAATTCTACTCGAACCTATGACGAAGTATTCAGCATTCACAAGGAATTTTGGAACAACAGGATGTTTATTGAGAACAAGAAAGAGTGTACCGTCGCGGAACAGCTGAGGCTCATTGAAGACGGAAGAAAAGGCATCTCAGACCTACCATTGGCTGATGGCAGCTCAGTCACGGATGGTATGCTCCTTACACCGTCGATGCTCTCAGCCGCTAAGCTTCACTCCGCAAAGCTGAACGTCACTGGAATGGGGCCACAGGTTTGTGGAAAGATATTCTGGGTGATCTTTCCCTATCAGAAAATCTCTTGGCTGTCTGGAATAGTAGGGTCACAGCTGAAAGCCTCAACCCGGGCGGAGTCAGTCTGGTCGCTCAGAGTCTTCAATAGCGAATGGTACAGAAAAGAGACTCTTGAAGTTCAGATTAACGAGGAATGGTTTGAGAAACTCTTGGAGTTCACACGTTACCTTGTAGATCATTTTCATCCCGATTACCTCGTCACGCAGGATCTGAATTCGCGCGGTCCAGGGGACCTCCTGGCTCTCATGATGGGCCCTGAGAACATGATTATCGGGATGCACGCGCATCCTGAGGAAATCAAAAGGCTCCTAGACAGGCTCGCGGAGATCTTCATCACAGTCGCATCGGCCCAGTTCGACCTGATACCGAAGTTTGAAGGCGGATACTGCAACCAATGGGGCTTATGGTCACATGGAACATCCATAAGATTGCAGGAGGACCTTGCGATTAACCTTTCGCCACAGCTGATCAAAGAATTCCTGCTTCCTGCGGATGAAAAGGTTCTGAGGAAATTCGACTACTCTGTTTTCCACACGCATTCTGCGGTCATTAGGCTGTCGGAAATGGTTTCTGATTTGGACCATGTACGCGCTGTTGAAGTCGGGATAGATCCACAAGGTCCCCCCGTGAAGGAACTGTTGCCTATCCTTAGAAGGATCCAAAAGAAGAAACCACTAGTACTTGACCTAGACTCCGAGCACCCCATCACACCTGAGGACAGGAGTGACCTCTGCTCAGAACTGTCCAGCGGGGGATGCCTGATTTCTTGAGAACGGCCTGGCCGTCCGATGCTCTTGGTGCGACAGAAATACTGCATCAGTCAACAACACTGCACATCGGCATCACTTACCACAGGGTTATGCTCCGCAAATCAAGCCACCTTCAAGGCGTCGAAGGCGGAAGAAATCTAAGAAGAAGGTTCGGAAAAGAACGTACTAGAATCCTCTGGCGATTTTGGCTGGGTCCAGACTCTCAAGTCGCCGCAGTTCCTCTTGTCGATTAAGGGTCTCTGGACAAAACTCATCGATAACCTCCGCACATAATAAAGTGCGGGGGGTGGGATTCGAACCCACGAACCCCTAAGGGACGGGGTCCTAAGCCCCGCGCCGTTGACCAGGCTGGGCGACCCCCGCATCTGACACTCGAAGCCGAGGACGAGAAACTATAATGCTTTCTCTTGAGTGAGTTTCTCAATACTGTTCGGCAAAGGACGAAATCATCTGGCTCTCGGTCGGCATCGGGGATGAACTCGACCTGCTAGCCGACGTTAGATCCGCACTGAAACGGGCAGCTTCCTGACACGCCTGAGCAGAAGGAAGCTCATGACCGAGGCAACCGCAAAGACCGCGGCCCCCGCGTAGAGTATCGCTCGAATTCCGCCAAAGTAGTGCGCCGAACCCGCCAGCAGTTCGCCAACCGCTATCCCAGCGCTCAGCATGAGCCCGTATATCCCCATCGCCGCGCCTCTCGACTGCTCCTTTACCCTATCCCCGACCGCGGCGAGTATTGACGGGACAAGAGCAGACGTGGCAAGGGCGGATGGTCCGAGTATCGGCAGGTAGTAGACAAACAACGGCGGCCCCCCGCGTTGGGCGAATGACAGCGCCAGGCTGATGAGCAACCCGAACAACCCTACAACCCCTATCGCCATGATTCTCTCCCTCCCGAACTTGTCCGACAGGGCCCCGAAGCCCACTGAGCCGGTCCCGAGCACCATGATGCCGATAAAGAGCACCTCACCTGTTACTGTTGCCTGCATCCCCAATTCCCTGAGAACCCGGGGGAGGAAGAACACGATTCCCAGTAGACACGTAAGGCTGAGCCAGATGGGAAGGATTGCCTTCGTCCTTGCGTCGAGGAACTTCATCGGGTTCAGGCTCGGAATCTTCCCGACGTTCGTGTGCATCGGCTCCCTCAAAAGAACGAGGGAGACCCCCAGTCCTACTGCGAGCACCCCAGCTGTGATCAGGAAGGGCGTGCCCAGTGAGTTCACGAACATGTCATGCAGCCTTCCCCCGGCTATCAGCCCGATCGCGTAGCCTGCTATGTTAGCGAAGTCAAAACCACCCATCCCTTTTCCTCGGTTCGTCTCCTCTGTAAGATCTGTGATCATAGTGAGGGAGGAGATTGTGATTGCTGCCGCGGCTATGCCAGCCAGCGCGTGAATGATTGAGACCAGAATGACGTTCCGAGTCAGCCCGAGCCCAGCCACCAGCACGGCCATCGCGGCGAGGCCGAGTACGAAGACCCTCTTTCTTCCATGCGCGTCGCAGAAGCCCCCCACTGGCAGCGAGAACAGGGCCTCGAGCACAGGGTAGGACGCGAGAATGGCAGCGAGCTGAATGTACGAGAGACCGGACAGGTAGGTGGGGAAGATTATTATGATGACACCAAAGCCGACCCTGGTTGAAACGACCGCGAAGTAAAGTAGGCTCAGGTCGGCGGCCCACCAGGCTTGCCTCTCCATATGCATCACTGGGTGAGGATTGCCTAATTATTGGTTGCCCCGAATTCAATCTACGCGGCAAACGGATACTGCCTTGCCGTGTCCTGCTTGTCCCGTGTGTGTAGGCCTCTATGGGTGATCGGAGAGATACTGCGGCCTTATCCCTTTTCGAGCCTCTTCTTTCTGTTTTCCAGCTCCTTGGCTCTTGCGAGCCTCTTCTTCTCCATCTTCCTGTCGAACTCACCCGCGGGTGCGTCGCTCTCGACGAATCCGTGGGCTATCGTGATTGCGTTCTTGACCAGATTTCTCATTTCTTCGCCGTCGCTGTTCATGATTACGCGGAGGTTTCTCCTATCGCGCACTTCGAGCTCGATTCCCTGAAGCTTCTTCAATTCGTTTACCGCGTTCTCCATCGCGTACTCGTTACCGAAAATCCCGTCTACCTCCCAAAGCCGTGCCACGTGCACTACTGCCCACTGAGGAGTTAAAAACTTCGTCGCTGCGAATCCGCAATCTCTTAACATCTTTAATTTCAATCGATTGAACGATTAAATATTCCACGCGCCGGCTTCTGAGCCTTCTGCGCCAGCTTCGGAGCAGCATAGAAACAATCGAGAAACTGGAGTGAAACCACAGCTTGGAGTACAAATGGACTGTCACCACAGTCACCACAGTCACCACAGTCACCACAGTCGGAGTCCTGATGTCCGGGATCGACTCAAGGATTGTCATAATCGGGCTCCCGACCGTAGCAACGGCGTTGAACGCGGATACAGAGCAAGCCATCTGGTTCACGCACTCGTACGTTCTCGCGAGCACCATTGCCACTCTCCTCTTCGGGAGGATTACGGACATAGTAGGAAGGATTAAGGTCTACAACATGGGCTTCATCATCTTCACGATCGGCTCCGCTCTCACAAGCGTCGCTCAGAATCCAATTCAGGTAATCCTCTTCCGGGGAATTCAGGGTGCGGGTTCGGCCGCCCTCTTCACCGACAGCATTGCAATGATAGTTGATTCCGTGCCGGAGAGCCTTCTTGCTTCTCTTGAGCCTCTACCTTCAGCTGGTCGCTGGCTACTCTCCCTTCGAGGCGGGCATTCGCGTGATTCCTTTTGACGTGGCCTTCTTAGCACTAGGGCCTCTCAGCGGCAGGCTCTCCGACAGATTCGGATCGATGCCCTTCACCACAGCTGGAATAGCGCTGACCTCTTTGGGGCTTTACCTCTTCTCGCTGGTCAACGCAGCAACCCCCTACCCTGTCTTGGTGACTTACATGATGGTAATAGGGGCTGGCTCAGGCCTCTTCCTCTCTCCAAATACAAGCGCGGTCATGAGCGTGGTTCCGCCCCAGCGGAGGGGAACGGGTTCCGGAGTCAGGGCGCTGCTCGCCAACGTCGGAAGCACCGTGAGTCTTAACATATCCGTCCTGCTGATGATTACGGTGGCACCATACGCACTGGTCACCCAGGCGATTTCGTCCGCCGGGACCCATATTCCACCCGGCTCCGTGCAAATCTTCGTGGAGGCGCTTCAGAAGGCGTACCTCTGGCTCGCAGTCGTAAACTCAGTGGCGATCGTTCCGTCGCTTCTAAGGGGCACGAGGAGCAAGCCTCCGAAGGACGAGAGTCCGAATCGTCTTGCTCAGCGAGTGAACGCGTAAACTCAACCTAAAATAGACCCCAATCACTCGCGAGCTTCCATGTCCGAGGAGAAGTCCGACTCTTCGTTCGCCACGGACAAGATAGACACCTTCAAGGGACTGGCCAGAGTCCACAACATCACCAGACTCCGTGAGTTTGGACACGATATCAACAGGCTCCCATATTCGATACGTGTCCTGCTGGAGAACGCGATGAGACACGCAGGCTCCGTTGAGGGAGCGAACGAAGCCGCCCACAGACTAGCGGAGTGGCCGAAGAGCGTGGGCTCAGAGCTTCCATTCATGCCGTACAGGGTCCTACTCCAGGACTACACGGGGGTGCCCCTGGTGGTAGACCTCACTGCGATGAGGAGCGCAGTCAAGAGGATGGGCAAGGATCCTCTTCGTGTCAACTTTAGGGTTCCCGTGGACTTGGTGATCGACCACTCCGTTCAGGTGGACAGCTGGGGCAACAGCCTGGCCCTCTTTGCGAATATCGAAAAGGAATACGAAAGGAACAGCGAGAGATATGCCCTCCTGAAGTGGGCGCAGCGCTCGTTCCGCGGGATGAGGATCTTCCCCCCAGGCAAGGGAATATGCCACCAGGTGAACCTCGAGTACCTGGCTTCAGTTGCCACGATTGTGGAGCAGGACGGCGGGCTAGTCGCGCTGCCCGACAGCCTTGTCGGGACAGATTCTCACACAACTATGGTCAACGGCCTTGGCGTCTTGGGATGGGGCGTAGGGGGCATCGAGGCTGAAGCTGTCATGCTCGGGGAGCCTTATCACATGCAGATTCCGAGGGTCGTAGGAGTGAAGCTCAAGGGCTCGCTTCCTGAGGGCGCTACCCCGACCGACCTTGTGCTCACAATCACCGAGCTACTGAGAAGCAGAGACGTTGTCTCAGCCTTCGTGGAGTACTTCGGCGAGGGATACGCCAACCTGTCTGTTCCTGACAGGGCGACGCTGGGGAATATGTCACCCGAGTATGGCGCTACGGTGGGCTTTTCGCCTGTCGACGCCTCGACCCTCTCCTACTTGATCCAGACGGGCAGGGAACAGGTCCATGTGAAGTTCGTCGAAGACTACTGCCTGCTACAGGGTCTATTCGTGGTCCCGGATGCACCCGAGCCGTACTACAGTGAAGTCGTGGAAGTTGACCTGGCCAAGGTTGAGCCCGCGATTGCGGGTCCAAGGAACCCTGAGGAGAGGAGGACCCTCAGCTCGGTTCCCTCGTTCATCCGGGGCCTCCTCGAGGAGAGAAAGAGAGGGCGAGCTCAGTCGGTCAGCTCGACTCCTATAGCTGACAACGGCTACAGTCTCAACCGGTCTGGAGAACAGGTCGCGGTCCAGAGGACCCCCGCACCACCGTCCAACGGTACGCTGAAAGATGGGGATATCATCATCGCAGCCATCACAAGCTGCACCAACACCTCGAACCCGACAGTGATGATAGGCGCGGGTCTGGTGGCGAGAAACGCTGCAATGAAGGGCCTAGCCCCCAACTCCCGCATTAAGTGCAGCCTTGCTCCCGGCTCGTCGGTCGTGAAGGACTACCTCGAGTGTGCTGGACTGCTCGTCTACCTCGACAAGCTCGGCTTCAACCTGGTGGGATACGGGTGCACGACGTGCATTGGGAACAGCGGCCCGCTGAAGCCGGAGATTGAAAGAGAGATCAGGGCAAAGGACCTCTACGTCGTCGCGGTGCTGAGCGGAAACCGCAACTTCGACGGGAGAATCCATCCGCTCGCAAAGGGCTCTTTCCTCATGTCTCCGATGCTGGTCGTTGCGTACGCCCTCGCGGGCCAGATCGACTTCAACTTCAACGAGCCCCTCGGCTCCGACAAAAATGGGAAGCCCGTCTACCTCAGGGACATCTGGCCAAGCTTAGAGGAG
Source organism: uncultured Nitrososphaerota archaeon (assembly GCA_963836465.1). GTDB lineage: Archaea > Thermoproteota > Nitrososphaeria > Nitrososphaerales > Gagatemarchaeaceae > CAWIJZ01. The sequence goes on from CAWIJZ010000082.1 coordinate 50,954, forward strand.
ATCAAGGCGAAGATAGCGAATTACATAAACCCCGAGCTCTACACGACGAGATACGCTCACGCCCTCGAAGGAGATGACAAGTGGATGACTCTCCCTTCTTCCTCGGCAGACACCTACGCGTGGAACCCGTCTTCCACCTACATCAGGGAGCCTCCTTGGTTCGAAGCTAATGGCTGGACAGAGGTCGAGGACATCCATGGTGCTAGAGTGCTCGCATTCCTTGAGGACAAGGTTACCACCGACCACATCTCCCCCGCCGACACGATTCAGGTCGACAGCCCAGCCGGAAGATATCTCGAGCAGCACGGCGTCTCCACGATCGATTTCAGCACCTACGGCAGCAGAAGAGGGAATCACGAAATCATGGTGAGAGGAGGGTTCAGCAACATCAGGCTCAAGAACAGGCTGGCCGAAGGCAAGGAGGGAGGGTACACCAAGTACCTGCCGACTGGCGAGGTAATGTCGATTTACGACGCCTCGCGGAAGTACGTCAACTCAAAGACTCCCCTCATAATCATCGCGGGCAAACAGTACGGAACGGGGAGCTCCAGGGATTGGGCGGCGAAGGCTGCCGATGCTCCTGGGTGTCAGGGCCGTCGTCGCAGAGAGCTTCGAGAGGATTCACAGAAGCAACCTCGTCGCGATGGGAGTTCTCCCTCTGGAGTTCTCCAAAGGTGAGAACGGCACCACGCTCGGGCTCAAGGGAGACGAGATCTACTTCATTGAGGGCATCCGTGACCTCAAACCGGGAGCAACGCTCCAGTTGACCGCGCTCTCAGGGGGCAGGAAGGTGGGGTTCCGGGTGAAGGTCAGGATTGAGAACAACGCCGAGCTGAACTACTATAGGAATGGCGGCGTCCTCCCATACGTTCTCAAGCGGGTAACCTGAGAAGCGAGCCAACAATAGAGAGGCCGACTGTCGGATATATCATACAACTTCAACCGCGTGGAAGATCGCGAGTCGGAGTCGAGAAAGACCGAAAGCTATTAAGCTTCTGAGATTCGCCTTCCTTCAATGGGTAGCGAAACCCTCGTCTATTTGAACGGAAAGTTTGTACCAAAATCAGAGGCGAAGATCTCCGTCTTCGATCACGGCCTTCTCTACGGCGACGGAGTTTTCGAGGGGATCCGGGCGTACAGCGGCGTGGTCTTTCTGCTCAAGGAGCACATAGACAGACTCTTCGAGTCGGCCGAGTACATCGAGCTCAAGGTTCCGCTGTCGAAGAAGGAAGTGGCTGAAGCCCTTCTGGAGACTCTGAGGAAGAACAGACTGAAGGACGCCTACATCAGACTCGTTGTGACGAGGGGGACGGGAGACCTTGGCGTCAACCCGGCGCTCTGCAAGGAGCCGACAGTCTTCATCATCACCGAGCCGGTGGTGGTGACTCCACGCATGGAGCCAAAGGAGTTCTCCGCCGTTATCTCTTGGATGAGACGCGACAACGTTGACGCCACCACCCACGAAACGAAGTCGCTCAACTACCTCAACAGTGTCCTGGCAATGGTCGAGGCTAATCACGCCGGGGCAGACGTGGCGGTGATGCTCGACGCCAGGGGTTTCGTCTCAGAGGGCCCCACCATGAACCTCTTCGTAGTAAAGAATGGTGTAGTCTACACACCTGGTACCTCGTCGGCCATCCTGCACGGAATCACGAGGGAGAGGGTGATGCGACTCGCGCGGCAGCTCGGCTACACGGTCTTCGAAAAGGACCTAACCCCATTCGAGCTGGTTGTCGCTGACGAGGTCTTTCTCACTGGGACGCTTGCTGAGCTCGTGAGCATAACTAGCGTCAACAAGAGAAAGATTGCTGACGGCGTCGCAGGTCCAATCACCCGCAGGCTCTACGCAGAGTTCAACAGGATGGCCAGGTCGGGTGAAGAGGGGACCCGTATCTACGACCCAGGAAAGCTCAGCGCCTAGCCCAGACTCTTCAGGAATCCGCCGTAGACCTCAATATACTTCTCGGGCTCCTCTAACCTGGAGGCGTGCGCGCTCTTCTCAAAGACCACGTGTTTTGAACCCTTTATCCCGCGATTCAGGACTTCCGCGTTCCTTGGCGTCACCTCGTCATAACGCCCGACGGTTATCAGAGTCGGAACAGTGATCTTGTGTAGCTGGTCCGTGACGTCCCAGTACCTCAGGGTCCCGACAGGGAAGAACTCATTCGGACCCCACATGAGCCTGTAGACCATGGATGACCCTCCTCTACGTTTGCTCTCGACGAGTGAGCGAACCGCTGGCGGCCACGGGTCAAGGCGACAGACGTGCCTCTTGTAGACCTGATCCATGGCGCTGAGGTAGTTGTCATTCCAGTAGTCTCCCTCCCGCTCGTACTTCGCGAGGGTCTCCTGAAGGTCGTTTGGCAGTTCCGACCTGAGCCTCCACATCTCGGCAGCACAGAGGGGCGTGCTGGGCGTACCACTGGAGACGAGTAGGCTGTTCAAATTCGAATTGTACTTGATGGCATAGGCGAGGTTAAGCATACCTCCCCAGCTGTGCCCGTAAAGGTGAACCTTCCCGAGGCCCAGCGCCTGTCTTACTCCTTCGACCTCCTCCACGTATCGCTCCACTGTGAACAGAGACTGGTCCTGCGGCTGGTCTGACTTGCCGCACCCTAGCTGATCGTAGAAGACGACCCTGTAGCCCTCCTCACTCAGCCTGGCCATGCAGATGCCGCCGTCGTGGGCACTCCCAGGTCCCCCATGGAGGCAGAGAACTGTCCCCTTTCGGGGCTCGCCGAAGCTCTTGAAGAATATCCAGTAATCGAGGACCCTCACAAACCCCTCCGAGTACTCACCAGTCTTGACGTTCGTGTAGACTTCGCTCATGACACGACAGGGACCACACCCGCAATTTATCTCCTTCGTCTCGCTAAGGTTGGGCTACGTTCAACATCATCTCATCAGAAATATCCAAAGATGATCGGGCGCGGAACGCCCAGAACCTCTGAGACGCCTACTTGACCCTCAAGAATCCTTTGAGGATCGTGGTGGAGTATCCACCCACTTTCACCAGGTAGGGATTTCCATCCTTGACCTCAACGGAGACAAGCAGTTTGCTCGGCCTCCCAAGCTCCATTCCTTGCTCAATCGAGAAGTCCAGTAGCCTTTGCTTCGAAAGTAGTCTTGATTTCGCGAGATACGCGCCCAGTCCGCCAGCAGCGCTCCCGGCGGCAGCATCTTCATTGATACCGATGCTCGGAGCAAAGAAGCGGAGGTGCGCCGCGGCCTCTCTGTCCGCTGTCTCCATTGTGAATACTCCCACGCCGGTTAGTCCCAGCTCCCTCTCCACTTTTTTGACCTTCTCGAAGTCTGGCTTCAGTATCTGAATCGCCTTCAGCCCTGTGATAGGGACGAACAGCTGAGCAAGGCCTGTGGATACGACCTGCGGTTTCATGCCCGTGTTTTTGATGCCCTCTTCACTCGCCCGGAGGGCATCGCACACAAGTGAAAACTGCTTCTTGTCGAGCGTCGAAAGAAACTTGGGTTTGGCCTGGGTCATTACGATTTTGGGGCTCCGGCCGCTTCAGGGGAGACTTCGACCGGAAGGACTCCGACGCCCGTCTCGAGGGTCGAGCGTGCCCCCCTCTTTGCCGAGCTTCGAGAGGCCCTCGGTCACAATGGTGTGGGCCGTGCCCACGAGTGGTGGCCCGCAAAGGGGACCTCCTTCATGGTGTGAGTATCCGCACTCTGAACTCCGCCCCTGGTTTGCTCGCCGGTAACACGAAGGTGGTTTCAGGCATGCCAAACTCCTCTGCTATGGAGTGCATCTCGAGAACGCTTAGGACCTCTGCACCCAGAACCACTGCGAGGGGATTGCCGGCGAAGGGAGTCTGGGTGAAAACATCAACGTGCATGAACTGCAGTTCTTTCAAGACAACATCAGGTCGTGTCGCCGGCTCTTCCTGATAATGAAGTTTGTGCACTGGAGATAACCCTGCTCATAATGCACAGAGTATGTCAGTGGAAGATGTCGCCGCCAATGGCCCTCCGGCACAAGCTTGAGAAGATAGGCCCTAGCGTGAGTGTTACCACAACAAGCTTGAGAAGATAGGCCCTAGCGTGAGTGTTACCACAACAAGCTTGAGAAGATAGGCCCTAGCGTGAGTGTTACCACAACAAGCTTGAGAAGATAGGCCCTAGCGTGAGTGTTACCACAACAAGCTTGAGAAGATAGGCCCTAGCGTGAGTGTTACCACAACAAGCTTGAGAAGATAGGCCCTAGCGTGAGTGTTACCACAACAAGCTTGAGAAGATAGGCCCTAGCGTGAGTGTTACCACAACAAGCTTGAGAAGATAGGCCCTAGCGTGAGTGTTACCACAGCTAATGACGGAGCAACGATGCTCAACGAAATGTTAGGCCTCTGACCCTAGGTCGATCACTATCTGGAAGCGTCTCACAGATATCTACTTATATAATGAAGGACTTTCCATCATTCAGGCTTAGGTACCCAAGGTCGAGAGTCCAGCGGGTCATGGGCCCTCCAGAGGAGGGAACATCCGCGTCAAGCGTCCACGATTCTCGGCACCTGAGTCGTCCTTATTCTGTCCAATAGTATGCCTTAGTTTCCTTACCCTTCAGCTTGTTATCGAAGGGTATCTGATTCAAGCCAACTTCCGAGAGCCGACCGTCCCGAATCAGAGTCTTCGCGGCTCCACATATGATGTCTGCGAGCTGAATGGGATGAGATTCCTGTGACTTCAGGCCGACGTGCAACGGAGTGAAGGGTCTGCCCGCAGACAGGGTCTTCACCAGCTGGCGAACGATCTTGTCCGTCGATGTCGGGCTGAAATCCGCGTCGCAGTGTATCGATGCGTCGTTCGTCAAAGAAAAGAACTTCTCCCTGAGCTCTTCCCTGAACTGACCCTGCATCTTCTCATAGCCCGAGAACGAACCTGAGATCAGTTTGAATCAAGAGGATGGATACGCCAATTGCAAAAGGAACGCAAATCTCTCACAAGTACATCAAGCCGCACATGGATTAATATGAAAGGCTCCTGCTCAAGGGTGTGGGATTCAAGTCCAAGAAGAGAACAAATCGATAACTTTAATGGAGAATGTCAAGGCAAGTTGCGTCAAGGAATGGTACTTTGGTCGAAATCGAATACATTCCATATCAAAAGATCATAGTCCACGAGATCAGGAAGTTGGATGTTCCGGATTTCTTTCAAGGCGTAGTGTCACAGGTTGAGGCGCAAAAACAGGGAGGCGTTGCAAACGTAAGCTGGGTTGATGGCATAGCCTTCTTGTTCGGTGAGTTCATGCCGACGCCACAACTAATTGAAGAAAACCTGAAAGGTCGGATCCACTATGCTATCGTAATCTTCACTGAGACTAGTTACCAAGCAGAAAAGAAGGTGACAGTTGGGGGAAGAGAGGCAATCGTTAGAATGAGCAAGGGAGACAATAATCTCAACTTTGTAGAACTTGCCAAGTTCTTGAAGAACTTCAAGCGATGACTCTACGGTTAGCGCCCTAACCCATGGTCCGAAGATGTGACCCGTCCTCGTGGAGTTCTGTTACCCCTCCGCCATGTCCAAGGAATTGCCAGCACCCGGCGGGTGTCGGACAAAACTCTACAGAGTTGCAAGGTTGAACAGGTTGTGCCACAGTCCGGTGCAGAACTGGGCGCAGTCTATCCTGTCATCCTTCCTCTGAGCCATGGACCATCCGGTCTTCTTGTGGTGTGAATCCTGATTCTGAGTCTCCCTCTCGTAGTACCGCTCCAGGTACTGGATGGTGTTCGTCACGAACTCCTTCATCGTCTCCTTCCACTTCCACAAACCGTTCATCGTGGCGTTCTTCTTCGGAATCACGAAGACCTTCGCATCCCCGAACTCATCGACGTAGCCAGGAGTGCTGTAGTACCTGTCGAGCCTGGCGCTATCGAGCGTCACGTCGAGCACGGAGAGCATCTTCATTGCCCTCTCATACGCATCCTTCTCAGACTTCATGCTGGAGCCGTATGCGAGGTACATCTTCGTGGAGAGGTCCATCAGCCTGAAGACGTAGGCGAAGGCTCGCCTCTTCGGGCCGTCGTCGTTCGTCCCCGTCGGTGACGATGATGGTTGCGACGCCGCCGAATCCTGCTCCTTCGCCTTCTCCTTCAGCTCCTTTGCGACGCTCTCGTAGTGCCTCGAGATGGTGAGCGAATAACCCGTCCCATCGCCAGACGCGTCGCTCTTCTCGATCCCCCTCTTCTTCAGGAGGAGGGCGTGCAGGTTGTGGAGGGCCATCACCACCTCCTCGTCCGAGTACAGCCTCTCTATGGTCTTGTACGAGACGTCAATCCCGGAGACCATCGAGAAGACGTCGAGCATGTTCGCGTACATCCTGTTAGACCTTCCCGACGAGCTGCTTGATGAGCAGGAGCTTCACCTTCTGCTCCAGGGTTAGCGAGTCGGGCCTCCCGGTCTTCGGCTCGACCCGTATCGTGGAGACGGCCTCGTGGACGGAGCGGGTCGAGGGCCTTCATCGCCTCCTTGATCCTCAGGGAGAATTGCTGCTCGTAGGTCCTCCAGTCCCTCTCCTTCTTGGGGTGGCTCTCGATGTACTCCTTCCTGACGTGCTCGTCTATCTCCTTCAGCTTGTCACGGATGTCCTCGTCCCTGATTATACGATGGGAGGACGAGCCGCGAGGTTCAGATTTAACCGCGGATGTGAGACCGTGCGGACAAGGTTGCACTCACATCACGATGCGGCTATAGATAACCGAGGACCGAGAGACCATGCTAGGAATGGCGGGACGAGTTTTG
>CAWIJZ010000083.1:0-16990 GCA_963836465.1 uncultured Nitrososphaerota archaeon
GTCATCGTCAGGGCTTTCCTTTTTCGATCTGCTATGGCACGCCTAGCGGAACTGACGAACCTAGCGAAAAAGCTGATAGACGGGAAGAACCTGGCGAGCGTGGCGACGCTGATGCCGGACGGCTCCCCGCAGGTTGCCCCGGTCTGGGTCGACAGGGAGGGAGACATCGTTGTAATCAACGCGACCGAGAACAAGGCAGCGCTACAGGAACCTCAAGAGGGACCCGAGGGTAGCGCTCTGCGTCTTCGACATGGCCAATCCATACTCCAAGGTCCTGATGCGCGGGAAGGTGATGGAGATCACGAAGAAGGGCGCCGAGGAGCACATCGACAAGCTGTCAATGAAGTACAATGGCAGAAAGTATCCAAACCACAGGGTAGACGAGCCGAGGGTGATAATCAGGATCAGGCCAGAGCACGTCACGCATTGAAGCGTCAGGACTCGGCTGCAGCGATGCCACGAGTGATGATGGTCGCGCTTCAGTATTCTTTCCTTAGCGGCCAAGCATGATTAAAGACCAACACCCCGTCGCTTTTGAATATCCTGAACTCAACAACGGATGTGAGGTTATCCCGTGAGCAAGAAAGGCGGGCCTGCTAGACCGCTACTTGGCGACCGGCGGGACTTGGAACTCCTTCTCTTCCCACATGTCGAACGCGGTCGCCGAGGACGAAGCTTGGGTTATTATGGCCAGGGCGTTTGCCACGTGCAGGAAGGCGACCACAGAGAAGTACAGCGTTCCCCACGAGAAGACGACTCCCAGTGCCAGAGCGATGCCCAGCACTCCTTGAAACACGGCCAGATTCCACGTGGTCTTCGTGATCCTCTTGATTCTGTCCGGACAGGAAGTAAGGCGGACGCTGCGGTAGATCTGGAAGGCCAGCCCAAGCAAAGCGATGGCGATTACGACATGAACCGCCAAGTTCACGGTATTACCCAATGGCGAGAAGAGTATGAACAGAATCTGCAGGAATGCGACCCAGATTATGGCGTACATGGCTTGCCAGCTCTGCATAGCGAGAAGAAGCAGACGGTTGAGAATATAAGCTCGCCACCTGTCGAAGCGGCTAGGCATGCAATTACGGCTTGTGTGAGGTCCTCGGAATGATGCGGATTTGAGACCTCTGGAGATTCTCTGGAAAAGGGGAGAAATGCTTTTGGCTCAAGCCAGTGACCTGTAATCGAGAGGCGGGTGCTGTCATGACTAGAAGAATGCGCAGGATGCTAATGATCATCGCGCTTATCCTCCTGGCCTTGTCTGCGATAACGAGCTTACTGGCATATGTAATCTAGAGGCTTTGTAAGCAGGGCGGGCCCACACAGATAGAACCATCTCACATCGAAAGGACGAGGATTACGCTTAACTGATGGCGGCGACGGAACCCAGATCGTGAACAATGCCCCCCAGTGGTAGGGAGTCTGAACTTCCCATCAAGATAAATCGGGAGACACCTCCTCTCAAGCTCTTACCCTTCACAGACTACTTCAAGGGTTTCGAGAGGGTCCAGGCGGTTAGAAGCGTCTTCGGCGATGAGACGGATGCAGTCCTGCGGAACCTGAAGGTCGGGTTCATCTCTCTCAGGTTCATGTACATGGGGATAAGGGACGAAGACGGAAGCATCGTCGTCGGGACCTACCATCTCGGGCACAGCGACCTCAGGACACTGTATCTCGACATCGTCCACGAGCTGTTCCACATCAAGCAGTGGCAGGAGGACAAGAAGTACTTCGAGGAAGAGCACCAGAAGTTCATGGGAGACCGGTCCCTGTACTATGCGAGCCCCATCGAGGTCCCCGCCTACAAGCATACTGTGAGGGAGGCAGAAAGGATAGGGATGCCGCGCGACGAAATAATAGAGCATCTCAAGATGGGACCGACCCCACCAAGGTCTTCGCCAAGTTCTTGAAGGCGATGGAACTCGGACGCGGGCCAAGGTCAGCGCGCCAAGCCGGTTCCCGTCCGAATAAACCGGAAAGCTTCGGTTGCCCTGTTCCCTTTCACCGATTACTTCAAAGGATTCGAGAAGGTAGCCGCTGTGAGGACCCTGCTGGGGGAGCGGACAGACCAAGTCCTGGACCAACTCAAGGTAGAGTTCGTCCATGGTTCCTTCGTACAGATAGTCCCGAGCGACGAGGACGGCCACCTCCTGGTCAGCGTGCCGTACCTCAAGAGCAGCGACCCGACTTCGATCTACCTCGATGTTCTGGTCTGCCTGAACATGGTGAAACGCGCCTTCAGAGGGACGAAGACCTCAAACCCCGCGCAGAGAGGGTACGGGGACAGCCCAGCCCTGCTGGAATCATACAGGGCCATGTTAGAAGAAGCGAGGCGGCTCGGAGTGCCCGATGCAAAGGTCTTGGAGCACCTAAACACTCCGCGGTTTCTGATGAGCCCAGCGGGTTACAAGAGGTTCGTGCGAAAGCTGGGGCTCGGCAAACCTAACAAGAAACCTTCGAGCAGGGCCTCAGGAGTCTGAAGCGGTTGAAGGCGCCGGGATAATCCTAGAGAATCATTACGAGAACTACGAGCCCCCATAGAATGAGGAGAACGGCGGTTGCCGCAAACGCGCCGATGATCACCTTCTCGGCCGGTGTCATATATGATCTCCGCCTCCGGTCGAGTGTAGCTGTCGGTGTGCTGCCTCGAGGGCAGCTTCGTGCTGCTTCTGTCTGCTACGGGGCAGCTTCTGTCTGCTACGGGGCAGCTTCTGTCATTAGCGGGGCAAGCCTGCCCCGGTCACAGCTTCCTGATGCTGGCGAGCCAGGCCTTCGCTCCTTCCTCGTGGAAGGCAGACTCGAACCTTGCGGGACGGATGTAGTCAACATCCCATCCGAAGGCGAAGCTGTCCTGAATTTCCTTTTGCGAGACTCGCCTAGGTCCTCCCCAATCTATCGGCTCCTTGTCGCTGAAGCAGAGCATGAAGTACGTGCCTCCGGGCTTGACCGCCCCAGAGAGACTCTTCACGTATGCTCTTCGCTGTGGGTCTGAGAAGACGTGGAAGAGCCCCGAGTCAATTGCAGTATCGAACCTCCTTCCTAGGGACCCCAGGTCGAGGGCATCCCAGACAAGAAACCTGGCTCCGGATCCCCTCCTGAAAGCCTTGGCCTTTGCCTTCTCTATCGCCAGCGGGGCCGAGTCGACCCCAAGGACATTGTGCCCCCTCGAAGCGAAGTAAATCGAGTGCTCGCCGGTCCCGCAGCCAACGTCGATGACGTCGCCCTTCACTTCGCCTCTCTCTGCCAGCCTGACAAACTCACCCTGCGGGAAGCCCACCTCCCAAGGGGGGACGCCCCGGTAGGAGTCGTTGAATCCGCTCATCCCGGAGACTACAGACCTGCCCTCAGAACGTCAGCGAGGAGCCCAAGCATTCCTGTGGTCTCGGGACCAGCGCCTGTAAATAGAATTTCTGGATGCCAGAGTCGACTCCTCCCTATCAACGGAAGGGTCGGGCAGTGCGCGTTATCGTGGCCCACGACCACGATACTGTCTCGTTTATCCATAGCCCACGGTAACAGCTGTTTCATGGTCGGAACCTCTGGACCATTCAGGCGCTGACCCCATATGGGTTCAGCCCCACAAGGAGTTTCCAGTCTGGTCTGACTCGTATGGTTCACCGTGCTAGAATCAGACCCAAACAGCCTAGCTCGAGTCTGCGCCGGAGGGGTTGCCGCCAGATAGTGCAATGCCCCTTGCCTTCCACGACTCGGGTTCAGGCCCGGTGGGGTCCGCCACCAAACGGAAGGACGGCATCTCTGCCGGCAGAACAGCATCCTCTGTATTTGGTCTTTTGCGACGGGAAGGTTCCTTCCAGATGGCGACTGAACCGAACATCAATTCCCACGGCAGGTCGGTAGCTCCTTTTTCGGAACCTGAGATATTGCGTGTTGGGCGGCGCAGGAATCAAGTTCTGCGGGCTAAGTTCGATGCGCCACCCGGTAATACTCGCGACCAGGTCTGACAAGACGAGGGATGAATGCGTGATCAAGAAAGCTTTTCTTGACCAGATTCTTCGGGGCAGTTGAAATGAAGACACACTATGTGACGATAGGGACCAAATTCAACGATGGAAGCAGGGACAAGATAGAGGACCTTGACCTCAATGACGACGAATATGAGTTCATGAAGACGGTGGTCCTGTTCGTGAAACGCCGCTGATTATTCGGGGAATCGGTCTCGATACAGTCGGCTACGACGACACCTCCTTAAATAGAAAGATGGAGCCACTAAAGGTCTCGGTATGCAATTGCACCAAAACCGAGGCGAGGTGGTCTCGAGCTAGTTGCCCCTCCCACATATGGCGCAAGCCCTCAAAGACATCATTGCTTATCTAGAAACGGGGGACAAAAGTTACCTTCAGGAAGCGAAGAAGAACATCGAAGACTTGGAGGTTCTAATCAAGGAGTCTCAGAAGGAGATGGAGACTCTAAGTAAGAAGCGCCGACGACGGTGAGTTGTCGTCGACTCTGGGCATTTCCGTTACACCCCACTAGTTCTTGCAAGTCCAGATTCAGTGAACGAACTGCTCGTAGCATATGAGAACCTTGGAAAGAGGGTGCAGGAGAACCTACCACGGGATACATTTGAAACATTGGGCTCGTGGATTTCGTCCTGATCGACCTCCGGAACCTTGGGCACTTCTGCGATTGTTCTGGTGGCATCTCCCAGCCTGCAAGATGTTGGTCAACTCAACCTGCGCCTCTTGAATAAGACTCCGAGCAGAAATATAACCGCTCCGGATACGACTATCATTGGTCCAGGAGCTTCCCCAGTGTACACAGAGAGAAGGATTCCTGAGAGTACACCAATCACCCCAAAGACAGTGCTCAGGATTGCGTATCTCGCGAGCGAGCCGCTCACCGTCTTCGCGGCAGCAGCGGGGACTATTACCAGCGCCCCGACAAGGAGGGTTCCGGTCACCCTTATCCCTATGGCGACCACCGCTGCAACGAGCAGGAGGTAGACAAAGTTCACCTGCCCCACCTTTATCTTCATCGAGGTCGCGAGGCCCTCGGAGAGGAGACTCAGAACCAGCTTGTCGTAGATCGACCTGGTGACCAGCACCACGCCAATCGAGATGAGTACTGTCAGGATCGTTTCGCTGAGGTTTACCTGTGAGATGTCCCCAAATAGCGCTTCAAGCAGGTCCACCTGAGGGGTCAGAAGGATCCCCACGGCCAGGGCGAGAACAAACAGCACGCCTACTATCGACTCGACGGAGAGATTGGTCAGCTTCTCGAGGTACCACGTAGCTATCATAGCCGCGAAGACGGCAAGGAAGGCCCCGACGAAAGGATCGAAGCTGAAGAGCATCCCCAACGCCAACCCCGGGAGGGCTACATGTGAAAGAGCATCTCCTACCAGTGCCATCCTCCGTGTGATCATCAGGGATCCGAGGTATCCCGCGGCAACCCCGACGAAGCTTCCGGTTACGAGGACCAGGACCAGAGTTTCTGTTGCCATGGTTCTCTCTTCTCTAGTGTCCGTGCGTTGAAAGGATGGAAGGGCTGCCGTATATCTGGCGGATGATCGTCCGCATCTCCCAGCTCCTGGGATCTTCCGAAGAAAATCACTCGCCTGTTGAGCGCAAGAGCGTAATCAGAGTAGTTCAGGACTACATGAACGTCGTGAGAGATCAAGAGGACCGTAATGCCATGCTCCTTCTCGAGCTTGTTGAGCATCTCATAGATGAGTTCCTCGCTTCCTATGTCGACGCTAGACGTGGGCTCGTCGAAAAGTAGGACGTCGGGCGTATCGATGATCGCCCACGCTATCAGCACCCTCTGCATCTCTCCACCCGATAGCGTGGCTAGGCGTTTGTCCAGAAACTGCCCGCCTAGCTCCACTCTGTCGAGGCACTCCTCAAGATTGCTTTTTCGCTTGAAGCCGAGGAACTCTCTTACAGTCAACGGAACGTCACCCACCGAGAAGTGCTGGGGCACCAGCCCTATCTTCACGTTCCCTCTCCATTTGATCGTTCCCGAATACGGTACGAGCTTGAGCAGCGCACGGAAAAGGGTGGTCTTTCCGCCGCCGTTTGGCCCCACGATTGCCAGCGTGGTCCCTTTTCTCACGCTGAAGTTCACGCCGTCGAGTATCACCTGATTCTCGAGCTTGACGCTCAGGCTGGCGACCGAAAGGATGATCTCAGAATCGTCATGTGCTAATGCTTGGTCGTTCGTCAGAGTCAACTGGTTCAGTGCATCGACTACTCCTGGCGTGTTAAAGTTTCCGTAAGATCCTTGCGCATGAGTTTGGAGTGAAATCGGCACGGCGGCGATAATCGATGTGTTCGTAACCTACCTTGGCTTCTATGTACCCGGCCTCGCGGTCGGTTTGACGCTGACCCCTGTCGGTATTGATAGCGGCCGTCTTCAGGAGCGCTGTCAGTCAATAGGTCATTTGAGCCACACGACTTGGTCAATAGTGTCACTATCAAGGTACCTGCAATCCACAAACCGAGAGTTCGGTCAAGACAGACCAGGGGGAGAGACCTGGTCTCGCGGTTTTCCCTAGGTCTACTCTGGGCCCCTGGCTCGCTACAGCATGACAGTACCGTAAAAGTATGGAAATACCAAAAACCATTTGACCGATTTGACGTATTCGACCGATTTGGCCGATACGAGAGGTCCTTTGACCGTCATTTGACCGTTAGTTTGACGCGTTTGACCGATCTGACCGGCTGCTTGGTACACATCAGTTAGCTGTTCGACTACCGAGTCACGTAGAATTCTGGTGGTAACTCGACATGTGGTGTCAACTGCGTCATTCCTCCAGGGTCGAATCTTGTCTGCGCTAACGGCCCCATAGGCTCCTACACGTCGGATGCGGTGGAGTTCGGGCTCCATTCCACCACAACAGCATCGGTCGCTGGGTCTCAAATCAAGTTTTTTGGCAGCCCGACACCTCGAACGGGAGAATCTCGGGAGGATATTCGACGAGCTTCAGAAGAGGAAGATTTCCTCGGCGGAGGACCTGAAACAGTGGCTCGCCGACGAGTGGGAATTCAACGCCGGGCTCTACGAGGAATCCCAGGCGTGAGAGATGAGGCTTGTATGGAGGCGGATGCGGGCCTTTCTACGGAAAATGTTCGGCAATCTTCAGGCGGCGAAGCATGGACCTCTTCTTGCTCTGATGCCCCCCCATTCTCTTCAGTATGTCGTCCAGCGCCTGAACCGCTTCGACCAAGTACTTCCCCTTGCCGAGCATCACGCACTCGGCGCGTTCCCCGAACGCTGCGTCAGTTATCTCAGCCCTTGAAGGGACCCCGTCCTTGGTGAGGCTCTCTAAGACCTGCGTTGCGAGTACTACTGGTATGTGGGCCGCCTCACAGATCCACAGAATCTCCTCCTGAACCTCCGCCAGCCTCTCATAGCCACACTCCACCGCTAGGTCCCCCCTCGCGATCATCACGCCAACTCGGGGCTGCTTCATCACGGCCACCAGGAGACTGGGAAGGTTCTCGAAGCCCGTCTTTGTCTCTATCTTCAAGACTAACCCCATGTCGCTCCTGCCAAGGCCCTCAAGACGCGTCTGCAGTTCGTGTACATCGGCGGCCCTGCGCACGAACGAATACCCTACCATGTCTGCGTGCTTCGAGATGAAGGGAAGAGCCGCAAGGTCGGCTTCCGTAAGGGACGGGAGTTTGAGACTGGTATCGGGAAGGTTGATCCCCTTGTCGGACCCCAGCTTTTCCTGCACACCCTGAGTAATCTCGACTTCGACTTCTGCCTTGCCCGCCCTTCTGATGACGCCCCCTATCCTACCGTCGTCGAACCAGATCTTCTGGCCCGCCCTGATGTCGGTGAAAACCGTGGGAAGCGTGCATGATACCCTCGCGGGCGAACTTCCAGACGCGGGGCAGCCGCGGGTTGGATCTCGAGTTAGTATGAGCATGTCTCCCTTGGTCAGGACTATTGGGGTCTCCTTAGTGGGCAACTCCCCCACCTCGGCTTCGGTGGCGGCGTGCCCTTCTCTTTCAAGGCTGAGGCGGGTCCCAGTCACTACATAGGCGGTCTTCTTGCATTCGGCCCACCAGCAGTCTTCCACGGCCTCTACGATCTTAAGCGACCTCGACGATTCTCGGGCGTCCTTGAACCTGATAGCGTCCCCAACTCTCAGTGTGGACAGCCACTCCCCCGCGACCGGTAGGGAGGCGTCCGGAGGGGAAGGCGGTAGTGTACCCCTTCCGACGGTGGGACGAAGCCAGACCCTGGCTGGGGAAACAACCGCTCCAAGAAGGTCCCGCTTGGGGCGAATCTTCAGGACACGCGGACTCTGTTCGAGCGGACCAGTACGTATCTTTGGCCCCGGGATGTCCATGAATATGTAGCACTTGGTCCCGAGCTCCTCCTCGGCGCGCCTCAGGTTGGTTATCATTCCTTCCCATTGTGCAGGAGTGTCGTGCGCGCAGTTTATTCGCATGCAGTTCATTCCACTCGCAACGAGGTCGCGAACTAGAGAGTAGTCGTCTGCGGCCTCGGGCGGCATCGTGGCCATGATCCGCACTGCCCTACCGGCCGGGGTAGGACCGAACAGGGCGTCTGTCTTCCTCTTCAGCAACTCTCTCCCCTCGGCAAGTCCGACGGGGTAGGGATATCCAGATGTGCTCCAAGATTCGCCGGCAATACGGTGCAACACAGCCAGAACAGCATCCAGGTTTGAAAGCACGGCAGACTCAGCCCTGCCGAGAGAGGAGAGACCCAGATTGGCCAGCTTCTCCTGCAAGGGCCGGATGTCGTGTCTTCTGAGTCCTAGATAGTGGAGCAGATTCCTGAGACTGTTGACCTGTTCTTTGCACACCCCCTGCTGGATTGACGCGGACCTCGTGTCAAGCTCCACGAGCTCAGCCCGGATCTTGCTGAGTTCCTCAATCAATCCTCTGATTTCCGAGGGGTCAAAAGTGCCTTCTTCACTCATTCAACACAACCAGCACTGGTTCCACATGCAGAGTGACGATACCGCGCAAGTGTCCGCAGCCCGCGGACACGGAACCGCTATTGAATCTATCCACCATGGACACCATATGGCTGGTATGACCACTCAGATATATAGCGAGCGCCTTGATGTTGACAACCGCAGACTTTACAGAACCTCGACGACAAACACGACCAACCCTTAATACTGGTATCATCAGCAGACGGCGGAATGGAACTTTTTGTGCTCCGACACGGTGAAGCTGGTGCCCGGCTCGAAATCATGACGAAGGACTCGGGAAGGTCCCTAACCGCGGCCGGGCGGGACGAGGTTGGAACGATAGCAAAGAAGATCGCAAGCATGAAGCTGAAGTTTGATCACATCGTCACCAGTCCCCTCGTTCGAGCACGAGAGACGGCCGAGGTTGTCGCGAAGCCTCAGAAAGCCAACGTGGAAGAGTGGGACGAGCTGAAGCCCGAAGGCGACAGACAAGCATTCTACCGGCGTCTGTCGAAGCTCAAGGCGGACTCTTCGGTACTTGTTGTTGGACACGAACCATATCTCACGACAATGATCTGCGAAATGATAGGAGCTCCAGGCGGCCGCATGCTGCTGAAGAAGGGCGGCCTGGCCAGGGTCCGAGTTGGTACCCTGACCCCGAAGGTGAGCGGCGAACTCAGGTGGCTCCTCTCGCCGAGAATCATCAGGAAGCTCTAGGCCATATGCTGCATATTTTTCCATAATTGCAAGGATTTATAGTGGGAACCGGTCGCCGAACTTGTTTTGAGAATTGCGGTAATTGACCTAGGATTCAGCTCTGCAAAGATGGTCAGTTACGAAGTGGGCCCTGACAAGCAGTTCAGGGCAACGCAGCAGAGCGGGGCGAAGGTGAGGTTGGGTGAAGGACTCAACGAGACGGGATTTCTGGACAATGGCCCCACAGGCAGAACGGTCGATGCCCTGAAGATTCTGCGCGACATAGCTACTATTGAGAAGGTGGAACAGATTCTCCCAGTCGCGACGAGCGCGGTCAGAGAAGCAGGCAACAGGACCGAGTTCATCGGGAGAGTCCGCCATGAGACTGGCCTCGAGTTCAGGGTGCTCTCGGCCAAGGAGGAGGCTCTCTTCTCATACGCAGGTGCGATTAACGCGCTTAGGATCCCAACAGCAGTATTCTTCGACCTGGGAGGCGGAAGCCTGGAAATTGTCTATGCTGAGAATTTCAAGATCAAGAAGATCCTCTCCCTCCCGCTGGGCGCGCTCAGATTGATGTACGTCTACGGCAAGGGCGGCGGTAGGTTCTCGAAGAAGGGTTACTCGAGGATGAGAAAGCGCGTTGGCGAGCTCCTCCCCAGTCGGCGCGAACTCGGTCTCTCCCGTGGAGCGAGGCTTGTCGGTGTGGGGGGCAACCTCAGAGCGATAGCGAGGTACGATCAGATGCTTAGGAAGTATCCATTTTACAAGGTGCACAACTATTCGATAGATGAAGACTCGATCTTATCTATCAACAGAAGACTCCTGAAAATCTCGCCGAGCAACATCGCGAAGATAGGCGCGATAGGGAGCGGCAGGGCCGAGACGGTTCTGCCCGCGGCCTGCGTCATAGGAGCACTGATGGAAAAGCTTGGATTCAAGGAGATAACGGTGAGCACCCACGGTCTTAGGGATGGGACACTCGGCATATTCCTGAACAACCGCGATCGATTCAGGGAAGGACAGGTGGGTTCGAAAGAGACTCAGGAGTACGTCTGGATTTCCTGCCAGGCGGGGCGGAGGCGCGACGAGAACCTGAGAACGCTGAAGGCGGGTGGGCTCGTCGACGCGGACGAGTCGAGAATCCTGGACTGCTCGCTTCAGATTGACGAGCTTCCGCGCACGCCCAGTCTGCAGAGCCTCTTCTCTGTTCTCATCGACGAGGACAGTTGGTTGGACCACCAAGAGCAACTTATCATGGCCCTCTCGCTCGTCAGATCCAGGAACGAGGGCGTCGCCGATCGCCTCTACTCGAAGTACAGGGCAATGCTGAAGAGGAAGCATGCGAGGATAATCCAGCGAGTGGCGGCATCCGACAAACTGCTGAGGATACTCCGCCGAACGGGCAGCGAGCTGAGGTTGAATCAGGCTAAGTACGGAATTGTGCTGAGAATCAGGACCGCGTTCCCCGCGTTTCCCGCTGACCTCCTGGGAGAAGTTGTGAGGAAATTCCAGGAGGCGCACCAGATCCAGCTAGACTACGCCATCGAGCAGACGGCACACGCCACAGAAACAAGGGTGGTCCGGGGGGAGGTTCAGGTCTGAGAATGAGTGGCCGGTCACTGGAGGGGGAGGTTCAAGGGAGACTAATCGCTGTCGAAGGGATCGATGGGTCAGGAAAGTCGACGCAGATCCACCTTCTCGAACAGTGGTTGAGATACAACAGCGTACGCGTCCTCCGCACCGAGTGGAACTCCTCGGAAGTGGTCCGGGAAATCACATCCAAGGGCAAGAAAAGGGGAACGCTTACCCCCACCACCTTCAGCCTGCTTCACGCGACCGACTTCGCCGACAGGTACGAGAGAAACATCCTTCCGCTTCTTCACGCGGGCTACTTTGTCCTCGCTGACAGATACGTCTACACTGCCTACGCGAGAGATGTAGTGAGGGGCTGTCATCCCCAATGGGTCAGGAAAGTCTACAGCTTTGCGAGGAAGCCTGACATCGTCTTCTATTTCAGGGTCCCGATCGATGTTGCGGTCAACAGGATTCTCCGTGGCAGGCCTAAACTGAAGTACTACGAGGCAGGCATGGACCTAGGACTCAGCAACGATCTCTACGAGAGCTACAGAATCTTCCAAGAAAGAATAATCGAACAGTACGAGGCCATGGCGAAGACCGACGGCTTCACTGTCATTGACGGAACGCTTCCAATCGAGGAGCAGCAGAAAGCTGTCCGAAGCAGGATGGTGAAGCTCTCTCTGGGGCAGGCGGCGGGCGAATTAGTTCGGGTAAAGGAGAGCGGAGAGAATGCACGCAACAGAGAGTAGCCCCAGACAACTGAGGTTCTACGGCCACGGACTCCCAGGCTACGAAAGAAAGGTGGTGAAGGGCCGCCTGGTCGTGATAGAGGGACCAGATTCGTCCGGGCGAAGCACCCAGATTGAGAGGATAACCGCGAAGCTGGAAGCCGATGGTCATGCCGTGCTGAACACCGGGCTTAAGAGGTCCGAGCTGATCAGCCAAGGGATAATTGAGGCGAAGAGGAACCTCGGAATCGGGAAGAGAACGCTTGGTCTGTTCTATGCAGCGGACTTCGCTGATCAGCTCCAGAACAAGATCATCCCGGCATTGGAGGCGGGCTACGTTGTCCTCGCGGACAGGTACATCTACACGTTTATCGCGCGGAACACGGTAAGAGGAATCAGCAAGAGGTGGACCCACGAGATCTTCGGGTTTGCGATGATACCCGACCTTGTCTTCTATCTCGACGTCGAGCCCACAGAGCTCGTTCACCGTGTCTTTCAGAAGCTTGCTTCTCTGGATTACTACGAGTCAGGAATGGACATGGGGCTCTCGGACGAAATGTATGAATCATTCACCATCTATCAAGCAAGAATGGTCAAGGAGTTCCGCGGCATGGAAAAGAGGTACGGCCTAGTTCCCATAGACGCCAACAGGCCAATAGCCGATGTGTACTCCGACCTGCAAAAACGTATTGACTGGTTCCTGAAGGTGAAGGAAGCTTGAAGACCACTCCCCCGAGCGCCGCTTCACTCGCCGAGAAGTTCGAGGAGCGGGCCGAGAACCTCATTGCCCTGGTCTCCGGCTACCTTGAGGAGACAAGCGAGGAGAGTGTGCACGACGTCAGGACAACCATACGCAGACTGATGACTTTCCACAGAACGCTCCCCAAGAGCATCAGAAACGAAAAAAGCGCGCGCGAATACGTCCAACTCTGCAGGAGGTTCTTCAGGGCGAACACCTCAGTCCGAGATAACGACATCATTAGAGCAAGGCTGCAAGAAGATTGCGGCTTCCGCGAGGACGATCCCCTGGTCGTCGCACTCGCCAAGAGGAGGAACTCCAGTGCTCGCTCACGCCCGAAGGCTGGGCAGTGAGTTGAAGGCCACAAAACCGCCCGGCCTCCTCGCCGATCAGATCTCCAACCGCAAGCTGAAGCGCCGCTACAGAAAACTAATCGATGATCTGATAGATCGACTCGAAACTGAGATTCCGTTGGTGTTGTCCGACGGGAAGAGGGTGAAGGAGCTTCACAGAGTCAGAAAGCAGTTCAAGAAGTTGCGGTATCTTCTCGAGCTCTCGGCTGGTCAGAAGTCTGTCTCGAAAGCTCTGAAGGGATTCACGGAACTGCAGGACCTGCTGGGAGCGATCCGCGACGATGACATCACGATTGCGTACCTGAGCAGGTCTGCGAGGAGCGAGCGGTCAGTCGAAGCCAAGAATCTGCTTGCCACGCGCAGAGAGGCGAACTACAAGAAACTGGTCGAGGCGTACGGGCCCAAGCTGCTCTCGCGCCAGTGGCTCTTGACTTCACTCTGAACGTCGCGACCCTATACGAGCAACGCTATCACAAGCGAGACAAGGAACGCAGAAAGTGGAACCAGAACCCAGCTCGAAACCGTCTCAACGGCGAGCCCCCGGTTTACAACCCTGATTCTCTTTGTGAAGGCTACTCCGAACATCGCGCCCAGAAGACACTGGGTTATCGATATGGGAAGGGTGAGCTGGGTTCCGACCCAGACGACGATGGCGCTACCGAGGAACGCAGCAAAGACGCCCTGGGGACTGAGGACTAGAAGCCTATCCCCGATCGTGCCGGAGACGCTACCTCTTCCGAGCGCGAGCATTCCGAGAATTGCAAGAACCCCGAGAGCGAAGATGACAGCGACGGACTCCCAGGCACCCAGTTGCCCACCCGTTGAGACGATACCGTAGATCAGCCCGATGTTATTGGCGCCGAGGACGTATGCCACAGCCACAGAGCTTGCGAGCACCCCCATTCTGTTGAGCGCGTCCACCGAGAGAAGGCTCATCAGCGAGGCGAAGTGTGAAATCGTGAGATCAAGAGCAAACGAAAGAACCGCGGCCGCTACCGGGGCTAGGAACCAGAAGGCCAGAACCGAGAGAAGGTAGTTAGGATCGATATGCAAGGAGAGGCCGATGGCAGTCCCTCCGAACGCGCCCACGACTGTCATGCTGAGGGAGACGGGAAGTCGGGCGAGTGTCAGGCCCAGAGTCAAGATAACGGTCACGACCAACGCCACAAGAACGGCCAGGCCGGTGGGGGCGGACACCAGCCCCCCGTTAATACTGTTCGCCATCTTCGACCCCTCCGCGAGCACGCCGAGCATGAGCCCGAGCGAAGAAATTGCAAGAGACTCCCTGACTGTGAGCGCCCCAGATCCCCGCGTGTTGCCAATTAGTAGGCCGCTATTGTTCCAGCCGAAAAGGAAGGCCGCCGCGGCGCCCACTAGGAGGAGGACTGTGTCAGCCATAGCCCTTTGCGACCAGCACCAGGACTACGTCACTCGCATCCTCGGCGTCGTCTGCGACATCATCGGCGGCGAAGAGGAAATCCCTCAGTTGAATGATCGCCAGCGTATCCCCGATTCGAGGAAAGCTGAACAGCTCGCGAAGAAGCGCGTCCTTCCTGGTATCCGCGAGTTCCTCGAACTCCTCCACTCGGTGAACCCTCGACACGACTGTCTTCTTGTCGATTTCGAATCCCTTGATTAGGTCTGCTAGTGAGTCCACCGCGTCGCCTAGGTGCTGCAGGAACATCTTCATGTTCTCCGAGTTGAGAATTGAGAGGGCGCGAGGATCGCGTATCCTGTCTATCACGAGGAGTCTCGAAGCGTCCTTGGCGGAGTCAGCGATAGAATCGATGGCCTCGAGCAGGTTGAGAAAATCCTCCCGCACCCCTCCGAAGAAGGCACCCTCGGCTATCTCCGTGCTCAGCTCCCTGTGGATGGCGTCAGCCTTTGACTCTGCCTCCATCACCTCTCGCATGAGACTCCCGCCGAGTTTCTCGTCGTTCGCCGCAATGGCGTTCACCAGAGAAGTGAAATTCTCCACCGTTGAGCGGGCCAGGGCTAGGTGTTCGTTGATCCCATCAAGGATAGTTCTCTCTCTGCCGCGAAGAAAAAATCTCGACAAATTCACGGAACATCGAGACCTTGCAGACACTTGCTTAAGAAAGTCTCGCGAGCACGATTCTAGACAATCATGTCTCCGCGACGACCTGCTTCCTCCAGCAGCTCCCTGATCGCAATCTAAAAGACATGAGAATATTTCCCCCGACCCGGGGCGATTCAATGAAACCATTGATCTTGATAACGAATGACGATGGAATACTCTCCCCTGGGTTAAGAGCAGCAATAGCAGCAGTGAGACACTTGGGCGAAATCTTTGTCGTTGCACCGCGATACCAGCAGACATCTATGAGTCGGTCATTCCCAAAGAGTGACGATATTGGAATCATCGAACAGATCAGTTTGGAGGCAGATGGCGTCAATTACCTCGGATATGGGGTCCACGGATCGCCAGCGCAGGCCGTTTCTCATGCTGTGTTGGAGCTAACTCCCAGAAGACCTGATTTGTGCGTGTGCGGAATCAATTATGGAGAGAATCTGGGAACGGGGCTATTGCGAAGTGGCACCATCGGTGCAGCTTTGCAAGCCAGCACGTATGGAATCCCAGCACTCGCTACAAGCTTGGAAGCGAGCATAGAAATGCAGCACTCAAGTGAGTATCATCAGCTTGATTGGAAGACTGCCATGTACTTCACAGGATACTTTGCCAACTTGATCCTAAGCGAAGGTCTGCCCAAGTCAATTGGCGTGTTGAACGTCAACGTACCGGCAACGGCGACGCCCGAGACGCCTATAAGGAAGACGCGACAGAGTATGCAAGACTATTTTGTTTTCAAGAAACCCGGCAATAGAGATTACTCAAAGAACTTCTGGCTTCAAACGGAAATGAAGATAGACAGAGGCAGCCTACAACCCGATAGCGACATCAAGGCATTCGTAATAGATAGGGTGGTGTCAGTGACACCCTTGACTCAAGACCTAACAGCAAGATTGGACTGGGGCAAACCAGAGTGGGCGTTGCAAAGAAAGGATTCAGACTAGGTCAGGATGTGGAAGTTCGCAATGGTTCGCAGACAAGGAAAAGTACGTATGGCAAGTGGGCTGAGGAATCTGTCAGGTAGTCCACTGTTCTGGGAGGACAAATCCACTGTGGGAGGCCTGTAAGGCAAAACCCTGTTCAGATTGCACCAGTTGACGGGAGTGTCTGCCGGTCATTAGCGCTGAATCTAAATCGAATCTCTCTGTTGGTTTGGGATCACAACTAATTGCGCAGAACGGAGACGATGAAATGCTAATTGCTGATTGCGGGTGCTCGGCGAAGATATCTAGTGTCGCTCACTTGCCTGAGCATGAAGTCGGCAATGTCTGCACGAGATATTCCTCTCCCAACCTCTCCTCTTCCTACGTAGCCAATCTTGACGTTTGCAGTTTTTGGCTTGTTGTTGAGCAGTGCCAATCGCACGATTGTCCAGTCGAGGTCGGAGGCGCGTACCATTTCGGCGACGCTGACTATGTCTTCGTAGGCCCCATGCACCATAATCTTGACAAGACTAACCATGGCTCTAGTTGGGAGGTCGGGCCTGTCCCTTGGGTCTTTGGCGCTCAGGGTTGAGGTTATGATCAGTCTGCGCACCCCCTGTTTCTTCATGGCTGCAATAATATTTTGCATCCCCTGCGATATTGGTTTGTTCTTTGAGCGTCCGTGGGGACCCAATGCACTGAGCACTGCATCGGTGCCTTGTATCGCATCCTCAATCAACGCCTGATCAGACAGTTCACCCCGAACAACCGTCAAATGCACATGGCTGATGTTGAGCCTTGATGGGTCACGTGCATAGGCTACAACTTCGTACCCTTCTGCCAGCGCCTGCTCCACAACTTGCTTGCCAGTGCCACCTGTTGCTCCGAAAACGGTGATTCTTGTCAAACGCTCCTCCTAAACTGCCACTTGACTCGTTGGAACAACCTCACTTCGCAGATGACTACC